>VHDL01000004.1 GCA_016871415.1 Verrucomicrobiota bacterium
TTCATGGCCCGTCAGCCCGGTGCCGTCGAGGACGCCAGCTGGCCCAAGATCCGTGAGTCCATGGAGTGGATCACCGACAACGTCCCCGGCGCCATGATGTCCGTGAACATCGACCTCGGAGAGGAGAAGGACATCCATCCCAAGGACAAGCTGCCCGTTGGCGAGCGTCTCGCCGCCGTCGCCCTGCAGCGCGTCTACAAAGACCGTAAGGACGGGGAGGCTCCCCGCGTGGTGAAGGCCGCCCGTGACGGCGACGCCTGGAAGCTGACCTACGACCGCCCCGTGACCATCCGCGGCGAAGGCAAGGGCTTCGGCCTCATCAAGTCCGACGGCCAGTGGGCGCACGCCTCCGCCAAGGCCGACGGCAGGGTCGTGACTGTCACCGCCGCCGGCGTGATCGAGCCCAAGGAAGTCCGTTACGCCTGGGCTAACTTCCCAGAAGTCTGCGTCTATTCCGCCGGCAAGGACGGCCTCCCGGCCGGTCCCTGGCGCAGCTCCAAGTGAGCCGCCTGCGAATCGCCTTCCTCTGGGCGCTCCTGGCGTCGGCCCTCTCCGCCGCGCCGGAGGCGCCTGGCCTGCGTGTCGCCACCGCAGGGCACAGTTTCCACGTGTGGATGGCGCCCATCGTCGATGAGCTCGCGAAGGGCGCGGGCATCGAGGGACACCGCACCGTCGCCTCCTCCTTTATCGGCGGTTCGGCCACTTCGCAGCATTGGAACCTGCCGGAGGGCCGCAACAAGGTGAAGGCCGTGCTGACTGACGGAGGGGCGGACGTGCTGACCCTTTCGCCCACGCTCGTGCCGGATGACGCGATTCTGAAGTTCACGCAGCACGGACTCGCTAAAAACCCCGGTCTCAAGGTCACCGTGCAGCAGAGCTGGATTCCTTACGACGACCTGAGCTTTTGGATCATGCGCAAGCGTCCGGCGTCCGTCGAGCGCGACAGCAAGACGCCCGAGCAGCTGCGGGCCGCGCATGCCGACTATTTCAAACTCATCGACGCCGAGGTGCGTTCCGTGAACGCCAAGCTCGGCAAGGAGATTGTCAAAATCGTCCCCGCCGGGTCGGCCGTCCTCGCTCTACGCGAGAGAGTTCTGAAGGGCGAGGTGCCTGGAGTAGCCAAGCAGTCACAGCTTTTCAGCGACCCCCTGGGGCATCCCACCGAGCCGATCAAGGCCCTCAACTCCTACTGCCATTTCGCCGTTATCTACGGACGTAGCCCCGTCGGCCTGCCCGTTCCGAAGGGACTGCAGCGCGCACCCGAAGCCCCGCGCCTCAACTCCTTGCTTCAGCAGATCGCCTGGGACGCCGTCCTCGCCCATCCTCTGGCCGGCGTGCCCCGTCAGAAGTGACCTCCGGTCGTGCGCAGGGCCGTCTGCATCACCAACGTCGCCCATGAAGGCCCTGGCCTCCTTGGCAATCTCGTCGCGGACGCCGGCTTCTCGCTGACTCAGGTCGAGGCTTGGAGGGGAGAGCGCTGGCCTTCGGACTTGGGTGCCGCTGACCTCGTCATCGTCATGGGCGGCCCCATGGGCGTGGCGGACGTCGGCAAGCCCGGATTCGAATGGCTCGGCGATGTCACGGAACTCCTCGGACGCAGACTCGCAGCCGTTCATCCGTGCATCGGCGTCTGCCTGGGCATGCAGCTCATGGCGCATGCCGCCGGGGCGAAAGTCGCGCCCATGCGCGATACAGAGGGCGCGTCCGTGCGTGAAGTCGGCTGGGGGTCGCTCGAACTTGTCGGAGCCTCGTCCATTCTGGCAGGACTCCCCCGGCCCATGGACGTCCTGCACTGGCATGGTGACGCCTGTGAACTGCCGGAGGGGGCCGAGCTCCTCGCTTCCACGCCCGCCTGTCCCGTGCAGATGTTCTCCGTGGGCAGGTCGGTCGGCATGCAGTTCCATCCCGAGGTCGACGGGGCGACCGCCTGCATCTGGGCTTCCGAAGACGCGGCGTTCGTGCGGGCCGCCAACGGAGCTGACGGCGTGCAGGCCCTGCAGACCGCCTCGCCCGCCGCCGCGGCCCGAACCTCGGCTTCCAGGCGACGCCTGCTTTACAACGTCTTGCGACACGTCCTGCGCCCCTGAGGGCTTGAACGGCGTCCTCGCAGGGGTGAGCATGCCTTCACCCCGATGAACCTGCGTCCCCTTGCCCTCGTTCTACTGCTCGGCCCCCTGACCTGCTTTGCGCAGGTGACCAAGGGCGAGCCCACGAATGTGAAGGAGGCGGCGGCCAAGAAGGCGGCCCAGGACGTCTTGGTCGATTCTCGGTACGAGGCCTGGCTCACCAAGCTTTCGCCCGAGGAGCTTGCCTGGGAGAAAGTCCTCCAGTTGCAGCTTGGCGGCTTTTATCTGCCTCTGCACAAGCGCGACAAGATCGCCGGCAGGTCGAACGCCTGGGACTTCGTGAAGGACGATTCGAAGCTCCCGCACGTCCTCCTCATTGGGGACTCCGTATCGCGTGGCTACACCCAGCCCGCGCGAAAGGCCCTGGCCGGCAAGGCCAACCTCCACCGCGCGCCCGCCAACTGCGGACCCACCGCCTCCGGCCTGAAGAACCTCGACGTCTGGCTCGGGGAAGGGAAGTGGGACGTCATCCATTTCAATTTCGGCATCCATGATCGCGCAACTCCGGTGGCCGATTACCGCAAGCGTCTTGAGGAGATTGTCGTCCGACTCAAGAAGACCGGCGCCCGGCTCGTCTGGGCCAGCACCACGCCCATCCCGGACAACCCCGCTCAGAAGCAGACCGCGGCCTCGATCGTCGAGCGCAACAAGGTCGCCGCCGAGGTCATGGCCGTGCATGGCGTGGCCGTGAACGACCTCTTCGGTGCGATGACCCCGCATCTCGGGAAATATCAGCCGCCCCTCGACGTGCATTTCAAGGCCGAGGGCTATGACTTTCTCGGAGCCAGGGTGGCGGAGGCCGTGATGGCGGCGAAGTGATCCGACGTCCCGCCTTGCCACCTTCCGCGCCCGCGTCCTTCTAGAAGCATGTCAGAGCAGACTGTGCATGTCGCCCGGCAGGGCAAGGTGCTCGGCGTCATGCCTTTCGGCGAAGCCGTGACCCGTCTCGCATCCGGGGAGTTCCGCCCCATCGACCATTACTGGATGCCCGGCATGGCCGAATGGCGGGCGCTTTCCGAGCTAGCGCCGCCTCGGCGCAAACCGCCTTTCCCCCGGCCCGTGCCCGAGCCTGCGGGCCTCATGGACCGCATGCTCGGCCGCATGCACCCCAACGCGGCCCTCGCTGAATTCTGGGACCTCCTCAACGAGTCTCCTGTGGAATGCCTCTTGGGCGCTGACCGCCTTGCCGAGCTGGAGCGTCGCGTCGGATTCGACGTCCGGAGCCGCTGCCAGAAGCAGCTCGACGCCTGGTATCTTCAGGCCGTGGCCGCCTTTCTGGCGGACCGTCAGTTCACCCCCCAGGAGCGGGTCAACTTGGGCAACCTTGCGGCCACCTTCGGCATGAGCGACGCACGCGCCCTCGCCCTCCGCCGCGCCGCATTCCGGGCCCATCTCGTCAGCGGTACCCGCTTCGCGCTGGACCGCGACGCCCCGCCTGAAGCCAAGGCCGCGGACATCCGTGAACTTTCCCTCGGCGTCCCGCTGCCCCCCGCCGAGGTCGAGGACGTCAGGCAGGAAGTCGTCGGCGTGCACATGGACCGCATCCTCGGCGAGATGGTGGAGAAGGAGGACGGCGAGGAGCTCCTCGATCCGCGTTCTGCCGAGGCCTTGGAGCGGGAGGCGCGGCTCCTGGGCGCACCGCTCGCCGAGGGCACCTTCGCCGGGCGTCTGGATTCGGCCGTGAACGCATGGAAAGTCTTCCGCGGCCCCTTGCCTCAGGTTCCGTGCCCCCTCGAGCTCGGGAGCGAGCCCTGCCATTGGAGCTCCGAGGTCCAGCTCATCCAGAACAAGCGGATTGTCACCCGTCGTTCCTACGGTGGCCTTTTCGGTTCCAGTCGTTCCATTATGGGCGTGCGCATCCGGGCGGGCAGTTACAACGTGCAGCGTGAGACCGAGGACCAGCTGACCAAGATTGACGACGGCGTGGCTGTCTTCACCCCGCGTCGCGTCCTGTTCGACGGCGCCTACAAGAACTTCACCGTTGCTCACGCCAAGATCACCGACGTCGTGGCCTACACCGACGCCATCCAGATCAGCCGCGAGTCCGGTCCCGACGTCTATTTCGTCTTCCGTCAGGACCCCGAGGGCGTGGCCCGTCTCCTGCGCCGACTCGTGCGCGAGGCCCGCCGCTGAAACGCGTTGCCCCCGGGTCGTCGCCGGACATCAAGGACGCATGAGACCCGCCCCGGTACTGTTTTGCTTCCTAGCGTGCTTCTCGGCCCTGCTGCCGGCCGCCGACCGCAGGCCCAACGTCATCCTCATCCTCGTCGATGATTTCGGTTATGAGTGCGTCACCGTCAACGGCGGGCAGAGCTATCGCACCCCCGTTCTGGACCGCATGGCCAAGGAGGGGGTCCGCTTCACCCAGTGTCACGTCCAGCCCCTGTGCACCCCGACCCGTGCGGCGCTGATGACCGGTATCGACAATTTCCGCAACTACACCCGCTTCGGACATCTCGATCCCTCCCAACGCACCTTCGCAAACCTCTTCCGCGAGGCAGGATACGCCACCGCCGTCGTCGGCAAGTGGCAGCTGCAGGGCGGGCCCGACGGCGTGAAGGCCTTCGGGTTTGACGAGCATTGCCTGTGGCAGCTCGACCGCCGGCCCAGCAGATACCGCAATCCCGGGCTCGAGGTGAACGGCAGGCAGGTTGACTACGTCAACGGCGAGTACGGCCCCGACGTCCTGAACGCCTACGCGGTCGACTTCATCTCCCGCAAGAAGAATGGGCCCTTCTTCCTGTATTATCCGATGGTGCTCACCCATGACCCCTTTGAGCCGACCCCTGCGTCACCGGACTACGGCAAGAAGCCCGGCGAGAAGCAGGCCAATTTCAGCGACATGGTCTCCTATGCGGACGCCGAGATTGGCAGGCTGCTCGACACGCTGACCAAGACCGGCGTCAGGGATGACACCCTCGTGCTGGTCGTCGGCGACAACGGCACCGGCAGGTCCATCGTCTCGAAGTTCGAAGGTCGTGACTACGCAGGAGGGAAGGGCGGCCGTACCGTCTCGGGGTCGCACGTGCCGCTGATTGTGAGCTGGCCGAGACGCGCGTCGGCAGGGCGTGTCAGCGACGGCCTCGTTTCCGCCGTGGATTTCCTGCCCACCGTGGCCGAAGCCTGCAGCATCGTGCGCGATAAGAATCACGTCATCGACGGCTTCAGCTTCCTGGGTGAAATCACCGGTCAGAGCCGCACCGAGCGTACCGCCATCCATTCCTGGTATGCTCGTGAAGGCGGAACCCGTCCTTCACACCAGTCGGCCTTGGATGGACGCCACAAGCTTTACGTCGACGGTGCGCTTTACGACATCGTCTCCAATCCGGCAGAGAAATCTCCCATTCCCGCACCTGCGCAGAACGAGGCGCAGGCCCGCGCCCGGACCGCCTTGGCCGCCGAGCTCGCCAAATTCAGCGGCTCCAGGCCGGAATGGACCCTGGCCAAGTCGGGTCCCGGGGCGGAGACTCCCGTCAAGGCCGCGAAGAACAAGAAGAAGGCCAAGTGATTTCAACCATGCGATTGCTGTCCCTCCTCCTGCTGGCGCCTTTCATCCAGCTTGCTCAGGACAGGAAGCCCAACGTACTCGTCATCGTCAGCGATGACCAAGGTTACGTCGACGCCGGCTTCTAGGGTGGCAAGGACGTGCCCACTCCGAGCCTCGACGCCCTGGCCAAGTCCGGCGTGCGTTGCACCAGCGGTTATGTCTCGCATCCCACCCTGCCCGGCCGTCGGCCGTCCGCAACGCCTACGACAGGGCAGCCCCTTGCGGGCGGGCAGGCCGTGTGCATAAGAATTATCATGAGCACACAGACCTCGCGCCCACTGCGCGTCCATTATTCCGAAGACTACTGCTTGCCGTCCGGTCCGGAGACCGTGACCAAGTCACGGCTCGTGGCCGAGGCCATACGTCGCGATCTGCCCGAGGTCGTGATCGTCGCCCCGGTGCCGGCGAACCGAGAGGAGCTCCTGGCTGTACACGATGAGGCCTACCTGGACCGTGTCTTCGGGGCGGACGGGGGCGAGACGGCTCTTGGCGACTGGTCCGAGCCCCTATTGGCGAGCATCCTCGCCACCACCGGGGGGGTACGTGACGCCGTCACGGAGGCCTTGCGCAGCGGCCGGTCCGGCAGCCTGTCCAGCGGACTACATCATGCTGGTCGCAGCTACGGGACCGGCTATTGCACCTTGAACGGCCTCGCCTTGGCGGCGCTGCACGCCCTGCGGAGTGTGCCGTCCGTCGGCATCTTGGACCTCGACGCCCATTGCGGCGGCGGCACCGCGGACATCCTGGCCGCCGACCCGAGGGTTCGCCTTGTGGACGTCAGCGTCTCCTCCTTTGACCGCTGGACCCCTTCCGACAAGGCCCGTCATCACCTACGACTCGTGACGGATCCCGCGCAGTATCTCGCCGCCGTCGACGAGGCCCTTGATCGCCTCGAAGGAGTCGCCTTCCTCATCTACAACGCCGGCATGGACGCCCATGGGGCGGCCGGCGGGCTTGAGGGCGTCGACACCCCGATTGTCCGCGAGCGCGAGCGACGCGTCGTCGCCTGGGCGCAGTCACGACGTGTCCCGATCATCTTCGCCCTGGCCGGCGGTTATCGTTGGGACGGACTCACCTTGGAGCAGGTGGCCGACCTGCATCTGGAGACCGTCCGGGCCTTCGCCGCCTGAGTTTAGGCCGGCGGAACCTCGAGCGCCTTGAGCTGGTGCGCGCCGTTGCCGTCGGGAATGACGAGGAACAGCGCGCATGACTGCGTCTGAGCGAGCGCAATCATCTTGGGCCAGTGCGATTCCTCGATCCCAGCGATGATGAAGACCGCCCCGTTGGGCGTCCCTTCGATCGTCACCCCCTTGTGCGTCAGCGAGAACTCGGCCGAGAACCAGCGCCCCAGCTGCTTGGCCAGCATCCGGAGGTCGGAGACCCCGGGTTCGACCTTGGAGGCGTCGACCAGTGCCGTCAGCGGGAAAGCGAACGTGTGGAACCGACCTTCCATAATCTCAGGCCTGCCTTATCAGGTCGGCCGTCGCCGGGATGTCCGAGATGATCTGTTCGGGGTCGGGGCCGATTCCCACGTAGCGCAGGTTCGGCAGCGCGGGCAGCGAGCCGCCGCGCGAGGCAAGCCTGATGATTTCGGCGACCGTGAAGGCCACGTAGCGTCGGGCGGCCGTGGGCAGCCCGCCGAATGAGCGTACCTTCGAGATGTCCTCCGTCCAGCCGGGTAGCGTCGCGTAGACCGGGCGGAGCGTGCGGCGGACCGCGTCATTGCGCGGCACCCCGGACAGCGTCCGTCCCGAAGTGTCGACGTAGCCCGTGCAGACCTGCAGGTCACCGCCCTTCCAGGGCCCGTGGGGTGAGAGCGCGTCGAGCTTGTTGATGACTAGGTCGTCGTAACCCCCGTAGCGGAGCGCGTCGGCCTTCTCGACTAGGTCGGACCAGCCCACCATGCGCTGGCGGCCGGTGCTTGTGCCGAACTCCAGCTTCGCGAGGGCGCGCTGGAGCGGGTGTTCGTCGGGCATCTTCGTGAGGAACACGTGCGTCCCGACCTTCGTGTCATAGGCCTTGCAGCAGCCCACCGTATGGACCGCCTGGGCGGGGATGCCGGCTGAATGGAAGAATTCCGGTACGTAGGTGTGGGAGGCCGTGACGTTAGGTGCGAAGCCCGCGCGCTTGTCGAGCCAGTAGGCCTGGCCGAACTCACCGAGCACCGTACGGCCTGCGGCGAGGTCGCCGAGCACCCGTTCCCGGACGTCGCCGACGCAGCCGGCGAGCCGCGAGCCCGCGTCCCACCAGGCGGCGAGCACCGCCGCGTGGTCGAACGTGAAGGGGTCCTTGCCGGCGAAGCGCGTGAAGTCGAACTCCGAGGCCGGGAACACCCCGGCGTCGATGGTGCCCTGGTTGGCGCGTTGCTCGGCCTCCGTCAGCCGGACGAAGAGACCGGACCATTTCTCTGGAGCCAGCCGGCAGACGTCGCGCACGGTGCCGGCGGCGCGGTCGAGCCGGGCGGAGAGCCGGGCTGCGTATTCGGAGCGGTCCGCGAGGAACTCCGCGTAGTGGATCTGGAACTGCCCGACCTCGTCGGCGTAGGCCGGCGTGATGCCACGTCCCGTCGACCCGCGTGGATCCTGGCCGAGCCGTTCCACCCGGTAGTCTTCCCAGGCCAGATCAAGCACCCGGTGGGCGATGTCGCTGACCATGCAGCGTTCGTCGATAAGGAGTCGGGAGAGCACCGGTAGACCGGCGCGTTCGAGCGGCAGCGCCTCCCAGAGCGCCTTGCGCGGGTCGGCGACCACGCCTGCGCCGAGACCGAGGCAGGGCACGTCGCGTTCCGCGACCCCGCCCGGCAGCAGGTTGAGCTTCAGTCCGGCTACCGTGTGGCCCGAGTTGGCGCCGCCGTTGACCTTGAGCACCGTGCCGACCGCGTCACGCCGGCCCGTCGAGGCCTGGAGTTCGCGAACAATCTCGGGGATGAGACGGCCCTTGCCCTCGTCCCCCATGCTGATGCCGACGTCGGCGATAAGACGGCTGCGGAAAGGAGTGAGTGCCATGGGCAGGGTGTGGCGTCGGCGCGGGGCGCCGTCCGGGAGCCTACTGGGTCGTTCAGGCGCCCTTCTGGCGCTCGTAGAAGTCGTTGATCTTCTTGGCCACGTCGCGGAAGCCCGAGTCGGCCATGTAGATGACCTTGTATTCGTCGACCGACTCCTTGGCCTTGCCCATCTTCTCGTAGGCGAGGCCAAGTTCGTAGATGACCTCCTTCTTGAGGTCGTTCATCACCTGGATCTCGCCCTTGGCGGCGGTGAGCTGCTCGACAGCGAGGTCGAACTTGCCCGACACCACGAACGCGCGGCCGATGGCGAGCAGGGCCGGCTGGCGGTATTTCGGGTTGCGCTGGGCGTATTGCAGCTGCTGGACCGACTCGTCCGTGCGGCCGGAGGCGAGGAGCAGGATGCCGAATTCGTAGCGGAAGGAGTAGTCGTTCGGATAGCGTTCGACCAGACTTGCGGCCGTGCGCAGCCGGTATTCGGCGAGCTCGGACTCAATGGCGGCCAGCTCGGCCTGGGCGGCAGCGTCGCCCGGTGCGGCGTTGGCGCGTTCCCGAAGCTGCTTCGAGCGGTTCTCGAGCCTCTGGACCACGAGATCGGTCTCCTGCCTTTCGAGCGACGTGTCGGCCCTGCCGAGCGTCGTGAGACGTCCCCGCTGCAGCCAGGCGATGGCGTTGTCGAGGTCGCCGATGGCGGTGAACTGGCGGACGATGTCACGGTAGAGGTCGATGCTGTCGGGCTGTTCCTGCAGCTTCTGGGCGAGCAGGGCGATCTGCTCGGCGGCCGTGGTGGCGTCGGTCACCTTGCGCGCGGCCTGCTCGAGGCGGAGCGCCTCATCCTTGTCCTTGAGCTTGGACTGGAAGTCGCCCTTGTCCTCCCAGTTGCCCTTCTTCATCGTCTTGTTGACCGAGGCGCGGCGGACGGCCTCCTGCAGGTCGCCGTTGCCGGGGAAGAGCTTGAGTCCGGCGTCAGCCGCGTGGAGGGCGTTGTCGTATTCTCCGCCCGCGATCCAGGTGTTGGACAGGTCGACGTGATGCTGAACCTGCTTGGGGTCGTGGGCGGCGAGCTCCTCGTAGGCGAAGGCCGCGAGCGCGTGAAAGCCGAGCTTCGTTGCGGCGAGGGCGATGGTCTTGTTGGCGTTGGGGTCGGTGGGCTTCTTGGCCAGCGTGGCCTCGGCTTCGCTGATGGCGGCCACCGGATCGGCCTCGACCGCCTTGGCGATCATGCCGGAGGTTAGGACGCCGACCACGCCGTCGAAGAGCCCCTTGCGGGTGCCGAGGACGGCCTTCTGGGCCTGGCGGAGCGAGCGGCGCACCTCTACGCAGCCGGGATTCCGGGACAGGATGCCGGCGAGGATTTCGACGGCGTACTGGGGGTTGGACCGGATTTGCTGGTCCGCCTGACCCACCTGCTTCTGGAGGCGGGGGTCGAGCTCGTTAAGGGCGACTTTTTTCATGAACAAAGGGTCGGGAATGACCCTCGGAAAGTGAGCGTCCCCGGCGAGGGGGTCAATCCCTCCTTGCCCCGGGGTGCCGGAGGTGCCGCCGGAGCGAAGCGCGCAAGGGCGCGGCCACGATGCGCCCCACGCAGGAGGGGCTGCCGCAGAGGCAGTGGTGGGTAAGCGCCTCGGTCAGGCTGAACCCGTAGTCGAAGGTCACCTCCGTGCCTGCCCGAAGATCCTGCCTTGCCGAGAGCCAGGCCGCACCCTCGGCCTCATCCCAGACCAAGTCGGCGTTAGGTTCGCAGGAATGGTTAGCCGTCCGGGCCGGGTTGTCTTCCGAAGCACCGTCCAGCCAGAGCCCAGGGCGGACCTCTAGGCCGAAGACCATGCCGTCCGAGGGCGGCGGCGGCGTGACCGAGGTCGTGCCGACGTAGCGGACCATCCTTTCGCCGGCGGCGAACGGCTTGGTCGTGAAGAGCCCTTCGCCCGCGATGGCCGAGCGTCGGCGTTCCGTACTCCGATTCGTCACGCTTCCGAGCGCAGGTCGCGGGTCATCAGCGCTGTCACGCCCGCGCGGGGATCGAGACCTGCGTACATGATGTCATGCAGGCAGAACAGGATGGGAGCGTCGATGCCCTTGGCCTTGGCGAGGCGCGTGAGCGTCTCAGTCGCGCGGTGGCCTTCGACCGCCTCCTTGCGGCGCGCCAGCGAGGCCAGCGTCCCGGGCGCGTCGGTGGCCAGTTCCTCGCCGAGCGAACGGTTGCGGCTCCAGGGGCCGTGAGCCGTGGCCATCAGGTCGCCCACGCCGCCGAGCCCGAGGAACGTCTCGATGCGACCGCCGACCGCCTGACCCACCCGGATCATCTCCTGGAGCCCGCGGGTGAGCAGCGCGGCCTTGGCGTTGGAGCCCAGGCCGAGTCCGTCGCAGAGCCCGGCGCCTACCGCGTAGACATTCTTGATTGTGCCCCCGATCTCGACGCCCGCCAGGTCCGAGGACGTGTAGACGCGGAGCGTCGGTCCGCTGACCGCCGACTGGACCTCGCGGAGCAGGTTGTCATCGCGTTCGGCCGCCAGCACCATGGCCGTCGGCAGCCCGCGCGCCACCTCGTCGGCGTTGCTCGGGCCGCTGAGCGTCGCAACCGGCGTTCCAGGGAACGCCTCGGCGATCATCTCGCTCGGGCGACGCAGCGTCGTCTGGTCGAGTCCCTTGATGAGCGAAACGGCCATGCGCGGCCGGGCGGTCTTGGCGGCCGGGACGATGCGGGCCAGCAGTTCGGAGAGTCCCTTGGACGGGCAGGCGAGGAACACCAGGTCCGCGTCCATCAGGGCCGGGGCTGGCTCCAGCCCGATCTGCATGCTGTCGTCGATTGCATGGCCGGGAAGATAGTCGCGGTTCTCCCGGCAGTCGGAGATGGCGAGGGCCTGTTCGAGGCGGCGTGGCACCAGCGTGACCGTATGGCCCTGCCGGTGGAGGTGAATGGCCATCGCGGTGCCCCAGGCGCCCGCTCCGAACACGACGCAGTTCATGGGGAAGATCGGCGGACCTTGGCGGCCCAGCGGCGGATGGCGGCGACTGCGTCGCGGTGGAGCCGGGCTTCCGGCCGTGCGAAGGGCGGCGGCGCGGGCGTGAGGCCCAGCAGGTCATGGATGACGAGGATCTGTCCGTCGCAGCCCCGGCCGGAGCCAATGCCGATCGTCGGGATGCCGACCGCCGCGGTGATTTCGGGCATGAAGGAAGCGTCGACGCACTCGACGACCATCGCGAAGGCGCCGGCCGCCTCGATTGCCCGTGCGTCCATGAGGATCGAGGCACGTTCCGAAAGCGTGACCCCCTGCTTGCGGAGCCCCTTGGAACGGGATCGTTGCGGGAGCAGCCCCACGTGACCCATGATCGGGATTCCAGCGTCGACGAGCTTGGCGACCGATTTGGCGAGCGAGGCGCCGCCCTCGATTTTGACCGCCTGGGCGCCGCCTTCCTGAAGCAGCCTACGGCAGGCGTCCAGAAGCCGGCCGAAGCTCTCATGGGCCACCCCGAAGGGCAGGTCGGCGACCACCAGCCGGTCCGGCGTCGTCCGGCTGACCGCGGCCGTATGGTGGAGCATTATGTCCAGCGTGACCCCCACCGTGTCCGGAAGCCCCAGGACCACGTTTCCGAGCGAATCTCCGACCAGGATGAGGTCGGCGCCCCCCTCGGCGGCCATGCGGGCCGTCGGGGCGTCATAGGCCGTCAGGCAAACGACGGGCCGGACCCCCTTGAGGGCGCGGACGGACCTGGCGATGGACTTCACGTCGAAGGGACTACCCGCGTAGCCTTCGCTTGTAAAGCGTCTGGGAGAGGTTCATAGAGGAAGCGATGGTCCGATTGCTCGATGCCCGCCGTTGGAAACGCCGCGATTACCGCGAGGGCGCCTACGTGCACCGGGACCTTTCCGATCAGACCGTGCTTCCGTGGTACGTGCGGATGAGGATCTCCTTCTCTTCGGAGTACGGCGCCAACCATGCCGACCTCGATGAAGCCGGCGCGAGGGTGCGTCGTCGCCGCATCTTCCTGGCTGCGCTCGCCCTGGTCGCGGGATGGCTGCTTGCGCAGAGCCTTCCCGGCTGGGAGTTCTTCGACTGAGCGATTCCTCAGGTCCGCGCCTTCCAGCCGAAGTCGCGGTAGTTCCAGTCGAACGTGCCGTCGGAACGGCAGGTGATGACGCCGTAGCCCTCCGGCTTGCCGAAGACTGGCCCCTTCCACCACATTCCTGAAACGGCGCCGCCCTGGATGTAGGCGATCCTGCCGATCTCGATGCGCTCCACGACGTGGCCGTGCCCGCTGAGCACCAACCGTACGTCATGCTGGTCGAAGAGCTTCCTGAATTCGTGCACATTGCCCACGAGCGCCTTGGCGTCCAGCCGCGCCGTCGGACCGGAGTGCACCTGGTGCCAGACGGAGTAGAAGGGGATGTGCGTCACGATGACCGTGGGCATGCCCCGGCCTGGTCCGGCGAGGTCGGCGCGAAGCCAGGCCAGCTGTTCCTCGTCGATCCAGCCCCGGTACGAGCGCGTCGCGGCGTCGTAGCCCACCGAGTCGAGCAGCACGAAGCGCCAGCCGCGGTGACTGAAGCTGCGGTACGTGCGTCCGCGCCCGTAGCGTTCGGCGAAGAGCTTCTTACCGAAGTCGTGATGGGCGTCCGGAACGAGCCCCTTCGCCGACCATCCCACGACGTCGTGATTACCGAGCGTGTGATGGACTGGCAGCTCGAGACCGCGCATGCACTCATCAAAAAGCCCGAACTCCATCCGCGATCGTTCCAGCCCCACATCGAGGGCATCCATGACGAGATCCCCGCCCGTGATGGCGAAATCGGGCCTTTTCGCCAGCGCGTTGACCGAGCGGACGCAGAGCCGCAGCCCGTCCGTGGCCCCGCGTTCGGGCTGCACGTGCATGTCCGTCAGGAAGGCGAAGTCGAACGACTCCGCGTTGGCGGAGCCGGACGGGGACGTGCAGCCCTGGCCGAGCGCCGCTAGGCCGGCGGTGGCGAGGAACTGGCGTCGCGTGAAGCTCACTTCAGGCCGCGGGAGGGAAGCCGCTGAGCTCGATGCCGAGCTCCCTGGCGCGGGCGATGACCGCGGGACGGTCAATTATGAGCACGCCGTCGGCCTCGAGCGAGGCGCGCATCACCTTGCCTTCCGCCATGCATTCCAGCGTCCTCAGCCCGAAGCAGGGGACGTCGAAGCGCCAGTCCTGCCCGCTCTTGGAGGCCTTGGTGAGGAGCATCTCCTTGCCGCCGGTGACGGCGCAGCGGCGCAGCATTTCGTCCGTGCCTTCGAAGGCTTCGACTGCGATGACCGTGCCCTTAGCGGTGACGACCGACTGCCCGACGTCGAGCCGGGCCATCTCGCGCGCTATACACATGCCGAAGGAGATCTCCGGAGCCTCGGCGCCGAAGTTCCGTCCCGTCATGCATCCTACCGAGGCCAGGTGGTCGTCGAGGAAGACGCGGGCGTCGAGCATGAGCACGCCGGCGGATTCAATCTCTGCGGAGACCGCGCCGAAGATCGTCTCCGCATTGCGTTCCTTCAGCCGGGCCAGCAGGGCGACCAGCCTGAGGTCGGGCACCATCCCGGAGAACAGCTTGCGGGGCGTGACCTGTCCGGCCATCACCGCGCCCGCTGCCCCCAGTTCCTTGAGCGAATCGATGAGACGGCCGAGCTTGCCGACTGCGACCGAGCGCCGGCGGGATTCCGGGAAAGCGTCGAAGAGCGCCGGGTCCGTCTCCTCCTCGAAGGCGACGAGGGCGACCTGGGCGCCCCGGGCTCTGGCGCATTCTGCGAGCAGGGCGGGGTAGCGTCCCTTACCGGCGATGATGGCCACGGTCTTCTCCGGACCGAAGTCGCTGGGCAGGAAGCGTGTGGCCGGCGCCATGACGCATAGTCGGCGCCGTCCCATCCGGGGACAAGCCTGCTTTGGGTTGCCTCGGCTGCCGGGCACGCAAGATGGAGGCCGATGTCCGTCAAGCTCGGCATACTCGGGGGCACCTTCGATCCGCCCCATCTCGGACACGTTGCGGCGGCGGACGCCGCGTGGCGCTCGCTGGGACTCGACGCCGTGCACGTCGTGCCGGCAGGACGGTCGCCCTTGCGCGATGCCTCGCCGAGGGCCTCGGACTCGGACCGCCTGGCCATGGCCGCGCTCGCCTTCGCCGACCGTCCCTGGGCCAGGGTCGACGCGCGCGAGATGAGGCGGGGCGGCATGAGTTGGTCAATCGACACCGCCCGCGAACTTACGGCGGACCATCTCGGCGCCGAACTCCACTGGATCCTGGGTTCGGACCAGCTCGTGCGTCTCGACTGTTGGAAGGACGCCGCGGACCTGTGCCGCCTCGTGACGTTCGCCGTCTTCCCGCGTTCCGGCCTGCGTGCGGACGTCCCCGCTACCTTGCGCGGTCTCGCGAAGGTCGTCGTGCTGCCCGCGCCGGAGGAGCCCTGGTCCTCGACCGCGATCCGCGAATCACTGCGTGCGGGAGGCCGGGCCGGAAACGGCTTGCCCCGGGCCGTGGTGACATTCATCGAAGAGCGCGGACTTTACCGCGACTGAACATGCCCTCTGCCAAGAAGAAGCCCGCCTCCCAGAAGCCCCTCCGCAAGGTCGGCACGAAGCCCGTGGCCAAGCCCGCGAGGCGTGCTCCCGCCAAGCCCGTCGCCTCCAAGGCGCGTGGTAGCTCAGCCGCGCCCGTCAAGGCGCCGGCGCAGCCCGTGCCCGTGCCGCCCGCGCACGTCGTGGCGGCCGTTAGGGCCCTGGATGACAAGAAGGCGGAGGCCGTCCGCGTCCTGCGCCTCGGACAGCTGTCTTCCGTGGCCGACTGGCTCGTCGTCGCCACCGGTAATTCCGAGCCCCATCTGCGCGCCCTGCGCATCGAGCTTGAGCGTTCCCTGGACGAATCCGGTTCTCCGGCGCGGGGCATCGAGTCGCATAAGGATAGCGGCTGGACCGTCGTGGACGCCTTTGACGTCATCTTCCACCTCTTCCGTGATGACGTGCGCCGCGACTACGCCCTTGAGTCCCTCTGGAAGGACGGACTCGACGTGCCGGTGTCGGCCATGCTCAAGGCCTGAGGCACCGGCCTGGTGGTAGCGGGCGGGATCGAACCGCCGACCTAGGGCTTATGAGTCCCTCGCTCTAACCAACTGAGCTACGCTACCGTTTGGCCGGGTGCGGAGTTCACCTGCAGGTGGCCTCTCCGTCAAGCCCTTAGCGGTTCAGGAGCCTCCCTTGAGGAACCAGAACATGACCAGCCAGAAGGCCAGTCCGAGCACGGCCAGCATGACGGACAGCCTGCCCTGGGCCTGCCTGAGTTCGCCCAGCCCCTCGTGGTCCAGCACCGAGCCTACGCGCCTCACCATGGCGACCGGCAGCAGGCTCCCGACGAGCGAGCAGAAGGTCAGCAGCACGAAGCGGGACAGCGGCTGCGTCTCCGGCACCGCCAGCACCCACAGCCAGACCAGCAGTCCGAAGGCGGGCGGGAGCAGGAAGGTGGAGCCGCACCAGAGGTAGCCTTCCCGCACGGCGCGCTCAATGGAGTCATCCGACGTCCGTCTCCCCGCTGCGACGTCGTCTTGGCGGTCGGCCTCACGGGTCTCCGTGCCGGCCATCGCCGAGGGGGCGCTTTCAGACTTGGGGTGCGTCCCGCGAAGGAATTCCCGCACCGTGATCCAGCGGCCTTCCGCCTCGACCGAATGGGCGAGGCTGACCTCCCCCGCGCGAAGCATGTCGATGATGACCGAGGCGGGGAAGGGGCCGCTGACGGCGCCTTTCCAACGAATCCTATGGGTGCCTTCGAAGCGCATGCGGGTCAGAGGTCGCGCCCTTGCAGGATGGATTCCCACCCTCCGGGCGGGACGGGGACGCCTTCGTTGCCGGCGGACTTCGCGGCCTCCTCCACCGTGCCAGGCATGCGCAGCAGCGGCGAGTAGGGCGCGGCGTCGACGACCTGTTCGGGCACCCCTTGCGGGTCGGTGCGGAAGAGCAGCGCGGGCTTGCCGTCACGGTTGAGTCCGAAGAGCCCCTCGCCGGGGATCTTCTCACGCACCACCGGACGTCCGTCCGCGCCCACGTGTCCGGCGAAGACGACCTGCTTGGAGCGGAGGGCGCCGGCGAGCGTGCGCCAGAAAGTCGCCTCCTTGTAGTAATCGGGGCCGGACGAGCGCACCAGCGCCAGCGTGAGGTCGGAGAGCGAAGCCGCCCAGCGCTCGCGGAAGAGGAAGTCATGCTGGGCGACCGCGTTCTGCGTGATGCGACGCAGCTTCTCCGCGTCGCGTTGGGCCGAGGGGGTGAACGTCAGCCCCCAGACCTCCGGGCGCATGGCGGCGACCTTGAATAGCTCCTGGGTCTGCCAGGCGCGCAGCTCGACCGGTACCTTGTCGGCGCGGCGGACAAGGTCGAGCGTGCGGAGGACCGGCGCCGTGGCCCGGCCCGTCTCATCGACTAGCCGCGCGAACTGCCTGAGGTGCGAGGCCTCCGTCACCGGCCCCTCGTCCGTCAGGAAGTCGCCGACCTTGACGTCGTTGTTGAACTCGATGCGACGCCAGCTTCCGCGGACCACCGCGCCCTCGGGGGAGAGTTCATCGGCCGTCGTGACGTATTCCGTGCCGTTGCTGATGACGTTGCGCTGCGTGACCGGCTCGCCGATGACGACGATCGGCCGCATCGGCCGGCGGCCGCGTGGCTCGACGTAGTGGTGGCTCAGACGGCGCAGCTGGCGCGTCAGCGAGTCGTCCCCGATTCGCTTCAGCGTGGCGGCCTCGCCTTCGCTGAGCGTGAGCGGCAGGAAGCTTCCGGAGCTTTCGGGCGTGCCCGCGGCGTCCCACATGGCGGCGAAGCGCGGGGCGAGGGCCGCCCGCGGCAGTTCGCGCAGCGACGGTGCGCCGGCGAGCACGTGGGAGGCCCTCCGGTGGGAATCGGATCCGGCGGGCATCTCCCTGAGCGCGCTGCTGAGCGCCTCGAGGTAGGCCTTGAGGTCGGGGGACTGCTCCAGGGAGCGCCTGATCTCGATGGCGCGCCTTTCGTCGGCGAGCCTGACCGAGGCGCGGTCGGCTTCGGCCGCGAAGGCGTCGAGCCTCACGTCTCCGGCCTCCGTCAGCAGGCGCACCAGCGCCTTCATGCGATCGAGCGCGGCGACCGCGGCCGCGGGATCCGCGGCCCGTTCGCCTTCGCCCAGCGCCGCCTTGAGTGCGGCGGCCTGGGCGGAGAGGTCGGAGCGGGCCTGATCGAGGGAGCGCACGCATTCCGCGGCCAGACGTCCGCCTTCGGAAAATTCCTTCTCCAGGGATTCACGCACGGCCGCGCCGGCCGCCTCAAGCCTGGTCATGTAGGCGCGCAGACGACGCTCCACCTTGGCGGCGTCCTCGGTGCGGACGCCCGCCTTGAGGACGTCGCGCAGGTAGGCGGCGTCCTCGCGCAAGCCCGTCTCGGTCCTCCGGTTGGCCTCCATGGCGGTCCTGAGGCCGGAGAGCTCCTCCGGTGTGGCGAAGCCGGTCGGCAGCGACTGCAGAGCCTTCTCGGCGGCGCCGTGTTCCCAGCGTGCGACCAGCGCGCGGACCTGTTCGAGCCCCTGGGCCGTGCGGAGCTGCTCGCTCTGACGCTGGCTCCACCAGACGGCGCCCGCCCCGATGACCAGCAGGGCGGCGACCCAGCCGGTCAGAAGGAGCGTGTAACGGCGGCTCAGGCGCGCCCGGGCCTTCTGGCGGAGCGAGCGGGCCTGCTTGGCCGAACCTTCGGCAATCCGGTCGCCGTGCTCGCCGGCGCGTTCGAGCCAGCTGCCTAGCCTCGCGATGAGCGCCGCTGGGTGCAGCCCGCGGGCCGATTCTTCGCGGAGCCGGTCCAGTTCCTCCGCAAGTTCCTGGAGGGCGGTCCTGACCGCGGCCTCGCGCGCCGCGTCGGCGGCCAGGGTTCCCGCCCACGATTCGATTTCCGCGATGTCTTCGCCCGCGGGTTCGAGGCGGTGGTCCCTTTCCAGCGCGCGCAGACGCGGCAGGGCCGTGGCGCAGGACTCCCAGTCCCCGGCGCGTCGGGCGGAGCGGATCTCCTCCGCGAGCGTCGAGGCCTGCTCCGCGGCGCGCAGGCGGAGCCAGGCCTGCCGACGCAGGAGGGCCTCGTCCCAGCGCGGTTCGCCCGTCAGGTCGCCGGTGCCGAAGCGTTCCATGCGGTCCATCAGTCTGGCCGCTTCGGACTCCCTGCCTCCAGCGAAGGCCGCAGCCACCTTCACCAGTGACTCGCGCAGGAATTTCGAGGACAGCCGGGATAGCTCTTGGCGGGCGTTGGGGTCGTCGGGATTGATGCGGACGATGGATCTCAGCACCTCGAGGGCGCGTTCCTCATCGCGTCTGCGGATCGCGTCGCGGTAGTCGCGGTAAAGCGGGTGGCTTTCGCCGATGGCGCGCCCGTAGAGTCCCTCGACCGCCAGCAGGTGGCGGTCGTCGAGCGGGAAGCCGGCGGGCAGCCCGTGTTCGCGGCAGAATCCGTGCCAGCGGTCCGCGTCGGAGAAGCTCAGGTGCGCGCAGAGTCCCAGCAGGTCGGGATCCG
Organism: Verrucomicrobiota bacterium; assembly: GCA_016871415.1. Taxonomy (GTDB): domain Bacteria; phylum Verrucomicrobiota; class Verrucomicrobiia; order Opitutales; family UBA953; genus UBA953. The sequence continues at coordinate 19,181 of VHDL01000004.1, forward strand.
CCTCGGCCGCCTGAAACGCGGCGTGGTCGTCGCCTGCGCCGATGAGCGTGGCGCACTGTTCCAGCCGTTCTCGGACCCGGGAGCAGAGCGAGGCGTATTCGGCCGCGAGCGAACGAGACTCAAGGTCGGGGGTGCCCAGCTCCAGCTGGAGCCTGATCCGTGCGATGAGACGTTCGGGGGACACGATCAGCGGAACTCCAGCAGGACCGGACCGGCCTGTCCTCGGGCGTCCACCGCACGTAAGGACCAGGGAGCCCCGGCTCCGACTGGGTCGCCGGCTTCGAGGAGCCGTCGGCGGCGGGAGACCTCCCCCTGGCTGGGTGCGGACGGACCCGTGGCCCTCTCCAGCCTGATGAGGTCCGTCTCCAGCATTGAGCGCGTAGCGCGCACGGAGGGCAGGTCGCGGTCGGGGAACTCATGCCCGTCGGGGTAGAGGCCGACGCTTCCGGCCGCGTGCACGAATCCGTTGAGCGCGTTCTCCGCCCAAGGGGCGGCGCGGACCGCCTTCGTGTCCGGGTCGGCGATGAGGGCGGAGGTTCCTAGGTCCAGCGGGCGCAGCGCCTTCGGTGAGCCGATGAGCGCGAAGGCCCGGCGTTCGCCGCCGGGCAGCTCGACTTCCAGCAGACGGTTGGCGTCGCGGTCGCCGCCGCGTCCGTCGTTGAACTGCAGCGTGACTTTGCGAGCCTTGGCTCCGATTCCGACCATGATGGAGGACAGCCTGCCGGGTTCCGGCGTGGCCTCGATCCAGTCGGCCTCTCCGCCCTTGCGGATCTCCCCACCGATGAAGCGCGTCGCGTCCTTGCGATGGAATGATTCGAGCGTCACCACGCGCAGGCGCACGTCGACCGACCTGGACTTGGTGATGCCGACCGAGCTGATCAGGGCGGCGAAGGCGTCGGCACCGGCGGGCGGCAGTTCGAAGTCGGCCTGGGACGGGCCCTTCGGTCCCGAATCAGCTGTCACCCATGTCCCGACGATGAGCGTCGTGGGTCGGACGTCGAGTTCGGCCGCCGTGCGGAGCTTGGTGACCGTCGCCGTCAGGGCGGCCCATCCGGCGTCCTCGGGGACGCCCAGGCTCTTCCCCACCGAGACCGCCTCGAGCGCCTCCTTGAGCAGGTAGGAGGCGGCGGTGACGCCCTTACGGTCGAGCTCCGAGGACAGCTTGCGCGCGGCTCCGGCGGAGTACCTCGACCTGAGTCCGGGGAGATTCTGACTCGCTTGGCGTCTGGTGAATTCAGGCGAGAGCTCGGCGCTCAGCAGCCAGAGCTTGGCCGCCTCAACGAATTCCTCCCGTGCGACGAGTCCTTCGATCGCTCCGAGGGCGCTGTTGACGCGCATGATCTCGTCGGCCCTGGCGATCTCCTCCGCGGAAGGGGCGCGGGGCGCGGCGGGCGGAGGGGGAGGGGGTGGCGGCGGCGGCGTGCGGAAATAGGCGATGCCCAGGCCGACGGCCGCGAAGGCGATCAGCGCGACAGCGCCGATGAGCAGGCCGGAGGGGCCGCTTTTCCTGGCCGCCGCTTCCTTCAAGCGCGCCGTGGCGTTCGAACGGACCGGCGCGGCGGCACCGGTGGCGGCCGCTTTGGCGGCGGGGCCGGTCGGTGCGGGGAGCGAGGCCGCCTGGGAAAGGTCGAGCGTGTCGAGGCGTCCTGCGGCCGTGCCCACGCACCAGTCGAAGCCCTCGCCTCCGGTCACGCCTGCGTCCGTCGTGAAGGAGACGGACCAGGCGCCTTCGCCGAGCAGGGCGGCGGATTCGGCCAGCAGGCGTAGCGTGCGCGGCGTCGCGGGTGCGTTGATCAGGCAGACCGGCGTCGCCGAGCTCCCTTGGACCAGCCAGGCCGCCTTGGAACCCGTACCCGTGACCTCGCGCCAGGTCACGGCGGGCGTGAGCGGCGCGTCCTTGGAGAGCGTCAGCGGACGGTCGTGGCCTTCCAGCCAACGGGGCTGTTCCGTCCACTCGTCCTTCCAGCCCTTCCAGCGCAGGGCCACCGCTGCGGCTGGCGGCAGCACCGTCGCCTCTTCGGGCGTGAAGACCAAGTGATGCGCGAGACGGTTGTCCCGGCGCGTGTAGTCAAGCCCTCGGGCGACGAACCTCGAGAGCGCGATCCAACGCCGCCCTCCGGCCTCGATTGAACGGCAGGTGAACGTCTCGCCTTCGCCCGCGGCGTGGGGCGTGCCGAGGGTTTCCAGGATCTGCACCAGACGGTCGGGCATCTCCCGGTGGCGCGACACCGTGCAGAAGCCGGAGCGTCCGGCGGCCAGCCCCTGCGGAGCCGAAGTGAAGATGAGCTGCAGGGGCATGTCAGGGGGCGGAGGAGATGAGGTCGGGAGAGGCGAGCCGGAGTAGCCAGTAGACCGGCTCGTGCACGTGCGCGGGCGAGAGCCGCAGGGGGTCCGGCGCGATGCGTCCGCGGTTGGGTCCCGCCTCGACCGTCACTGGGCAGTGACCGAAGGAGGTGGCGGCGAAGTAGAGCAGTTCGGAGGCGAGCGACTCTGCCGAGGCGACGAGCTCGGGGCAGAGTTCGGCGAGGACCGTGCGCACGCGGCCGGAGTTGCGGTCGAGCGCGGCGAGGTCGAGTCCTCCGTTGCGCACGACCGGCTCGAGCGGCGAAGGCAGCAGGTGGGCCCAGGTGTCGCACTTGCCGACCACGAACGCCAGCGGCGTGGCGATCTTCTGCTCGTGCGAAAGGCCCAGCACCCGCTTGATGCGCGTCTCCATCTCGGCGAGGATCGTGTCCTGCTGGTCGATTCGGCCGCGCATCGTGAGCTGGGGATCCCCGACGCCCACCAGCCTGGACTTGAAGCGGGCGTTCGCGGTGGGGTCGAAGAGGAAGATCAGCCCGGAGGAGGTGGCGATGTGCATCGCCCCGGGCGAGTCATGGATGTCGATGCCCGGTTCGAAGTGCTCGCCGGCGTTGTCGTAGAAGATCATCGAGTTCTCCTTCGAGCGCTGGCCGGGCCGGCCCACCGAATAGATGAATGGACGCGGGAGGGACACCATCTTGCCCAGGCGCGGCAGCTTCTCATAGGTCGCGCCTTCCAGGGCGGTCTTGCCGAGCAGCGCCTCCTCCGGCGTGGTCGCCGAGAACAGCGAATTGCGCATCTGGTTGAGCAACATGTTGCCGCTCGGGTCGCCGTCGCGGAACGCCAGACCGAAGTCCGTCGGCAGGCGTTCCTGCAGCACGCGCGTGAGCACGGCCAGGTAGTAGGACTTGCCTGAGCTCGGCGCGCCGATGAGCGAGATGATGCGATGAGGGAGGTCGAGGTAGCCGGGCGGCAGCTGGCGGCGGCAGTGAGGGCACGCCATGTCGGTGCAGGCGAGGCCCTTCGGGTCGAGCGCGAGCCCCTGGTCGTTGAAGCGCGTCGGATGGAAACGGAGCCTGGCGTCAGAGCCCAGCACCGGATCGCCGCGCAGGTCCTCATGGACCGCGACGCTGAGGGCATCGCCGGCGTCGAAGCGCGTCCAGCAGACCGGGCAGACGTGGGCCCCCTTGTTCAGTTCTGCCGAAAGCGAAGCCGTGGCCGACTTGACGGGCTCGGGGGCGGGAGCGAGCAGGGGGGCGACCTTGGAGAGGCTGAACCCGATTTCCAGGCCGCACGGCGTGCAGCCCAGCGTGTCCGGGGCGCGACCCAGTTCGGCGGCGCGGTCCAGCAGCGCGACCGCCGGGCACTCCGCGATCTGTTCGCCCGTGATGACGTCGAACAGCGCCCACCGCGAGCAATCCGCGGCCTCGATGGTCGTGTCATCCTCCGGGCCCACCACCAGGAGCGCCCCGTCGGTCTGCAGGGTGGAGACCTCGGTGAGTCCGGTCGGCGAGCGGAAGGCGGCTCCGTTCAGGAACGAGGGCCTTTCGCCGGGCTCCAGCATAAGGTCCGCACCGCCTTGCATGACGCGGACGGAGCAGTTCGGATGGGCCGCCGAGAGATCCTTGGCCAGGCCACGGGCGCCGGAAAGACAGTTAAGCCAACGCACTTGGGAGGACTTCTTAAAAGAGGGCAGCATGGGGCCGGACGGCTGGGCGGACGGAGATTGGAAAGAGCAGTTGAAAAGTGGGTTTTTGTCAGCATCATTTCCCTTCATTGGACCCCATGGAAACTGAAGCCGACCAGTCCGCCCTTGATCGGGCCAGAAAGGGCGACCTTTCGGCCTACAATGAGCTCGTCCTGAAATACCAGGGGCGGATCTTCGCCAAGGTGTTCTCCCTGCTGCGCAACCGTCAGGACGCCGAGGAGATCACCCAGGACACCTTCATAAGGGCTCACCGGGTGCTCACTTCGTTCCGCGGTACGGCCACTTTTTCGACCTGGATTCATCAGATTGGCGCCAATCTCGCTCGTAATCGCTACTGGTACTGGCGTCGGCGCAAGCGTGATCAGTCCATGTCCTTGGACGCCGACCTCGGCGAGGACCAAGGAACCACCCTGCATGACATCCTTCCGGACGGATCCCAGGGTCCGGGCGGCGAGGCCCAGCACAACGAATTTGTGAGCAAAGTGGCCGAGTGCATGGAACAACTCAAGCCGGAGCACGCTCAGATACTTACCATGCGGAACGTCCAGAACTTGTCCTATGAGGAGATCGCCGAGGAGCTCGGCCTTTCCATCGGCACGGTCAAGAGCCGCATCAACCGGGCCCGCGAGGCCCTGCGCAATCTCATGGGAGGGGAGTTCAGGCAGTGAACGTCCTTCAGTTCGAATCATTGGTCGTCCGCTACGTCGAGGGGTCCGCCTCCGCTTCCGACCTTTCCGCCCTGCGCGCCTTCGTCTCCGGATCGCCCGACAACCGGGAGCTCTTCCGCGCCCGCGTACGGCTGCGTCGCGCCCAGCGCGGCCTGGCCAGCCGCGAGGCCGCCGAGGCCGTGCTCCGCAAGGAGACGCTCCCTTCGCTCCCCGAGTTCGACCAGCTGACCTACGCCTACCTTGACGGCGTGGCCGGCCAGGCCCAGGTCCTGCGGCTGCGCGACGCAATCCGGGCCTCCGGCGACCTGAGCAGCCGATTCCAGTCGCGCATGCGGCTGCATGCAGCCCAGACCGCCTACCTCCGTTCATGCCGTCAGGCCGGCGCGGCCCAGGCCCTTCGTTACCTGAGCGCCTTCGCCCAGAGGCTCGGACGCGTCTCCGCGCATCTGTGTCTGCTGCTCCTCATCTTCGTCGAGCTGAGGGTGACCGTGCCCGCCGAGTATTCCGGTCTGATGTACTACGTGGAGTCGGCGGTCGGCGCCGTGTCCGAACCCGAATTCCCCCTTTCCGTCTCCCCTGACGAACCCGACCCGCCGGTTTCCTCCGGCGTCTTCGACGGCTTGCCGCCGCCCATGCCCATGCCTGCCTTCATTCCTGAGCCCGGACTGGACGAGGCGTCCGAGCCCGATTTTGCGGAGGCATAAGGCCTTGCCACCGTCACTTGCGGGCGTGAACTGACATCCCGCATGCAGGCTGCAAGTCACAGGACCGAGGTACGCCTCGTCGGCACGGCCTCCTCAGCCGGAGTGGCCCGTGGGCCGGCTTACGTGCTGTTCCGTGGCATGGCGCTCGTGCCGTGCGTCGAGAACCAGGATCCTGAGGCCGAAATCCATCGCCTGGAGTCGGCCATTTCCGCCACCCGTGCCGACATCATCAAGGTGAGGGACGAGGTCGCCCTCCGCCTCAACGAGGCCGAGGCGCAGATCTTCGACGCCCAGCTGCTCGTCCTCGAGGACGTGGCCCTGCTGGATGACGTCGTGTCGCGCACCCGCGCCACGCGTCGCAACATCGAGCACTGCTTCAAGGAGAGCGCCCAGCATTACGTCGGACTCTTCGAGAGCATGGAGTCCGAGATTATCCGGGGCCGGGCGGCGGACATCCGCGACGTGACCGGTCGCGTGCTCGACCATCTCGTCGGAGCCCAGCCCGAGCGTGGCGACCAAGTCGGCGGCGGACGCGTGCTCGTCGCCCGCGACCTCACGCCCAGCGACACCGTCAGCGCGGAGTCCGGCGGCATCACCGCCTTCGTCACCGAGGAAGGGGGGCGCACCAGTCATTCCGCCATCATGGCGCGCGCCCTCGGCATACCCTCGGTCGTCGGCGTGACCGGCCTGATGGCCGCGGTGAACGATGGCGACCTCGTGCTGGTCGACGGCGAGGACGGCCTGGTCATCGTCAATCCCACCGCCCCGACCCTCGAGTCATACCGCGCGCGTGAGCTCATCATCCGGACCCGACGCGACCGCGTCATGTCCGAGGTGGCCTTCGAGGACGTGATGTCGGACGGCTCCCGCTTCGAGCTGCGCGCCAACATCGGCGGGCCTTCGGACATGGAGGACCTGAAGGCTTTCCACGTGCGCGGCGTCGGACTGTACCGTACCGAGAACCTCTACCTCAGGATCGATGACTGGCCGAGCGAGGACGAGCAGTACGGCGAGTACACGGAGGTCATCCGTCGGGCGTCGGGCGATCCGGTGACCTTCCGCACCCTAGACCTCGGCGGAGACAAGCGTCTGGGCGTGCTCGAGCCGGAAGACAACCCCTTCATGGGGTTCCGTGCCGTTCGTCTCTGCCTGGCCCACCCCGAGGTCTTCCGGCCGCAGCTCCGGGCCATCATCCGGGCCGCCGTGCACGGCCCCGTCTCCATTATGTTCCCCATGATTTCGGGCGTGGAGGAGATGCTGGCGGCCAAGGCGGCGTTCCGTGAGGCCGAGGCCTCGCTGGCCGCGGAGGGCGTGCGTCCCGCGGCGCCCGTGCGACTGGGGGCGATGATCGAGATCCCTTCGGCCGTGGCGGTGGCGGACCGTCTCGCGCGCGAGTGCGACTTCTTCAGCGTCGGCACCAACGACCTCGTCCAGTACATGCTGGCCGTCGACCGGGGCAACCGCAAGGTCGGCTCGCTTTACGACCCGTGCCATCCCGCCGTGGTGCAGAGCCTCCGCGCGATCTTCCGTGCGGCCGAGTCGGCGCGTATCCCCGCCTCCGTTTGCGGGGAGCTTGGCGGCGACCCCGAGTGGGCGCCCCTGCTGCTTGCGCTCGGCGCCAGCGAGCTCAGCATGTCGGCCTCGGCCATCCCCGAGGTGCGCTTCCTGCTGCGCCACTGCCAGCGTCCCGAGCTCGACGCGCTGGCGACGCGGGTGCTGGCCGCGTCCGACGCGGCGCAGACGCGGACTTTGCTCCGTGAGTTCGCCTCGAAGCGGCTGGGACACCGATGAATTCTTCGCCTTCGCCTAATCCCCACGTCGCGGCCATGCCCGTCTACGTTCCCGGCGAGCAGCCGCAGGGCGGGGCGTGGGTGAAGCTCAACACCAACGAGAACCCTCATCCTCCCAGCGAAGCCGCACTCGACGCCATCAGGTCCGCGGTCGCTGGCGACGGCGCGGCGCTCCGTCTCTACCCCTCGCCGGATTCATCCCCCCTGCGCGAGGCTGCCGCCAAGGTCCACGACTTTCCGGCCGACAGGATCGTGGCGGGCAATGGCTCGGACGACCTGCTTAACCTCATCATCCGCGCCTATGGCGGCCCCGGCCGCGCCGTGGGCATGCTTGATCCCAGTTATTCGCTCTACCCCGTCCTGGCGGCGGCGCAGGGCGCCCCGGTGGTCAAGGTGCCGGTCCTGCCGGACCTGAGCTTCGACTTGGAAGCGGCCGCCGCCTGCGGAGCCGCCGTCTTCTTCCTCACCAATCCCAACGCGCCTCTGGGCATCCGGTTCACGCCCGACCGCGTCTCCGCTTTCGCGGATCGGTTCCCTGGACTGCTAGTGGTCGACGAGGCCTACGCCGCTTTCTCGGATTCCGACTGCGTGGACCTCGCGCGCGGGTCACCCAACGTCGTCGTCACCCGCACCCTTTCCAAGGGGCATGCCCTCGCCGGGCTCCGGGCCGGCTACGCGCTGTGTCCGCGGGAGACCGCCCCCTTGCTGCACCGCGTGCGCGACAGCTACAACCTCGACCGTCTCGCCCAGGCCGCGGCCGCGGCGGCGCTGCACGACCGTGCCTGGCTTGACCGCAGTGTCTCCGCGGTGAAGTCCACCCGGCGTCGCATGCTTGCGGAGCTCGCCGCCATTGGATGGAGCAGCGTGGAGCCGCACGGCAACTTCGTCCTCACCGAGCCCCGGTCCGTCCACCGTCCGCCGTCGCCCGAGACCTCCGCTCACGCCTTCGAATTCCTGAAGGCGCGTCGCATCCTCGTGCGCAGATTCCCCGGGCATCCGCTCACTGAGAAGTGCCTGCGCGTGAGCGTCGGAACCGACGCCGAGGCAGACGCCTTCCTCGCCGCGGCCCGTGCCTGGACGGCCGAGGGTTGACATCGCAAGGCGCCGGGGAGAGTTTGACCGCATGAGCGCAGGGTCCCGCAAGGCCAGCATCCACCGCGACACCGCGGAGACTAAGATCGCCCTCGAGGTGGACCTTGACGGCACGGGTGCGTCCGAGGTCTCGACCGGCGTCGCCTTCTTCGACCACATGCTGACCCTCCTGGCCCGCCACTCCATGGTGGATCTCAAGGTCAAGGCCGACGGAGACACCGACGTCGACTATCACCACACGGTGGAGGACGTCGGCATCGTCCTCGGGCAGGCCATCAAGCAGGCCCTGGGCGACAAGGCCGGCATCCGCCGCTACGGTTTCTTCATCCTACCTATGGACGAGACCTTGGCGCGCTGCGCCGTGGACCTGAGCAACCGGCCCATACTCGTCTATCAGGCCGACGTCTCCAATTACATGGTGAAGGACTTCAACATCGCCCTGATACGCGAGTTCTTCCAGGGCCTCGCAAACTCCCTCGGCTGCAACCTGCACCTCAAGCTCGAGTATGGAGAGGAGCCTCACCACGTGGCGGAGGCGCTCTTCAAGGCCTTTGCGCGTGCCCTCAGGCAGGCCGTCGAGACCGACCCCCGTCAGGGCGGCCGCGTCCCCAGCACCAAGGGCACCCTAGCCTGACGTGACCGGAAGCGTCGCAGAGCGTCGCCCGCGGGTCGCCGTGATCGACTACGGCATGGGCAACCTGCGCAGCGTCTCCCGTGCGCTCGCCGCCGTCGGGGCTGATCCTTTCCTGGCGGCCGCTCCGGCGGAAGCCGCCTCGGCCGAAGCGGTCGTCTTTCCCGGGCAGGGCGCCATCGCCGACTGCATGGACTGCCTCGGTGGGTCCGGCTTCGATGACTTCCTGAGGGGTTGGATCCGGGAGGACCGTCCCTTCCTCGGCGTATGCCTCGGCCTGCAGGCCCTCTTCGAGCGTTCCGAGGAGGCCGACCGACGCGGCCTCGGCATCTTCCCCGGACAGGTCGTCCGCTTCGTCTCCCGGCCCGGCCTGCGCATCCCGCACATGGGGTGGAACGAGGCGGTCTTCAGGCCCGGCGCGCCCCTGACCGAGGGCCTGCGCACCGAGGGTGAACCCTTTTATTTCGTGCACAGCTACCTCGTCCCGGACACCGATCCGTCGCTTGTCTGGTGTGAGACCAATTACGACGGAGGTTTCGTGAGCGGCGTCCGCAAGGGGAGGGTGTTCGCCGTGCAGTTCCACCCGGAGAAAAGTCAGGCCAAAGGCTTGCAACTCTACCGGAATTTCGTGAATTTAAGAGTCCGCTGAGGACAGCCCTGCGTCCTGGTGGAATTCCCCGCCATGACCGACAAGAACGCCACCCTGAAGCTGGACGACAAGGAAATCGTCCTCCCCATCCTAGTCGGCTCCGAGAACGAGCGCGGCATCGATGTCCGCAAGCTGCGCGACGAGACCGGCTACATCACCTTCGACGACGGCTATGCCAACACCGGCGCCTGCGAGTCCAAGGTCACCTTCATCGACGGAGAGAAGGGCGTGCTGCGCTACCGCGGTTACGCCATCGAGGAGCTGGCCGAGAAGTCCAACTTCATCGAGACCGCCTACCTGCTGATCTACGGCGCGCTTCCGACCACCGCCCAGCTGACCGCCTTCAAGGCGCGCATCCTTGATAATTCGCAGATTCACGAGGGCCTGCGCATCGCCCTCAGCGGCTTCCCCGGCAACGCCCATCCCATGGCCGTGCTTTCGGCCACCCTCAACACCCTCGGCTGCTATTACTCGCAGCTCGGCACCAACGAGCGTGCCAACGACCTGGCCCATTTCGACGAGACGGCGGCCGTGCTCATCTCCAAGGTCCGCACTTTGGCCGCCCTCGCCCACCGCTCCAAGGAAGGCGAGCCCTCCGTGTATCCCAAGCCGGGCCTCGATTATTGTTCCAACTTCCTGCACCTGCTCTTCTCCCAGCCCAACGCCGACTATCAGGTGCATCCTGAAATCGCCAAAGCGCTCGACCTCATCCTCCTCCTGCACGCCGACCACGAGCAGAATTGCTCCACCTCCACCGTCCGGATGGTGGCTTCCGGCGGGGCCAACCTCTTCCCCTCCGTCTCCGCAGGCGTCTGCGCCCTCTGGGGTCCCCTACATGGCGGCGCCAATCAGGCCGTAATCGAAGTGCTGCAGGAGATCCATGCCTCCGGCGACGACGGTTCCAAGTTCATCGCCAACGCGAAGGACAAGACCAAGAACGTACGGCTGATGGGCTTCGGCCACCGCGTCTACAAGAACTACGATCCGCGAGCCAAAATCATCAAGGCCCAGTGCGACAAGGTGCTGAAGATCCTCGGCATCAACGACCCGCTCCTGACGATCGCGATGCGCCTTGAGGAGGCCGCCCTGAACGACCCCTACTTCAAGCAGCGCAATCTCTACCCGAACGTCGACTTCTACTCGGGCATCATCCTGAAGGCTATCGGCATCCCGACCGAGATGTTCACCGTCATCTTCGCCATCGGTCGCATGCCGGGCTGGATCTCCCACTGGAAGGAGATTGCCGAGACGCCCAAGCAGAAGATTCACCGTCCCCGTCAGATCTACGTCGGTTCCGCCTCCCGGGCCTACGTGCCGATTGCCCAGCGTTGACTAGCGCGTCGCTGAGGGCGGAAGGGGAAGGGCCGGGCGTCTCCGCCCGGCCCTTCGTCTTCTGAGTCGCACACTGTAAGCCGGATTCTGTCTGGGGCGGCTCTCACCGACCCCCTGCGCGTCCATTTCTCTGGCCTTGCGGTCCCGCCTTGCGGCGGTGCGACAACCCGGGTCCTCGGCGGGCGGCCTGATGACGGCCCCTGTTTGTCTTGCACCGGATTGGGTTTTCCGTGCCTCCTCGGTCGCCCTTGGAGCGGTGGGCTCTTACCCCACCTTTTCACCCTTACCCCTCGCGGGGCGGTCTGTTTTCTGTGGCACTTTCCGTCACGGCTTGCGCCGTGCCCCGGCTTGCGACGGGAATCCTGCCCTGTGGTGTCCGGACTTTCCTCACGGATCGCTCCGTGCGGACGCGCGTATACGACTGTCCTGTCATGATTGATGCTGCCGCCCGCAGGGGCGAGCAGAAACCTCGTCCGTCCCGGAAAGACCCCCTTGAGGCCTTTATTCATGGCCTTGAGCCGGATTCTCGCCTCCTTTCTCCTTCTGCTTCTGGCCATGTCCGCTCGCGCCGCCCAGCCCGAGAAGATCGCCTGCGTCGGCGACAGCATCACCCAGGGGGTGGGTGCCCAGCGCGGCAGATCATACCCCGCGCAGCTGCAGGAGCTCCTGGGTGACGGTTATCTCATCGGAAACTTCCGGGTGAGCGGCCGCACCCTGCTGCGTAAGGGCGAATTCCCCTACCAGAAAGAGAAGAAGTATCGGAACGCGCTGGCCATGGAGCCCGACGTCGTGGTCATCATGCTGGGCACCAACGACACCAAGCCTCAGAACTGGAAGCATGAGAAGGAGTTCACGGGGGACTGCCGCGGCCGCGATCAGGAAGCGGTGACGGTCCGGCGGGCAGACTCGAGCGCGAGCAGGGCGTCATAGGAAGCACGTTTCAGCGCCTGCCAGCGTGGCCAGAGGTGGTCTGGGCCGTGGGCGATGAGCTGCAGCGTGCTGCGCCATTCGAGGGCGGCGCGCTCGAGGTCGCCCGCGTCGGCGCCGTCCTCCGACTGCGGCGGCGTCTTGCCGTGAAGGGCGTAGGCACGGAGCGCCTCGGCGCACCCTTCGCCGAAGCTCGTCGGCAGGCCGTCGCGAAGGTAGCCCTCGGCCGTGAGCGAACGGTAGGTGAGACGGCAGACTGCCCCGAGCCGGCTGGCATTTCGGCCCGACGCTCCCAGTCGGTCGCCTGCGCGCAGTTCGGCCAGGTCCCAGACAAGGTCTTCGACATGATAGCCTTCATCCTCGAGGGCCGCGGCGACGGCGAGGCCTTCGCCGTGCAGGAATAGGGAGGCGATTTCACCCCGGCGCGTGGGGTGTCCGGATGGATTGATGAGTCCCAGCCGTCGCCAGAGGCGTCCAGCCCGGGCCGCATGAAGCGTCGCTCCTCCGAGCGCCTCCGAGAGCACGATGTCGCGCTTCTCCACCTCCCGTCGCTCGGGGTTGAGCAGGGCCGCGCCAGAGGCGTCCTGGAACGCGTCCACCATGACGCCCGCGTAGTCGAGACGCACTTGGACGCTATCCCGTCCCAGGAAGATCTGCCCCGTCGCGACGCCGCCGTCCGTCAGACTCGGCAACAGCGGGAGAATCTGGTTTTCCAGCGTCTCGAGTTTCCAATCCAGCCGACGTGTCCGGCCTCCGTCCTGCTTGCGCAGGGCCTTGAGGAGCCATTCGGCGGGGACGAGCCGCGTCGCCCCTTCCTTGGCGGGGAAGTGCGCGAGCGTGACCGTCCGGCCGTAGCGGACGGAGCCGTCGGCGGGCGCCAATTTGCACGGCGTCCCATGCCTGATGAAACGGAGCGAGTCCGGCTTGGAGACGGCGGGGTGCCAGTCTCCCCTCGCTTGGTAGAGCGTACGGTCGAGCCGCAGCCTTACTAGGGGGCGTTCGCGTTGCCAGGTGCCGTCCGCGCCCTTGATCTCCCTGATTTTACGCAACGGTCCTTCAGAGACCGGAGCCGTCGGGTCGTCGAGTTCCTCCAGTCGGTCCAATGCGAGGTCGATTGGCTCTTTGGTGAAGAGTGAGCCAGCGAATCGTGCGGCGGCGGTCATCGGTTCATCGGCCTTCCGCATCAGGTGAAGGAAGGCCGGCCAGTCCAGCCTCTCGGCGCGGCGGAGCTGAAGCGGGCGGGCTTCACCCAGACGCGGGGAGTCCCCAGTCCAAAGCGCGTAGCCCCTTTCGTCCATTCCCCGTCGCCCGGCCCGTCCGAACATCTGCAGCAGCTCGTCCGGCCTGATCTCCCGCTCGGCGTGCTCGGACATGTAACGACGGTCCGTGACCAGTACCGAGCGCAAGGAGAAGTTGATTCCCGAGGCTAGCCCGGTCGTGGCGACGACCACCTTCAGTCGGCCTGACTTGGCCCAAGGTTCGACCAGGTCGGCCCGTTGCGAATAAGTGAGTCCGCTGTGGTGGAGTCCGACCCCTTGTCGGAGCAGCCTCGTCAGGCGGTCGCCGGCCAGCGTGCGCTGCCGGGAGGAAAGTTCAGGTCCGCAGCCCAAGGGGAGGCCGGCGGCGATCGCGTCGGCCAGCTGTTCCGCCGCCTTGCGTCGTGGCGCGAAGACCAGCACCGGTCCCAGGTCCGCCATCACGGCCTTGATGACCGCGCGGGCGACCACGCCGCGTGCGTTGGGGGCTTCACTGACCTCGAGTCCGTCGAGCGAGGCCTCCTCGAGCGGGACCGGCCGGTTCGTCTCCACGATCAGCTCGACCGTACGTCCCAGGCCCCGTAGCCAATCCGCGACCGCGGCGGGATTGCCGACGCTGCCGCTCATGAGCAGGAGTTGCGTGCCCTTGCCCGCCAGGGCCAGCACCGTCTCATAGGCTATCCCGCGCCTCGGGTCGGCCAGCATCTGGAACTCATCGATGACCAGCAGGTCGGGTCCCCGGCCGTCGAGGATGCGTTGCCGCTGGGTCTCCAGCGTCGCCACCACCACCGGTGCGCCGAGGTTCTCGCTCAGGTCACCCGTGGCGATGCCGACGTCCCAGCCGGCCGCCGACCATTCGGCACGCTTGTCATTGGCCAGGGCGCGGGTCGGGACCGTATAGACCGCCTGACCGCGGTTCCCGCCGTCCATTAGCAGCTCAAAGACGTGGGTCTTACCGGCACCCGTGGGAGCCTGCAGGACCACGTCCCGACCCATCCGGAGCGCCCAGAGCGCCTTCTGCTGCCAGAGGTCGGGCAGGATGATCCTTTCGGTAGCCATGGCTAACGTGACCAAAAGCGGTCCGCCCACGGACGCAAGCCGCGCCCGATTGCGGTTGCGGCGTTTCCGACCGCCGTGCTACGACTCACGTCGCATGGGCACCGCAATCAGCAACGATCTGGCCAAGGGCCTGCGCAAGGTCGACAAGGACCTCGACTTCATGATGGGCTGCTTCGTGGACGTGCTCGAGCAGCTCGGCCACAAGGACATCGCCGGCACGCTCCCGTGGATGGGCAAGCGCAAGTTGCGCGGCGTGCAAATCTTCTCCTACCGCGGCGTGCAGGCCTACTCCATCGCCTTCCAACTACTGAACATGGTGGAGGAGAACGCGTCGGCCCAGTCCAAGCGCCTCCGGGAGGACCGCCACGGGCTCGCCTCGGATCCCGGCTCATGGGGCAGGGCGCTGAAGGAACTGAAGGAGGCCGAGCTGACCGACCGCCAGATCGCCAAGCGTCTCTCCCGCATCGTAATCGAGCCCGTGCTGACCGCCCACCCGACCGAGGCCAAGCGCGCCACCGTGCTCGAGATCCACCGTGAGATCTACAAGCTGCTCGTGCGACGTGAGAACAACATGTGGACCGCGGCCGAGCAGCGCGCCATCCGTGAGGAAATCAAGGTGGCGTTGGAGCGTCTGTGGCGTACCGGGGAGTTCTACCAGCAGAAGCCCGACGTCCAGTCGGAGCTCCGCAACATCCTGTATTTCCTGACCAAGGTGTTTCCAGACGCCGTCGTGAGCATGGACCTGCGCCTCCGTCAGGCGTGGGAGGAGGCCGGCTTCGACCCTGAGCGCATCGAGCATCCCGACGCCCTGCCGCATATCTGCCTCGGCACCTGGGTGGGCGGGGACCGTGACGGACACCCTCTGGTGACCGCTGAGGTGACCAAGGGCGCCCTTGAGCAGCTGCGCGCCGCCGCCCTGGGCATCTGCCATGAGCGGCTGGATCAGCTGGGCCAGCGACTCTCTCTGGGCGATCACCTGCAGGAACCTCCGCCCGTCTTCATCCGGCAGGTCGAAAATCACGCGGCCGCCCATGGCGAGGCCGGCGAGTCAGCCCTGAAGCGCAACCTCGGCGAGACTTGGCGCCAGTACGTCAATCTCTGCCGACTGCGTGCGCCGAATGCGGGAGAACCCCTGCGGCCCGGCCAGCATGCCACCCCTGACGGCATCGTGGCCGACCTACTGTTCCTTCGCGAGACCTTGGTCGAGGTGGGAGCGGGGCGCATCGCAAGGTCGGAAATCGACCCCTTGGTCAGGTTCCTGCGCACCTTCGGGTTCCACATGGCCTGCCTGGACATCCGCCAGAACAGCGCCTTCCATGACAAGGCGATCGGCCAGCTGCTGGAGGCCGCCGGACAGTACGATCACGACTATGCGCATTGGGACGAGTCGCGCCGGCTCGGTTTTCTAGACGCTGAGCTGCGCTCACCCCGTCCTTTCCTCCGGGAGCAGACCAGCGTCGGCGCGGAGGCCGACGCCGTGATCGCCTGCCACCGCACGTTGGCCGAGCACATCGCCGCGCATGGCTCGGCCGGACTCGGCTCCCTGATTGTCAGCATGACGCGGTCCGTCTCCGACCTTCTTTCCGTCTACCTGCTCGCCCGTGAGGCGGGCATGACTGCGGGCGGACCCGATGAGGCGCACTGCCTGCTGCCTGTCGTGCCCCTCTTTGAGACGATCGATGACCTCGAGCGCAGCACCGGCATACTCGACGAATTTCTGGCGCATCCCATGACGCGTCGCACCCTGGAGGCACGCCGTGACGCAGGCCTGACCGACGGCCTGGTCCAGCAGGTCATGATCGGCTACTCCGACTCCAACAAGGACGGCGGCATCCTGGCCTCGCTCTGGAATCTCTATCGCGCCCAACAGAACCTCGCGGGCATCGGCGCCAGGCACGGTGTCCGCATCGTCTTCTTCCACGGCCGGGGAGGTACAATCTCCCGTGGCGCCGGCCCCACCCATCGGTTCATCGACGCGCTTCCGCCCGGCACCATCAACGGGCAGTTCCGCATCACCGAGCAGGGCGAGACCATCACCAAGAAGTACGCCAATCACATCACCGCGGTGAACAACCTCGAGCTCCTCACCGCGGGCGTGACCCAGAACACGCTCCTGCACGAGGTGGCCGTACGCAACGAGGTCTCCCTCGGCAGGGTCATGGACCGTCTGGCCGAGTCCTCGAGGGAGGCCTATCAGGAGCTCATCCGGACCCCCCGTTTCATCGAGTTCTTCAGACAGGCCACCCCCATCGACGTCATCGAGGCCAGCCGCATCGGTTCCCGTCCTTCGCGGCGAACTGGCGCGGCCTCCCTGGAGGATCTGCGTGCCATTCCCTGGGTCTTCGCATGGAGTCAGGCGCGGTTCTACCTCTCGGGATGGTACGGCGTCGGCAGCGCCATGGCCCGTCTCAAGGAGGAGGACCCCAAGGGTTACGAGCTCATCGTCAGCCATCATGATGACTGGGCGCCCCTGCGTTACATGTTCAAGAACGCTTCGACCAGTGTCATCGCGGCCAATCGAACCATGATGCGCCTGTACGGCGGCATGGTCACCGACCGCAAGCTGCGTTCGGCCTTCCTGGGGCGGATCCTCACGGAGCATTCCCTGGCCCGTCGCATGCTCGACGAAATATCCGAGGGGACTCTCACGACCGGTAGGCCGAGGCTCAGGAAGGTCATCGGTCTCCGTGAGTCGGCCATCGACCTCCTCCATGAACAGCAGGTGGCCCTCCTCAAGGACTGGCGCCGACATGTCGACGCGGGTGAGAAGAAGGAGGCGGACGCCCTCCTTCCCCAGATGCTCCTATCCCTCAACGCCATCGCGGCCGGACTGCAGGCGACCGGCTGAGGCGTCGGAGGCGCTTCAGACGTGGGTCCAGAAGTCCGTCAGGAACTTCGTGGACAGACGTGCCAGTAGCACGATGTTCCAGAAGACGAGCTGGAGTCCCAGCGAGGGCCCGAAGCCCATGGACAGCGCCTGGGCGCAGGCGCTCGTCACGAGCAGAACGGCCACGCCCGTGCAGATCGACACCGTCAGTACGTGCAGGCTGGCCGGGACTAGGCCTGTGAGGCTGCTGTCCGCCATGCAGACCACGGCGAAAGTGAGTCCGACGGAGACGATTCCGGCCGCACCGAGACCGGGCAGGGATGACTCAGTGCCGAAGAAGTGGCGTGCCGCGAGTCGGCCGAGCAACGGGATGTAGACCAGCGCCATGGCCACGGCGATCCAGAGGGCGGTGGAGCTGGCGGCCTGACCGAACACGTTCTCGGCGTGACGGGCCAATGCGACCTCGAAGGACGTGCCGGCGGCGGCGACGGGTTCGATGAACATGGACCCGTAGGATGGGGCGGAGAGGGTGGATGTCGACGATGAACCCCCTCAAAGGGTCCATTCCTCGCGCGCCGAAGCCCAGAGGTCGTAGTTGAGCGGCCTCCTGCCGGTCGGGACCAGACGGTAGTGCCCTCCGGAGGCCCGGATGATGGCAAGTCCGGCGGCGATATCCCAGAGGTTGGTGCCCGACTCGTAGTAGGTGTCAGCGACGCCTTCGCCCACGTAGGCCAAGGCGAGCGCCGCGGAGCCGATCATGCGGATTTTCTTGTAGCGTCGGACCTGATCGATGAACAGCGCCATGGCCGGGCCTGACTTGTCGGCGGAGGCGGGGAAGCCCGTCATGATGCAGGCGTCGGCGATCGTGTCGGCCCAGCGCGGTGTAATCCGGACCCCGTTGACCGTCGTGCCCTCTCCGGGCACGCCCAGGTAGGTCTTACCGGAGTTGAAGTCCCTGATCACGCCCAGGACCGGCTCAGGTCCGCGCATGAGGCCGAGCGAGACGCAGGTGGAGGGCTGGGCTCGGAGATAATTGTAAGTTCCGTCGAGCGGGTCGACGACCCAGTAGAGCTCTTTGGAGTCGAAGAGGGTGGGGTCGCCGCCGAGTTCCTCGCCGATCACCGGAAGGCCCGTGATCTGGAGCTTCTCCCGGACCAGCGTCTCCGAGTCGACGTCGGCCTGCATCTTCACGTCATCGGCCGTGCTGGCGTTGACCTTCTTGGAGGCTCCGTTCCTGAGCAGTTCGCCCGCGGCCAAGGCCGTGGCAAGGGCTGCCTCCCTGAGCCTTCCGTTAATCAACATGCTGACACAGTGCCATGGCGTCGGCCTCCGGGGCAATCCCTCCCTGCGCAAACGAGGAGGCCCGGCGGGAAGCCGGGCCTCGTCGAGGGGCGCCCAAGGACTTAGGGAAGCTCCGTTCGGCCCATCAGGTAGCGGTCGCACTCGCGGGCGGCTCCACGGCCTTCATTGAAGGCCCAGACCACGAGGGACTGTCCGCGACGGCAATCGCCCGCCGCAAAGACTCCGGGGACGTTGGTCGTGAACTTGCCGTGCTCCGCCTTGACGTTGGAGCGGGCGTCGCGTTCGAGACCGAGGGACTCCAGGAGCGGCTGTTCGGGTCCGAGGAAGCCCATGGCAAGCAGGATTAGCTGGGCCGGCATCACCTTTTCCGTTCCCGGAACCTTCTGGGGGCCGAAGACGCCCTTGTCGTCCTTCTTCCAATCGACTTGGACGGTGTGGACGGCCTTCACCTGGCCCTTTTCATCGGCTTCCACCTTGGTGGCGGTGGTGAGATAGACGCGGGGGTCGGCGCCGAACTTCGCGGCGGCCTCCTCTTGACCGTAGTCGACCTTGTAGGTCTTCGGCCACTCCGGCCAGGGATTGTCCTTGGCGCGGGTGAGAGGCGACTTCGCCATGATTTCGACCTGGGCCACCGACCGGCAGCCGTGGCGGAGCGAGGTGCCCACGCAGTCCGTGCCAGTGTCACCGCCGCCGATAATCACGACATCCTTGCCCTTGGCACTGATGGTCGAGTCCGGAGCCTTACCGTCAAGGAGGTTCTTGGTGTTGGCGCGGAGGAATTCCATCGCGAAGTGAACGCCCTGGGCGGCGCGTCCGTCGACCGTGAGGTCGCGCGGCTTGGTGGCGCCGGTGCAGATGACGACCGCGTCGAACTCCTTGCGGAGCTTCTCGACCGGCAGTTCCTGTCCGACGTTCACGCCGCAGCGGAAGGTGACGCCTTCGTCCTCGAGGAGCCTGATGCGACGCAGGACGACTTCCTGCTTGTCGAGCTTCATGTTCGGGATGCCGTACATGAGCAGGCCTCCCGGACGATCGTCGCGTTCGAAGACCGTGACGTTGTGCCCGGCGTAATTGAGCTGGGCGGCGGCGGAGAGGCCGGCGGGACCGGAGCCCACGACCGCGACCTTCTTGCCCGTGCGCCGTGCCGGCGGACGGGCCTGCACCCAGCCGTTCTGCCAGCCCTTGTCGATGATCGAGACCTCGATGTTCTTGATTGTGACGGGCGGTCGGCTGATGCCCACCACGCAGGATCCTTCGCAGGGTGCGGGGCAGACGCGTCCCGTGAACTCGGGGAAGTTGTTCGTGCGGTGCAGGCGTTCGAGCGCCTCCTGCCAGAGACCCTTGTAGACAAGGTCGTTGAACTCGGGGATCAGGTTGTTGATCGGGCAGCCGCTGGCCATGCCGCCGATGATCTTGCCCGTGTGGCAGAAGGGCACGCCGCAGTCCATGCAGCGGGAGCCCTGCGCGCGCAGCTTGGCCTCATCGTGGTGGTTGTGAATCTCCTTCCAGTCGCCAACGCGCGTGAGCGCGTCGCGGTCCTTGGGGAGTTCGCGCTGGAATTCGATGAATCCGGTAGGTTTTCCCATGGTGTGAAGTTTTCGGCGGTTCGGGTTCAGCCTCCGCCCACGCGGGCCTCGTCGCGGGCGTTGATTTCGAAGGCCTCCTGCAGCGCGGCGTCGCCGCTGAGACCCTTGGCCTGGGCGGCGGCGATGGCTTGGAGCACGCGCTTGTAGTCCTTGGGCATGACCTTGACGAACTTGCCTGAGGCGGACTTCCAATCGGCGAGGAGCGACTTGGCGCGCCCGCTGCCGGTGAGTTCGGCGTGCCGCTGGACGATGCCACGGAGCTCCTCGGCGTCCTTTTCGTCGGGTTTCTCGAGGCCGACCATCTGCTTGTTGCAGCGGGAGGCGAAGTCGCCCCTGTCGTCGTAGACGTAGGCCACGCCTCCGCTCATGCCGGCGGCGAAATTGCGACCGGTCGCGCCGAGGACGACCACGCGGCCTCCCGTCATGTATTCGCAGCCATGGTCGCCCACGCCTTCGACGACCGCGGTGACGCCGGAGTTGCGCACGCAGAAGCGTTCGCCGGCGACGCCGCGGAAATAGGCTTCGCCGGACGTTGCGCCGTAGAGCGCGACGTTGCCGAGCAAGATGTTCTCGTGGGCGTGAAAGGTCGCCTTGGCGTCGGGGTAGACGATGATACATCCACCCGAGAGGCCCTTACCCACGTAGTCGTTGGCGTCGCCCTCGAGCTCGATGGTCACGCCCCTGGGCACGAAGGCACCCAGACTTTGTCCGGCGCTGCCCTTGAGCTTGACGTGCACCGTACCTTCGGGAAGGCCGTCGGGGTGTCGCTTGGTGATTTCATTGCCCAGGATGGTGCCGACCACGCGCTGGGTGTTGCGGATGGGCAGTTCGAGGCGGACCTTGGCGCCCTTCTCGTAGGCAGGACGGCACTTTTCGAGCAGCACGGAAAGGTCCATGCCCTTCTCGAGGCCGTGGTCCTGCTTCTCGGTGCAGAAACGTCCCACTTCGGCGCCTACTTCGGGCTGGTAGAGCAGCTTGGACAGGTCGACGCCCTTGACCTTCCAGTGGTCGACGGCCTTGCGGGCCTCGAGCACGTCGGTGCGTCCGACCATCTCGTTGAGGGTGCGGAAGCCGAGGGAGGCCATGATTTCTCGGACCTCTTGGGCGATGAACTTCATGAAGTTCACCGCATGGGCGGGGTCACCGGTGAAGTTCTTCCGCAGCTCGGGATCTTGGGTGGCGACGCCGACCGGGCAGGTGTTCAGATGGCAGACGCGCATCATGATGCAACCGAGCGTCACGAGCGGGGCGGTGGCGAATCCGAATTCCTCGGCGCCGAGCAGGGCGGCGACGACGACGTCACGGCCGGTCTTCAGCTGACCGTCGGTCTCGACCACGATGCGCGAACGCAGACGGTTGAGGACTAGGGTCTGGTGGGTCTCGGCGAGCCCGAGCTCCCAGGGCAGGCCGGCGTGCTTGATCGAGGTCTGCGGGGAGGCCCCCGTGCCGCCGTCGAAACCGGAGATGAGGACGACGTCCGCGTGCGCCTTGGCGACGCCGGCCGCAATGGTGCCGACGCCCACTTCGGAGACGAGCTTCACGGAAACGCGCGCCTCGCGGTTGGCGTTCTTGAGGTCGTGGATGAGCTCCGCGAGGTCCTCGATGGAGTAGATGTCGTGGTGCGGGGGAGGGGAGATGAGGCCGACCCCCGGGGTGGAGTGGCGCACCTTGGCGATGTTCGGGAATACCTTGGCTCCAGGAAGCTGACCGCCTTCGCCCGGCTTGGCGCCCTGCGCCATCTTGATCTGGATCTCACGGGCGTTGGTCAGGTAGCGGCTGGTGACTCCGAAGCGGCCTGAGGCGACCTGCTTGATCGCGGAGTTCTTGGAGTCGCCCTGTTCGTTGGTCCAGGTGAAACGATCGGGGTCTTCGCCGCCTTCGCCGGTGTTGGACTTACCGCCGATGCGGTTCATGGCGATAGCGAGGGTCTCGTGCGCCTCCTGAGAGATGGAGCCGTAGCTCATGGCGCCCGTCTTGAAACGGCGCAGGATGGATTCGACCGGTTCGACCTCCTCGATAGGCACGGGCTGCCTCAGCTTGAAGCCGAGGAGTCCGCGGAGCGTGAACACTTGGGCCTGCTGGTCGTTCACCAGGCCGGAGTAGACCTTGAAGGTCTCGTAGTTGCCGGTGCGGACGGCCTTCTGGAGCGAGTGGATGACCTGGGGGCTGAAGAGGTGGGCTTCGCCTTCGCTGCGCCACTGGTAGTCGCCGCCAACGCCCAGGGTGGCCGGGGTGTCGACGCGTTCGGGGTAGGCGATGCGGTGGCGGGAGAGCGTCTCCTCGGCGACGGCCTCAAGGTCGGCGCCCTCGATGCGGGAGGGCGTCCCGACGAAGTAGCGGTCGACGACGGATTGACGCAGTCCGACGCACTCGAAGATTTGGGCGCCGAGGTAGCTGTGGATGGTCGAGATACCAATCTTGGAGGCCACCTTGACGATGCCCTTAGTGGCGGCCTTCACGAAGTTCTTGTAGGCGGTGTAGTGATCGACGCCCTCCAGCAGCTTCTGGCGGATCATGTCGTCGAGGGTTTCGAACGCGAGGTAGGGGTTGATGCCCGCGCAGCCGTAGCCGATGAGCGTGCAGAAGTGGTGGACTTCGCGGGGCTCGCCCGACTCGAGGATGAGGCCCACCTTGGTGCGCTTGCCTTCGCGGATGAGGTGGTGGTGGAGACCGGAGACGGCCAACAGGGCCGGGATGGCGGCCTTGTCGCGGCCGACGCCGCGATCGCTCAGGATGATGAGGTTGATGCCGGCGTCGATGTGCAGCGAAGCCTGCTTGCACAGGTCTTCCATCGACTGCTCCAGACCCTTGGCGCCCGACTTGGCGTCGAAGAGCGTGGGCACGGTGACGGAGCGGAAGTGACCGTGCGCGACGTGACGCAGCTTGGCGAGCTCCTCGTTGGTGAGGATGGGGGAGGGCAGCTCAATCAAATGGGCGCTCTCAGGGCGCGGGTCGAGTAGGTTGCGTTCCGGGCCGATGGTCGTGACGGACGAGGTGATGATCTCCTCGCGGATGCAGTCGATGGGAGGATTGGTGACCTGCGCGAAGAGCTGCTTGAAGTAGTCGTACAGGAGCTTCGACTGGTTGGACAGCACGGCTAGGGGGATGTCGGTACCCATCGATCCGATGGCCTCGACGCCGTCCTTGCCCATCGGGACCATGAGCTTGCGCAGGTCTTCGAAGGTGTAGCCGAAGGCCAGCTGGCGTTGCAGGACCGTGGAATGGTCGGGGTCGGGGACCTCCTTGGCGTCGGCGATGTCGGCGAGCTTGATGAGGTTCTTGTCGAGCCACTCGCGGTAGGGCCTCTGCTTGGCGTAGCGGGCCTTGATCTCGTCGTCGGCGACGATGCGCCCCTCATTCATGTCCACGAGGAACATGCGTCCGGGCTGGAGGCGTCCCTTGCTGGCGACGTTCGCGGGATCGACGGGCAGCACGCCGGCTTCGGAGCCCATGATGACGTAGTCGTCCTTGGTGACGTAGTAGCGGGAGGGGCGCAGGCCGTTGCGGTCGAGTGTTGCGCCGATTATCGTGCCGTCGGTGAAGACGACGGAAGCGGGGCCGTCCCAGGGCTCCATGAGGCAGGACTGGTACTCGTAGAAGGCCTTCTTCTCCGGGCTCATCGACTCATGGCCAATCCATGGCTCCGGGATCATCATCATCATCGCCTCGGGCAGTTCGCGTCCGCCCATGACCATGAGCTCGAGGACATTGTCGAACATGGCGGAGTCGGAACCGTTCGGGTTCACGATCGGCTTGATTTTCTCGATGTCCTTGCCGAACAGCGGGCTGGCCAGCAGGGGCTCGCGCGCCTTCATCCAGTTCACGTTGCCGCGCAGGGTGTTGATCTCGCCGTTGTGCGCGATGTAGTGATAGGGATGCGCACGCTCCCAGCTGGGGAAAGTGTTGGTGGAAAAGCGCGAGTGGACGAGGGCGAGCGCGGTGTCCATCGACTTGTCCGCCAGGTCGGGGAAGTACTGTCCGACCTGCTCGGGCATGAGCATGCCCTTGTAGATGGCGGTGCGGCAGGAGAAGGAGCAGGCGTAGTAGTGTCCGTCCTGGCCGGAGGCGCGAAGTCGGTTGTGAGCCTGCTTGCCGACGATGTAGAGCTTGCGTTCGAAGTCTTGGTCGGTGGTGCAGGAAGCGGGACGTCCCAGGAACAGCTGACGGATGCAGGGCTCGCTGGCGACGGCGGTCCTGCCGAGGGTCCGGTTGACGGTGGGGACGGTGCGCCAGCCGAGGACGGTGAGTCCTTCCTGGGTGGCGAGTTCGGCAAGCACGGCTTCGGACTTCGCGCGGACCTTGACGTCGGGGGAGAGGTAGAGCATGCCCACGCCGTAATGCCCCGGCTTGGGGAGCGACTTGATGCCCGCTTCGGGACAGACCTTGGTGAAGAAGGCGTGGGGGAGCTGGATCAGGATGCCGGCGCCGTCCCCGGTGTTGGTCTCGCAACCGCAGGCGCCGCGGTGATCGAGGTTCACCAGGATGGTCAGTGCCTGCTGGATGATGTCGTGAGAACGCTTGCCCTTCATCTGGCAGACGAAGCCGACGCCGCAGGCGTCATGTTCGAACTGGGGGTCATAAAGACCCTGCTTGGGGGGGAGTCCGTTATGCATCATCTGGTTTTGGTCGTTAAGGTGACGGAAATGGGTCAGGGACCGACTTGCGGAGGCTGGGAATGGCCGCAGACAATTAAATCTAGTGGGCAATAATTCCCCCCTGTCAAAAGCAACTTAAAGGTAGTCCGGACGGGTCCATGCAGGGCCGCGGAGAGGCTGCCGTAGGTGTGGCATGCGCCTGCCGAGCTTTTGGCTTTTTCTGGGAAAAAACCCCTATCCGAAGACGTCGGTCGGGCTCTCCCGTTGACATCGGTTGTCGACGCGGCGGTCTTCAGACTCGGATGAGGTCCGACCATGAGCTTTACCGTCAGCTGAGGGCGTTACCCGCCGGTCTGCTCCTCGCCGAGGAGGTGCCGGCGTTCGACCGCCTGCTGGGTCGGGAGCGGGTCGCCCGCGTCGCCCTGATCCGAGCGGTCGGTACGGTCGTCTCGGCCTGTCGGGATGAGCGGCTCAAGGACGCGGCACGGGACTGGCTGCGGAGCCTGATGAAGGATCCGGAGGAGAAGGTGAGGCGTTATGCCGCCGCGGCTTTGCCCAAGTTCGCCTCCGGAGCCGCCGAGGAGTCGGCGATCCTGGACGCGCTCAAGGTCAGCGGCGAGGAAAGGGAACGTCGCAGGCTGGCCGAAGCCCTTGAGAAGGTCGGCGGCGAAGCGACGCTCAGGGCCGTCGCGGCCGGCGAAACCTCCGAGGTCTCGGTCCGCAAGGTCAAGGCCGGCATGGCCCGCAAGTCTGGCGGCGTCTCCGCCAGGATTGACGTGCGCATTCCGTTTCGCCTGGGATCCATGGTGCATCTGCGCTGCCGTCGCGGGTTGGAGTCCTTCGTGGCCGAAGAGATGTCCGGTTCGCCCTTCAAGGTGCGGGAGGTGAGGGCCGGCTGCGTCATCGCTGACGTCACTCGGGAGTTCAGTCTGGCGGAGGCCCATGCGCTCAGGTGTTTCGACACCCTGTCGTTCCCCTTGGGCGTCATCCGGAATCCGGGCGCGCCGTCGGCCGTGGATGAGCTGGCGGCCCTCATCGCCTCTGCGAGTTCGGTCCGTCTGATGGAGCTGCTCACCGCGGGCGCTCCCAGGTACCGTCTTTCCTTGGACGGAGCTTCCGCCAAGGTCATCGACCGCATCGCCGAGCGGGCCTACGCCCTGGCTCCCTCCGTCCTGAACGACCCGAAGTCGGCCGCCTGGACTATCGATGTCATAAGTTCTCCCTTGGGCGCAGGAGTCGAACTGCGTCCGCGTGTCTCGCCCGATCCGCGGATGCATTACCGCACCGCCGCCGTCGACGCTGCATCGCATCCGCCGCTGGCGGCCTGCCTCGCCAGGGTTTCGCTCGGTACCGATGCGGAGGTCATCTGGGATCCCTTCTGCGGCTCCGGCCTCGAGCTCGTCGAGCGGGCCATGCTCGGCGGCGTGCGTCGCGCCGTTGGAACCGACATCGACCCTGCGGCCGTCGCGCTCGCCCGAGCGAACTTCGATGCGGCCGCGGTCAGAGACGTCACCGGCGAGTTCATCGCCTGCGATTTCCGCGATGCTCCGCTGAAGGTCGGCCTCGGCCGCGGCTCGGTCTCCTTGGTCATTTCCAATCCACCCCTGGGACGTCGCGTCCGCGTGCCGAATCTCCATGGACTCTTCGCCGACCTCTTCAAGGTTTCGGCCGAAGTGCTCAGGCCCGGCGGGCTGCTTGTTTTCGTGAATCCTCTCCGCCTCGAGCCCGAGGGGCTCCCGCTCCGCCTTGAGCATCGGCGCACGGTTGACTTGGGCGGCTACGACTGCCGTCTCGAGGTCTACAGGCGGGTCTGAGCGGGCACAAAGGACCAGCCCGTCCCCGTGAGGGGCGGGGTGGCCGTTCAGATGGTGGAGGTGGTGGGAGTCGAACCCACGTCTTCCGGCCCTTACGTCGTAACTTCTACACGCTTAGCCTCGCCTTTGATTTCGGCCGCATTGGGGGACGGGCGCCCGTGCGGCCTACCTGTCTTCTCGCTTACCCCGGAGATGTCAGTCAGAGGAGGGGTTCACCCGCATTGACCGAGCTGATTCTGGGCCGCGGGCGGGCTCAGGGGCTCGTCGCTGTGATTAGGCAGCGAGCGCGAGAACGTTGTCGTTCTCGAACGTGATGGTGTTTTTGGCAGTTGTACTGCGCCGGTCGGATTTAGGAGGGGACTGGCGTCCTCCGCGTGCCGTCGCGATATCTTGGCTGGAATCGAATCCGGAACACCCCCGAAATGGATACGTCGGTCTCTCTCGGGGAGGACTGAGAATGAACTGAATTTATACTGTCCGGAAATGGGACGGAGTCAAGAGCCGGGGAGCCGTCGACGGGGTCCTTTTGTTCTTCCCAATCGGCCCTCTGTTGGGTCGTCTTGGACCGTGGACCTATTCTCTCCCGAACTGGGCATGGCCTTGGCCGGACTGGGCGCCCTGATTTTGCTGGGCTGGTTCCTCGCAAGCCGGGGCTGGATCGGGCCGCAGGCCCGTCAGCCCATCATGAGGCTGATCATCTGGGTCTTCTTCCCGGCGATGATCTTCGACCGCGTGAGCCGCAATCCGCTCATCGCTTCCGGCGGTCAGGCGTTGCTCTACCTCGGCGCCGGCTTCTTGCTCATCCTGACCGGTTACGCCGTGGCGACCGCGGTGGGGGCGCTTTCCGGGATTCCGGCCGGCGTCCGACGCCGGACCTTCGCCTTCTCCGCAGGCGTGAACAATTTCGGTTACCTGGGCATACCGGTCACCGCCGCGCTCTTCGACCGGGACGTCGTCGGCGTGCTGCTGGTGCACAACGTCGGCGTCGAGGCCGCGGTCTGGACCGTGGGCATCGCGATGCTGTCGGGGAGTTCCTTGCGCAAGGGCATGGCCAATCTCCTGCAGCCCATGACCGTGGCCCTGTTCGTCGCTCTGGCCGTCAACCTTTCCGGGCTGGGCGCGACGGAGACCGTCGGCTTCCTCTGCCAGGTGCTCCAACCCGTGGGAGACTGCGCCATCCCCGTGGGCACGCTGCTGAGCGGCATCTACCTGCATGAGCTGCTCGGCGGCTTCAGGCTCCGGGAGGACCTGCGGGTCAGCCTAGGCGTCATCGTCGTCCGTTGGCTCGTCATGCCGCCGCTCGTTCTCGGCGTCGTGGCCTGCTGTGTGACCGACCTTTCCCTGCGCCAGGTCATGCTGGTGCAGGCGGCGATGCCCTGCGGCATCTTCACCTTCCTGATCGTCGACCTCTTCAAGGGGGATGCGATGCTTTCGCTCCGTTGTTCGGCCGTCACCATGGCCCTCTGCGCGGTCGTGACCCCGCTCTGGCTCAAGGTCGGAAGGGTCCTGCTGGAGATCTGAGCGCTTGCCCGCTTTACAGCATGCCATGTCCCGACAGCATGATGGTCGCGTGAGTCGTTTTGTGACCATCGGGCTGTGGCTGCTCCTTTCCGGATGCGCGGGATCTCCCGACCGGCATGCCGCCGTGCGGGCCGCCAATGAGGACGGCGATCCGTCCTTCGTCGAATCCACCGCGCGGGCGGCGGAAGCGGAGCGGCCGATGGACGGCGTGCTCTGGAAGCTCGAGCGCGGCCTGGCGCTGCGAAGGCTGGGCAGGCTCCGGGAGAGCATTCGCGCGCTGGAGGAGGCCGAGGGAGCGCTCCGTGCGGAGGAGGATCGTCCGGACTTCTCCGCCGTCGGCGCAGTGTCGGCGTTGCTGATCAACGACCTTGCAAGCCCTTATGCCGTAAAACCCGTCGAGCGCATCTTCGCCTCCTCGTATCAGGCCCTAAACCGTTTGGAGTCCGGCGATCAGGCCGGGGCCCGCGTCTCGCTCAACCGCCTGCGCTTCATCCAGGAGACGTTCGGTGACCCAGAAATCTACCTTCCGCCCGTCAAGAATCCCGAGGCGGATCGGCTCCTGCGAGCCCCCGAGACCGCTGAGGGTCTGGGTCGCATCGACGCCCAACTCGAACCGATCCTCAAGGACGGCGCCTTTGACGACGCTCTGGCCCACTGGATTCAGGGCATGTTCTTCTTCCGTCTCGGCTCGGACACGGCCGACCGCGAGAAGGGTCGGAAGGCCCTCGCCGCCGCCGTGCGTCTTAGTCCCGCCTGCGAGGCGATGAGGCTGGACCTGTCCGATGCCGAGGCGGGTCGCGACGCTGGCAGAGTGGTTTACTTCATGGCCGAAAGCGGGCTCTGCCCCCAATGGTATGAGGAGCGTGTGGACATCCCGGTGTTCATCGTCTCCCGCGACATTCCTCTTGTCTCCGTGGCCCTGCCGGCGATGCGGCCCGTCGGCCAGGTCTTCCTGCCCGAGGTGACCGTCGACGGACGTCCTCTGAAGCTTGTGCAGGCCTCGTCCACCGAGGGTCTCATCGCCTCGCATTTCGCCCGGTCCATGCCGGCGGTACGCACCCGTGCGCTGCTTTCCGCCGCAAGCAAGGCCGCTGCGTCCTACGTCCTCAACCGCGCGTCCCGCGTCTCCGCCGATCGTTCCGATGCCGGGACCGCAGAAATCGCTTGGGCGGTCGCCACCCGTCTCGGAACCACGCTATACGGCTATTCTTCCACGCAGGCTGACCTGAGGAACTGGTCCGGACTGCCCGCCCGGACCGCATTGGCCCGGACCGACGCGCCTCCCGGGGCCCTCGTCAGTGTCAAAGGCATGTCCGGACCGGCCCTAAGGCTTCCACCGGGCAAGGTTCTGCTTGTGTCCATCTCGCGGCAGTCAGAAAATACTCCTGTCCTGGTGCGCTGCACGACTCTTTCCCCATGAACCGCCCAGTACTCATCCTCGCCGCCCTGCTGGCCGGCTGCACCCCTTTGCTCGAGACCGGCGACAAGTTAGAGCGAGCGATCACCCCGCCCGACGGGGTCAACTACGCGGTCACCCGCCCCGAAGGCGGCTTCCGGCTGGACACTCAGGACGGACGATTCGCCAGCAAGGTCGAGCTGCTCGCTGTGCGTAAGTCCACGACCAAGGGCGGATTCACCCAGGTTCAGTTCGACCTCCGCAACGCATCCTTCTTGAGGCAGACCGCCAATTTCGGTTTCGAATGGCTCGACGCCGCCGGTTCCGTCACCGAAGGGCAGCGCGGCTGGACGCCGACCCCTCTTGAGCCCGGACAAATCACCACCGTCACGGCCGTAGCCCTGCGCGCCGATTCCGCCGAGTGCCGGCTTCGTATTCTCGACCGATGAAACACCGATTCACCCTCCTCGCCGGACTGACCCTCCTCGTCGTCGGCTGCGAAACGCCCGCCACCTACAAGGATCCCGAGGGAAGGGAGCTCGTCGTCTCGCTCGGCAAAGTCGACATCCAGGACTTCGCCAACGCCGGCAACGCCATGCTCCAGGAGATGGTCAAATCGCCCGCCTTCGACCGCGCGGATTCCGTGCCGGTCATTCAGGTCGGGCAGATTACCAACGACACCGCGACCAATTTCGACCTTTCCCTGCTGCTTTCCAAGATCACCGGACCGCTCGTCAACGCCGGGCGGGTGCGGCTCATCGATTCGGACCCCGTGGCCAGCGCCGCTCGCGCGTCCACGCAAGGAGCCGCCGTTCCCGTCCCGCAATACGTCCTTAGGGGCAAGATTCTTGAGGATCGGGCCAACGCGGGGCGCACCAAGCAGTCCTCCTTCGTCTTCCAGCTCGCGCTCATCGACGTTAGGACGAGCCTCCAAGTGTGGCAGGGCGAGAAGATCGTGACCAAGCAGGGTACGACCAACGCAGTCGGCTTCTGAAAGTCCGTTCGTGAGGGCCGACTACATTATCGTCGGCCAGGGTCTCGCAGGGTCTCTCCTCGCCGTGTCCTTGCGCGGTCGCGGTCTGCGCCCCGTGGTGGTGGATGACGGCTGGAAGACTTCGGCCTCCAAGGTAGCGGCCGGACTGATGACCCCGCTCACGGGCCGGCGTTTCACCCTCACACCCGAATATCCCGGGCTTTTTAGCGTAGCTTCACGCGTGCTCGGCCAGGAGGGCGTGCTGCGCCCGATGCAGGTGTACCGGGCGTTCGTGGATGATGAGCAGCGTCGGCGGGGTCTCTCCAGAGCGGAGGATCCGTCCTACGCGCCGTTCGTCGTGCGCAGCACCGAGGGGCAAGGTTTGCTGCATCCAGACCTGGACGACCCTCTGGGGGGAGTGCTCATGCACGGGGCGTGGACCGACCTACCTGCGCTGCTGTCACGGCATCGTGAAAGCCTGAGGCAGGACGGACTTCTGATCGAGGACCGGCTTCATCATGACGACGTTTCCGTCTCCGTTGCCGGCGTCCTTTGGAAGGGGCTCGCCGCCCGTGGCATCGTCTACTGCGACGGCTATCGTTCGGCGGTATCCGGACCTTTCAAGCGACTCGGCTGGCAGCCGGCCAAGGGAGAGGCGCTGACCCTGACTTCCGACGCGCCCGTCCCGCCGTTCGTGCTCAATCGCGAGGGCTGGGCCATTCCCCAGGGCGAAGGCGTCTGGCGCACGGGGACGAACTGGGAGTGGGCGGCGCTCGACGAATCCGTCTCAGCCGTCCAGAGGGACAAGCTCGTCGCTCGATTCCGGGGGTTCTTCCGGTCCCCTGTCGCGGTCGAGGTCTTGGAACAGCAGGCGGGCGTCAGGCCATGCACCGCCGACAGCCGCCCTTACCTGGGCACGCATCCCGAGATCCCTTGCGTCCACCTGTTCAACGGCCTGGGTCCCCGCGGGACCGTCTGGGCGCCCGCCATGGCTGAGCTCATGGCCGACCATCTGCATGGACGGGCGGCCATTCCTCAGGAACTCGACCTCAGGCGCTCCTGGCCGGCCTGAGCCTCGGACTCACTTGCGCTTCGCGGCCTTCTCGGCCGGCTTCCCCTTGGCGTCGGCCAGCAGGTGGTCGGCGGCCAGCAGGTATCCTGCGAAGCCGAGTCCCGTGATGACGCCTTCGCAAGCCGAAGCCGTCACCGAGCGATGACGGAACTCCTCGCGCTTGTAGATGTTGGAGATGTGCACTTCGACCGCACGCATGCCGCTGCCAGCGATGCTGTCGCGCAGGGCCACGCTCACGTGCGTGTGGCCGCCGGGATTGATCACCAGCAGTTTGACGCCCTCGTCGGACCACTTGGCAATTGTATCGATGATCCTTCCTTCGTGGTTGGATTGGAAGAACCTCGCTTTCACGCCGCGCTTGCCGAGGTGCTCTGAAATCCGCTTCTCGAGGTCGGCGAGCGTGTCATGACCGTAGACCTCCGGTTCGCGCCTGCCGAGCCGGTCGAGGTTGGGGCCGTTGATGACGCCGATTTCCATAATTAGAGCCTAGTCGGACCTGAGGCCCGGGGACAAGGCTGTAGGACGGGTCCCCGGAGGATGGGGACTCACCTGAGGATCTGACGCAGCACGTAGGGCAGGATACCGCCGTGGCGGTAGTATTCGCCCTCGATGGCGGTGTCGATGCGGGCCACCAGCGGCGCCCGGTCCACCTTGCCGTCCGCACGCCGGATGACGAGCGTGACGGACTGCTTCGGCTTCACCGGGTCGGTGAGTCCTTCGAGGTCGAACGTCTCGTCGCCCTTGAGCCCGAAGTCGGACGCCTTCTTGCCATCAGCGAATTCCAGGGGCAGCACGCCCATGCCGATGAGATTGGAGCGGTGGATGCGCTCGAAGGACTGGGCGACAACGGCCTTGACGCCCAGCAGGGCGGTGCCCTTGGCGGCCCAGTCGCGGGAGGAGCCCATGCCGTAGTCGATCCCGGCGAACACGATCAGGCCCTCCTTGCGGGAGGCGTAGGTCTGGCAGGCATCGTAGATTGTCTCAATCCTTCCCTCAGGCTGCAGCTTCGTGAATCCACCCTCCTTACCGCCCGCCATCACGTTCTTAACCTGGGTGTTGGCGAAGGTACCTCGGGTCATGATGCGGTCGTTGCCGCGTCGAGAGCCGTAGGAGTTGAAGTCCTTCTTCGCGACTCCGGCGGCGACGAGGAACTTTCCGGCCGGGGTGTCCTCCTTGAACGAGCCGGCGGGAGAGATGTGGTCGGTCGTGACGGAGTCCCCCAGGATTGCCAGCGGCCGCAGCGCCTTCAGGGAGGGCACCGGAGGAGGGGTCATCGAGAAGCCCTTGAAGAAGGGCGGTTCCTGGATGTAGGTGGAGGATTCCTTCCAGCTGAAACGCGCGCCCGTGCCGCCCTGCACGCCCTTCCACTCTGCGGTGGCGTTGGCGAGCGAGTCGGGGGCGTACTTCGACTTGAACATCTCGGGCCTGAGGCCCTTAGCGATGCATTCGGCCACTTCGGCCTGGCTCGGCCAGATGTCGCGCAGGTAGACCGGCTTCCCGTCATTACCCGTGCCCAGCGGCTCGGAGTCGAGATTGATGTCGGCGCGGCCAGCGAGCGCGAAGGCCACGACCAGAGGGGGTGACATCAGGAAGTTCGCTCGCACCGCGCCATGCACGCGTGCCTCGAAGTTGCGGTTACCTGAAAGCACGGAGGCGGTGACGAGGTCCCCGTCCTTGATGGCCTTCTCGATGTCGGCGTCCAGGGGGCCGGAGTTGCCGATGCAGGTCGTGCAGCCGTAGCCTACCAGGTTGAAGCCCAGCTGGTCGAGGTAGGGGGTGAGCCGGGTCTCATTGAGGTAGTCGGTGACCACGCGGGAGCCGGGGGCGAGCGAGCACTTCACGTCAGGATTCACCTTGAGCCCCCTTTCGACGGCCTTCTTGGCCACCAGGCCGGCGGCGACCATCACGGAGGGGTTGGAAGTGTTGGTGCAGGAGGTGATGGCGGCGATGACGACCGACCCGTGCCTCAGCGACCTTCCGGTGGCGCCGACCGGTGCGGAGTCGCCGCGTGAGGAGGCGTCCTTGCCGAAGCCCTGCTTCTCCTTGGGGGCGGTGAAGAGCGTGTTTAGGGTCTCCTGAATCTTCGGGAGGTCGATGCGGTCCTGCGGGCGCTTGGGACCAGAGACGCAGGGCACGACCGTGCCGATATCCAGGTCGATGGTCTGGGTGTAGTCGATGGCGCCTGCCTTGGGCACCCCGAAGAGTCCCTGGGCCTCGTAGTAATCCCGGACCAGTCGGATGTGCGCCTCGTCCCGTCCGGTCTGACGCAGGTAGTCGAGCGACTTCTCGTCGACGGGGAAGAAGCCCATGGTGGCGCCGTATTCCGGAGCCATGTTGGCGATGGTGGCTCGGTCCGCCAGCGAGAGTGCCTCGGTGCCTTCGCCGAAAAACTCGACGAACTTACCCACGACCTTGGCCTTGCGCAGGATTTCAGTTAGGCGGAGCGTGAGGTCGGTGGCGGTCACGCCTTCGCGCAGGCGTCCGCTCAGATTGACCCCGATGACCTCCGGCGTCTGGAAGTAGACGGGCTGGCCAAGCATACCGGCTTCGGCCTCGATGCCTCCGACGCCCCAGCCCACGATGCCGATGCCATTGATCATCGTCGTGTGCGAGTCGGTGCCGACAAGGGTGTCGGGATAGAACACCCCGTCCTTCTGGAAGACGAGCTTGGCGAGGTGCTCGAGGTTGACCTGGTGCACGATACCGATGGCGGGCGGCACGACGCCGAAGGTCTTGAAGGCCTGCATGCCCCACTTGAGGAATTCGTAGCGCTCGGTGTTGCGTCCGAATTCCTGGCGCAGGTTCTCAAGGAAGGATTCGGGGGTGCCGGCGCGGTCGACCTGCACCGAGTGGTCCACCACGAGGTCCACAGGGACAAGAGGCTCAATCACGGCGCCGTCCTTGCCGAGCCGCGCCACCGCCGCGCGCATCGCGGCCAGGTCGACGAGCAGGGGCACGCCGGTGAAGTCCTGGAGGACAATGCGGGCGACGACGAACGGGATTTCGGTGTCGACGGGCTTCGTGGCGTTCCAGGCGGCGAGTGTACGGACATCGTTCTCGGTCACGGCCACGCCGTCGCAGTTGCGGAGCACGGACTCTAGCACCACGCGGATCGAAACCGGCAGGCGGGAGATTTTGCCCAGTCCGGCCTCCTCCAGGGCGGGCAGGGAGCAGAGGCTGCCGGTCTTGCCTCCGGCGGAGAAGGGGCGGAGGGCGTTGAAGGGGACTTTGAAAGCCATGGGACGATTAGTAGGGAAAAGGGACAGGAGGCAAAAACGAAGAGGGCGGCCGGGGCAAGCCCGACCGCCTTCGGTCGCGTCCTTCAGGAAGTCCTCAGGCCTCGACGGCCTTGCGGATCTTGGCGAAGTTGGGCATAGAGCTGGGATCCCGCTTCACTTCGGAGTGGATGACGTTGCCATTCTTGTCCGCCACGAAGACGGAGCGCTTGGCGACGTTAAGGAACCCGAACTTCTCGGGAATGACCCGGGTGTCCTTGACCTTGAAGGCCTTGGTGGCGACGCGGTTGAAATCCGACAGGAGCGTCACGGTGATGTTGTTAGCTTTGGCCCATGCCTCCTGGGCGAAGGGGCTGTCTACGGAAATCGCGATCACGTCAGCGTTAAGGGACTTATACTCGTCCAGCAGGCCGGAGACCTTGCACATTTCATCGGTGCAGACGCCGGTGAAGGCCAAGGGGAAGAAGAGAATGACTGTTTTTCCCTTGCCGACGTTGCGCCGGATGCTGACGTCGACGACGTTGGCATCGACTTTCTGCTTCAAGGTGATTTCGGGCAGGGGCTGGCCGATTTTGAGGGGCATTGTGAGTTAGGGGTGAGGTTCGGTGTCGAAAATGACCTTAAAACCCTTGAATGCAAGGGCTTACCCTCAAAAACGGGCTTTTAAACCCTTTTTTACATGTACCGCGCTTCAGGGGCGTCGAGGTTAAGAATTACTTAAACCCAAGCGGTTGAACCACTTGCGTTGTTTTCTGACGAGGGCCCAAGTGTCGAGGTTGATCCGCTCGGCCAACGCTTCGCGTGGCAATCGACGGCCTCTTTCGAGCCAGTCCATGGTCGCCCGATATCCGACCGCTCTGGCACTGGGCAGTTCGGGGTTGAGGTTGAGGCTCAGTAGCCATTCCGCCTCCTCAATGAGCCCTTGGGACAGCATAGATTTGGTTCGGAAGGCGATCCTCCTCCTCAGCTCGTCATCCGGGCGGTCCAGGAGGTCATAGGTGATCTTGCACCCTTCGAAGGGGCCGGGGCGGGTCAGGAAGGCCTCCCTGAGCTCGGTCAACGGCCTGCCGGATGAAAGCCGGCGTTCAAGCGCCTTGGCGACTCTGATCGGATTGCGTATGTCCAGCCACTCGGGGAGAGGTGCTGATTCGAGCCCGCGCAGTCGCGCGAGCAGAGATTCCAGTCCGGAATTAAAAAGACGGCGGACTTCTTGGCTTACGACCGGCGGGATTTCCACCTCATCCGCGACCGGCCCGAAGAAGGCTGCGAGGTAGAAACCGCTCCCGCCCGTGACGAGGATGCGGCGGCCTCGCCCGGCGGCTGCTTGGACGGACTGTCTGGCGCATTCCACGTAACGGGTCACCGAAAAGCGTTCGGTCGGATCCGCCAGATCGATCCCATGATGTCGGACTAGGGACCGCTGCTCGCGGGTCGGCTTGGCGGAGCCCACGTCCATCCCGCGGTAGACGCAGATGGAGTCGCAGGAAAGAATCTCCGCGTCGTGGGCTTCGGCCCAGGCGATGGCCGCGTCGGTCTTGCCGACCGCGGTCGGACCCGTGAGGACGTGAATCTCGGTCCTTTCTCTGGTCACGGACGCTTCGCCCATTCCAGGAAGAACGTGAGCAGCAGCATCGCGACCGGTGCGGTCAGCACGAGGCTGTCGACGAGGTCGAGCGCGCCGCCGATGCCCGGAATGATCGCGCCCGAATCCTTAGCGCCCGCTTGTCGCTTGAATGCCGATTCTACGAAGTCCGAGGGGACGCTGAGCGCGGCCAGGGGCAGGGCGAGCAACGCCGCCTTCCAGGGCACCATGAAGCTCAGCCCGAGCGGTCCGCCGCAAAGCCACGCGAATCCCGCAGAGGCCAGGGCGGAAAGGACGAGCCCCCCCGTGCAGCCTTCCCAGCTCTTGGCCGGGCTGATGTGCGGCGCGATCTTGTGCCGCCCGAAGGGCACGCCGAAGAGCAGGCCGCCCACGTCGGTGAACTTGGTCGCGACGACGACCCAGAGGACGTAGTACAAGCCGACCGGCTGGCGGGCCAGCAGCACGCCGTCCTCCATGCGGGCGATCCCGACCAAGGAGGAGAGCATGAAAGGAACGTAAAGGAAACCGTAGAGGGTGGGCAGTGACTTCAGGAGCCCGGGCGCCTCGCCGGGTCGGCGCAGCACGCTCAGCAGGTGAAGCCCGAAGCAGAGCGCGGCCGCGTTCAGGGCGGGGCTGACCCTCAGCCTTTCGGGCGCCATGAAGAAGAGGCCGAAGAGCAGCGCGGCTCCGGCGAGGAGTCCTCCGGGGCTGTGACGCCTCACGCCCGGGATGTCACGGGTGAGACGGTAGAACTCATGCTGCGCCGCCAGCGTGAGTCCGGCCAGCAGGAGGAAGGCGGCCTGCTCGGCCATGGAGAAGAAGCCGCCGACCCAGATGACCAGGCCGACCACGACCCAGAGGCCGACGGTGCTGAGCGCGCGATGCATCATGGCGCGGGCGGCGCCCCCTGCACCTGCTGGCCCGTCATCCCGAACCTGCGTTCCCTGGATCGATAGTCGTCGAGAGCCGCCTCGAGCTGAGGCCGTCCGAAGTCGGGCCAGTATTCCTTGGCGATGTGAATCTCGGCGTAGGCGGACTGCAGCAGCAGGAAGTTGCTCAGCCTGAACTCTCCGGAAGTGCGGATGATAAGGTCCGGGTCCGGCTGTCCCGCCGTGTCGAGCCTGGATTCCAGGACGGTCCAGTCGATCTGCTCCGCCCGGAGACGTCCGGCCACGACCTCCTCCGCGAGCTTCCGGGCGGCCTGCGCGGCCTCCTGTCGGGCTCCGTAGTTGAGCGCGACGACTAGGGTGAACGCATCGTGTCCCGCGCTCGCCTCGACCGCCTCGAGCAACGGCCCGCGGGCGAAGTCGGGCAGCGAGGCCACGTCGCCGATGACCCGCAGGCGGACCTTGCGCCTGTGCAGTCTGGAAAGATGGGCGCGGAGCAGCCATTCCCCCAGCTTGAACAGCCCGCTGACCTCCTCCTGCGGGCGTTTCCAGTTTTCCGCGGAGAAGGCGAACACGGTCAGCGTGCCGATGCCCAGGTCGATGCACGCGTCGATGACTTCGAAGAGCCGTTCCGCGCCGCGCCGATGCCCCTCCAGTCTGGGCAGGCCGCGGGCGGCGGCCCACCGACCGTTTCCGTCCATGATGATGCCCACGTGCCGCGGCATCGCGCGAGCGGGGGCGGTGTCATCGGGCGGGGCCACGTGGGTGGTTGTGCTTCCCCCGGCGGGGCTGGCAACCGTGAATCAGCGAGCCCTCGCGGGTGGCTCGACGGCCGCAATCAGCACGCCCGGAAAGCCGGCGGCCCGGGCTGCGGAACAGACGGACATGAAGTCGCGCATCATGAGGGCGCCGTCCGCCTTGATGAGCACCGGGCGCGCCGAACCTCCCGTTGCGGCGACCCGCTTGAGCTCGGAACCCAGGCCGGCGGAGTCCACGACCCGTCCTCCGACGACATAGACGCCCGTCCCGCGAGTCGAAATGAGGGTGACGGTCAGGGCGGTGCGCGCCATCTCAGCCGTGGCGACTTTCGGGGCGTCCAGGCTGCGTGAAAGCGCCGGGGACTTCGAGCCGTCGAATCCCACGTACATGCCCGGGGCGTAGACGAAGTCGGAAGCGAGGGCGGCCACCAGCGCGGCGCAGACGGCCACGAGCGCCAACGGCGCGGCGTCCACGCCCTGCCGCGCCTTCCGCACGCGCCTCAGGACTCCCAGGGGGGTCTCTTTCATGCTTTCTCGGTCGGTTTCTCCGCGGGCAGTTCATGCCGGACGAAGGTCTGGATGGAGTGGGCGGCGAACTCCATCTCGGTGACGATGGAGCGCACCCTGCCCACCAGGAAGTGGTGGGCGAGGGAACATACCGCGGAGACCGTTAGGGCAAAGCCGGCCACGGCCAAGGCTTCCTGGGCGTGACCGAGCAGCGAGTCGGCCGAGCCGTAGATGCTGCCGTCGCGCATGGCCGTGACGAAGTCGAACCCGGCCAGCGTCGCACCCGCGAGGCCGACCAGCGGCGCCGTGCGCCCGATGGAGGCGATCGTGCCCAGTCTCCGCTCGAGCACGGGCAGTTCCAGGAGGGCGGCCTCCGTGGCGGCCGCCCGCATGGCCTCGCCGCCCTGGTCGAGCCGCAGCAGGGCCGCCTTCACGACCCGCGGGACGGGACCGGGAGACTCTTCGCACGCCGCCAGGGCTTCCAGCGGCCTGCCGGCCCGGAGATTGTTGCGCACGCCTTCGATGAAGTCGGAGGAGAGCACCAGGCCCCGGTGGAGGAACATCGCGCGTTCGATCACGAAAACCACCGCGACGAACGTCATGGGCAGGAGAATCCAGACGAAGGGCCCGGCGTCGAAGGGGAAGGTGAAGGCGAGGCTCATTTCTGGGCGGTGGGATTCGACTGTGCGCCCTCGAGGGCGGCAAGTTTGCTTTCAGCCAACGCGTTGCCCGGGAGCCTGTGCTCGGAAGCCTTGGTCTCGCGGTTGTAGTCGAGGATGAGCTCGCAGGCCGCGGCGGCCTCCTTGCGGTCGCCCGTCTGTTCGCAGGTCTCGGCCAGCAGCAGCAGCGAGCGCGAGATCCACAGCCTTGCGGCGGAGGACGTCGCCGAGGCCGGCTCCGAGCGGAGCGTCGCCCCGTTGGCCGCAAGCAGGGCCCTGGCCTCACGCCGGCTGGCGGCGGCGTCGGCTCCGCCCTCCGCCTTGGCCCTTTCTAGCAGGGAGAAGGCCTGCTTGTGCCTGGCTTCAAGCCTGACGTCGGCCGAGTCCTTGCCCCAGGTGTCAGCCACGCGTTCGTAGGCGGCCGCCGCGCGGGCCGCGCGTTGGCGGTCGATCTGGCCCGTTCGGTCAGGCCTCTGCTCGGCCTGGCCCAGCAGGGCGTCCGCCCGCGCCATCTCGGCCGCGGGTCGCGAGGGGTCGGAGGGCGCGTCTCGGATGAGGTCATCAAGCACGCGCAGGGCCTTGTCGAAATCTCCCAGTGTGCGGAGCATTTCGGCGCGACGCAGGGACGCATGGAAGGCGAGGGGCCCGACGGGCGCGCTCTCCGAGAAGCGTTCAAGCAGTACGACCGCCTCGCGCAGCCTCGCCTGTCCCTCGGTGGCTGATAGCAGGGCCGCCTGCTCGGCGGCCTCGTACAGGCCGAGCCTCGAGAAGTCCCGCAGCTCGGCCACATCCTTGAACCCGTCGGCGAGGGCCGAGAAGGCCGCCTGGGCTTCGGCATGCCGGCCCATCCGTGAGAGCTCACGGCCTTCGAACAGGTAGGAGGATGCGGTGGCGGCGGTCTTTCCGTAGCGCATCCTGAGTTCCTTGAGTTCCTGCTGGTTGCGGGCGGTCAGCGTCTCGCCCTCGCTGCCGGTGAGGGCGCGGATCCGGAGGAGCGCGACCTGTCCGCGCAGTCCCGGCAGTTCCGCCCGCAGGCCGGCGGGGGCGTCGGAGGGCAGGGACTCCAGCGCGGCGGAGATTTTTTCGGCGATCTGGGCGGCCTGCTGTCTCTGTCTCATCGCCAGCGCGATGAGCGCGCGCTGCCAGTCGAAGCGCAGCGTGAAGTCCGCACGGGCTCCTGCCAGTAGGGGCTGGAGCCGGGTCAGGATGCGGGAGGCCTCGGCGGCCTGTCCTGAACGGCGGACTGCGTCCACCAGATTCCACGTCGCGGCCCAGCGGGCCTCGGCCGTGACCGACCCGCGTCCTCTTGCTGAATCCTCGATGACTTCGGCGGCGCGTTTCCATTGCACCGGGTCATCCCCCTGGGAAAGAAGGCAATGGATGCGCTGATGAAAGGCACCGACGGCCAGGTCAGGGGCGCTCGTCCGGGTCTGGACCGAAGCGTAGGTCTTCTCCGCCAGGGCGAAGTCCCTCGCCAGGAAAAGGCAGTCCGCCGAGACAGTGCGCAGGACGTCCGCCCGGGGGGATGCGTCTCCTTCGGCGAGCGTGGCGAGATGCGTCGCGGCGAGCCGGTAGGATCCTTCACCCCAGGCCGCCAGCGCCAGCGTGCGGACGGCCTCCCGCGCAAGAGGGCTGGCGGGCGACTCACGCAGGAGGTCTTCGGCCGCGAGCCTCGCCTTCTCCCGGTTGCCTGCGGCAAGCATGAGCTGAGCGCGCGCAAGGTGGATGGAGTCCAGCACCTCAGGGTCGCGGGGGCAGAGGAACCCCCCTCCGGAAGGGGATGCGCGCATCAGGAAGTCGTGGGTCTCGTTGGCGACTCCGGCCGCGGCCGCCGCGTCGGATTCGCCCGCCGCCGCCGCGACCAGGGCGCGCAGCGCCGTGACACGGATCCGTGCGTCGGCCCGGTTACGGGCGGCCTGCCTGAGGCGGTCGCGTCCCTCCAAGGAGGCCGGTCCCAGGATCAGTCCCGCAAGAAGGTCGGCCTCGGCCTGACGTTCGGCCGAGAGCGGTCCTGCGGCGGCCAGGGCGCGCGCGGCCTCCTGAGGTCTTCCGAGGCGGGAAAGCGCCAGGGCGAGGTTCCTCGAGTAGGCGAAGGACAGCCCCGTACCACGGGCGGATTCGGAAAGCTCTCGAAGGGCCACCAGCGACCGTTCATCGACTTTGCCAGAACGGACCAAGGCGAATCCTCCCAGCGCCTCCATGCGGGCGCGCTGGGCGGGTGAGACCGCCTCCCTCAGCGCCGATTCGCGAGCCGTGGAGGCCGACGCCGAGTCGCCCGAGGCTTCCGCGACCATCCACCGGAGCGTCCAAGCCCATCCCCGTTCCTCCGGAGCCGCTTTGTCCGGCGGAGCGTCGGCGGCGTGGGCCGCCGCGGCCGTCAGGTCGTTGAGCAAGGCAGCGATCAGACCCTCGCGTAGGGATTTGGCGGGGGATGCCTGGAGGAATTTCAGCGCCGCCTGAGCCTCCGTGATGCGTGAACGCTCGATGAGGGCGGAGGCGAGGCCCAGCCCGGCCTTTTCCCGTTCGTCGGCGGAAATCGAAGCGTCGGAAAGCGTGGCTGCGAAAAGTTCAGCCGCCGTTCCCGAGAGTCCTGACGCCAGAGCTTCCTCGGCGAGGGCGACCCGGGTGCGTCGCGCATGAACCGGGGTGCCTCGGGCGGCGGGGTCGGAGTCCAGCGCTGTCGGCGGGGTCTGCTGGCCCCCGCAGCAGACCGCCAGGAACAGAAGGGCGACGTGAAGGGGCCGCGGCATCGCCTCGGACGATGACCGAACCCGGCCGGCGGGCAAGAGGCGAGTGCCGCTCAGGCCTTGTCCAGACCGAACGCCGTGTGGACGGCCCTGACCGCCGCATCGGCCTTGGCGGGGTCGACCGCGACCGAGATCTTGATCTCGGAGGTCGTAATGAGCTCGCTGTTGACGCCGACGGAAGCCAGGGCCTTGAAAAGCGTGCCGGCGACTCCGGGGTGGGAGATCATGCCCACGCCGACGATGGAGAGCTTGGAAATCTCGCCGGCCGAACGGACCGAGCCGTAGCCAAGCCGCTTGAGCGTCTGCCCGACGGCCTTCTCGACGCGGGCGAACTGGTCGGTCGTGACCGAGAAGGTGAGGTTCGCCTTACCGTCCTTGCCGAGGTTTTTAATGATCATGTCGACGCTGAGTCCGGCCTCGCCGAGGTCGTCGAAGAGGGCGGCGACCGCTTCGGGAGAGTCGGTCAGGTCGGAGACCGTCACGCGGGTCTGCAGGCGGTCGAGGGCGACGCCGGCGATGACGGCGTCCTCCAGGGTCTTGTTGATGGCTTTCACGATGGTTCCGGGTTGGTCGTTGAAGGAGGAGCGCACCTCGAAGGGCACGTTGTATTTCTGCGCAAACTCGACGGAGCGGGACTGCATGACCTTGGAGCCGCTGGAGGCCAGTTCCAGCATCTCCTCGTAGGAGACCTCGGGCAGCTTGCTCGCGGCTAGGACAATGCGCGGATCCGCAGTGTAGACGCCGTCGACGTCGGTGAAGATCTGGCAGAGGTCGGCCTTGATGGCGGCGGCCACGGCGATGGCGGTCAGGTCGGAGCCTCCGCGTCCGAGGGTGGTGACCTCGCCCGTTTCAGTGACGCCCTGGAATCCGGCCACGACCACGACCTTGCCTTCCTCGAGTCGGTCGCGGATGTCGCCGCCCGTGATGCGCGTGATGCGGGCGCGCGAGTGCACGTCGTCGGTGAAGATGCCCGCCTGGGCGCCGGTGCGGGACACGGCCGGCACGCCGATGGCATGCAGGGCCATGACGGTCAGGGCGATGGTCTCCTGCTCTCCGACCGCCATCAGCACGTCCATCTCGCGTTCGTCCGGAAGCTTCTGCAGGGCCTTGGCTCGCGCGATCAGCTCATTGGTCACGCCGCTGCGCGCCGAGACCACGACGACCATCCGGTTCCCTTTGGACCACTGCTCCTTGACCTTGGCGGCGACGTTCTGGATCCGATCGACGTTGCCGACTGAGGTGCCGCCGTACTTCTGGACGATCAGGGCCATGGGTCAGGATTCAGGCGAGAAGATGCGCAGCACCACCGGCTCCTCCAGGACCGTGCGCAGGCCCTTGAGGCCTCGCACGACGGCGGCCATCCGGCGCTCATTGACGGGGTAGGTCGAAAGCGTGACGGTCCCCCGTCCCTGGTTCGGGTGCTCGTACTGGATCACTCGGGCGATCGAGACTTTGTGGCGGGAGAAGACGCGGTAGACGCCCTCCGACACGCCAGCCTGGTCGAGCAGGGAGAGACGCAGGTAGAACGGTGCGACGATTTCCTCCTCGTCCGCCATGCGCAACGCGCGGCCAGACTTCTCGCGCGCCGCCAAGGCTTCGGCGGAAAGTCCCTGCGGGGCTGCGCCCGTCAGGGCGGCGATGGCGTCCACGATGTCGCCGATGACCGCCGATGCGGTGGCGTCACCGCCCGCGCCCCGACCCGCGAGGGTGGTGGCCCCGACGACGTCGCCTTTGAGCGTGATGCCGTTGTTGACGCCGGAAACGCGTGCGAGGATGTCCCGGTTGGGGACGAGGGCGGGGTAGACGCCTACGGTCATCCAGTTCTGTCGGAAGTCGCGACGCACTACGGCGAGGTGCTTGAGCGCGAAGCCGAAGCGACGGGCGAAGTCGATGTCGGCCGGGCCGATCTTGCGGATGCCTTCGACGAGGGTGCGGTTGCGCGGCGCCCACTTGCCATGGGCCAGCCAGGCGAGGATTGAGGCCTTGTGCCAGGCGTCGATGCCGTCGACGTCGAGGGTCGGGTCGGCCTCGGCAAAGCCGAGTTCCTGTGCCTCCTTCAGGGCGTCCGCGAAGGATAGGCCGTCCTCGCCCATGCGGGTGAGGATGTGATTGCAGGTGCCGTTGAGGATTCCGACGATGAGTTCGAACCGGTTCGCGACGAGGCCCTCGCGGATGGCCTTGATGATGGGGATGCCTCCGGCGACGCTGGCCTCGAACAGGAACTGTCCGCCATGCCGCCGGACGGCCCGGAAGATCTCGGGGCCGTGTTCGCAGAGCAGCGCCTTGTTGGCGGAGACGACGACCTTGCCCAGGCGAAGGGCGCGCAGGGTGAGTTCGCGGGCGCGCGTGGTCCCGCCGATGAGCTCGCAGACGACGTGCACCTTGGGGTCGTCGACGATGGCATGGGGGTCGGAGGTGAGCCGGGATGAGGGAATCCTGACCGCACGGCGCTTGCGCAGGTTGCGGACGGAGGCGCCGCGCAGGTCGATGCGCACGCCGAGGCGCGCCTCGAGGTCGGCCTTCTTCTCGGTCAGGTGCTTCCAGACTCCCTGGCCGACGGTGCCGAGTCCGAGGATGCCGATGCCGATGGTGCGAGGGGCGGTCATGGAGAGGTCAGGCCTGCTTGACGAAGCGGTTTTCGGTGCCGTTGAGCAGCCGGCCGATGTTGGAGCGGTGCGTCCAGACGTTGAAGGCGGCGATGGCCGCGGCGAACCAGAACTGGACCGGTCCGAACTTCAGGGCGGTGAACTGAGGCAGAATCCAGCAGGACAAGGGTAGGGAAAGGCCCAGCGCCAGCGAGGCGAGGGAGACGTAACGTGAGGTGAGGAACACCAGTCCCCAGAGCGTTGCGCCGATGAGGATCGGGACGGGCAGGAGCACCAGGAGTCCGCCGAT
Source organism: Verrucomicrobiota bacterium (assembly GCA_016871415.1). Lineage (GTDB taxonomy): Bacteria > Verrucomicrobiota > Verrucomicrobiia > Opitutales > UBA953 > UBA953. Next base: position 63,655 of record VHDL01000004.1, read on the forward strand.
GGTGGAGGCCACGCCCTTGCCCCCCTTGAACTTGAGGAAGCAGGAGAAGCAATGCCCGAGCAGCGTGCCGACGAAGCCGGCGACGCAAATCGTGAAATGAATGTCGGAGGCCGTGGGAGTCTCGCCGACGCGGAGCAGCAGCTGCGGCAGGCCGGCGCCGACGAAGCCCTTCAGCACGTCGAGCGCGAAGACGAGGTTGCCCGGTCCCTTGCCGAGGACGCGTTTGACGTTGGTCGCGCCCGGGTTACCAGAGCCTTCCTTGAGGATGTCCACGCCGTGCCGCTTCGCCACCAGCACGGCGAAGTTGACGGAGCCCACGAGATAGCCGAGCCCGAAGAAGATGGCGACGGCCGCGAACATCGCTCAGGCTTCGATCAGCTTAGCGCTGACGATCGCCGGATTGCGCAGGATCTCGGCGAGGGCGGAGGCGCCGGGGGCGCTGTCCAGCTGATAGACGGCCAGCGCGTTGGCGCCGCCGGAGCGGCTGAGCGACATGTTGGCGATGTTCACGCGTTCCTTGGCCAGGAGCGTGCCCAGGGCGCCGATGATGCCCGGCTGGTCCTGGTTCTCGATGAGGAGAAGCTTGCCTTCGGGCACAAACTCAAGGGTGCGTCCGTTGATGGAGACGATGCGCGGGGACTGGGCTTTGCCGATCACCGTGCCCGCCACGGAGACGGACTTGCCGCCGCCGAGCGAAGCCTCGACGAGGATGAACTCCTTGTAGTCGGCCTCAGCCGAGGAGCGGACGGTCTGCACCTCCACGCCGAGGGCCTTGAGCTTGCCGGGGGCATTGACGTCGGTGACGCCTTCGACGATGCCGCGAAGGTAGCCGCGCTGGAAGGCGCGCGCGATGGCGTTCGCGCCCTGGTCGGAGCCCTCGCCGAAGGTCGTCAGGCGCAGCGATTCGATGCGTCCCGGGGCGGCCAGCTGGCGGGCGATGGAGCCTAGCTTCTGGGCGAGGGCCAGGAAGGGCTTGATTGCCGCCAGTGTCTGAGAGTCGACGGAAGGAAGATTGACGGCGTTGGCGGGGGAGCCGCCGCCAAGCACGGTGATGGTGGCCTCGGCGACCTCGACGCCGACGTTCTCCTGGGCCTCCGCGGTGGAGGCGCCGAGGTGAGGCGAGAGGTGGGCCTTCGGGAGGGAGCGCAGCGGGTGGTCCTTGGGCAGGGGCTCTTCGACGAAGACGTCGAAGCCGCACCCGCCGCACTGTCCAGACTTCAGCGCATCGGCCAGCGCCGCCTCGTCGACGATGCCGCCGCGCGCGCAGTTCACAATCTTCACGCCCTTCTTCATCTTGGCGAAGGCGGCGGCGTCGACCATGCCCTCGGTGGCGCCCTGCTTCCCCTTCTCGATGAGGGGCATGTGCACGGTGACGAAGTCGGACAGGGCGAAGACCTCGTCGAGGGTCGCGATCGAGACGCCCAGGGCCTTGGCGCGGGCTTCGGTAAGATAGGGGTCGTAGGCGAGGACCTTCATGCCGAAGGCCAGTGCCCGCTTGGACACTTCGGCGCCGATGCGGCCCAGCCCGAGCACGCCGAGGGTCTTGCCATTGAGTTCGGAGCCCGAGAGGGTCTTCCGGTCCCACTTGCCTTCCTTCATGGACTGGACGGCCTCCGGCACGGGGCGGGCCAGGGAGAGAAGGTGGGTGAAGGTGAGTTCGGCCGTCGCGATGGTGTTGCCGGAAGGGGTGTTCATCACGATGACACCCCGCTCGGTGGCGGCGTCGACGTCGATGTTGTCCACGCCGACCCCGGCTCTGCCCACGCAAACCAGGCGCTGGGCGGTGTTGAGGACCTCGCGGGTGATCTGGGTCTCGGAGCGGACCAGGATGGCGTCGACGTCGGCGACCAGATTGAGCACCTGTTCCGAAGTGGAACCGTAGGCTTCGACGACTTCGTAGCCCGGCTGAGCCTTCAGCAGGGCGACTCCGGTGGGTGAGATTTTGTCGGCGACGAGTACCTTGGGCATGGCGGCTTGGTCAAAGTTTGGTTTGAGTCATAAAGGCACGCCTTTGGCAATGGCAAGAGCACCCTTGCCGCGTCATACCCGAGCTCAGAGCCGACGATGGGCGTAATCGGCCAATTCGTAGCAATCGGGGCTCATTTCTTCGATAAAACGGCAGGGGTCCAGCGGTCGGTAACCTTCGCCCGAGACGGCGAACCTAGGAGAGAAGATCTGCAGGGAGTTCATGGCCCGCGTGCAGGCCACGTAGAAAAGCCGCCGCTCCTCCTCGACGTCGCCATCCTCGATGGCCCGGGTGAGGGGGAGCAGGCCGTCGGCGGCACCGAGCAGGAAGACCACGGGGAACTCCAGTCCCTTCGACTGGTGGATGGTGGTCAGTCGCAGCATGTCCTCCTCGGGCTCAGCCTTCTTGTCGGAGGCCTCGCCGTTGAGCAGGGCGACCTGGGCGACGAGGTCGCCGACGTCCTCGAACTTCGACGCGAAGCCCACCAGGCCCTGCAGGTCCTGTTCGCGATCCTTCCAGTCGGGAAAAAGGGTCCTCATGTGCGTTCCGTACCAGCCCTCGACGCAGACGCGGACGGTCTCGGCGGGCGTTCTTGCTACGCGCTCCGCGGCGTTCTCGTGCGAGGCCTCGAAGAGGTCAGGGGCGGGTGCGGAGGGAGCGAGCTTGGCCCGGGCGGTCTCCGCGCCCTCAAGCATGTCCTCTAAGGTGAGGGCGAGGTCGGTGAAGTCTGACTTGGCGCTCTCGGGCACCTTTCGCAGGACCGGGTCTGCCCTGAGGGCGCGGACCCATCCCCGCCCCTGGGACGCCTCGGCGGCCATGGTCGCCGTGATGATCTTCTCCGCTGAGGCGGGGCCGACCTTGGGGAGGAGGCAGAGCAGCCGCGAGAGGGCCACGCGGTCGAGCGGATTGTGGATGAAGCGGAGATGGGCCAGCACGTCCTTCACGTGCGCGAGATCGAAGAACTTGTGTCCGCTCGTGATGACGAACGGTACGCCCAGCGCGTTCAGCTCCATCTGGAGTTCCAAGGACTGGTAATGCGCCCGGTAGAGCACCTGCATGTCGGCGAGGGCCTGGCCTTCGTGGTGCAGCTGCAGGACGCGACGCCCCACGAGCTTGGCCTGCTGGGAAGTGTCCCCGACCGTGAACACGACCGGCATCGCCCCGCTTCTGCGCACCGCCTTGAGGCGACGGTCGAAGCCTTCGACCTTGGGCCGGTGCCGGAGGATCTCGTTGGCAAAGGCCAGGATCTCGGGGGTCGAGCGGTAGTTCGTGTCGATGGTGCGGATGACCGTGCCCGGATGACGCTGCGGGAAAGACACGATGTTCTCCCAGTCGGCGCCGCGCCATGTGTAAATGCACTGCGCGTCATCGCCCACGGCCATGACCTGGTGCTCGTCCGCCAGCAGGTCAATGATGCGGCTCTGCAGCCGGTTGGTGTCCTGGAACTCGTCCACGAGGATGTGCCGGAACCGGCGGCGGTAATGGGCGAGCGCGGCAGGGTCGGACTCCAGCAACCTGAGCCAGAGGGAGAGCAGGTCATCGAAGTCACAGAGGTTGCGCTCACGCTTGGCCTCCTCGTACAGGTTGCAGAACCGCAGCAGCTTCTCGGGGCCGCCCTTCATCCAGTCGAGACGCTCGGTCATCACCTCCTCCGTGGGTCGCAGGGTGTTGCGGGCGTGGGAGTAGGCGTCGAGGATGACCGGCGCCTTGGGGTTGGTCTTGTCCTTGATGAAGGCGCCGTCCTCCGACCTGATGATTTCGGAGAAAAGCTGCTCCGATTCTTTTTGGTCGATGATGGTGAAGTCAGGGGAGCGTCCGGCGCCCGCCGCGTTGGCCCTGAGGATGCGCTGCCCGATGGAATGGAACGTTCCGCCCCAGAACTGTCCGCGCGGGACGCCGGTCAGGTCCTCGACGCGCTCGAGCATCTCCTTGGCGGCCTTGTTGGTGAAGGTTAGGAGCAGGATGTCCCACGGCCGTGTGCCTTGATGCAGCAGCCAAGCGACGCGGTAGGTGAGGGTGCGGGTTTTGCCTGAGCCGGCGCCGGCCAACACCAGGGCGGGTCCGCGTGGCGAGGTCACCGCCGCGTACTGCTCCTCGTTGAGGTCTCCGCGGAAGTCTACCGGGGGCAGCCCTTCCACGGTCAGCTTCCCTCGGCCTGTCGGCGTTCCAGCAGACGGAACTTCACGGCCTGTTCGTCCGCACGGTAGGAGGAGCGCACGAGGGGGCCGGATTCGACGTGCTTCACTCCGGCCGCGAGCGCGAAGGCCTTCCACTCCGCGAATTCGTCTGGATGCACCCACCGATCCATCGGGGCATGCTCCTTGCTCGGTGAAAGGTACTGTCCGATAGTCAGGATGTCCACGTCGGCCGCCGCGATGTCGCGAAGCAACGCGGCCACCTCCTCCTTACGTTCACCGATGCCAAGCATGACTCCGGTCTTGGTCACGAAGCCGCGTGTCTTGGCGTGCTTCAGCACCCAGAACGAGCGGTCGTAGCGGGCGGTCTTGCGGACGGGCCGCTGGAGGCGTTCGACGGTCTCCAGGTTATGGTTGAGGATGTCGGGACGGGCGTCCAGCAGGGTGTCGAGGTGCTCCTGTTCTCCGCGGAAGTCAGCCGGGAGCACCTCGACGGTGGTCGCGGGGCAGCGTCGGCGGGTGGCCCTGACGGTGGCGGCCCAGACCGAGGCGCCGCCGTCCTTGAGGTCGTCCCGGGCCACGGAGGTGATGACGACGTGCTTCAGGTTCATCAGCGCGATCGACTCGGCCACGCGGGCGGGTTCCCCGAGGTCCAGCTCCGAGGGGCGTCCGGACTGCACGGCGCAGAAGGTGCAGGATCGGGTGCAGACGTTGCCCAGGATCATGACCGTGGCGCTGCCCCGCGACCAGCATTCGCCCATGTTCGGGCACTGCGCGGACTGGCAGACCGTATGGAGCTTGTGGAGGTCCACGTTGGCCTTGGTGGCCAGGTATTCCGGCCCGCTGGGGAGCCTGGCCCTGAGCCAGTCGGGCTTGCGCGGGGATTCGAGCATCGGAGGTAGCAACATTTCCTTCCTTTCGGGTTTTTCAATCCAACAAAAGGGAGGGGCGCCCGTCTCACGACGGGCGCCCCTGGTGCTATGCTGCAATCTCCCGGTTCTGAAACTGTCTCAGGCCGGGAATTTCACCGACCACGGGGCCGGGCGTTCCGAAGAACGCCCGGCCGGCAGGTCAGAATACGGCCTTGATGGAAGCGCCGCAGAAGAACTGGTCTTCGTCAGCCCCAACTCCGATCAGGCTTGTGTTCGTTTCGGTACGGCCTGCCCCTGAGATGTTGTAGGCAATGTAGGGGGTCAATGTGACGCTGCTGGAGATGGCGATGGGCAGCGAGGCGTTGAGAAGGACGTGGGTCCACACGCTTTCGCTTCCGACGTTGAAGCCCGCGCCATTGATCACGGTGTAGTAACCGCCGAGGCTGTAACCGGCGGCCGCCTTGAGGACAAGGGAGGTTGAGTCGCTGAGGGCGAGGGTCTTGTCCACCGCAAGCTCGGCGTATCCTGCTTCGATGAAGAAGTCGTAAGCCAGGGTGGTCGTGACGTTGACGGGCCCCACGGCCTTGGCGGCGCTCAGATAAACTTCATGGGAGTAGCTCTGTCCGAGTCCGGTGGCGGAGTAGCCGTCGAAGAAGAAGAAGTAGGTGTAGCCGGCGGTGATGGTGGCGAAGCCAACGTCAAACGCGAGGGAGGCCCCGAGGTCCAACTCCTGGTAAGTGGAGCCGCTGTCAGCGGTGTAGTAGGCAAACGCACTCGCGGTGGTGGAATCCGACAACTTCTTGGAGGCTCCCAAGTTGAACCAGGTGTTGTCATTGGAGAACCAGAGTCCGCGGTAGTAATATTCGCTGTCGTAGCCCGCGGTGAGGTCGAACGCGATCGGCGAGGCGGCCGGCGCGGTCGACTGCGCCAGGGCGGCGGCAGCGAGGAGGGTGGTGGTGGTGATGGAGGTGATGTGCTTCATGGCACCCCCCTATACGCACTCCCCGTGCCAACACGCTCGCCGAGGGTCTTTGGCGACTATTTGTACCCATAAAGACGCAAAACGGCGTTTCCCGGGCTTAAAACCTGCCAACCCTGCCCAATATGCGGCAGTCACCCGTGGGCTCCTGCTGCGCGGTAGGCCGTCACGTGCCTGTCGGCTGATAGTTTCCAGCTGAATTCGGTCCGCATGCCGTTGAGTTGCACTTTGCGATAGGCCTTCGGGTCGGAAAAGAGTTCCAAGGCGCGGCCGATCGCCCACTCGACACCCTGCAGGTCGGCGTGCTCGAAGACGATGCCGGTCGCATCCGTAGCACCGGGCGACCAAGGCCTCACCGTGTCGGCGAGTCCGCCGGTGGCCCGTACGACCGGCGGCGTGCCGTAGGCCATAGAATACATCTGATTGAGTCCGCAGGGCTCGAATCGGCTGGGCATCAGGAAGAAGTCGGACCCGGCCTCGATGCGGTGCGAGAGGCCGTGATCTAAGCCGATGCGTACGCCGCACAGGGAGGGAAATCCGGCGGCCAGGGCCCGGAACGCGCCCTCGAGTCCGCCGTCGCCGCTGCCCAGGAGCACGAAGCGGAGTCGGCCGTCACGGAGGAAGGAGGGCAGAGCCGCGGCGGCCAGGTCGAGGCCCTTCTGATCCCACAGCCGTGAGACCACGCCGAAGATCGGGGGAGCCTTCGGATCGTCGCGCAGGCCGAATTCGCGGGCCAGGGCCAGACGGCACTCCTCCTTGCCCTTCATGCTCCTAGGGGAGAAGGGGGCTGCGATCAGCCGGTCCGTGCGCGGATTCCATTCGTCAGTGTCTACGCCGTTGAGGATGCCTTCGAGGGCCGATTCCCTCCTGCGCACCACCGCTTCCAGTCCGTGTCCGAAGGCGGGCGTGAGGATCTCGCGCGCGTAGGTCGGGCTGACGGTGATGACCCGGGCCGCGTGCAGCACGCCTCCCTTGAGGAAGTTGACGCCGCCGAGGCACTCGAGCTCGGACGGCTGCCACAGCCAGCCGGGCAGGCCCAGGAAATCCATGATGCCTCGGTGGGCGACCCCTTGGTGCTGAAGATTGTGGATGCTGAGGACGCTCACGGCGCCGCCCAAGGGGCTTTCCTTGAGGACGGTGTTCAGCAGGGGCGGGACGAGACCCGCGGTCCAGTCGTGGCAGTGGATGACGTCAGGAATCCAGCCCGAGGCCAGGCAGGCGTCGAGCGCGGCGCGGGCGTAAAAGGCCGCTCGCTCCGCGAAGTCGGCCCGCGCAGGGTAGACTTCCTTGGCTCCATAGTAGTCGTCGTGCTCGATGAACCAGGCCTCGAAACCTTTGGATGCCTGCAGCGACAACACGCGGCAGGCGGCCTTTTCGGGCGGGCCGCCCACGCCGACCCTGAGCGAAGGCATGAGGACGGACATCCTTTCCCTGCCCGGCACCGAGCCATAGAGGGGCGTGACGGCCTTCACGTCATGACCCGACGCACCGAGGGCCTTCGCCAAGGCCGCGGTCGCGTCGCCGAGCCCGCCGGCCTTGGACCACGGCGCGAGTTCAGGCGTGACGTGCAGGATCTTCATCGTTCGGGTTTCGTTCTTCCGATGCGGTTGAGCAGGGGGACGAGCGCGACCAGCAGGAAAAGGGCCAGCGCCATGGCCACATTCCCGGCGAGGTCGTGGACGGTGCCGAGGAAGGAGAAGCCCGGTGCGCCGTGCGCGACGCCCCAAGGGTCCAGGTCCAAGGACTTGGACCCGTGCTCCAGCGCATGTGAGGCCAGGAAAACGTTTCTTCCTAGGTTGAGGAGGACGGCCACGGCGCCGCCCGCCGCCATCAGCGCGGCTTTGCGCAGGACGGAGCCCCAGGCGCCGCCCTCGATGAACACGGCGCTGAGGAAGGCGGAGGCGAACACGCAGGCGGAAAGCGACCGGATGCCAGAGCAGGCGTCGGCCACGCCGACGGCGTCGTTGTTCGCGAAGACGATGGTGTTGCCGCTGGTGCGTATGACGTGACCGGAGGCTCGCAGGATGCCCGAGACGACCTCGGTCACGAGCGTGAGCAGCTCCCCTTTCACGCGATTGTCCACAAGGTAGAGGAAGGGGCCGGACACGATCCACACGCAGACGGGGAAGGTGAGGAGGCCGACCGTGCGCAGCCGGGAGGCCGCGGAGGGCTCGCTTTCTCCTGGAGCACGCGGTGCGAGGAAGGCGATGGAGAGGCCCGCTCCGGCCAGTCCGAAGGCGATGGCGAGCGTCGGCACGGGTCCGGTACCGAAGACCGCCCGTCCGGCGGCCCCCAGCGCGAACACGGCCAGCGAAGTGAAAGCCAGGAGAAAGGCGGCGCCGATCTGCCAGCGTGGGGCGGATCCGCCTGAGGGATTGCCGCACAGGGCGTCACGAAGGTCATCCCATCGGTCCCAGGCGACGTAAGCGGCCAGGAAGGGGACGAGGTAGCCGAAGGTGTAATCCTCCTTGGTGCTCCAGACGGCCCACTGATCCCAGGTGGCGAAGGCGGCCATCGCGACGAGCAAAGCGCCCGTGCCGGCGGTCATTAGGTCGACGCGCGCAGGCTGTCCTTCGGCGGTCATCAGAACTTCGGCACGGCCTCCAGCAGGCGGCGGGTGTATTCCTCGCGGGGATCCCGGAGGATGGTCTCCGGAGGCCCCTGTTCGACGATGCGCCCGGCGTTCATCACGAGGACGTGGTCGCTGACGTGCTCGATGACGGCGAGGTCGTGGCCGATGAAGAGGTAGGTCAGGCCAAGGCTTTCCTGCAGGTCCTGGAGGAGGTTCACGACTTCGGCCTGCACCGAGACGTCGAGCGCCGAGACGGGCTCGTCACAGATGATCAGTTCGGGCTGGACGGCGAGCGCGCGGGCGATGCCGATGCGCTGTCGCTGGCCGCCGGAGAACTCATGGGGATGCTTGCGCAGGTCGTCGCCCGTGAGCTGCACGCTGCGCAGGAGCTGCTCGCAGCGTGCCTCGCGCTCGGACCTGCTCATGGCCGGAAAGTGGATTTCCAGCGGTTCGGAAAGGATGCCGAAGACGTCGGTGCGAGGGTTGAGCGAATTGTAGGGGTCCTGGAAGATCATCTGGATCCTCTTGCGGTACGGATGGAAGTCGGCCGATCCGAGTCCGGTCAGGTCGACGCCGTCGTAGAGAATCGCTCCGCGGGTGACCGGAGCGAGGCGAATCACGGCCTTGCCGGTCGTGCTCTTGCCGGAGCCTGATTCCCCGACGACGCCGACGGTCTGTCCCCGGGGGACTGAGAAGCTGACGCCGTCCACGGCCTTCTTGGGCCCGGGGGTCGGCATGAAGAACCAGGGGGCGCGCACGGGGTAGTGCACGGCGAGGTCGCGGACCTCGAGCAGGGGAGGGGTCGAGGGATTCATGACGCGCGGAGTTCGTCCCTGAGGGTGGTGAGGCGACGCCGCTTCTGTCCGAGACGCGGGATGCAGGCGATCAGTCCGCGGGTGTACGGATCCCGGGGGGAGTGCATCACTTGGGCCGTGGGGCCCTGCTCGACTACCCTGCCGTTGCGCATCACCTGCACGTGGTCGGCGAAGCTGGAGACAATCCCGAAATTGTGGGTGATGAGTAGAATGGCCATGCGCTTCTCCGCCCGGAGACGCGCGAGCAGGTCCATGATCTCCTTCTGAATCGTGACGTCGAGGGCGGTGGTGGGCTCGTCCGCCACGAGGATGTCGGGGCCGCAGGCGAGCGCCATGGCGATCATGGCCCGCTGCTGCATGCCTCCGGAAAGCTCGTGAGGGTAGCTGCGGGCGACCCGTGCGGGGTCGTCGATGCGCACTTCCGAGAGGGCCGTGAGTACGGCGGCGTCGACGTCGCGCACCTCGGGCCGGTGCAGCCGCACGGCCTCGGCGATCTGGAAGCCGATGTCATAGACGGGATTGAGCGAGGTGCCCGGTTCCTGGAACACGTAGGCGATGCGCCGCCCTCTGACTCTCGTGAGCGCGTCCTCCGTCAGTCCGATCAGCTCTCGGCCTTCGAGACGGGCGGAGCCGGTGACCTCGCAAGCGGGCGACGGGGGCAGGAGGCCCGTCAGGGCGAGGGAGGACACGGACTTCCCGGAGCCCGATTCTCCGACCACGGCGAGCACCTCACCGGCCCTCAGGTCGAAGGACACGCCGGTGGCCGCGACGGTGGTGCGGGAGCCGGACTGGAAGGTCACGCCCAGGTCACGTACCTGCAGGAGCGGCTCTGAGGGCATTTCGGTCATCGTGGATGAGGGTGGGCTCAGGGGGAAGTCAGAATCAGTCGCCGCGCCAGCGGTCGTGGATCTCCGTGCGCGGGGGGCCGCGCCGCCCGCCGGCCTTGTAGTCGGCCAGGTCCTTGGTGCGGGCCGTCCCGTCGATCCACAGCAAGCCGAAGCTCGAAGGGTCCTCGGATGACTTGACGTCGAAGCCGGCGGGGAAGCGCACCCAGCTCCAGTGGGCGATGCGGTAGCCCGGCACCTTGAAGCCCGGGATGAAGTCGGCCTGATCATGCATGATGCGCTGCATGCGGCGCGAGAGGTCGACCATCTCCTGTTCCTCCGTCGCCGCGCGGAACCGGTCGATGAGCGAATCGAGCTCCGGGTGCGAGATGCCGGTGATGTTGTTGGTCTGACGCTTCGGGGCCTTCCTGCCGTCGGGCAGGGTGTCGAGCGCGTTGTCCGAGTGATGCGACTCCCACAGCTGGGGGATGCGGCTCGAGACGGACCAAGCCCAGAGGCACATGTCGTGGTTCTTCTCCATCACCTTGCGGTACATCGTGGTGTGCTCCAAGGTCTCCGGACGCAGCTCGACCCCACAATGCCTGGCCGATTCGACGAGGGTGGCCAGGTACTTGCGCCGGTCGGAGGTGTCGAAGGTGAGACGAAGCGAGAGGCGCCGCCCGGCCGCGTCCTGCAGGATGCCGTCCAGACCTTCCCGGTCGAACCCGGCCCTGGCGAAGGAGGCGCGGGCGAGTTCCGGACTGTAAGGGCGCGCGCGGATCGTGGGGTCGGTGAACTTTCCGAGCCCTTCGCAGAACTGGTTGAGCCGCTCGTAGTCGCCCCGGTAGAAACCGTCCAGCACGCGCTGCCAGTCGGTCGCGTGCTGGAGTCCGACGCGCACGTCGAGGTTGTCGAGCGGCGGACGCTGCGTGTTGAGGTACAGGCCGTAGGGCGGGCGCGGGATGTCGTTGAAGAACTGCGCCTTGGTCAGGTAGCCCCGGAGATAAGGTTCCTTGTCGTTGGTGCCGTACCAGTAGCGCGGCATGTTGATCGGCATGAAGTCGAGCTCGCCCGCCAGCAGCGTCTGGTAGGCGCCGTCGACGTCGCGGATGACGGTGTAGGTGACCTCGTCGGGGTTGTAGCGATGGCGGTAGAAGCGACGTCGGTCTCCCCACCAGTCCTTGACCCGTGACAGCGTCATGGAGCGTTCGCGTCGGAATCCCTCGGGTCTCACCTCGTAAGCGCCGGTGGTCGGGTGGAACCGGTCGTTGTAGCGACGTTCGTAGTCCGGGCCGAAATCCCTGAAGAAGCCGCGGGGCGTGGGGCGCAGTCCGCCCAGCCACTCCAGCTGGTAGGGCCGCTTCCTGGGCGCGTGCACGGCAATCGTGTGGTCGTCGTACTTGGTGATTCCGGCGAATTCCCGTGAATAGTAGTCGGCGTACCACTCGGCGTTGGCCCAGGGCGAACGGTGGAAGTAGAAGGTGAACAGGTAGTCGTCCGCGGTGACCGGCTGGCCGTCGGTGAACCGGGCGTCGGGATCCAGACGGAAGTAGGCCGTCATGCCGTCCGCCGACAACGCCCAGCTAGTGGCCAGGGCGGGGATGGGCTCCTCGGTGTCAGGATGCGCGGAGAGCAGGGCGAAGTCGTTCTGGTCGTAGAGCTCGCCGCGGAAGCCGTTGTTGGCGTTGGGTCCGACGCGCCGGAGCGTCGGAGGCGTCGAGGTGGTGAACAGCCGCAAGGTCCCTCCGCGGACGGCGGCCGGATCCGCGAACTCCTTCTGCTCCGAGCCGTCCTTCCACCGCAGGTCGCCCGGGAGGTCGGACGGCCTGGCGAAGCGGAAGAACTCCGGCAGGGAGCGGTAGAAGGCCTCGGCGCGTCCGTCCTTCGGGACGTCGGCCGCGGCGCAGGCGCAGGCGAGCAGGATGGCGAGCAGGCGGGTCATCGGTTGCGCTTGAGGTCGAACGCGTCCTGGAGTCCTTCGCCCACCGCGTTGATGAGCAGCATGAGTCCCACCAGGCAGGTCACGCTCGGGGCCAGGATCCACCAGGCCCCCAGGTTCTCGTTCGCCTGATGGAGGAGCTCGCCCCAGGTGGGCTCGGTGGGAGGGAGCCCGAACCCGAGGTAATCCAGGGAGGAGAGCGAGACGATGAGGCCGTGGAGGCTGAAGGGCAGGGTGGTCAGGATCACGGTGGCGCAGTTCGGAAGCACGTGCTTCCAGATGATGCGGAGATGTCCTGCGCCGAGGGCGCGCGAGGCGGTCACGTAGTCCTTGGCCGCCGCCTGGTAGGCCGAGGCGCGCAGCTGCTGGGCGAGGCCGATCCAGGAGAACGCCACCAGCAGGAGCGTGAGCAGGGCCAGCGACGGCTCCAGCAGGCTGGCGAGGAGGATGATGGCGTAGAGGAACGGAACGTTGGACCAGACCTCCATCAGACGCTGCAGGACCATGTCGAAGCGTCCGCCGAAATAGCCCATCGCGCCGCCCAGGACGAGTCCGACGAGGTAGACGCCGGGGAGGTAGATGAGGGCGGAGATCAGCAGCAGCCGGAATCCGCCGAAGAGGCGGGCGAGGACGTCGTGACCGGATTCATCGGTGCCAAGCCAGTGTCCGTCCAGTCCGGGCGGACAGGGCGACGGCACCTGGGTCCTGACGTCGCCTCCGGGCGTCCAATCCTTTTCATTTCCGGATTTGGAAGAAATGAAACGCCCCTCGGCGAACTTGGCCCGCGCGACGGTCGCTCCGCCCTCCGTCAGTCTGGCTTCGCCGTGTAGCCGTCCGTCTACGACGTACCACGAGCGTGCGCGGGAACCGTCGGATGCCAGCGTGAAGATGCGTCCTTCGGTGATCGGCCCCCTGGGATCCGACCAGCGCCCGTCTTCGGACAGGAAGGCGCGTGGCTGCACTTCGCACACTTGTTCGGGCGAGAAGGGCACCAGTGGCATCAGCGCCCAGCCTCGCCCCTCGCGGCTCAGCTTCTCCGAGAGCAGCCGGTAGTCAGGCTCCCGCTTGCCCTCCATTCCGAATTCATCCGAGGCGATGAAGCCGGCGACCGCGGGGAATCTGAGTCCGCGTTCGGTGCTGACCACGAGGGCGCGGTTGCCGACGAGCAGCGGGCCCAGCGCCGCCATGACGCAGAGCGCGCTCAGCGCGAGCAAGGACCACCATGCGCCCCGGGAGGCGCGGAAGCGCTCGAGTCGGCGACGGGTGAGCGGGTCGATCAGGCTCATCGTTCGCGGTCGAACCGGATGCGGGGGTCGGCGGCCGCCACGCAGAGGTCGGAGACGATGTTGCCGATGAGCATCGCCAAGCTGGACAGGGTGAGCAGGCCGAGGAAGACCGGAAAGTCGCGGTGCACCATCGCGTCATAGCCGAGCAGGCCGATGCCCGGTATGCCGAAGGTGACCTCGATGATGAAGGATCCGGTCAGGAAGAAGCCGAGGTTGCCGCCCACGGTGGCCGCGAGGGGGATGAGGGAGTTCCGCAGGGCGTGGACGCCGACCACCCGGCTCCAGCCCAGCCCTTTGGCGCGGGCGGTGCGCACGTAATCCGCGGCGAGGTTGTCGAGCAGGCTGTTGCGGGTGAAGAGCGTGAGCGCCGTGAAGGAACCGATGGTCATGCAGGCCAAGGGCAGGGCGGTGTGGTGGAGGCGCCCGGCCCAGTCGAGCCGCTCCCAGTCGAACCCTTTGCTCGGGAACCATCCCATGCCATAGGCCAGGGTGTTGCGCAACACCACGGCCAGCGCGACGACGGGGATGGCGTAGAGGATGAAAAGGGCGAAGGTCGAGAGGCGGTCGAAGGCGCCGTCCTTGCGCAGGGCCTTGGCCACCCCCAGGGGCAGCGACACGCCGTAGGCCAGCACGATGGAGAGGAGGCCGAACCACGCGGAGAGCGGGATGCGTGAGACGACTTCCTCCCACACCGGGCGGTCGCTCACGGCGGAATCGCCCAGCTCCAACTGGAGCACGCCTTGGAAGGCGGGACGGTGCACGAGCACGCGCCGATCCTTGGACGGGTCGTCAGGCAACGGCGCGTCCTCCGCCACCCAGCCGGACGCCGTGCCGCCTTCCGTCGTCGAGACCTTGAGCAAGGTCCCCTCGGCCCTGACCTCGAGCTTGCGCACGCCCCCGGGCGAGGCGCGGTCGCGCACTTCCACGGTGGCGGATGACGACTTTGCCTCCAGTCGCGTCACGATCCAGTCGGACGGGCCCGGCCATGCGCCCAGCCAGACGGCGTAGGCTTCGATGAGAGGACGGTCGAAGCCGTAGCGGCGGCGGAGATTGTCGAGTTCCTCGGGTGAAGCGGGACCGTTCGGCCTTGCGCCGGTCGCGCTGCGCTTCCGGTCCGCCTGCTGGCGTTCCGCCATGGCCCGTTCGATGGGGCCGCCGGGAACGAGCCGCGTGAAGCAGAAGGTCACGAAGGTGATGCCCACGAAGGTCAGTGGGACCAGCAGCAGACGTCGCAGGACGTAGTCGCGCATGGGGCGGGCACAAGGGCATCCGCCGCGACGGGGTTTTCAATCCTTAAGGACTCGCTTGCCCCGTCGCGGCCCGGGGGCATCTTGGATCCGTGAACGCCCTCGACCTGCTCGGACGTTGCCTGGCCGCGCTTGCCCTCTCGGCCGCCGGGCTCGTCCTGCTGACGTTGATGGCTTTCCTGGTGCTCCTCCTTGTCCGCCTGCCGGGCCGACATCCGACCATGGGCCCCGGCTACTGCGCCGTCCGCACACTCTGCTGGATGTTCACGAAGGCCCTCTATCGTCTCAAAGTCGCGGGGCTTGAGAACGTGCCGGCGCAGGGCGGGGCGCTCGTGGTCTGCAACCACGTCTCCTACGTCGACGTCGTCATCATCGGCGTGGCCCTCGACCGTCCGGTGAGATTCCTTTCCTGGGAGGGGTTTGAGCGCGTGCCGGTGATGCGCCGCATCATGAGGATGATGGGCACAATTCCGGTGGCGGGCGACAAGGCCAAGGAGGCCGTGCAGCGGGCCGCGGACGCTCTCAGGGCGGGCGAACTGGTCTGCATTTTTCCCGAGGGGCACGTGACGCGCAACGGCGGCGTCCAGGAACTCCGCCGGGGGTTCGAGCTGATCGCCCGTCGCGCGGGCGTGCCCATCCTGCCGATGGCCGTCGACGGGCTGTGGGGCTCGGTCTTCAGCTTCAGCGGCGGCAAGTTCTTCTGGAAGCGACCCAAGCATTTCCCGCGGCCGGTCTCGTTGGTGGTCGGGCGCCCCTACCCGGTCGAGGAGCACCTCCGGACGCGCCTCCGTCTGCTCGAACTTTCATCCGAGGCCTTCGCGCTGCGACCCTCCTTGGACGGAAGCCTGGCCCGCGAGGTCGTACGCGGCCTGGCCGCTCGCGCGGGACGCGTCGTGGTCGTCGATCGCACGGCGCAACGCAGGGAGCTTTCCGGGGCGCTGCTGCTGGCGCTGGCCTCCGAGACCGCGCGCCACCTCAGATTCGCGACGGCCTCGGACCGTGTCGCCGTCGTGCTGCCGCCCGGAATCGGCGCCGCCGTGGCCAACCTTGGCTGCCTGATGGCGGGCAAGGTCCCGGTGAACCTCAACTTCACGCTGGGCAGGGAGCAGGCCGCGTCCTGCCTCCGTCGGGCCGGCGCCGAACTGCTGGTCACGGCGGAGGCCTTCCGCGCCAAGGTCGCTGAGAAGTCGCCTGACTTCCCCTGGGGAGACCGGGTCTGCGACGTGGGTGAGCTGCTGAAGTCGGTCCCGCGTTGGCGACTGGCGCTCAAGGTCGCGGTGATTCGTCTGGCTCCGGCGGCGTGGGTTCCCGCGCTGCTGGGCGTATCCTCGCGCGGCGGAGACGACGAGGCGGCGCTGCTGTTCACCAGCGGCAGCTCGGGAGAGCCCAAGGGCGTGGCCCTTTCCCACCGCAACCTCCTGGCCAACATGCGTCAGATCGAGGACGCCGACATCCTTCCCGAGGACGCCGTGCTGCTGAGCAGCCTGCCCGTCTTCCACAGCTTCGGTTTCACCGTGGGCGTCTGGTACGCGCTGTCCTGTCCCGTCCGGCTCGTGACGCTTCCCTCGCCCCTCGATTCCGCCGCGGCCGTGCGCGCGATCAGGGAGGAGAAAGTCACCGTCGTCGTGGGCACCCCCACCTTCCTGAGGCCTTACCTCCGTCGTGGCACCAAGGAGGATTTCGCCAGCCTCGAATGGGCCGTGGTCGGCGCGGAGAAGTGTCCCCAGGACCTGGTCGACGCCTTCCGCGACCAGCTCGATGTGCGCATGCTGGAGGGGTATGGCATCACGGAGACGAGCCCGGTGCTCTCGGTCAACGTGCCCGACCGTCCCGACCCCGGCGCCCCCAGCGGTCTCTGGACCGGCTGCGTCACGGGGTCGGTCGGACGGCCGGTGATCGGCGTGGCCGTGCGCATCGTCTCTCCCGAGGACGGCTCCGAAGTCGAACCCGGCGGCACGGGGCTGCTCGAAGTGCGTGCACCGAACGTGTTCGGCGGCTACCTGGGCGATCCTCGGCGGACCGCCGAGGCCTTCAGCGACGGATGGTATCGCACCGGTGACCTGGCCCGCATGGATGAGCACGGGTTCCTTTTCCTGGCCGGCCGCCTTTCGAGGTTCTCCAAGATCGGCGGCGAGATGGTCCCGCATGGCACGGTCGAGGATGCTCTCCGACGTGTGCTTAAACCAGACGAGTCGGCCGGCCCCGCGTTCGCCGTCTCCGCCTCTTCCGATCCCGTCAAGGGCGAGCAGCTCGTCGTGCTCCATGCGTGCGAGCTGGACGTCGATGCGGTCCGGGAGGCGCTCGGCCGGGAGGGCCTGGCCAACCTCTGGATTCCCAAGGTGTTCAAGAAAGTGCCCGCGGTGCCCGTATTGGGCACGGGCAAGCTGGATTTGAGCAGGCTCCGGGCCTTGGCGCAGGGCTGAAGCGTTTTGGCTCGCTTGCGGCTTGTTCTGGGGTGTTTTCCATGACGACCATGCCCAAGAACAAGAAGGCCGCTAGGAAGTCCTCCTCATCGTCTCGCAAGGCAGTCAAGAACCCTGCCGCCAAGGCGCGCAAGGCTAAGTCCGTCGACAGGCCCGCCAAGCCGGCCGGCACGGCGGAGGTCCGGGCGTTCAAGGAGGCGGTCCTGCGTCATCTCAAGAGCACCTTCGTGCGGGATCCGGGCACGGCCACCCGCAGCGACTGGTGGATGGCGACCTGCATGGCGGTCCGGGACCGCATCCTCGAGGATTACATCGACACGCAGGCCCGACACGCGTCGCGCAATGTCCGTCGCGTCTACTATCTTTCGCTCGAATACCTGATGGGACGCGTGCTCACCAATAATCTGGTGAACACCGGGCTGAGGGACGTCGCCGCACGGGCCTTGGCCGCGCTGGGACAGGATCTGGAGCAGGTGACCGATGAGGAGGCTGACATGGGCCTCGGCAACGGAGGCCTTGGCCGTCTGGCCGCATGCTTCCTGGATTCGATGGCGTCGCTGGACCTGCCCGCGATCGGCTACGGCATCCATTATGAGTTCGGCCTGTTCCGTCAGACCTTCGACCACGGACGTCAGGTCGAGGTGGCGGACAACTGGCTCGCCACCAACAATCCTTGGCTGATACGACGCCCGAACTTCCGCGTGACCGTTCCGCTCTACGGAAAGGTCGGGCACGGCGTCGACGACCGCGGCAATCATCGCGCGACGCTCGTGGGAACGCGCGACCTTGTGGGCGTGCCCTGGGACATCCCTGTGGCGGGCTTCGGCGCAGGAACGGTCAACTTCCTGCGCCTCTGGGAGTCCAAGGCGGCGACGGAATTCGATTTCCGCGCCTTCGACCGGGGCGGCTATGTCGAGGCCGTCCGCGACCGCACCTCCAGCGAGACCGTCTCCAAGGTGCTTTATCCCAATGACAGCACGGAGAGCGGCAAGGAGCTGCGGCTGGTCCAGCAGATCTTCTTCGTATCCTGCTCGTTACAGGACGTCCTACGTCGTCATCGGCGTACCAACTCCGACTTCTCCTCACTACCCGACAAGGCCGCGGTGCAGCTCAACGACACCCACCCCGCGGTGGCGGTCGCCGAACTCATGCGGTTGCTGGTCGACGTCGAACGTCTGGGCTGGGACGAGGCCTGGGGCATCTGCCGCCGGGTCTTCAGCTACACCAATCACACCTTGCTTCCCGAGGCGCTGGAGACCTGGAGCGTGCCGCTGTTCGAGAAGGTCCTCCCCCGGCACCTCGAGATCATCTACGAAGTCAATCGGCGTCACCTCGAGGACGTCGCCGCCCGCTGGCCCGGTGACAAGCAGGCTCTGTCCGAGCTTTCCGTCATCAAGGAGGGGCACCCCAAGCGCGTCCGCATGGCCCATCTCGCCGTCGTGGGTTCGCACAAGGTCAACGGCGTGGCCGAGCTCCATACCCGGCTGCTGAGGGCCACGCTCTTCCCCGGCTTCGACGCTCTCTGGCCTGACAAGTTTGTGAACGTCACCAACGGGGTCACGCCGCGCCGTTGGATGCGAGGCTGCAACCCCGGGCTTTCCGCGCTTTGCGACGAGGCCGTGGGGCCGGGCTGGGAGGCCGACCTCGGTCGTCTGGCGAAGCTCGATGCGCTCGCCGACAGGCCCTCCTTCCAGGACCGGTTCATGGCGGTCAAGCACGCCAACAAAGTGCGTCTGATCGAGACCATCCGCAACCTGACCGGGGTCGAGGTCTCTCCGGAGGCCATGTTCGACGTCCAGATCAAGCGATTGCACGAATACAAGCGGCAGCACCTCAACCTGCTCCACATCCTGCATCTGTACCGGAGGATCCTGAACAATCCCTCGGGGTCATTCACGCCCCGCGTCTGCGTCTTCGGCGCCAAGGCCGCTCCGGGTTACGCCTTGGCCAAGGAGATCATCCATGCCATCAACCGCGTGGGCGACGTCATCAATTCCGATTCCCGGGTCCGCGGGCTGCTCAAGGTCGTCTTCCTGCCAGACTACCGCGTCTCCCTTGCGGAGCGCATCATTCCCGCCGCGGACCTTTCGGAGCAGATCTCCACCGCCGGCAAGGAGGCCTCCGGCACGGGCAACATGAAGCTGGCGCTGAACGGCGCGGTCACAATCGGGACGCTGGACGGCGCCAACGTGGAGATCCGTGAGGAGGTGGGCGACGACAACATCTTCATCTTCGGCCTCGAGGTCGAGGACGTGTCCGATCTATGGTCACGCGGCTATGATCCGGGAGCGGTGCTCAAGGGAGATCCTGAGCTGGCCTCGCTGCTCGAGTGGCTGGAGTCCGACACCTTCACGCCCGGCAGGCCGGAACTGCTCTCCCCGGTCGTGGATTCCCTGACCGAAGGGGGTGATCCCTTCCTGGTGCTCGCCGACTTCCGCAGCTACGTCGAGGCCCAGGGCAGGGCGGAATGCGCCTTTATGGACCGCCGCCGTTGGGCCGCCATGGCCATACGCAACGTGGCCCGCTGCGCCAAGTTCTCCTCTGACCGCTCGATCCGTGACTACGCATCGAAGATCTGGAAGGTCAGGCCGGAACCGCCTAGGGGCTGAAGCGCGGTGTTGAGCCCGGGGGTTTCTTCCCCCAACCTGAGGGCGTGACTCGACACGCCCTCATAATCGCCCTGCTGGCGGCCTCGTCCGTCCGGGGCGCGCCCGAGCCGGCCAGGCCGGTCACTTCCGGCTTCACGGTCACGACCGAAGGCGGGGTGGAGGGCAAGCAGGTGATTCACTACGACGCCCAGGGTCGGCCGGTGGGCGGCAATGTCCCGGCGCCTCCCATGAAACTCCGCGGCGACGGTCAGGCTCCTGTCGCCGCCCCCGCGGCTCCGTCCGGAGGCAAGGTGGCCGCGCCCGCTCCCGTCCCGGTCGAGGGTCCGCGCGGCATGGTCACTTCCGACGGCCGCAAGCTGCCCTTCGCCATGCAGGGGCAAGGCGTGAAGAAGGTCGACCCCGGCGTCGATCCCGACTCCGCGCTCCGCTCCGTCGGCAAGTCCAATGACCTGACCTCGCGCAAGTTCGGCACCTCGAAGGCCGCGATCGACATGGACCCCCGCTATTCCCGTTCCGAACTTCTGACGCTCGAATCGTGGCACGGTCGTTTCGACACCTTCGGCCGTCCGAAGGCCGAGATCGAGCTGCGCGATGACCTCGGCGCGGAAGTGCGCCCGAGGAACACGATCACCGTCAAGGCCTATGAGAGGGAGGCCTCCCCGTTGTCCGGCGCCGTGGCCACGGTCACGGGATTCGACAATCGCGAGAGCCCGCGCATGACCGAGGCCATCGACACGACCGCTCGCGCGCCCAAGCTCGCCGACCGTGCGGCGAAGTCCCTCGACCAGATTTCGATGCAGGACATCAACCGCTTCCAGTTCCGACGCAGCCGGTCCGACGCTCCGGGCATCCCGACGGTCAGACCCGGGTCAGAAACCATCCAAACGACTGGTTCTGAGCGGCGTTAGACGGTTTTTCGCCTCGCACGGGGGGAGGGGTGGGGTTATCCCTCCGCCCTTCGACCCGCATGAGCGAACCCCAATCCAGACCCTCCGGCAACGGGGTGAGCGACCTGGAGGTCAAGGACGGCCAGATCATTTTCGACGCCGTCTGGTCCAGCCTAGAGAAGGAGTTCGGCCGGTCCAAGCTCTCCTTCCCGCGGGAGATCTTCTGGCTCAACGGCGCCCCGGGCGCGGGCAAGGGGACGAACACGGAGTTCATCCTGCAGTATCGCGATTACGACGCCCGTCCGATCGTGATCAGCGACCTGCTCTCCAGTCCCGAGGCCCGCAAGCGCATCGATGCCGGCATGCTGGTCGGCGACCGCGAGGTGGTCGAGCTGCTGTTCCGCAAGCTGCTCGAGCCTCAGTATGTCAGCGGTGCCGTCGTCGACGGCTTCCCGCGCTCGATGGTCCAGGTGGAGTGCCTCAAGCATCTCTTCGCCCGTCTCAACGACCTGCGGCAGGAGTTCCGCGGCACGCCGGAGTCCACCCGGTTCCCCAAGCCGCACTTCCACATCCTCGTCCTCTTCGTCGACGAGAACGAATCGGTCCGTCGTCAAATCAAGCGTGGACGGGAGGCGCTCGAGGCCAACGAGAAGGCCGTCCGCGAGGGCCTTCCGCCGCCCTTCGAAGTGCGCAAGACGGACCTCAGCGAGGAGGCGGCCCGCAACCGCTACCGGGTCTTCAAGGAGCGCACCTATGAGCCGCTCCAGTCGCTGCGGAATATCTTCCACTACCACTTCATCAATGCCCAGGGCACACTGCCCGAGGTGCAGGCGCGCATCATCAAGGAGCTGCAGTATCAGAGCTCGCTCGAGCTGTCCGAGGAGAGCCACGACCTCATCTCGCCCATCCCGCTGGCCTCGCAGATCGTCCAGCATGCTCGCCAGGACCTCGTGCGCCGGCTCGATGACTACGCCGAGCGCAACACAGTCATCTTTCAGGCGGTCGTCGACCTGATACAGACGAAGTTCCTGACAATCATCCGCGCCCACGCGATCTCCGGCCAGGCGCACGTCAACATCGAGACCCCGGTCTTCGACGACCCGCTCGCGATCTCGATGTTCATCGACATCTTCTCCGAGCGCGGCTTCCACGCCGTGGTCGACCAGCACCGCATCGAGATCCCCGAGACCATCGTCGCCGGTACCGGCAAGGTGATCACGCGCGTCAAGAAGGTCTGGCGCGTCTCAATCCGTTTCGAAGGCTCCGAGATCCGCCGCGGCGGCGCCTGAGCCTGTCGTTCACGCGGCGCTTCGTCGGATCGGTGGCGTGGTGGGCGGCTTCAGGCGACGCGGCGCCCTCTGGTCATTCCTTGAGAAGTCCGACCATGGCCCGGCCCATTGCCTCGCCCACGTCCATGTAGGTCTCGGCGTTGCCGTTGTAGTGGCTGTTGCCCGAGCCCCCTTTGGATAGCGGGTGCGCGTATACCGTCGCGACGTTGCCTTTGAATTCAGGGTATTTGCCGTAAGCGCCGTCGACCGCCAGTTGGGCGTCGAGGATACGGCCGCCGTTGCCGGAGGATCCTTTCGTGGCTTCGCCCAGCGTCGCGAGGACGAACTTGGCCTGCGGGGCCTCGAAATCCTTGCGCAGCTGCTTGATGAAGCGGACGAGGTTGACCTCGTAGGCGGCGGCGTGCCCGGCGCTGCCGCCGTCCTTCTCACCCTGCCAGAAGAAGAAGCCCGCTACCTCGTAGCTTTGCGCTCCAGGGCAGTGCTTAGGGAACTCCGCCAGGATCTTCTTCGCGTTGGCCACGTCGTCGTCATATTGTTTCCCAGCGTACCATTCGATGGGCTTACCCTTCTTATCGAGCCAGGCCGCGGGGGGAGGCGTTTCGACGCCTTTCATCGGGTCGGCCGGCCAGACGTCGGGCTTTTCCTTGTAGGCCGCATGGACCTTGCCTTCGAGCAGAGTACGCCCGCTGCCGGGCGGGAGCAGGTCCCATCCCAAGCTGCGGTTACCGATGCAGCTCTTGAGCAGCATCACGGTCTCCGGAACGGCGTCGCCCAGGGCGTGTCCGATGCCGAGCTCGGGGCCGAGCGTGCGGCCGCTGACCTTCAGCCATTCGTCGTTGAAGATCTGCATGGCGCCGTTGCGACCGACCATCACGCGCACGTGACGGACGTCCTCGCGGGCTTTCCAGGCGCCCTGCGCATCTACCAGGTAAGGGTAGAGCTTCTTCGTCTTGACCGCATGTTCCAGAGAGCCGGCCGGGCCGGTGACCTTGCCGAGGCCGACCATGTTGGATTGGCCCAGGAGAATGAACACCTTGACCGGCTTGGGGGCGTCGGCCTGCGGCAAGGCCGGCGAGGCGGCCAGCAGGAGCGCGAGGATGAGCAAGGATCGCATCGTCTTATTTGGCGGCCTTCAGGAAGCCTTCGGCGCCCATCCATTCGGCGGCGACGTTGGTCCAGGCGTCGACCGGGAACTTCGTCAGGCGCGTGCCGAAGCCGTGGCCGCCCTTGGAGTAGACGTGGATCTCGGCCGGAAGGTTCTGGCGCTTGTATTCGAGGTAGAGGCGGGCGGCTTCGATCGGATTGGCGCCGTCGTTGTGCGCGACCACGAAGAAGCAGGGCGGGGCGTCGGCCGGGACGCTGAAGCCCTCGCGGAACTTGGTCTTGTCCTCCTTCTCGAGGAAACCGCCGCCGTAGACGAAGATCGTGAAGTCCGGGCCGCGCGGGTCGTCCACGCCGGGCTTCTGTTCGTAGGTGCGGGGCGTGCGGTCCCAGGAGGCGTGGCCGACGAGGTTGGCGCCGGCGGAGAAGCCGATCACGCCGACGCGCTTGGGGTCGACGTTCCATTCCTTCGCGTGGGCGCGGACGAGGCCGAGCGAGCGCTGCAGGTCCTGGACGGGAAAATCATGCGGCAGGGTCTCGTCCGCGGTCGGGGTGCGGTAGCGCAGGAGCACGGCCGTGACGCCGATGCGGTTAAGCCATTCGCAGACGCCGGAGCCTTCATTCTTGGTCGAGAGGAACCAGTAGCCGCCGCCCGGACAGACGATGACCGCGGCGCCGTTCGGGTTGGCAGCCGGGTAGACCGTGATCGAAGGCTCGTTGATGAACGTCTCGCGTCCCGGCTGGTTGCCTTTCGGACCGATGCGCTCGAGCACCGTCTTGGACGGAGCGACGCGTTTGCCCGGGACGCCTTCGGGCCAGAGGGGCAGGACGGTTTCGGCGGCGCCGGCGGTGGTCGCCAAGGCCAGGAGCAAGAGCGTGAGGAAGCGCATCGGGGTAAGGGTAGGACAGCATACCTCGACGGAGGTGCCAAACTAAGAAGCGGCCGAGGGGCCGCTTCTTAAGACCGATATGGCGAGACGCCTCAGGCGATGGCCTTGACGTAGATCTCGTTGGCCTTCTTCCAGTCGACGACCTTCCAGAAGGCGTCCACGTAGTCGGGGCGGCGGTTCTGGTACTTGAGGTAGTAGGCGTGTTCCCAGACGTCGAGGGCGAGCACCGGGGTGCCGTTCACGTCGGCGACGCCCTTCATGAGGGGGCTGTCCTGGTTCGGCGTGGAGGTCACCGCGATGGACTTGTCGGCTTTGACGACGAGCCAGGCCCAGCCGGAGCCGAAGCGGGTGGTCGCCGCGGTCTTGAAGGCGGCCTTGAGGCCCTTCTCGCCTTCGAGACCACCGAAGGCCTTCTGGATGGCTTCACCGAGGGTGCCGACGGGTTCGCCGCCGCCGTTCGGGGAGAGGATGTTCCAGAAGAAGGTGTGGTTGGCGTGGCCGCCGGCGTTGTTACGGACGGCGGTCCGGATGGACTCGGGCACCTTGGAGAGGTCGGCGATGAGCGCGTTGACGTCGGCCGTGGCGGCGAAGCTGGCTTCCTTGGCGAGCGCGGCGTTGAGGTTGGTCACGTAAGCGTTGTGATGCTTGCCGTGATGGATCTCCATCGTCATCTGGTCGATGTGAGGCTCGAGGGCGTTGTGGGCGTAGGGCAGGGGCGCGAGG
The DNA here is from genome assembly GCA_016871415.1 of Verrucomicrobiota bacterium. Lineage (GTDB taxonomy): Bacteria > Verrucomicrobiota > Verrucomicrobiia > Opitutales > UBA953 > UBA953. The sequence goes on from VHDL01000004.1 coordinate 88,212, forward strand.
GTGTAGCTCATGGTGGAAAATTTGGCGTCGAGGCGTGACGTCATGGCGAAAGCCGCTGCGGCGGCAGTGCCAGTGATGAAGTCACGACGAAGCATGGAGTTTGAACGATGCCGAAATGCAGTCCGGGTCAAGCCGTGCCGAGGTTATCGTTGCCCCGCTTGAGCTCGAAATAGGCACGAAGGATGTCGCGGCAGGGTCCTTCCAGAACCCCTCCGACCACGGTGACGCGGTGGTTGAGGCCGGGTAGCTCATGGAGGGCGAACGCCCCGCCCATGCAGCCCATCTTGGGGTCGCCCCAGCCATGGACGACCCTTCCGAGCCGGCTCATGATCGAGGCTCCGGCGCACATGGGGCAGGGCTCCTTGGTCACGTAGAGTTCACACTCGTTCAGCCGCCAGTCCCCGACCTTACGAGCGGCTTGGGTGATGGCCAGCATTTCCGCGTGGGCCGTCGGGTCCTTGGCGCGCTCGACCTCATTGTGCGCGGCTGCGATGACTTCTCCGGCCCTCACGATCACCGCCCCGATCGGCACCTCGTCGATGCGCCAGGCGTCCACGGCCAGGTTGAAGGCCAGGGACATGAAAAAGGTGTCGTCCCTGACCAGCTGTGAGGGGCGCAATTTCTCGAAGGGGCAGGGGAGCCCCTTTGAGCCGTCTTTTTCATCACCTGCCGACATAGGGGGAGAATCCCTGCGCTCACGTGCTTGGCAAGAGCTGTCAGGTCGACCGAAGGGTGATTGACTCCCGCAACCCTGCCTCCCTACTTCGATGCACCGAATGGCTGAAGAACCCGTAATCGAACTCGAAGGCAAAATCCTCCAGGTGCTCCCTGGAACCATGTTCCGCATCGAGCTTCCCAACAAACACGTGGTTCTGGGCAGGATTTCCGGACGCCTTCGCAAGAACTTCATCCGCATCAATCCGGGCGATCGCGTGAAGATCGAGATGAGCCCCTCCGATCTTACTCAGGCTCGTATCGTCTTTCGTCTCAAGGAGACGTCCAGGCCCACCGACCCTCCGCCACCTAGGAGGCGTTGAGGCTCTTTGATGACCTGGTGCCCCGGGTTTTTCTTGAAAAGCACGGAGTTATACATTCCATCATTACTAATCTAATCATCATTAAGCCATGCCCGTCTACAACAGCATCCTTGACACCATCGGTCGCACCCCGCTCGTCCGCCTCAATCGTGTCACCGAGGGCCTCAAGGCCGAGGTGCTGGTGAAGATGGAGTTCTTCAACCCGCTCTCGAGCGTCAAGGACCGCATCGGTCGTGCGATGGTCGATGCCGCCGAGCGTGACGGTCACCTTAAGCCCGGAGGCACGATCGTCGAGCCCACTTCCGGCAACACGGGCATCGCCCTGGCTTTCGTGGCCGCCGCTCGCGGCTACCGTTGCATCCTGACCATGCCCGAGACGATGTCGATCGAGCGTCGCGTGCTGCTCCGTCTGCTCGGCGCTGAAATCGTCCTGACTCCCGGTGCCAAGGGCATGCGCGGTGCCATCGAGCGTGCCACGCAGATCCGCGACGAATCGAAGGGCGCGGCTTACATGCCGATGCAGTTCGACAATCCCGCTAATCCCGAGGTCCACCGCCGCACTACCGCCGAGGAGATCTGGAATGACACCGCCGGCAAGGTCGACATGATCGTCTCCGGCGTCGGCACGGGAGGCACCATCACTGGCGTCGCTTCCGTCATCAAGAGCCGTAATCCGCACTTCAAGGCCGTCGCCGTCGAGCCCTCTGCCAGCCCTGTCATCACCCAGACCCGCTCCTCCCAGCCCGTGCAGCCCGCTCCCCACAAGATCCAGGGCATCGGCGCAGGCTTCGTGCCCAAGAACTGCGACCTTTCGCTCGTCGACGACGTGATTCAGGTTAGCAATGAGGACGCCTTCGCCACCGCGCAGGATGTCTCCGTGCGCGAAGGCCTCGCGGTCGGCATCTCCTCGGGCGCCAACATCTGGGCCGCCATCCAGCTGGCCAAGCGTCCGGAGTTCGCCGGCAAGCGCATCGTCACGATCGCCTGCTCGCCCAGCGAACGCTACCTGTCCACCGCGCTCGCCGAGAAGGTGCGCGCGGAGGTCACGGCGCTCACGTCTTCCTAAGTCTGACGGGTCCTTGGGAGGGCCTCGCGTTCGCCTGAGGCGGGGTTACGCCACGCCCAGGGGCACGTGCGTCGTCGTGCCCCTACCTTGCGGCCACCATGCGGCGACCGGGTCCAGTCTCTCTCTTACAATCGGCGGCTGATGAGCCTGATCAGCTCTTCGGCGCACGCCCGGGCGAAGGCCGGGTCATTGATCTCAAGGTCGAACTCCTTGACGGGGGTCCGCTTGCAGCCGTCACGAACGGCTCCGAACAGGGCCTCGTCCGCGGCCGCATCATGGAAGGGCTTTCCGGGTGCGGAGATCACGCTGATGGCCTTGCGCGGGATGAGCACGGTGGCGCCCGCTGTGCAGGCCTCGGCCTTGGCCGCGATGATGCGACCAAGTTCGGCGCATTCCTCCTTGGTCGTGCGCATCAGGGTCACCTGCGGGTTGTGCACGTAGAAATTGCGTCCCCTGAACTTCGCCGGCACGGAGGCCAGCTCGCCGAAGTTCACCATGTCCAGGCAGCCGGGCGCGATGACCGTTGGCACCTTGGCCTTGGCCGCGGCGTCCATGCGCTCAGGTCCTGCGTTGAGGACCCCGCCGACAAGTTCGTCCGCCCACTCGGTGGTGGTGACGTCGAGCACGCCGGCGGTCAAGCCGCTCTCGATGACGGATTCCATGATGCGCCCGCCAGTGCCGGTGGCCGCGAAGACGAGCACTTCGAAGCCGGCGGCCTCGAGGAGCTTCTTTGCTTCCGTGACGCAGGCGGTCGTGTTGCCGAACTGGCTCGCGACCACCAGCGGACGGTTGGACGCGGTTTCGGGTTCCGCTTCGACCATCCCGCAGATGGCGCCGGCGGCGCGGGTGAAGATGACCTTGGAAAGTCGGTTCAGTCCGGCGACGTCGGCGATGCTCGGCATCATCGTGATGTCCTTGGTGCCGAGGTAGGGCGCCACGTTGCCGGCGGCCAAGGTCGAGACCATCAGCTTGGGAAAGCCGAGGGGCAGGGCGCGCATGGCGGCGGTGGCGATGGCCGTACCTCCGCCTCCGCCGAGCGAGACGACGCCCTGGATGCGCCCTTCGGCGGCCAGCTTGGCGAGCATGACCGGCGCGGCCTTGGTCATGGCGACGACGCATTCGCCGCGGTCCTGGCGGGCGATGAGCGCCGCGAGGTCGATGCCGGCCGCGGCCGCGACCACCTCCCGGGTCACGTCGGGCTTCACCGAAGGCGGCGCCCCGGTGCCGACGTCGATCAGCAGCGGCCGATGGCCCTGTCTGGTGATGAGGGCCGCGACAAACGCGTGCTCCTCGCCTTTCGAGTCGAGCGTGCCGAGGACCGCGATTGTCGCCATGGGCTCAGAAGAACTTCCGCTTCACCGGGATCTGCTTGAAGCGCCTCGTGAGGTCGGTGAGCGACTGCTCCACCGCCATCCGCTCGAGGCTCGAGGCGCCGACGAAGCCGTCGCAGTCCGTGTGCTCATTGATGAAGGCGGCGTCATCCGGCGTGTTGATCGGTCCGCCGTGGCTGAGGAAGATGAGGTCGTTACGCGCGCCCTTGGCAGCGTTGATGATTTCCTGGGTGGCCTTGGCGGCGTCCGGCAGGGTCATGGTGGCGTTGGTCACGCCAATCGAGCCGCCGACCGTGGTGCCCACGTGCGCGATGATGACGTCGGCGCCGGCCTCGGCCATGGCCTTGGACTCGGCGGGCGAGCCGACGTAGACGATGGTGAACAGGCCCATGCGTCGGGCGAGGGCAACGGTTTCGAACTCCTTCTTCACGCTCATGCCGGTCTCCTCGAGGACCTGGCGGAACTTGCCGTCGACGATGGTGTGCGTGGGGAAGTTGTTGATGCCGGAGAAGCCCATGTCCTTCACCTTACCCAGCCAGTGCCACATGCGGCGGCGGGGGTCGGTGCAGTGCACGCCGCAGATGACGGGGATCTCCTCCACGACGGGCAGCACCTCGTATTCGCCGATCTCCATGGCGACGGCGTTGGCATCGCCGTAGGCCATCATGCCCGCGGTCGACCCGTGGCCGGCCATGCGGAAGCGGCCGGAATTGTAGACGATGACGAGGTCGGCGCCGCCTTTTTCGATGAACTTGGCCGAGATGCCGGTGCCCGCTCCGGCGGCGATGATCGGCCGGCCGGCTGACTTGGTCGCACGCAGGCGCTCCAGCATCTCCCCGCGCGTGTAAGGGTTACCTTTTCCGGTCCAGGGGTTGGGCATTGTGAGGGTGGGTTGGAAAGCTCGCCTAGCCGGGGGTTGCCAGCGTCGGACAGGCGGCTATGCAAAGTCCCGTGGCCGCGAAGAGCGAACCAAAACCCCACAGCGAGACGCAAGTCCGTCACCTTGAAACGGACATCGAGAATCGGCGTTCAAGGCGTCGTGCGGTCGTGGCCGACGTGTCGGCCGATTCACGGCCCTGGATGCGCGCCGGGGTGCCCTGCCGTGAGCTGGCCCTCTTCGAAATCGCCCACCTGGGCTTGGCCGAGATGCTGCCTCCCTATGAGGTCATCCGGGACCGTCAGAGCGGCGCGTTCTTCATGGTGGGGCTGGGCGGACAGGGCCAGGTGCAGGTCGACGGGCGCTGGCGCGCGTTGCCCCCGGGTCACGCATGCCTGCTGCCCGCAGGGTTGCGCAACCGTTTCCGCATGGGGCGTGGCAAGCGCTGGGAGTTCGCCTGGGTGCGTTTTTCGGGAGGCATCCGCTCCAACACGATCTTCCGTGCGGGTTCGCCGGTGCTTGCAGAGTTCGATCCCGGACCCTTCCGCGCGGCGGTCGAAGGTCTGATGGCCGAGGCCGCGGGAGCCGGGTCCTCGCGCCGTGTCCATCAGTGGCTGGAGCTCGTCTACGACTATGTAGGCGGGTTTGCCGGGAGTTTCCGTGGGGATGAACGTCTGATGCGGCTCTGGGACCTTGTGCAGTCGCGCCTGGCCGATCCTTGGGACATGCGGACGCTAGCCAGCGCCGCCGGCCTGAGCTTCGAATATCTGAGGCGTCTCTGTCTGAAGGAGATCGGCCGGACGCCCATGAATCACCTGACGCACCTTCGCATCCAGCAGGCCACCCGGCTGGTCGGGGAGTCGGACATCAAGCTGGAGGCGTTGGCCCGGCAGGTGGGTTTCGCCAACGGCAACAGTTTCGCGGCCGCCTTCAAACGGAGCACCGGGCACGCGCCCTCGCAATTCAGGGTCCTGCGGTCATCCGGACGCGCCTCCTGAGAGGCGATGTGCGTTTGAGAGGGGTAGGGTTGCGCTGAGGGATGAAGTCGGGGATTGAGGGTGGGGTGGAATGGTCCAATTTTAAGGCATGCCTTCCCGCTTAGTCCGTTTTCTTGCGCCGGCCTTCCTGGCCGCCGTCCTCAGTGCCGCTCCCGTCCAAGTGCTTGTCGTCAGCGACAATCCGGCCGTCTCGGGCCCGCTGGTCAAGTCGCTGGAGGCGACCTCGGCGGCCAGGGCCTTCGCGGCGACGCCCGCTGAACTTCCCGGAAAGTCCGGTCATGACGTCATCGTGCTGCACGCCTCGGCCTTCAAGGCGCTGCCCAAGTCCGCTCAGGACGCCGTCGCCGCCCATGCGGCCGCCGGCAAGGGCGTGGTTTCGGTCCAAGGCGGCATCGCCGGCGGCGACACGGAGTGGGGCCGCAATGTCTTCGGCGGCGGATGGACGGCTGAGAGCCGCAAGTTCCGCAATCTGATGATGCTGAACATCCGCACTGGCGCCCATCCGGTGCTCAAGGATGCCTCCACGTTCGACCTGCTTGATGACACGGTGTTCGACCTGGCGCTGACCGACAGGATCGAGGTCCTCGCCGCTTCGTTCACCTCCAAGGTTTCGACGAACCGCAAGAACATCGTCGCCGACGAGACGCGGGCCTCGATCTACGACATCCAGCCTCAGGCCTGGCTGCACGATTCTGGCAAGCATCGGGCCGCGGTCTTCCTCCAGGGCGGTAATCCCGCCACCTACTCCCACCTCAGCTACCGCACGTTCATCAAGCGCGCGGTGGCCTGGACGGCCCGCCTCTCGGACGTCGACGCGCTCTGCGTGCCGGCCGACCTCGTGGATCTCCGCTATCCCGCCGGCGGACCGAGCCGCCCGGCTCAGGAGGCCGCCGCCTTCCAGATGCAGCCCGGCTTCAAGGCCACGCTGATTGCCGCCGAACCCCTCATCAACAAGCCCATCGCGATGCAGTGGGACGAACGCGGCCGCCTGTGGGTCGCCGAGACCCCCGAGTATCCCAACGGCCGCCGTCCACTCAACGCCGAGGCCTGGAAGGAGGGCGGGGTGCTCGTGCCCGGCAGCTACGACCGTCCGGCGCAGGACAAAATCAGCGTGCTCGTCGACACCGACGGCGACGGCGTGGCCGACAAGAAGCAGGTCTTCCACGAGGGTCTCGAGCTCATCACTGGCTTCTGCCACTACCGTGACGGCGTGATCGTCGTCTGCCAGCCGCACATCGTCTGGCTCCGTGACACGGACGGCGACGGCAAGGCCGACAAGGAACAGGTGCTCTACGGAGGCTTCACGCCCGGCGACACCCACTTCGTCGCCAATCACTTCATCCTTGCCCCCGACGGTTGGGTCTACGCCAGCAACGGCGGCGGCGGCGAAGCCTTCTCGATTTCCAATCCCGAGAAGAAGGTCCGTCTTTCGTCCGGCACGTTCCGTTTCCGTCCCGACGGATCGGCCATCGAGCAGATCGCCTCCCAGGGCGGCAACAGTTTCGGCAATGAGGTGACCTCCGACATGGAGCTCTACCACGGCAAGGCCACCAACGGTAATCCCATCCAGCATGTCGTCCTACCGGAGTCCATCCTCGCCAAGGTCCCGGGCACGCCCGCCAAGGCCTTCAACGCCGTCAATCCCCGCCGACCCGTCATCCGTGCCGACCTCCCGGACCGCGCGCCGCTGCTGCAGATCGACCAAGTCGGATTCTACACCGCCGCCTGCGCGGTGACGGTGCAGGAGCATGGTGCTTGGCCCGACGCCTATCGCGACACGATCTTCATCACGGAACCGATCCTCGACATCATCCACCACGAGAAGCTCGTCCCTGGAGGCGGCACGTTCACGGGTGAGCTTCTGCTGAAGGACCGCGAGTGGCTGCGTTCCATGGACCACTGGTTCTGCCCAGTCGCGCTGCAGTTCGGTCCCGATGGTGCGCTCTACGTCCTGGACTTCTACACGCCCGTCGTCGCCCACAATGACACCCGCGGCCCGCTTCACTCCAAGTCCGGCGCTTCGGTGCGCCCCGACCGCGAGCACTACTTCGGCCGCATCTGGCGCATCCAGCATGACGAAGCCAAGGCCCTCTCCCATCCCGACCTTTCCAAGGCCGACGTCGGCGCCCTCGTGGCGGCCCTCGGCCATCCCAACAAGGTCGTCCGATTCAACGCCCTGCGTTCCCTGATGGAGCGTGACTCCGGCCTGCAGGCCTCGGCCACGGGCCCCCTCAACGCCCTGGCCCGTTCCAACGGCCTGCCCGAGGCCCGCGTGCTGGCCCTGTGGGCGCTTAAGCGGCTTGACCGTCTGGAGCCCGGCCTGCTCGCCACCATGGCCACCGATGCGTCCGCCGCGGTGCGCAAGAACGCCTTCCTCGTCGCCGAGGCCGGCCGCATCAGCCTGCCCGCCGCCGCCCTCAGGGCCGGTGTGACCGATTCCGATGACCGCGTACGTCTCGCCGCCCTCCGTGCGATGGGCGCCGCCGAACTCGACGCCGAGGCCGGCTCGCTCCTGCTTTCCACCTGGGCCAACGCCCATGAGGCCGCCGCCGCCACCGCCGCCGCGTCGGCGAACCCCGCCTCCACGCTCGAGGTGATGCTCGCCGGCAAGGCGCCGGCCAAGGTCGAATTCGCCGTCTCGCTCGCCGCCACGCTCTCGCCGGAGTCCGCCGCCAAGGTCATCCGTGCCGCCGCAGGCTCCAAGGACTCCGCCCTGGCCTCCGCCCTCCTGCGCGAAATCGCCGTGCGTCGCATCGCGGCGCCGGCCGACCTGGGTTCCGTGAGGGACGCCTTCCGTCGACTCCTGTCCGCCGACGCTTTGGTGGCTTCTTCCGCCGCATCCGTCGCGGCCTCGTGGTTCACCGACGGTTCCTTGAACGCCGAACTGACTCCTCTGGTGAAGCGTCTCGTCCCGGCGCTCACGGATGCCTCGGTGCCCGTTGAGTCACGCGTCTCCGACGCCCGCACGCTCGTGGCGCTGCGCAACACCGACGCCTCCGTCCGCACTGCGCTCACCGCGGCCCTTTCCGGGTCGGCTTCCGACGCCATCGGCGGTACGATTGTCGAGGCCCTCTCCGCCAGCGGCGACCTCTCCTACGGCTCCGTCCTCGCCGCCGCCTTCCCGAAGTCAGCCGGACTCCTCCGCACCGCCATCTTCAACGCACTCGTGAGCCGTTCCGAGTGGGCGGCGCTGCTGCTCAACGCCCTCGAGGCGAAGTCGATCTCCCCGATGCAGCTCGGCCCGCTCCAGACCTCCCAGCTCATCCGTCACCCCGACGCCGCCGTCTCCAAGCGGGCTGAGGCCGTCCTCGCCAAGCTCAACGCCGGCAGCAGCCCCGCGAAGGACGACCTCGTCTCCCGCCTGCGTCCCGAGGTCGAAAAGCCGGGCGACGTCGCCAAGGGCAAGGAGGTCTTCTTGGCCGCCTGCGCCGTCTGCCACAAGATCGGCGACCAAGGCAACGAATTCGGGCCCAACCTGCAGGGCATCGGATCCCATCCTCCCGCCGAGATGCTCGTGCACATCGTCGATCCCAACCGCATGGTGGACGACGAGCACCGCACCTGGAACCTCCGCATGAAGGACGGCACGCAGTATTCGGCGCTCATCGCCAGCGAAAATCCGACCTTCGTGAAGCTCAAGCTGCCTGGCGGACAGTCCGCCGAGCTCAAGGTCACCGACATCGCCGAGCGCGCCAAGTCGCCGAATTCCCTCATGCCCGAGGGCTTCGAATCCCTCGGCGCCGAAGGCCTGCGCAACGTCATCGCCTACCTTCGCAGCGTCGCCGTGCGCGCCGAGGGCGTGACGGTGGGACGCTTCCGCCTGCTCGACCTCGGACCGGTCTTCACCGCCTCGACCGCCACGGGGCTCTACGCCAGCAAGGAGGCCAAGCGCGACACGCTGCCCTTCGCGCAATTCGGACAGGTTCAGTCCAACGGCGTGCCCTACAAGGTGGTGGATCCCAAGGACTCCAAGGACGGCCTGAACGTCATCGTGCTCAAGGGCGGTGCCTTCAACGGGGCTTACTCCAAGTCCTTCCCCCGGAAGGTGGATATTCCCGTCGGCTCGGTCGCCAATCGCATCCACTTCCTCGGAGCCGTCGGCGGCTGGGGCGCCCACGGTGACGCCGTCGCCATGATCGCCGAGCTGCACTTCCTCAGCGGCAAGGTGCAGAGGAAGGTCTTCTACGGAGGCGTCGACTTCGCCGACTACAACGGCACGGGTGACGTCCCGCGTTCCAAGTCCGCCAGCCAGCTGCTTTCCGGCGACGGACGCCAGGTCCGTACGCTCTGGATACCCGTCGAAAGCGACGAGGTTATCGACAAGCTCGTCCTCAGTTCCGAGGACACCCCCATCGCCCCGACGACCGTGGCCGTCACCATCGAGATCGGCGGTCCGCCCAATCCTCCGCCCGGCAAGAATGACGACGCCCCGAAGGGCAAGGGGAAGAAATCCAAGGCCAAGGACGAGGGGCCCAGCGACCTGCTGCCCAAGGATCATCCCAAGACCACCCAGGCCTTCGGTCAGGCCTTCGGGCCGCGCAAGGCCGGCCAGCTGCGCGTTCTGGTGGCCGGTGCCGGAAGCTCCCACAACTTCCCGGCCTTCTTCCTGGGCACCGATGCGCTCACGGCCAAGGCTGCCGGCTACGACGTCGCATCCACGCCCAACCTGAAGGAGACCCTCGCGCTCATGCCGCAGGCGGACCTGCTGCTCTTCAGCGGTAATCATGCCCAGTTCGGCACGCCCGATTTCCAGAAGGCCATCCGTGACTTCGCCGCGGCGGGGAAGGGCATCGTGCTCCTGCACGCCGCCACCTGGTATAACTGGCCTCTCGAGACCAAGTATAACGACGAGTTCGTCTGCGGGGGTGCCCGTGGTCACGGTCACAGCGACTTCCCGTTCACCGTCACCAAGCCCGAGCATCCGGTCATGAAGGGCATACCCGCGACCTTCGTGATCAATGACGAGAGCTACAACGTCGAGCTCACCCGCCCCGAGGGCGCCGAAGTCCTGGGCACCATCCCGCGGCAGAACCCCAAGGAAGGTCAGTCCAAGATCCTACCGTCCGTCTGGACCGTCAAGTATCCCGGCGCCCGGGTCGTCTGCATCGCCCTCGGTCACGACGAGAAGTCGCACGACCATCCCGCCTACAAGCAGCTCCTCCTGAACTCCCTCACCTGGGTATCGCAGAAGTAGGCATCCTGTTCACGCCCCTTGTCACCGTGTCCCCCTGTCACCTTGCCCCCTGATCTCATGGTCTACCACTACGGCACATTCATCTTCAAGCCGGGCGTCACCCAGGCCCAGATTGACCGCTGTTTCGCCGAGATGCGGGGCATGGTCGGCAAGATCCCCGGCCTCCTGTCCATGAAGCACGGTCCCTACGAGAGCCCCGAGGGTCTCAACGACGGCTTCACGCACGGCTTCGTCATGACCTTCGACAACCCGCAGAGCCGCGACGCCTACCTGCCGCACCCTGAGCACGAACGCGTGAAGGAGATCGTCGTCCCGAACCTCCAGCGCGTCATGGTCTTCGATTTCACCATCTGAGGATGGGTTCGAATCCCATCCTCTCCGATCCGCGACGCGGCTCGCGACGAAGGGTTGGTCTCCAAGGTTGATCCGCCGGTCAGCTTGCCCGGAGCCCGAGGACCTTATCCGCCTGCTGGCTATACTCGCGGTACTTCTCGGCGTTCTCAGGCAGCTTGATATCCAGGTCGTAGGTCGGGATCATCGCCTTCATCCGCGCATGCCCCTCTGGGCTGGCGAGCAGGGCGGGGAAGCATTTGCGGATGATCTCGAGCACGATATTCACCGAGACCGAGGCACCCGGCGAGGCTCCGAGCAGCGCGGAGATGCTGCAAGCGGCATCGGTGATGACCTCGGTGCCGTAGTGGACAATGCCGGCCTGACCATCCGTCTTCTTGATGGCCTGCACCCGAATGCCTGCGTCGATCAACTTCCAGTCCGCAACCCGGGCGGCCGGATAGAAAATCTTCAGCACCTCGATGCGGTTCCGCATGCTCTGCGTGCCCTGCTGGATGAGGTAGCGGACAAGGTCGAGGTTATGAATGCCGATATTGACGAGGGTCGAGAGATTATCCGGACGAATGGAGAAGGGCAGGTCGGTGTAGCGGCCCTGCTGGTGCAGGAATTTCATCGTCCAGGCGGCGAAAGGACCGAAAAGCAGCGTCTTCCTGCCATCCAAGATGCGGGTATCGAGGTGCGGCACGGCCATCGTCGGGGCCGCGGGGAGCGGTTGACCATAGACCTTTGCTTGGTGCTTCTCAACGACTTCCGGATTGTCGCAGATGAGCCACTGGCCGCCGATAGGGAAACCACCCAGGCCCTTTGCCTCCGGAATGCCGGACATCTGTAGCAGCGGAAGCGTGCCGCCGCCCGCGCCGACAAAGACGAACTTGGCACGGTTTGTCCGAACACGGCCCGTCGCTGACTCCTTGGCACGGACTTCCCAGCCCGTGCCGTCTCTACGCAGTCCGATCACGCGATGGCCGGAGGCGATCCCGCATCCCTCCTGCCGTCTCAGCCAGCTCAGCAGCTTGCGAGAGATGGCGCCAAAGTTCACATCGGTTCCTCCGTCCATCTTGGTCGCGGCAATGGGTCCGTCTCCCCGACCTTCGACCAGGAGCGGCGCCCAACTCGCGATGGTGGTGCGGTCGGTCGTGAAGACCATCTCCCGGAAGAAATGGTGGGCCGACATTCCGGCGTGGCGGGCCTTGAGGAATTCCACCTGGTCGGCTCCATGCACGAAGCTGATGTGGGGGACGGGATTGATGAATTCCCGCGGGTCGCTGGCCATATCGTTGGCCACCGCGTAGCTCCAGAAGTGTTTCGATTGCTCGAACTGCTCGAAGATCTCGATGACCTTGGCCACCTTCACCGAGCCATCCGCCTCGCGTTTGGGCGTGTAACTCAGCTCGCAGATCCCCGCGTGCCCGGTGCCGGCGTTATTCCAGCCATCCGAACTCTCCTGCGCCAAACCATCGCTGGCCTCGTAGAGCTGGATGGAAAGTCGCGGATCGAGCCGCTTCAACATCGCTCCGAGATTGGCCGACATCACCCCGCTGCCAATCAGGATGACATCGGGATTTTCAACGTGGGTGGCGGTCGGCATTCGTGTGTAAACGTTGGCTGATGGACGTTGGGAGATGGTCAGGTCGGGATGTCAGAGGATTCACCGAGACGCTTTTGCAAGCCATAGCCCTTACTCCTCGCATGGCAAGTACGTTGGGAGTCGAACACGGGGTCAGGCCCCGCACCCGAGCACCAGCGCGAGAAGGAGATCGTCGTCCCGATTTTGAGCGAGTGATGGTTTTTGACTTTACCGTCCGAAGGCTTTCGGCTCCTCAGGCTTTTGCGGGATTACTCCAGTGCCACTTCTGGCAATGCGGGCACCGTTCGTATCTTGACCTGCCCAGATTGATCGCGAGCAGCGGTGGGTCGTAATGGCTGCCGCATCCAGGGCATGCGCGCCGACCATAGAAGGTGAGGACGCCCTGACTTAACCATAGCAGGAGAGCCGCCGAGGCTATCAGCAGGAGCACCAGATGGCATTGCACGAAGATCGACCATGTTCCTGCGCCCAAGTTGCCTACGTTCCAATTCATCAGGAAGATAGGCATGTTGCCAATCCAGTGGAACAGCACCGCCCCCAGGAATCCCAGGACGATCCGCTGGCGAAGGCCCCAGAGCGTCATGGCGACGAAGGCACTGTGAAACAGGCAGGTCATCAATCTTTTTGATGCGAAGCCGCCGAAATCATGGAAGGGAAGCGCGGCGTATCTCGGCACTTCCGCTATCTTGTGGGCAACGAACCAGACTTCGCCCAATGCAAAACCTACCCCGATTGCGAAGGCGTAGCGCACCAGATTCTCTGGCCTGATATCTCGCCTGATCAGCGGGATGAGCAAAGGGATCAGCTTTGCTGACTCTTCTGTCAGCGGGGCCTAGAATGTCTTGGCTGCCAGATAGGCGATTCCTGAATGGTCAAGATGGGCAGCCAGCCAGCCGTCTAGCGGAATCCGGACGAGATAGTAAGCCAGCGGCTGCAATGGCAGCGAGACGAGGGCGGCGAGCCATAGGTATCGGCGATCAACGGTTGCGACTCCCTTGAAGGTCTTGAGGCCGAAAACCGCGATGATGGCGACCGTCGTCAGGAGCGCCGCTGTATGAATGCCTAACATGTCCGGACGTGCATGCGACCGTGCTTATGCCTCCGAGTAAAGCCCCTTGCGACCGGCGACCAGCCAGCTCACCGCGCAGGCGAGCAAGGCGTAACCACCGATTGACCAGCCGAAGAGTTCCCCGGCCATGACGGCGCCGGCCAGTGGCATGGCCCCGGCCCCGGCGAAGACGGCGACGAAGCCGAGCGCAGCGCAGACGCCCAAGGGTAGGCTCAGGTAAGCGGCCGCGGCGCTGCCGAGGGTGGCGCCGACGAAGAAGAGCGGAGTGACTTCACCACCCCGATAGCCGGCACAGACGCACAGGCCGGTCAGGAGTAGTTTGATCAGGAAGATCTTGGGCGCCGAAGGCTCGACGAGGGCGGAGTCGATCACGTGCAGGCCGAGTCCCGTGAAATCCTGCAGCTGATAGAAGTAGACCATCAGCGAGAAGGTGACGCCGGCGAAGAAGATGCGGGCGTAGGGTTGGTCGTTTTTCCGGGCAGCCTCGTGCTGAGACAACCAGAGGTAAAGTCGGGCGATCAGGCCGCAGGCCAGGCCGAGGACCGCGGCGGAGCCTAGGCCTTCGAGGTCATAGGTCGCCGGCACCGGGAGTCGGTAGTCGGCGTGAGTAGCGAAGAAGATTTTACGTCCGACGAGGTCGGCGAGGAAAGCCGCGGCGAGGCAGGGCACGACGCCCCAGCTACGTTGACGGACGAATTCCAGCGCGAAGATCGCCGCGGCGAGCGGCGTGCCGAATACGGCGGAGAAGCCGGCCGCGATGCCGCAAAGAAGAAGCATACGGCGTGCGCCCGGACCGGGCTTGGCCCAGTCGACGCACAGGTCGGCGATGCCCGCCCCCATCTGCACCGCGGTGCCTTCGCGTCCGACGGACGCACCGCCAAGATGGGACAGCAAGGTGGTGGCCACGATGGCCGGGGCGGTGGAGGGCGCGAGGGTTTGCCCTCCCTCCACGGCATCCTGGACGCGGCGCATGCCCCCGTCGGCCGCCGCCGCCCAATGGCGGTAGATCCAGACGGATGCCAGACCGAGCAGGGGAAGGGAATACAGCAGCCAGCCCTGGTTGTTGAAGGCGACGCTGACCGTCGACAGACCGTGCAGGAAGGCGGCGCTCAGGCCGGCGCACCCGATGACAGTCCCCAGCCAGCAAAGCAGGAGCCGGAAGGGGCGGGCTGGATGGTCGGTGTCCAAGGGCTGGTCTGGTTTGCAACGGACGATGACCCTGCTAACCTCCTGCTCAACCCCTAACACCCCATGGACACCCTCCGTCGTGACTTCATCCGCAACACGGCCCTGGCCGGAGCCGCCCTTGCCGCCACCAACGCCTTCGCTGCCGCGGGCGGACCCCGCATCAAGGTGGGGCTGATCGGCTGCGGCGGCCGTGGCAACGGCGCCATCTCCGACTTCCTTGAGGCCTGCAAGGTCCTCAAACTCGACGCCGAGGTGACCGCGGTCAGCGACGCCTTCAAGTCCCAGGCCGACAAGGTCGCCGACCGTCTCGGGCTCACCCCCGACCGACGCTTCCATGGTTTCGACGCCTACCGCAAGGTCATCGCCAGCGGCTGCGACTACGTCGTCATGGCGACCCCGCCCGCCTTCCGTCCGCTGCACTTCGCGGCGGCGGTCGAGGCCGGCAAGCACTGCTTCATCGAGAAGCCCGTGGCGGTCGATCCGGCCGGAGCCCGGGCGGTCATCGCCACCGGTGAGCTGGCCAAGTCCAAGGGCCTGGCCGTCGTGGCCGGCACGCAGCGCCGTCACACCGCCTCCTATGTCGTGAACAAGATGCTCATCGACATGGGCGCCATCGGCGCCATCCGAGGCGGCGTCGTGCAATGGAACGGCGTTGTGCCCTGGGTGAAGCGCCGGACCGCCGGCGAATCCGCGGCGGACTACCTCGCCCGCAATTGGCTCAATTTCACCGAGATGTCCGGCGACCACATCGTCGAGCAACACGTCCACAATCTGGACGTCGCGGTGTGGTATCTCGGCCGCCCGCCCGTGTCCGCGGTCGGTTTCGGCGGACGCGCCCGTCGCGAGACCGGCAACCAGTTCGACTTCTTCAGCGTCGACTTCGACTTCGGCGACGACGTCCACATCCACAGCCAGTGCCGTCAGCTTTCAGGCACCTGGGGCAGGGTGGGCGAGATGTTCACCGGGGCCGACGGTTCGTGTTACGGCGGCGGCAGGATCAAGCCCCCGGCGGGCCGCAAGCTGCAGACTCCCGATGTGAAGTTCGACACCGACAATTCCATGGTCCAGGAACACGTGGACCTCATCCGCAGCGTCCTCGTGGGCAAGCCGCTCAACGAGGCCAGGCAGATCGCCGATTCGACCCTCGTGGCGATCATGGGTCGCATCTCGGCCTACACCGGCGACATGGTGCGCTGGACCGAGCTGACCCGTGACGCCCAGTCCCCTTGGCATAACCTGGCGCTCTCCCCGGCTCCGGCTGATTTCGAGACCGGCAAGGTGACCTTGCCGGAGGAGAAGCCCGTCGTCCCGGGCAAGGCCTGAGGCGGGCGAAGCTGCGATGAACGTTCGCCGCAGGGCGAACTAGGGTAGGGGCAAGGCTTTGCCTTGCCCTCCGACAGTGGAGGGCGCGGCGTAGCCACGCCCCTACCTGGGCCGCCCTGCGGCGGCCTCAGCTGCGCCTGACCTTGGGCAGGAGGGCGGCGACGTCGGGCCAGGCCAATTCGTGCGGAAGGAGGCGCTTGTCCGCGGCGAGGGCGGAGGCGGTGCCAGCGGCTTCGCCCATGGCGACGGCGTTACCCGTCACGCGATACGACGCATGGGCGATGAAGTCGCCGCTGATGCAGCGACCCGCCATCATCAGACCGTCCACGTCGCGGGCGATGAGGGCGCGCAGGGGGATGTCGTAAGGCTTCACCTTCACGCCCATGTTCGAGTAAACCGATTTCTCCTTGGTCAGGGCATGCACGTCGACGGAGAACGTCGCCCGGACCACCGCGTCGTCATGGCGCGCTCCGCTGGCGACGTCATCCTTCACCACCGTGTAGCGGCCGGCCAGCCTGCGGCCGTCACGCACGCCGATCTGCTCGGCCGTGGCGACCACCTGGAGGCCCTTCCACGGGCCGCCCAGTGAGCGCAGGCCTCGCACGAGGGCGTTGATTTCCGCTCGCGCCCGCAGGGTGGCCGCCGTGACCGCCTCGGCGTCGGTCGCGTTCACGCCATACTCATGGTTGATCATGGCAAGGATGAGGTTCGCGCGGACCGGGAAGAACGTCGGGGCCTGGTAGCTGGGGTCGGACCCGGCCCGGCGCATTTCCGCCAGCAGGCGCTTCTTGTGGCCGTAGCGGTCGGGGTTGTCGAAGCCGTCCCCGAAGCGCACGTAGCCGTTGAGCGCGGCCACGTCATCGCAGGTGAGCAGGGCGCACATGCTCATGGGCTGGCAGGGACAGGATTTCTCGACGCCCAGCTCGAAGCCGTTGCCGGCCAGCGCGCCCACGTCGCCGTCACCCGTGGTGTCAATCACCGCCTTGCCCCGCCAGGCCTGTCGGCCGGACTTCGATTCCGTGATCACCCCCACGACCCTGCGTCCGTCCTTGATGACGGACGCCACACGCGTGTGCAGCAGGATCTTCACCCCGGCTTCGGTGCAGAGCTCCTCCAGCACCAGCTTCATCTCCTCCGGATGGTAGGAGATGTCGTTCACGCCCTTGCCGTTGATGGCGTCCCGCTTGCGCAGCAGCCCGACCAGTTCCTGATTGAAGCCCGGCTTGTCGAAATCGAGCAGGTATCCCAGCAGCGATGAAGTCCAGACCCCGCCCAGCGATCCGTGCGTCTCGATGAGCCTCACCTTGGCGCCTGCCCGTGCGGCGGCGATGGCGGCCGTCACGCCCGCAGGGCCGGATCCGCAGACGATCACATCCGCCCAGTCGTCCACGGGGAGTTCGCGGGCGGGTTCGCTGAAAGTTCCCGGGGAGGGCGCCGCCTTGGCGTCAGTCAGGGCGCCGACGGCGCCGAGGCCCAGCAACGAGGAAGTCAGAAAGCGACGTCGGGAGGGGTCGGGGGTGTCCATGCGAAGAGCCTAAATCGTTTTCAGAACAGGTCGTTCACCGTTCGGCGAACGGTGGAGTGGCTTACTTGACCGGGGAGTAGTCGGTCGGGACGAGGAACTCGGACTTCACGCCGTCCTTGATGGTCAGGGAACCTCCGGCCTTCTTCTCGGAGGCCTCCTTGGCCGCGATCCAGGCCGGGTCGGCACGGAAGGCGCCGAAGCTGGCCTTGGCGGCGTCCTCGGACTTGTGGGTCAGCAGGTAGATCAGGGTGTTCTCGGCGACGAGCTTGCTCTTCGCGCCCTTCTGGTCGGCGGCGAGGTTCCAGTACGTCACGTTGGTCATGCCTTGCTTCTCAAACAGCTTCAGCGTGTGGTCGCGGAAGCGGGCGTTGAGGTTGGGCAGGCGGCCGGCTTCGGTCGTGTAGGTGCGCAGTTCGAAAGCGCCGACGCCGTAGTTCTTGGCTTCGGCCAGGGCGGAGTAGTCCGTGGCGGTCAGGAACGCGTTCTCGACGCGGGCGACGATCACGCCGTCCTTGTGGGAGTCCGCGAAGGCCTTCTTCCAGGCCGGGTCGTTCATGAAGCCCTTCCAGGAGGCGTCACGGGCGGCCTTGTCGGGGTAGGCGAGGAAGTAGACCAGCTTGCGCTCGGGGTTGGCGCCGGTGGGCACGAAGTAGCCGAGGTTCGTCATGCCATGCTTCTCGAAGAGCTTCATCGTGTGGTCACGGAAGCGGGCGTGCAGGGCGTCGAGCTTGCCCTCGTTAGCGAAGTAGACGCGCATCTCGAAGAGACGCGTGTCGGCTGCGGAGGCCTGGGCGGCCACGAGACCGAGGGTGAGGAAGGAGAGGAGGCGGTGCATGGCGGGGTTCATTTGGTGAATTCGGAGAGATTCTCGCGGGTCACGAGGCGGAAGGGGATGTAGGTCTGCTTCTCGTAAGGCTGCTTGCGGGCCAGCTTGATTGCGGTGTCGAGGGCGCCGCGGCCCTGGCCGACCGCGTCCTGGAAGACCGTCGCGTCGAGCCGGCCGGTCTTCACGGCGTCGAGCGCCTGCGCGATGGCGTCGATGCCGATGACGTAGACCTGGTCCTTGAGGCCGGCGCGCTCGAGGGCGATGAGGGCGCCCATGGCCATCTCGTCATTGTGGGCGAAGACCGCCTGGAACTTGCCGCGGTGGGCCTGGATCCAGTTCTCCATCAGAGCCATCGCCTTGGCGCGCTCCCAGGAGGCCGTCTGATGGTCGACGAGGGTGAGGCCGGGTGTGCGGGCGAGCACCTCGCGGGCGCCCTTTTCGCGATGCAGCTGGGCCGAGGTCCCCATGATGCCGTGCAGCATGAGCACGCCGCCCTTGCCGTTGAGCTTCTTGGCGATCGCCTCCATGGCGATGCGACCCGCGTCCTCGTCATTGGAGCCCACGTAGGCGTCACCGTCGGCCTTCGTGACCTGGTTCACGTTCACGATGGGGATGCCGGCGGCCTTGGCACGTTCGACCGCCGGGGCGGAGGCCTCGAACTCACACGGATTGAGCACGATGGCATCGACCTTCTGCGAGATGAAGTTCTCCACCTGACTGATCTGGCGCTGGGCGTCCGCCTGCGCGTCGACCATGCTGACCTTCACGCCCGGCAGCGACTTTCCGTGGTCCACCACGGCCTCGGAGAGTCGGGCCGTGTATTCGGCCGACATGTCACGGGAGGAAAACCCGATGAGCAACTCGCCGGGCTTCTTCTCGGCCTGCTTCTTGCAGCCGGCCAAAGCGATTAGGGTGGCGGCCGCAAGGGCGCCAAGGACATGGAACGGGGAGGGACGCATGTCCCGTTGATTTAGCCCCGGGCCTGCCGACGGTCGAGCCAAACCGCACCCACGATGATGACCCCCTTGACCACCTGCTGATAATAAGAGGACACGCTCATGAGGTCCAAGCCGTTGTTGATGACCCCGATGAGGATGACGCCCAGGACCGTGCCCGCCACCGAGCCGATTCCGCCGGACAGGCTCGTGCCGCCGATGACGACGGCCGCGATGGCGTCGAGTTCGTAAGCCACGCCGGCGTTCGGCTGTCCGGTGGTGATGCGCGCGGCGAGCACCACGCCCGCGAGTCCAGCCATCAGCCCGCACAGGACGTAGACGAAGAGCTTCACTTGGCCGACGGAGATACCCGCCGCCCGCGCGGCCTGTTCGTTGCCACCAACGGCGTAGACGTGGCGACCCAGACGGAAGCGCCGTAGGAAAGCCCATGCGGCCAAGGCCACGGCGGCGAAGAACAGGAGCGGGATGGGCACGCCGCCGACGTCCCCGGCCAGGGCCGTGAGGCGTTCGGACATGTCGGCCACGGGGCGTCCGCCGCTCACGATGAGCGCCAGGCCTCGGGCCACGGTCATCATGCCAAGGGTCACGATGAAGGGCGCGACATTGCCTTTGGTGACGAGCCCGCCGTTCACCAGACCGCAGGCGGCGCCGGTGAGCAGTCCCGCCGCTACGGGAAGGAAGAGGGGGTGGCCGTCGGCGGAAGGGTGCGCGAAGGTCGCGCACACGACGCCGCTCAGCGCCACGACGGACCCGAGCGAAAGGTCGACGCCGCCGGTGAGGAGCACGAAGGTCACGCCGACGGCGAGGATGCCGTTGATGGAGACCTGTCGGGCGACGTTGGTGAGGTTCGAGACGGTGAGGAACGATTCGGTGGCCAGGGAGAGGCCCAGGCCCACCGCCAGCAGGACGAGCAGGATGCCGAAGCGGTGCAGGAGGCTGCGATCAAGTCGGAGGTTCATGGAGTCAGAGGGGCATGGCGTGTCGGAGGACTTCCTCCTGCGTCGTTTCCGAAGCGTCGAGCGCTGCGGCGACCTTGCCCTGCCGGAGCACGAGCAGGCGGTGCGAGAGCGCGATGGCCTCGGGCAGTTCGGAAGAGACGAGCAGCACGGCGCGTCCTTCATCCGTCAGGCGACGGATGAGGGCGTAGATCTCGGCCTTGGCACCGACATCGATGCCGCGCGTGGGCTCGTCGAGCACGACGACCTCGGGGCGGTTCAGGAGCGCGCGGGCCAGCAGCACCTTCTGCTGATTGCCCCCGCTGAGCTGTTCCACCGGCTGCTCGAGTCCGGAGGCGCGGATGCTGAAGTCCCGAATGCCGGAGCGGGCAGCCTCGGCCTCCGCGGTGCGGTCGATGAGGCCGCCATGGCAGAGCGTGACGAGGGCCGAGAGGGTGATGTTCTCGCGGATGGGCAGGGCGGGCACGATGCCCAGGCCCTTGCGGTCCTCGGTGACCATGGCGACCCCTGCGGCCAGCGCCTCGCCGGGAGTCTGCGGACGGAACGGACTTCCTCGCAGGCGCATCTCGCCTGAGGAGGCCGGCACCAGCCCGGCGACCGCGGAGGCGACTTCCGTGCGCCCCGCCCCCATCAGACCGGCCAGACCGAGCACCTCTCCCTTGCGGATGTTGAAAGAGACACTTTCGAAGCGCCCCTTGCGGGAAAGCCCGTCGACCTCAAGCACCACCTCGTCGGAGGCCTTCCCCCGGGGCGGAAACACTTCCGACATCGGCCTTCCGACCATGTGGGCAATGAGGCGCTCCTGGTCCAGTTCGCGGGCGGGTGCGGTAATCACGTGCCTGCCGTCGCGGAGCACTGTGATGCGGTCAGCCAGGCGGAACACCTCGTCCATCTTGTGCGTCGTGTAGACCACCGCGACGCCCTTCGTCTTGAGCCGGGCGATGGCGCGGAAGAGCGCGGCGGCCTCGTGGTCGGAGAGCGCGGCCGTCGGTTCGTCCATCAGCAGCACGTCGGCGTCGCGTCCGAGCGCCTTGGCAATCTCCACCACCTGCGTCTGACCCACGCTGAGCGTGCGCATGGGGGCGTCCGGACTCAGGTCGCAGTCGAGTTCGGCGAGCAAGGCGCGGGCGCGGGCGCGCACCGCGCTACGATCAACCAGTCCCATCGGACCGCAGGGTTCGGCCCCCAGCAAGATGTTTTCACCCACCGTCATGTCGGGGATGGGCATGAGCTCCTGGTGGATCA
Organism: Verrucomicrobiota bacterium; assembly: GCA_016871415.1. Classification (GTDB taxonomy): domain Bacteria; phylum Verrucomicrobiota; class Verrucomicrobiia; order Opitutales; family UBA953; genus UBA953. The sequence goes on from VHDL01000004.1 coordinate 109,742, forward strand.
TCGCGACACCGGCCAGCAGGGCCGCGTGGGGCGAGGCCGGAGCGAAGGGCGCGTCCTTGAGGCGCATCGAGCCGCCGTCTGGAGCGTGCAGCCCGGCGATGACCTTCATCAGCGTCGACTTGCCCGCGCCGTTCTCGCCCATCAGGGCGTGCACCTCTCCCGTATTGAACGCGAGCGAGACCTCATGGAGCACCGGCAGGCGTCCGAATGACTTCGAGATGCCGGTGAGCGAGAGCATCGCTCAGCGACGATGCGAGGCGGGGATGTCCCCGGCGATTTCGGCGGGCCAGGACTTGATCGGCCGGATTGCCATACGCCGGTAGTGGCACTCGGCGGCCTCGGACTGGATCTGGATCTTGCCGGAACGCAGCGGGACCTCCGTCGTTGAGCCCTTCTCCTTGTAACGGGAGTTGAGCAGCACGTTCACCGTGCTGCCGTTGAGCCGGAAGACCGCGTGACCGTCGAGGGCGTAGCACTCGATGAGATTCCATTCGCCGAACGGCTTCTCGGGGTATTCCGTGCCGTGCCAGACCCGCGCCGTGACCGTCGTGACCTTGCCCTTCGGGTCGTAGACGCGCGTCTTGACCGGGTCGTCGGTGCGGATGGGCATGTCGGCCATCGCGCCAGCCAGCGGCCACCAGTCGCCGATGTCGCCTTCCTGCACCTGCAGCTCTTGGCTGCGCATCCAGTATTTGCCCTGCGCGCCATGCTCGCCGACGCAGAAGATGAGAATGCCGTTGTCACGGACCTTGTCCACGCGGGGCACCCAGCGCTTCTCGCCCCAGCGCTGCTCCGTCTTCAGATGGAAATTCTCGTAGGAGGCCAGCGTCGTGAGAGCGCCGAAGACCTGTCCGGTGATGTGTAGGACCGTCTCGCCGCCTTCCTGCCGGGTCGTCAAGACCTTGAGCGGGTCGTGGTTGAGTCCGAGCACGGGGTCCTCCTTGGCGGTCTTGCCGCGGACGTAACCAGGCACCTCGAAGTTACGATGCACTGGCCCGAGCCACTTCTCCCATTGGGAGAGCTGCGGGTCGAGCATCGGGCGGAAGTCCGAATCCGCGGCCGAGAGCGGCGCGCAGAGGACGAGCAGGGGGAGCAGGCGTCGCATGGGATCAGCGGACGTCGCGCCAGAGCCAGCGCAGGGCTTCGGGGAGGAGCATGGCGCCGTGCTTGGAATTGTGGGTGCCTTCGCCTTCCACGTAGACGTGGTCGTAGCCCTTCTCCTTTAGGGCCGCGGCCATCTTGCGGTTCGCCTCGGGCCAGCTGCCGTGCTCATTGAGCAGATCGTTGGAGCCCTCCTGCTGGTAGACCCGGATGTTCTTGCGGGGATTCTGGCGCACCCAGTCGGGGTAGACGTCGCCGCCAGTCTCCTTGCCTCCGCTGATGTTCCAGCGGATCTTGGTGAAGCTGCCGATGGTCGTGAACACCTTGCTGAACTGGTCGGGGCGGTGCCAGGCGGCGTTGAAGGCGCAGATGCCGCCAGAGGAGGCGCCGGCAATGGCGCGACGGGCGGGGTCCTTGGAGATCTTGTACCCCTTGGCCTCGACCATCGGGATCATCTCTTCGATGAGGAACTGCGCGTAGAGCGGCGTCACGCTGTCGTATTCGAAGGAGCGGTTGGACTTCCCGAGCGGGCGGCCCTTGGCGTCCTTGCCCTTGGGGTTCTTGGCGTCGGGCACGAAGCCTGGGTTGATGAACAGTCCGATGGTCACGGGCATCTTGCCCTGGTGGATCAGGTTGTCGAAGACCGTGGGCACGCGCCAGGCGCCGGTGCGAGAGGAATAACCGAGGCCGTCCTGGAACACCATCAGGCAGGCCGGCTTCGAGCCGTCATACTGCTTGGGCACGTAGATCGCCCATTTGCGGGGGTAGCCCGGGAAGGCCTTGGAGTCCTTGAGCTCAAACTCCATCACTTCGCCCTTGGGCACTCCCGGCTTTCCCTCGGAGTCGGCCGTTAGGATATACTGCTCGTCGAGCGACTTCGCCTTGGCGGCGGGCGCCTTGGTCTTGGGGGTGGCGGGCGTCTGGGCCGAGGCCTGAATCGCGGCCAAGAACGCGACGAAGAGGGTGAGCAGGGTCTTCATGGGGTCGCCCATAGGACTCCATCCCCGCCGCCTAGACAAGCCCGCAGAGGGGTCAGCGCTGGTCGGCCGCAATCCGGTCCAAGCGCCATATTTCGGGGAACCGCCAGGCGACGCCGGCCATGACGCCGAAGGTGGCCACTCCGCCGAAGACTACCGCACCTACCGAGCCCAGCAGGCGGGCGGCCACTCCAGATTCGAAAGCGCCCAGTTCATTGGAGCAGCCGATGAAGATCGCCGTGACCGCGGACACCCGTCCCATGAGGGCGGGCGGGGTTCCGGTCTGCAGGATGGTCTGACGGATGATGACGTTGACCGCGTCCGCCCCGCCGATGATGAGCAGGAAAAGGCACGAGAGGACGAAGGAGTCTGAAAGCCCGAATCCTATGGTGGCCAGCCCGAAGACCGCGAAGGAGGCGTAGAGCAGCGGACCCGCCCTCCGTATCGGCGGCAGCGTCACGAGCACGATCGACAGGAGCACGGCGCCGAGCGAGGGCGCGGCCCGCAGCAGTCCGAGGCCGAGCGGTCCGACATGGAGAATCTCCGCGGCGAAGACCGGCAGCAGCGCCACCGCACCTCCGAAGAGCACGGCGAAGAGGTCGAGCGTGAAGGCACCGAGCAGCAGACGTCTGCCCAGCATAAAGTCGATGCCGGCGCGCAGGCTGCGGAGGACGGGCTCGGGTTCCTTGGTACGCAGTGACCGTGGCACCTTGATCGCGAGACAGCCCGCCAGTGAGAGGGCGAAGAATGCCGTCATCACGGAGTAGGCGAGCGTCTGCCCGCCGGCAGCCCAAAGCACCCCGGCGAGGGCGGGGCCGGCCACGCAGGAGCCTTCAAAGACGGCGTTCCGCCAACGCACGCCGTCGCCGAGCAGGGCGTGGGGCACGACTTCCCCGATGAGGGCCTGGCGTGCGGTCGTCAGGAAGCTACGCGCGACGCCTCCCAAGGTGACCACCGAATAGAGCAGGACGAGCGGGAATGGAAATCCATCGGTCAATCCGGGCAGGAGCAGGAGTGAGCCGAGCACGAGCATGACTGAGAGCGACAGGGCCGCCACCGTGCGCCTATCCCGGGTGTCCGCCACGTGACCGGCGAAAAGCACTGAACCGATGAATGGCACGACTTCGGCCAGCCCGATTGCGCCGAGCGCGAGCGGGTCCTTCGTCAGCTCGTAAACCTGCCAGGACACGGCGACGGCCTGGATCTGGACGGCCAGTGTGCCGAAGAGCACGGAGGCCAGATACCACCGGAAGCCGGTGATCGAAGCCGCGGTCTCCTTGCGCTCGGACATGGGCCGACGGTGCGTCCGGCGCTCCGGTCAGTCAACCGTTCAGGCCAGGATCGGCTTCACCACGTGTCCGTGCACGTCGGTCAGGCGGTAGTAGCGCCCTTGGAACTTGAAGGTCAGCCGCTCGTGATTGACGCCCATAAGGTGGAGCATCGTGGCGTGCAGGTCGTGCACGTGCACGCCGTCCGCCGCGATGTTGTAACCGAAGTCGTCGGTCGCCCCGTGCACGTGACCTCCGCGCACGCCGCCGCCGGACATCCACATCGAGAAGCAGCGAGGGTGGTGGTCCCGGCCGTAACTCTCCTTGGTCATCTTGCCCTGGCAATAGGCGGTGCGTCCGAACTCGCCACCCCAGATGACCAGCGTGTCCTCCAGCAGGCCCCGGCGCTTGAGGTCCTTGATCAGCGCCGCCGCCGGCTTATCGGTCTGCTTGCACTGGCGGCGGATGCCTCCGGGCAGCCCGCCGTGGTTGTCCCAGCCCTGATGGAAGAGGTTCACGAAGCGCACACCTTTCTCGACGAGACGTCGGGCGAGCAGGCAGTTGGCGGCGAAGGAACCGGGCTGGCTCACGCTTTCGCCATACATCTCGAGGGTCTCCTTCGATTCCCCGGAGATGTCGGTCACTTCGGGCACGCTGGTCTGCATGCGGTAGGCCATCTCTGCCTGCGCGAGGCGGGCGTCGACCTCGGGGTCGAGCTCGCTGGCGCGTTGCACGCCGTTGAGTTTGCCGAGGGCGTCGAGCATGCCCCGCCTCGCATGGGGGGAGACGCCTTCGGGATTGGTCAGATAGAGCACGGGCTCCTTGCCGGCCTTGAACTGGACTCCCTGATGTTCGGAGGGCAGGAATCCCGAACCCCAGAGGCGTGAGTAGAGCGGCTGGTCCTTGGTCGCGTCCCGGGAGACCAGTACGATGAAGGCGGGGAGGTTCTCGTTCATGCTACCCAGGCCGTAGGAGGCCCAGGCGCCCATGGAGGGGCGGCCGGCGATCTGGCTGCCGGAGCAGAAGAACGTGATGCCGGGATCGTGGTTGATGGCCTCGGTGTGCATCGACCGGATGACGCAGATGTCGTCCGCCATCGCCCCGGTCTCGGCCATGATGTCGGAATATTCGACGCCGCTGAGGCCGTATTTCTTGAACTCGGTGAAGGAGCCAGCCAGGGGCAGGCGCGACTGGTTGCCACTCATCCCAGTGAGCCGCTGGCCCTTGCGGACGGAGTCGGGCAGGTCCTGTCCGTGCCGTTCTCGGAGCAGCGGCTTGGGGTCGAGCGTCTCGAATTGGGACGGGCCGCCGGCCTGGAAGAGGTAGATGACGCGCTTGGCCTTGGCGGGGAAGTGCATGCCCACGGCCTCGCCCGCGGCGGACGCGTCGGGCACGAGGTGGCGGAGGGCGAGAGCGCCCATGCCCAGCGCGGAGGTCCCGAGGAAATGCCTGCGCGTTGGGCGCATCACGGCGTCGTAGGTGGGGATGAAAGGACTCATGGGATCAGCGCGAGGTGACGAAGGCGTCGCTGGCCATGATGGTCGAGGCGACGAGTGAAAGCGCGGCGATGTCGGGGTCGCCTGGGGGAGGAGGAGCCGGTGCGGCCGGCTGGGATTTCTTCTCGGGTCCTGCCTTCTTTTCCTTGGCGGCGTTGCCCTTGGGCGGGTCGGCGGGCGGAGGGGCGGCCTTGATGCCCAGCACGAGTCCGGCCGCCACCGGATCGGCGGCGAACTCCTCGCGACGCTGACGATGAAGTTCGCGTAGTGCGGACAGCTCATCGGCGCCCGGCGTCCGACCGCAGAGCAGGCGGAAGGCATAGCTGATGCGGGCATCGATGTCCTTCCCCGCCGTCTGGGCGCGTCGCGCGACGCTGTTGGCAGCGCTGACGAACGTGGGATTGTTGAGGAGCACCAGAGCCTGCAGTGGCGTGTTCGTGGTCAGACGCTTGGGCTGGCAGATCTCGCGGGAGCCGGCGTCGAAGATGAGCATGTCGTCCGGCGGAGCGGTGCGCTTGCGGAAGACATAGACGCTCCGGTAAGGCTCGTGCTCCTGGGCGCTGGCGCCGCCGAACCGTTCTTTGAGAAGGCCGCCGGCCTGGAGCGCTTGGTCGCGTACGGTCTCCGCTGAGAGACGGATGACCGGTCCGCGCGCCAGGAGGCGGTTGGCGGGGTCTTTTTCGCGATGCTTCTTGGTCGGGGTCGAATCCTGACGGAAAGTCGCGCTGAGCAGGATGCGTCGCATGAGCGCGCGCACGTCCCAGCCGCCGCTCACGAAATCGGCCGCGAGCGTGTCGAGGATTTCCAGATGCGCCGGCAGGTCGCCCATGAGTCCGAAGTTCTCGCCTGAAGTGACAAGGCCCTGCCCGAAAAGCTGCGTCCAAACCCGGTTCACCAGCACGCGGGAAGTCAGCGGCTGCTTGGGATGGGTGAGCCAGCGGGCCAGTCCGAGCCGGTCGCGGGGTAGGGAGGGGTCCCACGGAAGCACGGCCTCGGGGGCTCCGGGCCCGACCGGTTTGGTCCTGTCGGGCTTGTCGTATTCGCCGCGCGTGAGGACGTAGGTCGGCGGGGCGTGCTTCGACGTACGCATGACCGGGAAGGCGGGGGCCTTGATCTGGTGGTCGTTGAGGGCGCGTCTCGCCCCGACGAGCTTCGCGTAGGAATCGATCCACGGCCTGTGTTCCCTGCGAAGCCGATGGTCGGCGACCGTCGCGTCGTCGAGAGAGCCGGCCTTGATGCCATGTTCGACGGCGACTTCGGCGGCGGTCAGGGCCGAACGCCACAGCTTGACCTCGTCCATCCGTCCGTTGCGGAACCCGGAATCGCGGGAACGGCTGCCGAGCTCGAGCGAATTCGGACGGAAAGGCGCGTCGAGCGTGTCGCGGACGACCTTGGTGGTAACGGGCTTTCCGTCCAGGTAGATGCGCAGGCCCGAAGCCTCCGATGATCCATCATAGGTCACCGTCACCCGCATCCATCGGCTGATCGGCAGCTCCTGCGATGTTTCGATGGAGGCCGCTGAAGCCGGCCAGAGGTGGATGGCGCTCCAGCGCAGACGACCTTCGGTGATGAGGAGCTCGAGTCCCGACGCGTCCCCTTCTCCCGAGTAGAAGCCCGACGAGTGCAGCAGCGTCGCCCGGGCGTTCTTCTCTCCCAGCCGCATGTGCGCCGAGAACGTGAACGGGGTGAATCGGTCGTATTTCTCCAGTCCGGCCAGCATGAGTCCGCCGTCACCGTCGAAAGCCAGACCCTTGCCTTGCACCCCTTCGCACAGTTCCACCTGCCCGAGCTGGTCGCCGCGTGAGCGTTCGAACGTCGCGGGCTTACCGTTGGTGACGGCGTTATCCGTGCCGACCTTGGTGAGGGATTCGAAGGGATAGTGGGCTTCGGGCGCGGGCACCGTGACATCGGTGAGCGGCGCAGAGGAGCGGATGCCGTTCACGCTCAGTCCGTGGAGGGCCTCGGCCTCCCTGACGGCGGCGATCAGCTCCTTCTCCTTCGCCTCTTCTCCGGGCTGGTAGAGACGGGTGATCGGAGGGGGAGGCTGGCCGTGGAAATCAAGGAGACCGTTCTCATCGAGGTCTCCGAACATCGCCGCCACCGCGAAGAAATCCTTCTGGGAGATCGGGTCATACTTGTGGTCGTGGCACTTGGCGCAGTCCAGCGTCAGACTCAGGAACGCGTAGCCCGTGGTGGCCACGCGGTCGGCGATGCCGTCCTGACGGAACTCCTCGGCGATCGAGCCGCCTTCGAAGGTCATGCGATGGATGCGGCTGAAGGCGGTGGCGACGCGGGTGGATTGCGAGGCGTCCGGCAGCAGGTCGCCCGCAACCTGTTCCGTGATGAACCGATCGTAGGGCATGTTGTCCCGGATGGCGTTCAGCACCCAGTCCCGCCAGGGCCAGGCGAACATCGGCTTGTCGCCCGTGTAGCCCCAGGTGTCGGCGTAACGCGACAGGTCGAGCCAGGCTACCGCCTGATGCTCGGCCGCGCGCGGGGAGGCGAGGAGCGCGTCGACCCGGCGCAGGTAGGCGTCCGGTGACTTGTCGGCGATGAAAGCGTCCGTCTCTTCCGGCGACGGCGGCAGACCCGTGGTCGCGAGATGAAGGCGGCGCAGGAGAGTCGCGCGGTCGGTTTCGGGAAGTGTGGACAGTCCGGCCTTGCTCGCGGCGGCAGCCACGAAGCGGTCGATGGGATCCCGAGCCCAGCCTTCGCCGGCCCGGGGCGGCTCGAACCTCACCGGGGGCACGAAGGCCCAATGAGGTTCATATTTCGCGCCCTCCTTGATCCAGCGGATCAGCACCTCGCGTTCCGCCTTCGTGAGCGGACGGTTCAGGTCGGGCGGCGGCATGATGTCATCTGGATCCGTGCTGAGCATCCGTCTAACCATCTCGCTGTTCTCAATATCGCCGGGAATGATGGCTCGCTCGCCGCTCTTCAGCTCCTTGGTCGCTCCCGTCAGCTCATCCAGCCTCAGACCCGCCTTGCGACCCTTGTTAGCATCGGGTCCGTGACAGCCGTAGCAGCGGTCGGATAGGATGGGACGCACGTCTCGGTTGAAGCTGACGGGCGCGTCCGCCTCCGCGACGTCCGCATATAGCAAAATCAGGAGGGCAAGGGCGATCCTCATTAAGTCTTACTTTAACGGAATCATGGATAAAGCCAACAGGGGTAAACCACTCATTTCACAATTGACGGAGAAAGAATCACCGTGCCGTAGATCGCCACTCCTCCTCGAGCGCGGTGGGGTCGGGCGGGCCGTCCAGCAGCAGTATGCGGTATCGCATCGTCAGCCTGCCGTCGGCCGGGACGGTGATCGGAGCCCGCTTGACGGGGGTGAAGGCCACGAAGGGGTCCTTGGGATTGAAACGCGTATGCTGCTCGGGGCCGCCCAACAGATGTAGCACGGCATAGCCGGCCTGCCCGCCGGGCGTCGGACCACCGAAATAGAACCACCGCGCCCGCTCTCCGTCGCCTTTGACCCGGTCGTCGATTCCGCCGGAGGTCAGAAAGCTCAGTCTGGCCGCCTCGGGGCGCGTGTGCACCCAGTCGGGTCGACCCCTCAGGCCCAGACCTCCGTAATGATGGGACTTGAGGTGGACTTCGTGCCCGGTGACGTTGTGATAAGTGATCTCAAGGTCGAACCGATGCGCATCACGCCCGCCGGGAACGGGAGAGATCAGCCAGGTCTCGTGAAGGATTGTGACCTCGCCCGCTGGAGTCGCGGCAAACGATTCCATGTCGCATTCCACCGACGCATTTTCCCGGATTAGTCGCGGGCGATTTCGGACCCGAACGCCGCCTGTTCCCTTGCCGATATTCCAGAAGTCCGGTTGGAGGCCGTTCCATTCCACGGCGGACCAGGCAGTCCAGATGCCGTGATGATGCGGATGATCCGCGGGGAAACTGTCGCTGAGCTCGACACCGGACGGCGACAACAATGGATGAAGGAATCCTGAGCGTGCATAGACGGGCTTCATTCCGGCCTTCTGCGCTTTGGCATGCTGGTAGGTCATGACGTGTCTTCCGTTCCGCAGGAACCGGACGTTTCCTTCGCCGTCCTGCTCCCTCGTCCAATCCGAACTCCCTGCAGCGGAGCGATCCGAGGATGCGTAGCCGATGAGAAGTAAGGACGCCAAGGTCGTGGGGAGTAGCTTCACTGACAGACCTTATGAGCGGTCTTCCGACGTTCACCCGTTTTATCGGGCAAATAGAGTTACAATCGTATCCATTCATTTATTTAAATGACCGATATAATCATATCCTTCATAAAGGATAGATTTCAGTCATTTAAACTTGAGCCTGTCACTTTTTCCACGAGTAATCGCACATGGCCAACAAACTCTTCGGTACGGACGGCATCCGTGGCACGGCGAATCAGTATCCTATCACCCCCGAGATTGCTCTGCGCATAGGTCAGGCGATTTCCAAGGTCCTGGGGTCCGAGGGTGCCAACCGCAACCGGGTCATCATCGGCAAGGATACGCGCATCTCAGGCTACATGCTTGAGACAGCGCTTACCAGCGGGCTGGTTTCGGCGGGAATGGACGTCTTCCTCGTGGGTCCGATGCCGACGCCGGCGGTCGCTCACCTCACGAAAAGCATGGGCTGCGGCGCAGGCGTGATGATCACGGCCTCGCACAATCCTTTTGAGGACAACGGGCTGAAGATCTTCGGACCGGACGGCTACAAGCTCTCGGACGACCTGGAGGCACGGGTCGAGGCGGAAGTGCTCGCGGGGCCGCAGGGCGGCGGGGTGATCGGCGCGGCGATCGGCAAGGCCACCCGCATCGATGACGCAAGGGGACGATATATCGAATACGCGAAGCAGAGCCTCGGTGACATTAGCCTGCAGGGCATGAGCATCGTCCTCGATTGCGGTCATGGCGCCGGGTATCTGCTCGCTCCGCTGATCTTCAAGGAGCTCGGCGCCAAGGTAAAGAAGCTCGGGGTGGATCCGGACGGAACCAACATCAATGACGGTTGTGGCGCGCTGCATCCGGAGAACGCGGGACGGGCGGTCAGGGAGACGGGCGCCGACCTGGGCGTCTCGCTCGACGGCGACGCCGACCGGGTAATCTTCACGGACGCATCTGGAGCCAAGGTTTCAGGCGACCGCATCCTGGCGCTCTGCGCGCTCGCCCTGGCCGACGAGGGGCGCCTGCGGAATCGCACGATGGCCTGCACGGTGATGTCCAATCTCGGCCTGCATGAGGCCATGCGCCGGGCCGGCGTCTCGGTCGTGACGACGCCCGTCAGCGACCGACACGTTATTGAGGCCTTGCGGGCCGGCGGTCATTCCTTCGGAGGCGAGAATTCCGGGCATCTGATCTTTGCCGATCACGCCACCACTGGCGACGGCATCATGAGCGCCCTCCAGGTCTTCCGTTTCATGCGACGCAAAGGAGCGACCCTGGTCGACCTGGCTGCCTGCATGGACGAGTATCCCCAGAAGCTGATCAACCTGCGTGTCGCCTCTCGCCGGCCGCTCAAGAATCTTTCCCGACTTCAGGAGCGCATCCGTGAGGCGGACGCGTCCTTCGGCACGGACGGACGTCACCTTATCCGATATTCCGGAACCGAGAGCAAATTGCGCATCTTGGTCGAGCACCGGGACGCCGCGGAGGCTGACCGTTGGTCCAAGGCCTTCGCGAAAGCGGTCGAGGAAGATTTCTCGGAGGTAAGCGCATGAGCACTTTCTTCCTGCCTGCAGCTCCCGCGTCGCCCACTTGCGAGCCTGCGCTCGGTGCGGACGGCCTCGCGGCCTTTCCCATCGCCAACCGATGCTTCCGTGAGCATCAGCTTGCGGCGTTGCAGTCCGCCGGTCTCGTCGAGGGCGGTCCGGGCTCCGTCTGGCGGGCCGATCCCTGCGCCTGGCTTGATGCCGAGGAGGTCGCGTCCTGCGTCGCGTCACGTCTTTCTGAGATGAGGGATGAAGAGGGCAGGGTCCTGCTCTCCAACGTCCGTGGTCAAGGGACGGCATCGATGAAGAAATCCTTCACCGTCAGACATCCTTGGGACCTGCTGCGTGCCAACGAGCTGGCATTGGCTGCCCGGAAGCAGTTCGAACAGCGAGGTACCGTCCACCCATCGACCTATGTCGACGGCAGACTGTCCGTAGGTGCCGGCACCAAGGTCCTGCCGGGCGTGGTCATCGAGGGCGATGTCGTCATCGGTGCCGGGTGCAAAGTCGGGCCCAACTGCTACATCCGGGGTGCGACGTCCATCGACGACCGCTGTCACATCGGCCAGGCGGTTGAGATCAAGAACTCGCTCATCCTTGCCGGAACCAATGTCGGGCACCTGTCTTACGTCGGTGACTCGATCCTCTGCGAGGGCGTCAACTTCGGCGCGGGGACCATCGTCTCCAACCTGCGTCATGATGGCAAGGCACACCGCAGTCATGTGCTCGGGGTGCTGGTCGACAGCGGCCGAAGGAAGTTCGGTACGGTCGTCGGCGCGGGCGTGCACACAGGCATCAACACCAGCGTCTATCCGGGGCGGAAACTCTGGCCCGGGACTTCCACCCGGCCGGGCGAAATCGTCGCCCGTGACCTCCACGGCTGACCATGTGCGGCATCATCGGAGTCGTCGGTGGCGGTCCCGCCGTCCCGATCCTGCTCGGCGGGCTTCGTCGGCTCGAATATCGCGGCTATGATTCGGCTGGACTCGCCCTCGCCGGTGACGGAGCCCTGCTCATCCGCCGGTCGGTCGGCAAGGTGGCGGCCTTGGCGGACAAGGTGGCTGGAGACCCTTCCGACGGTCCGGTCGGCCGATGGAGCAGCGGCATCGCCCACACGCGCTGGGCAACCCATGGGGCGCCCACCGAGGCCAACGCCCATCCCCATTTCGACCGATCGGGACGCATCGCCGTGGTGCATAATGGCATCATCGAGAACTACCGGGCATTGAGGGCTCGCCTGGAGTCATCCGGGCATGTCTTCGCATCGGAGACCGACACCGAAGTCCTGGCGCGTCTCATCGGTGATCGTCATCACGGCGACCTGAAGAGCGCCGTGATCGGGGCCCTGCGGGAAGTCGAGGGCGCCTACGGCATTGCCGTCCTCTGCGCGGACGATCCCAGCCGGCTGATTGTGGCCCGTAAGGGCAGCCCTTTGTGCGTAGGCGTGGCGGAGGGCAGGGTGCTGGTGGCTTCCGATCCGGCGGCTCTCGTGGCCCATACCCGGCAGGTCATCCACCTTGACGACGGGGACGTCGCCGTGCTGACCGCAGATTCAGTCGAAGTCTCTGGGCTCGACCTTCGTCCTCGGCACCGCAGTCCCGACGAACTGCCGGCCGAGGCGGCCGTGGCAGAGAGGGACGGTCACGAGCACTTCATGCACAAGGAGATGCATGAGCAGCCGGAGAGCGTTCGCAATGCGCTGCGCGGCCGGGTCGACCTAGTGAACGGCGATTCCGTCCTGGCTGGACTCGGCCGTGGCGAGGACGGTGAAGATGCTGCCGTCCGGCGCGCCATCCTCCTCGGCTGTGGCACATCCTTGCATGCCTGCATGGTGGGCAAATTTGCCTTCGAAGAATTGGCGCAGTTACCCGCCGAGGCCGAGCAGGCGGCTGAATTCCGCTACCGCAATCCTCTGGTCGGCCCCGACGACCTTGTCATCGCCGTTTCCCAGTCGGGAGAGACCGCCGACACCTTGGCGGCCGTCAAGGAGGCGCGCAATCGCGGCGCCCGCGTGCGGGGCTTGGTGAACGTCGTCGGCTCCGCCATCGCCCGGCAGACCGGACGTGGCGTCTACCTGCACGTCGGACCCGAGGTCTCCGTGGCTTCCACCAAGGCCTTCACCGGACAGGTTTCCGTGCTGTTGCTCATGGCCCTGAGGCTCGGACGGGCCCGGCGCCTGTCACGGGAGCGCGGTCGTGAGATCGCCATGGAAATCGATCGCATCCCTTCCATGATTGAGCGTGTCCTCGAGCTCGAGTCGGCGGCAATCAGGGCGGCCGAGCGCATGGTGGAGTCGGAGCACGCCTTCTTCCTTGGCCGCGGTCCGATGCATCCCGTGGCGCTGGAGGGCGCCCTCAAGCTCAAGGAGATTAGCTACGTGCATGCCGAGGGCTATCATGCCGCCGAGCTCAAGCACGGCCCCATCGCGCTGCTGACCGAGGGCACTCCCGTGGTCGTGATTGCCAACCGTTCGCCCGTTCGGGACAAGACCCTGTCGAACGCCGAGGAGTGCCGGGCCCGGGGCGCCGGCATCATCTCGCTCGTGACCGAAGGACAGGAGTCCGTGCCGGGCGCGTGGGGTGAGTTGCGCATTCCCGACTGCGATCCCTTGGTCGCGACCGTGCCCGCGGCCGTAGCGCTGCAGCTCCTCGCCTACCATGTGGCCCGACTGCGGGGGTGTCCCATCGACCAGCCCCGCAACCTCGCGAAGTCTGTGACCGTGGAGTGAGGGGGTTCCTTCAGCGTTTATCCTCAGGCCGTCCGACTTGTGATGCACCCCGTGCGTCGCTCTCGTGAGGCATGCCATCAAATATGAAAACCTGTCCCACCTGCCTTCGTCGCAGACCCCTTGTCGATTTTCCGGCCGGCGGCGGCGGCCTGCCCACCCATCCGCTATGCCGCCCCTGCGTCAAGGAGGGCGTGAAGCGTCGGCTATCCTCACGCATCCGGTCCCGGCGTCAGTCCAAGAAGGCCTGCGCCCAATGCGGACAGCTGCTGCCCATGGCTCTCTTCCATTGGATTCCGGCATCGCGGTGCCACCACAGCTACTGCCGTCCCTGCCACGCCGCCTACATGGCCGAGCGCTACCGCCGGTTGAAGGCCGGCAAGGCTTTCTGAAAGACCGATTTCCCACTGGTGGCCGGACGGGGACTTGAACCCCGAACCAATTGATTAAGAGTCAACTGCTCTACCATTGAGCTATCCGGCCGGACAGCGGGATGGGAATGAGGGCAAGGACACCGGTGCGTTTCAAGCGAAAAGGGAGCACCTTTTCTCCGCTCAAGCCTCGTTCGGAGTGGCCGGACGGGGACTCGAACCCCGAACCAATTGATTAAAAGTCAACTGCTCTACCATTGAGCTATCCGGCCCCGAACGGACGACTTCTTAGCACCCTGCGCTCCTGACCGCAAGCGGTCTCTTCAACGTGTGCCGCGCTGACGTACCGCCTCGAAGAGGCAGACGCCCGCGGACACGGAGACATTGAGGCATGGCACCTGGCCGAGCATCGGTATGCGTAGCAGGAAGTCGCACGTTTCCGCCGTCAGATGACGGATGCCGTCGCCTTCGGCGCCCAGCACGATGGCGAGGGGACCCGAGAGACGGGCGGCATACAGGGACTGGCTCGCGTTGTGATCGCTCGTGCCGGCGATCCAAACGCCGCCGGCCTTGAGCTTGACCAGGGCGTTACGCAGATTGTTAGCCTGCACGATGGGCAGGCTCTCGGCGGCGCCGACGGCCACCTTGCGCACCGTGTCGTTCACCGGTGAGGAGTTCTTGCGCGTGATGACCACGAATGCGCAACCCGCGCATTCCGCGGTGCGCAGGCATGCCCCGAGATTGTGCGGATCCTGCACGCCGTCGAGGACCAAGATGAGGGGGTCCTTCCGCCCCTCTAGCAGGGAGGGGATGGACGACTCGTCGAGCAGTCGCAACGGCCGGCTGAGGTCGGCGTGGCGAGGGGCGCGGTCGTTGCTCCTGGCCATGCCCGGTCAGCGTCGGCTCAAGCGCCCCCGGGAATGCAGCGCTTCGGCAATCTGCAGGGCGTTGAGGGCCGCCCCCTTCCATAGCTGGTCGCCGCTCACCCAGAGTGAGAGACCGTTGTCGAAGAGCGTATCCTTGCGGATGCGGCCGACGCCGCACTTCTCCTTGCCCGCGTAGTCGAGCGGCATCGGATAGCGGCGGGAGGCGGGGTCGTCGCAGAGCTCGGCGCCCTCGAAGGCCGATACGGCCTTGCGGGCGGCGGCGACGTCCACCGGCCTTTCGAATTCAGCACTGATCGCGACGGAGTGGGCGCGGAAGACGGGTACGCGGACGCAGGTGGTGGTGACGCGTAGGGAGGGGAGGCCCATGATCTTGCGGCTTTCGTTGAGCATCTTCATCTCCTCCTTGGTGGAGCCGTCGTCGAGGAACGAGTCGACCTGCGGGATCAGGTTGAAGTTGATGGTGTGGGGATAGACCTTGGCCGGATGGCTCTCGCCGCGCGCCCATGCGCGGGCCTGTGCGTCCAGCTCGCGCATGGCCTCGGCTCCGGTCCCGGAGACGGACTGGTAGGTCGAGGCGAAGAAGCGTTTCAGGCCGAAGGCCTGGTGCAGGGGCCAGAGGCCCATGAGGGCGATGAGCGTTGAGCAGTTCGGGTTGGCGATGATGCCCTTGTGCGCATTCAGGGCGGCCGCGTTGATTTCGGGCACCACCAGGGGGACGTCGTCCCGCATGCGGAAGGCGGAGCTGTTGTCGATGACCGCGCATCCGCGTTTCACGGCTTCGGGGGCCAGGGCGAGGGAGATGGATCCACCGGCGCTGAAGACCGCGAAATCAAGCCCTTCGAAGGCCTCGGGCGTCGCCTCACGGACGGTCCATTCCTTGCCGCCGTAGGTCACCTTGGTACCGGCTGAGCGTGCCGAGGCGAGGGGGCGGAGTTCCGCCACGGGGAACTTGCGCTTGGCGAGCAGCGCCAGCAGTTCTTGACCGACTGCGCCGGTCACGCCCACGATGCCGATACGGTATGCCATTTTCTAAAGAAGAGGAAGTTTTGCGCGGAGAGGTCGCGGGTCGCCTCGCGGCGCTGGGACATGCGTCAGCGGAATATTGCATCATCGTCTCGATTGAACAGCAAAAACTATGGTTTTTCGGTCCGTCCGTCCGACGTTCCTGGCCGGTCAGCACTGCCCGTGCGGGCACCGGGCAGCATGAGGGTTCGAACCGGACGCCGCTCGGCATGCACCGCGTGACGGAGAAGATCGGCGACGGGGCTCGCAAGGGCGCCGTCTTCAAGGCGAGGGTGGACACCGGCAAAGTCTGGACCGACCAACCCGACAGTCCCGACAACCTCATCACGACGCGCATCCTCTGGCTCGACGGACTTGAGGACGGTTTCAATCGAGGCGTCGACGCGCAGGGCGGGGTGGTCGACACCCGTCGCCGTTACGTCTACATCCACGGTACGAACCAGCATGCTTCGCTGGGTCGCCCTAACAGCCACGGCTGCGTCCTGCTATCTGATGACGACGTGCTCGAACTCTACGGACTGACCCCGCCCGGCACCCCGGTCCTGATCCTCGCCTAGCGGGCGGCCTCGCCCGGGGGCGCCTGCACTGGAGCGTCGAACTGAGTGGCCTTGCCCGCCCATTTGAGGAGCATGTCGCGAACTACGGGACCGGCAGTCTTGCCCCCCCAGGTTGCATCATCCTCGCCCTCGATCAGCACGCAGAAGGCCACGGCGGGCTCTATGGCGGGAGCATACCCAATGAACCATCCCAGGTGCGCCTTGGCGCCGTGCTTAAAATATTCGGAGGTTCCAGTCTTGGCCGCGTAGGGAAGCCCCGGGATCTGCAAGCTGCGGGCGGTGCCTTCCTCCACGCAGCGCTCCATGCCTGAACGGATCGCCGCCATCTGGTCCGGCCGCAGCCCGATGGGTTCGGCACCGGCATGACGGCCGTCCCTCCTGGGGTCGTGGATGATGGTCGGTACCGTGCGCGTCTGACCCCTGGCGAGTGACGCGGCGAAGCATGCCATGTGCAGCGGCGTGGTCAGGAGATAGCCCTGCCCGATGCTGAGATTGGCCGTGTCTCCCGGGCTCCAGGGGCCCGCGCCGTTGGGAAGACGCGCCTTGTAGGCAGCGTCGGGGACCACGAGGCCGCGACCGGCCGGATAGGGTAGTTCCGTTCCGTCGGCGGTCACCAACAGCTGGGAGTCCAGGCCGAAGCGCCGTGCCTCCGCCGCGATGGCGTCGGCGCCCGTGCGGAGCCCGACCTGGTAGTTCCACACATTGCACGAGACCGCGAGCATCACTTCGAGGTCGACCGGCCCGTACCCCTGCGGGTCGTGCTCTGGGAAATCCCGGTTGCCGACGCGGAAGCTGGGGCCGCAATCGAGCACGTCATCCCATTGGACGGTTCCCTTGCGCAGCGCGGCCATGGCGTTGATCACCTTGAAGGTGGAGCCCGGGGCGTAGAGTCCTTGCGTGGCCCGGTTAAGCCACCCGCCCTTGCCGTCGATCTCATCGTAGTAGGCCGACGTCACGCGTCCCGCCAGGCGGTTGGGATCGAATCCCGGCTGACTTGCGATGGCGAGGATCTCCCCGGTCCTTACGTCCATCATGATGGCGGCTCCGGGCAGGGGGGTGCCGTCGGGCGCCCTGATCTTCGCGAGGGAGGCTTCCGCGGTCTTCTGGATGCCGACGTCGAGGGACAGCATGATGTCACCGCCCTTCTGGGGATCGACCTTACGGATGAGTTCGTGATTGTAGCCGGCCGAAGTCTTGGTCCAGAGCTCCCAGCCGCTGGTTCCGCTGATGTCGGCGTTGAAGGTGAGCTCGACGCCGGCCGCGCCCGTCTTGCCCGTGTGCCTGAGCTTCTGCAGGGCGAGCACCTCCTGGTCGATTTCCGCTGGCTCAGGAAGGACGTCCGTGTCCTTGACGTAACCCAGCACGTGGGCCGCCATCGGTCCGTTGGGATAGCTGCGCACGATGTCCGACTCGAGTCGGATGGGGCCGTCGGACGGGAACTGCTCGATGAATCTCGCGACGGATCGGTTGCCTTCTTCGGGAGTGGGCGCGCCTTCCTTGCCCGTAGGGTCGGGGAAGGCGAGGTCGGCGATGAGCGTGAAGGGCAGGGCCCGCCGTTCACGCAGGTGCTTGCGGAGTTCCTCGACGTTCACCGTGCGCTCCTTGTGCTTGGCGAGGGGGACTTCCCTGCGTCGTGCGGTCGGCGAACCCGGCTTCCGCTCAGGGGTGTCGATGACCGTCCAGACCTTGTCGAGCCACTGCTGAAGCACCTGCACGCGGGCCTGCTCCAGCAGGGCATCCGCATCCACCGGCGTCTTGGCCGCCCTCGCCAGGCGCAACGACCTCAGGTAGGCGGCGCGGACCTGCTGCTGCAGTTCGGGCAGGTCGGCCCTGACGCTCCAGCGCACGCGGTTCTCCACGAGCACGTGTCCGGCGCGATCGTGGATGACCCCACGGGCCGGCGGGATGAGCACCACGCGTCGACTCTGGGAGTCGGACTGGACCTTGAGCTCGCCGGACTGCACCAGCTGTCGCACGCCCAGGCCGACCATGACGTACGTCATGCCTGCGGCCATGAGGCCGAACACCGTCAGCAGGCGCACCTTGCTGACGGGCGTTGAGGGCAGAATCTCCGGTCCGGTTCCTTCGCTCATGGCTCAGGCCTCCCTGACCTCCGGCACGCCCAGGCGGTCCATGAGCGACTCCTGCGCACGGAGCATGAAAGGGGCGGCGACTGCGGCGCAGGCCGCCGCCACCATCACCTGCAGCAGGCCGAACCAGACGCCATTGACGATGCTGACTTGTGAGCCTTCGGAGGCGGCCATGAATCCGCCCAGCAGGAACCAGATCGCCGTGGCGGCGGCGTTCAGGCCGATCGCGGCCATCCATATCGCCGCGGGACGACGGAGCAGGCGCTGCGGTCCGCAGATTGACAGCGCAGCGAAGGCGAGAGCGAAGGCCAGCCAGCCGTCGGCTATCGGCCGGCGCGCCTCGAACATGAGGCCGACGCAGAGGGCGAACAACGCCGCCGGCCCGCGGCCCAGTCGGCGGGCGGGCGCGATGACGGCCGCTCCGGTCAGGAAGCAGACCAGTCCGGTGTCCACCATGACGTCGGAGACCAGGTCGGAGACGAGGAGCCACGGATAGGTGGCGAGCAGCAGGAGGAACCAGGAGCCGTTCATGCCTCAGCGGAAGTCGTCGACGCGGCTTTCGGTCAGCTGTTCGCCCGGCGTCGGATAGACGGGCACCAGCACCGCTACTTCGCGGATGGAGTTCAGGGCGCGCGGCGGCGTGACTTCAGCCTCCCTGAAGTCCCCCTTCGGGGTGGGTCGGAACGGGCCGTCGACATGTCCGAGTAGAAGCCCGGCCGGGAAGACGCCGCCGATGCCCGTGGTCATCAGGCGCGCCTCCTGGCCTGCAGGGGCGCCGTAGTCCTTGGGCACGTTCGTCACCAGGGCCGAACCTCGGGATCCGGAGGCCGTGCCAGTCAGCAGCACGACCCTGCGCTGTTCGTCCCCGTCGAGATGGGCCGTGCAGCGGAAGCCGGGGCTCGTGATTAGGTCGATATCGCTGGTGTTGAGGTGCACCTGGGCGACGCGTCCGATGACCTGGTTGCCGAAGACCACCGGACTGAAGGGCCTGACGCCGTCGGTACGTCCCTTGCGTATCGTGATGCGGTGCCACCATCCGGTGGAGTCACGGGCCACCACGCGCGCGACGACCGTCCGGTATTCGGGAGCGGGACCGTAGCTGAGCAGCGTGCGGAGGCGGGCGTTCTCCTCGGCGAGCCCCTTCATCTCGATGAGACGCAGCTCCAGGCCCGCGTTGATGCGTCCAAGGTCGCGGCCGGCCTCGGCGAGCTCCTCCGTCGAGCGCGTGCGCAGCTCCCAGTAGCGGGCCAGGTCACGCGAGCGACCAGCCAGCTCGAGGGCGGGCGCCTGAAACTCCACGAAGGCTTCGCGCGTGAAGCGACGAATGACGGAGGGGCCGAAGCACCAGGCCAGGAAGACCAGGGTCAGCAGGACGTAGGAGGCCTTGGCTCCCTGTTCTTCGCGGATCATGGCCGAGAGGGCCGGGAATTAGTCCCGGCTCTTCCAGCGGGACGAGTTGGCGAGGATTTTGCCCGTGCCGTTGACCACGCAGCAAAGGGGGTCGTCGGCGACGATGACCGGCACGCCGGTGGCCTCGGAGATCGCACGTTCGATTTTACGGATGAGCGCGCCGCCGCCAGCCAGCACGATGCCCCGCTGGTAGAGGTCGCCGGACAGCTCCGGAGAGAGGCGTTCAAGCGACCCCTTGATCGTCTCGATAATCTGGGTGATGTTGTCGCGCATGGCCTCTCGGATCTCCTGCGAGGAGACGTGCATCTCGCGGGGCATGCCGGAGACAGCGTCGCGGCCGCGGATCTCGTAGGTGAGCTCTTGTTCCAGCGGGTAGGCCGAGCCGATCTTTATCTTCAGCTCCTCGGCGGTGCGTTCACCGATGATCAGGTTGTAGGAATTCTTGATGTATTTTATGATCGAGGAGTCGAATTCGTCGCCGCCGACGCGGATGGATCGGGCGGCGTCCTTGGCGATGCCGCCGAGCGAGAGCACAGCCACCTCGGTCGTGCCACCTCCGATGTCGACGATCATCGACGCGGCCGGTTCCTCAATGGGGAGACCTGCTCCGATGGCCGAGGCGATGGGCTCAGGAATCGTGATGACGTCGTCGGCGCCGGCGCGGTAGGCTGAGTCCTGGACGGCGCGCTTCTCCACCGCGGTGATTCCGTAGGGGACGGCGACGACGACGGTCAGGTTGGTGAAGAAGGATCGACGCGCCACCTTGCCGATGAAGTAGCGCAGCATGTGCTCGCTGATCTCGAAGTCGGCGATGACGCCGTCCTTCATGGGGCGCAGCGCCTCGATGTCGCCGGGCGTCCTTCCGAGCATCATCTTGGCCTCGTTGCCCACCGCGATGGGCTTGCGGGTGCTGCTGCGAATGGCGACCACACTGGGCTCCCGGAGCACCACGCCGCGATCCTTGAGGAAGACGAGGGTGTTGGCGGTTCCGAGGTCGATGCCGATCGCCTGATTGAATAGGCCGGGGAAACGCTTGAACATCTCGAGGGTGGGTTGTCCTTTTGAACGGGTTATTCACAGGGGAGTCAAAAGCAAAGTTGGCTACGGAGGTCCTGTCCGCTTGGCCTAAATGTCGGGCATTCAGAGATTTGGACTTAGTGGTTCCCCTGCCGACACGCCGACCTTTCCCGTTGCCGTCATGCCTGCGCTTCCTAGGGTGCCCTCACCCCATGAACACCCCCGTTGATCGTCGCGGTTTCCTTCACACTGCCGGCCTCGCCGCCGCCGGCTTCGCGGCCTCCCGCCCCTGGGTTAGGTCCGCCGCCCGCACCGTCTCTCCGAATGAGAAGATGAACGTCGCCGTGATCGGATTCGGCGGCGTGGGGCGCAACAATATCCGCAACTGCGCCGATGAGAACGTCGTCGCCCTCTGCGACCTGGATCTCAGCCGTTGTGCCGTTACCATCAAGGCCTTCCCCCAGGCGAAGACCTACACTGACTACCGAAAGATGCTCGAGGCGCACCCCGA
The DNA here is from genome assembly GCA_016871415.1 of Verrucomicrobiota bacterium. GTDB lineage: Bacteria > Verrucomicrobiota > Verrucomicrobiia > Opitutales > UBA953 > UBA953. The sequence continues at coordinate 130,858 of VHDL01000004.1, forward strand.
GATCGACGGCGTCATCGTCGCCACGCCCGACCACACCCACGCCCACATCGCGATGGACTGCATGCGTGCGGGCAAGCACGTCTACGTGCAGAAGCCCATCGCGCACTCCGTCTTCGAGGCGCGTCGTCTGACGGAGGCCGCCCGGGAATACAAGGTGGTCACGCAGATGGGCAATCAGGGTAACTCCGGCGAGGGCATCCGTCTCATCACCGAATGGGTCGCCGCCGGTCTCATCGGTCAGGTGCGTGAGGCCCACGCTTGGACCAATCGTCCCATCTGGCCGCAGAGCATCGACATGGGCCGTCCGCCCGAGGGTGAGAAGCCATCGGAAGGGATGGACTGGGACCGCTGGATCGGCCCCGCTCCCATGCGTCCGTTCAGCGCCGCCTATCACCCCGGCAAGTGGCGCGCCTGGTGGGACTTCGGGACCGGTTCGCTCGGAGACATGGGCTGCCATATCATCGACCCGCTCTTCCTTGCTCTCAAACTGCGCTACCCCGTCAGCGTCGAGGGCAGCACGCCGACCGGCTACCAATCCGTTCCCCAGGGGCTCGGCAAGCTCATCGAGCCCAAGAACGAATGCTACCCCTCGGCCTCCATCGTACGTTATCGTTTCCCGGCGCGCGAAGGCATGCCGGAGCTGCTTATGACCTGGTGGGACGGCGGACTCATGCCGTCTCGTCCGGTCGAGCTTGAGGAGGGCGAGATGTTCGGAGATTGGAGCGGCGGCTGCCTCCTCGTCGGCGACAAGGGCAAGATTGTCTGCGGTTGCTACGGTGAACGCCCGAGGCTCCTGAGCGCCGATCTGCGGGCGGAGGCCAAGAAGCTCGCCAAGACGCTCCCGCGCGTGCCTGGCGGCAATTCTGGGCACGAGAAGGCTTGGATCCACGCCGTGAAGGGCGGCCCCGCCGCATCCTCCAACTTCGACTATTCAGGTCCGCTGTCAGAGGCCGTGCTCATGGGCAACCTGGCCATCCGTTTCCCGAACAAGCTGCTGCTCTGGGACGGCGAGAAGATGCAGGTCACGAATGACCCTGCCGCGAACGCCTACGTCAAGCGCACCTATCGCGAAGGTTATTCGCTCTGAACCTTCCGGCGGCGTCTTTATTCAGGAAACGCCGCCGAAGTGCCAGGCGAGCAGCGCGGCTCCGGCGGCGATGCGGTACCAGCCGAAGGGGGCCAGACCCTTCCGGGCAACGTACCCAACCATCCATCGCACGGCCACGAAGGCCGAGACTGCCGCCACGGCCAGGCCAAGCCAGGCGTTGCCGGCGGGATAGACCTCGGGGAGCGCCGGACCGAGGGACCACGCCTTGTAGGCCGAGGCGGCGGTCAGGGTGACGAGGCCGAGCAGGAAGGAAAACTCTGTGGAGGCCGCTCGCGACAGTCCGGCATGTCGCGCGCCGAGGATCGCGGCAAGGGAACGGCTCGTCCCGGGGATGAAGGCCAGGCATTGCCAAAGGCCGATTCTGACCGACTGCTTCCAGTCCATGCCGGTCAGTTCGTCATCGGAAGCGACGGGAGAGGGTAGGCGCGCCTCGAGCGCCAGCGTCAGCACCCCGCCGACCGCGAGTGCGACCGCGACGACGGGCACGCTGAAGAGGTGTTCGGTGATGAAGTCCTTGGCGGTCAGGCCGAGCACGGCCGCCGGCAGGAACGCGAGGAGCAAAGCAAGCGCCAGCCGCAACGATGCACGGTTGAGCGAGACCACGCCGGTGACCAAGGATGACACGCGTCGCCAGTAGGCGAGCAGCACGGCGAGGATAGCTCCGAACTGCACAATCACGACATAATCATCCGCCGCGCGTTTCTGGTCCACGGGCCGGCCCTTGCGGTCCTTCACGTCCGCGACGGTGACTTCAGGGCTCGCGGGCACGCCGAGCAACCGGTCGCTGACGATGAGATGACCGGTCGAGCTGACCGGCAGGAATTCCGTGACGCCTTCCACCAGTCCGGTGACCAGGGCCCTTTCCGTCGTGAAGGATTCCCGGGTCGCCTCGGCCGAGACCTCGGTCCGCTGGCCGAAGCAAAGGGGGGCGAGGAGCAGGACGGCCAGTCGGACGGACATGCGCAAAGCAATGCACCCGTCACCCCCTTGGGCAAGCCCCTTGCCGCTTGCGCCCACGTCCGTTCGGGCTTTCTTCCGAGGCATGTCGGCTTCCAGCCTAATTCCTACCACGGAGCCCCGGTTCACGGTGCCTGACGCACGCGGCCGGTTCGGCCGGTTCGGCGGCCTCTACGTGCCGGAGACGCTGATGACGCCATTGCTAGACCTGGCGGCTGCCTACGGGCAGGCCCGGCGTGATCCGGAGTTCCAGCGTCAGTTCGCCGACATGCTGCGCGACTACGCCGGACGCCCCACCGGGCTTTATTTCGCTGAGTCGCTGACTAGGCGCCTCGGTGGCGCCAAGGTCTATCTCAAGCGCGAGGACATGCTCCATACCGGAGCCCACAAGATCAATAACGTCATCGGACAGGCCCTGCTCGCACGGCGCATGGGCAAGAAGCGCATCATCGCCGAGACCGGCGCAGGCCAGCATGGCACGGCCACGGCGGCCGTCTGCGCGCATTTTGGCCTCAAGTGCGTGATCTACATGGGCGCGACGGACATGGAACGCCAAGCGCTTAACGTCTACCGCATGCGCCTGATGGGAGCGGAGGTGCGCGGGGTCGAGGCCGGACAGCGGACGCTCAAGGAGGCGGTCAACGAGGCCATGCGCGACTGGGTGACCAACGTCCGCGAAACCCACTACATCCTCGGCACGGCCTACGGCGCCCATCCCTATCCCATGATGGTCCGTGATTTTCACCGGATCATCTCCTTGGAGTCGCGTCAGCAGATCATGGCGGCCGAGGGCCGGCTGCCCGGGCACGTCGTGGCCTGTGTCGGGGGAGGCTCGAACGCCATCGGAGCCTTCTTCGAATATCTCGACGAACCCGCCGTGCGCCTCGTCGGCGTCGAAGCGGGCGGTCGCGGCATCAGCCGCGGCGAGCATGCCGCACGCTTCGCCGGCGGTCGCCTAGGCGTGCTGCAAGGATGCATGACGTCCATCCTCATGGACGACGAGGGGCAGATCGAGGGCACGCATTCGGTCTCGGCCGGGCTTGACTATGCCGCGGTAGGCCCTGAGCACGCCTACTACCGCGAGCGCGGCCGCATCGATTACGCGCATGCGACCGACGCCGAGTGCCTCGAAGGCTTCCAGCTGCTGTCGCGTATGGAAGGCATCATCCCCGCCCTTGAGTCCAGCCATGCCGTGGCGCACGGCTGCAAGCTCGCCGCCTCCGGTCGGCCGGATGACGTGGTCATGATCAACCTTTCCGGCCGGGGCGACAAGGACGTGTGGAGCGCCGCCCGCGCGATGGGGCAGGAGATCCGGCTCTGACATGGCGGCCTCGTCCATGACCGGCTTCGGTCGCGCCGAGGCCGACGTCGGTGGACTTCGTCTCGTCATCGAGATCGCTTCCGTCAACCAGAAGGGACTGCAGGTGGGCGTGCACGGACCCGACTGCTGGCCCACGCTGGAATCCACGGCCGCCAGCTGGGTCCGCACCCGTCTCATCCGCGGCAAGGTCACCGCCAGGGTGACGCGGACGGCCTCCGGAACATCCGGACTCTGGAACGCCGAATCCGTCCGCGCCTCGCTCGAGGAGCTGGCCCAGCTAGCCGCCCTCAACAAGATTCCATTCACGCCCGACGCCAGCGTCCTGCTACGGCTGGCCGAGGCCGGGCGCGGCGGTTCCGAGGATTATCCCTCCTTTGATTCAGCGGAGCCCTCCTTGAGGCGCTCCTTCGAGACGGCCTTGGATCAGCTCAAGACGATGCGCCTCGCAGAGGGGGTTGCCCTGGCTGCCGATCTGGCGGCGCGCATCGCCAGGATCTCGTCCTTGGTCGATGGCATGGAGTCATCCGAGAGCGGCGCCCCCGCTAGACATCGCGAGAATCTCCTGCGCCGCCTGCGCGACGCAGGCCTGACGATCGACCCGGCGGACGAACGGGTGCTCAGGGAGATCGCCCTGTTCGCCGACCGATGCGACATTACCGAAGAAACCGTCCGCCTCCGCAGCCATTGCCGGCAGTTCCTGGAGGAGTTGCCGACGCCCGGAGCCGGCAGAAAGCTGGACTTTCTGGTCCAGGAGTTCCTGCGGGAGGTCAACACCGTCGGCAGCAAGGCGGTCGAAATCGCCACCACCCGGCTGGTTTTGGAGGCCAAAACCGAGATTGAGCGCGTCCGCGAGCAGGTCCAGAACCTGGAGTGAAAATAAAGTCGGCGGGGTATTGCCAGATTGGGCTTACCCATACTATTGATTATCAACGCTTACGCAACACGACCATGTCCAACAATCTGACCAAACGAGACATCGTCATCGAAATCTTCACCAAGAAGGGCTATCCCCAGAAGCATATCCGGGACAGCGTACAGATGACCTTGGACGCCATCGCTGAGGCCTTGCTGGCCGGTCGCGACGTCGAGCTCCGCAACTTCGGCGTATTCCAAGTGCAGGTCCGCAAGAGCCGCATCGGTCGCAATCCGAACCGTCCTGAGACCGACGTCGTGATCCCGCAGCGCGCCGTCATCAAGTTCAAGGCCGGCAAGGAGCTGAAGGCCAAACTCAAGTCCATCGACCTCACGAAGATCGGACAGAAGCCCGAGCAGGGCCAGTAAGCCCGATGTCCGAAGCGAGGACGCTCCCGGGTTTCCGTGAGTTCTATCCCGAGGACCGCGCAGTCATCGGTCACATCTTCGAAGTCTGGCGCAGCGCCTGCCGCCGTCATGGTTTCCGTGAATGGGAGCCGCCGGTGCTGGAGCCGCTCGAGCTATTCACCGAAAAGTCGGGCGAAGAAATCGTCCGTCAGCTGTTCAACTTTGAGGACAAGGGTGGTCGCAAGGTGAGCCTCCGTCCTGAGATGACGCCGTCCCTGGCCCGCATGGTGGGTGCCCGGGCCAACGGCATGCCCAAGCCGATTCGCTGGTTCGCGATTGGCGAGAACTACCGTTACGAGAAGCCCCAGAAGGGTCGCCTACGGGCCTTCTACCAGCTCAACGCGGACCTCCTCGGTGAGGCGGGACCTTCGGCCGACGCGGAGATTATCGCCCTGTGCGCCGAATGCCTGCTCGGCTTCGGACTCACGCAGTCGGACTTCCGCATCAGGATTTCCGACCGCACCCTCTGGTTCCGTTATCTCGCCGCGCTGGGCGTGTCCGAGGACCGGGCCGGGCAGGTGCTGGCGGTGGTCGACAAATTCGAGCGTGGCACCCCCGATGAACTGACCAAGGCGATGACCGCGGCTCTCGCCGGTGTCCCGGTCGATCCCGCTGACGTTCTCAGGGGCTCACGGAAGTTCGCGGCCGCGCATTCCTTCGATGAGCTGACCCGACTAGCATCAGGTGATGAAGCCATGCAGTCCCGTCTGGTCGAATGGAGGCACCTGCTCGACGCCCTCAAAGCCATGGGGCTTTCCGAGTGCGTGACCGTCGACCTGACCATCGTGCGCGGGCTGGCCTACTACACCGGTTTCGTCTTCGAGGCCTTTGAGACGGGCGGGGAGGCCCGCGCCCTCGCCGGCGGCGGTCGCTACGACGCCCTCGTGGCTAGGCTCGGCGGCCCCGACCTGCCTGCCGTCGGCTTCGGCATGGGTGACGTGACCTTGCGCGACCTGCTTGAACTCAGGGGCAGGCTTCCGGCCTACGTCGACGGCCCCGACTTCTACGCCCTCATCCTAGGCGAGAACGCGAGAGCCGCGGCCCTCGAGGACGTCGCAGCTCTTCGGCGGGCCGGATTTCGGGTCGAATACAATCTTAGGGACGGCAAGTTCGGCAAGCTCGCGCAGGCCGCCGAAGCCGCCGGAGCCAAGTACGGCGTAATCTACGGCGGCGAAGAAGTCGCCCGAGGCGTGGCCAAGGTGCGCAGCTTCGTCGACCGTCGGGAGGGCGTGGTACCCCGGGCCGACATCGTGCCCGCGCTGCGCGCCGTCCTCGAGGAAGGAATTGAAGCCGTCATCCCCTGAGCATGTCACAGCCGGAGCTTCAGTACCGGGACATGGCGAAGACCGCCACCTGGACGATGGTCTCTCGCGTGCTCGGACTCCTGCGCGACCAGCTCATCGCCGCCGTCTTTGGCGCCGGGTCTGTCGGCGCCGCGTTCCTTTTCGCCTTCCTGATTCCGAACCTGTTCCGAAGGCTTCTGGGCGAAGGCGCCCTGACCGCCGCGGTGGTGCCCGTGCTGGCCGAGAAGACCGCTCGTGACGGAGCGCCGGCCGCGTTCGCCTTCCTGAACCACGTCCTGCGGCGGGTGACGCCCTGGATGATCTTCATCACCGTGTGCTTGTCGACGGCCGCGCTTATCTTCTCATTCCTCGCCGAGGATCCCAGTCATGCCCTCGCGGCTGAGCTCACGGCGCTGTGCATGCCCTACATGCCCCTTGTCTGCCTGGCCGCCCTGTTCACGTCCGCGGTCAATCTATCGGGCCGGTTTGGACTGGCCGAAATCGCCTCCAGCCTGCTCAACCTCTGCATGATCGCCGCGCTGGGACTGGGCGGGCTCATGTTCGCCTCCAGCGATGAGGGGCTAGCCCGCTGGCTTTGCGCCGGCGCTCTCGTGGGCGGACTCGTTCAGCTGCTCTTGCCCATGTGGGGCCTGCGGGCTTCCGGCTGGAACATGGGAGCTGCCCGACCCGATGAGGCGGCATGGACCACGCTGCGCGTCGCCTTCATTCCCGCCGCCCTCGGCGCGGGCATCCAGCAGGTCAATTTCCTCCTCTCCCGGGCCTTGGCGTTCAACGTGGGGGACGGCGGTCTGACTTACTACCATATCGCCAACCGGATCGTGGAGCTCCCCATCGGACTGTTCTCGGCCTCCGTCGCGACGGTCATGTTTCCGGCCTTGGCGTCGGCCTGGGCCGTGCGCGATTATGCGCGCTTGGCCGAAGACTACGCTCGCGGCTTCCGGCTCGTGCTGGCCATCAACATCGGCGCGGCCGTCGGACTGGCGGTGCTTTCGGAGCCCGTCGTTAGGCTTCTGTTCGAGTTCGGTCGTTTCACCGAACAGGACTGTCACAATACGCGTGATGTCTTGGTCCTGTTCGCGCTGACCATGCCTGTCCTCGCCCTGATGAGCCTCGTCACACGCGCCCTCAGCGTCGCGGGAGAGACCAAGGCGACCTTTCATGCCGCGATGCACGCGGTGGCGGTCAACGTCATGCTCTCCCTTGCTGCAGTCCTGATGGGATACGGCGTGCAGGGACTTGCAGTGGCGAACGGCGTCTCCACGGTCTGGCAGTACTTCGTCCTGCGGAACCGGCTTAAGGCCAAGGCGCCGCAATTCCTCGGCGCATCCTTCTTCGGACCCCTCTGCAAGGCCATTGTCGGATCGCTCGTGATGGGGGCCGTCGCCTACAAGGGATATCGCTTCCTCGTCCCCTTCATGACCGAATGGCTGGGAGGGAAGGGTGGGCTGATCGCATCCATGGCCGTCGCGGGCATCGCGGCCATGGCCGTCTACGCCCTGATCCTGGACCGCTGGGGCTATCCGGAGCGCGATATGTTGCGGGGCTTCGCCGCACGTATCCTGAACAGGTTCAGGCCGCGGGTTTGACCGCGGCGGGCAGGCCGAGAGGAGCTTCGGGCCGGTATCGGCGCAGCAGGGCGCGGAGAAGGGCGCCCGTCTCCGCGTCCATCGTTCCGTCCACACGGTGGGGTCGGAAGTGCCGTTGGAAGGCCTCGATGCCCAGCCGAAGACCTTCCCGACCTGCCTCCAGCCGATAGCCATAGTCGGTCAGCATCGACCGGCTTTGGGCTTCGTTGGGCGCAGGCAGCGTGAGGAACTCCTCGACGTCGACGGTGAGAGGCCATGCGCCGATGCCATGCTCGGCCAGGTGTCGCCAGGGGAAGAGCGAACCCGGATCAATCTTGCGTCCCACCGCGATGTCGGAGTGGGCCACCACGTTGACCGGCGAGATGCCGTGACGGCGGATAATCTCGTCGCACAACGCAAGGATGAGCTCGACCTGATCGGCCGGGTACGGATGCTTGTTGCCGTCGAGATTGATGATTTCGATGCCGATGGAATGCTGGTTGAGACCGTCCTTCGATCCCCAGGCGCTCTTGCCGGCGTGATAGGCCGAGTAGGATTCGGGCACCATGTCGATGACGCGGGGCGACGGCTCGTCCGAGACGACATAGTGGACGCCCACCCGATGATCCGGATTCTTGCCTTGGAGGGTCCTGAGCGAGGAGGGCAGGGGCGCGGCGGTATGATGCAGCACCAGATGGGTGATGATCTGGGTACGGGGCTCGCAGCCTTCCGAGGTGGGCCCTGGGTGATGGATGACTCCTGAGCGGTAAATCCCCGGAAGCTCGACTTCCAATGATTCGGGCTTACTCCGTGAACTGTCGGCTGAAGTGCAACCGGCTGAGCCGATGACGAGGATCGAGAATCCTAAGGTATCCAGGACTCTGTGATATGAGCGTATACGATGACGAAACGTTGACACTAAAATGAGCTTGGGCGAAAGGGCTCATGTCCCCAAGAAAATACCGCTTTGGCCTGTTTTAGACCAATATAATCAATACATTTCATAATTAGACATAATGTATATTGTGCGAAATATTCCTATTTGGTCAATAGGTGCCAACATGCGTTATTGATTGGCTGATTGGATATGGTCATAAACGCATCTCCAAGCATATGAAAGTCGCACGCCACATCATCGAGGCGCGTCGGGAGTCCATCGCCAAGCTGCTCGGCAAGGTCGGATACGTTCCCGTCGTGGAGATTTGCAAGCAGTTCAACGTCTCGGAGGCCACTGCCCGACGTGACCTCACCGAACTTGAAAACCAACGTCGCATCACGCGCACGCATGGCGGAGCCCTTTCGGATTTCAACCGCAACTTCCCGCCCCTCGATGACCGCAAGGTCGAGGACGCCGAGGCCAAGCGCAAGATCGGTAATCTAGCGGCCTCGAGGGTCAAGGCCGGCATGACGGTCTACCTGGACTCTGGCTCAACCATCTATTTCGCCGCCGAGGCCATCGCCTCCGCCGTCGTGCCCGACCTGCAGATTGTCACGACCTGCCTGCCGACGGCCCAGCTCATCTCCTGCCTCCCCGGCGTCGAGGTCTACATCCCCGGCGGACTGTTCCTCACCCGGCATGCGATGGTGGCCGGCGACCGCACGCTCGAGGAGGTCGCCCGTTGGAACTTCGACGTGGCGTTGCTCGGCGCCGAAGGCATCGACGAGAACGGCCTCTGGAATTCCCAGCGCGACATCTCGCATCAGCAGCGTGAAGTAATCCGCCGCAGCGACGAAGTGCTCATCTGCATGAACAAGGTGAAACTCGGCCGTGGAGGACCCTGCGCGGTCACCCGTGACGTCAGCGCCCTGTTCCTGATCACGGACGCCGACTCGGCCGAGGTGCAGCGCGCCAAGGTGCGCTTGCCCGCCGATCACGTGCTGACCACCGCCTGAGACGCGCCCTCCTCGCGCGAACGATGGCCGACCTCGTCCAGGACCTTCTGGCCCTCTCCCATGCCCTGGGAGGAGAGCGACTCCGCATGGCTATCCTAGGCGAAGGCAACACCTCCGTCCGGATGGATGAGGCGACCTTCGCGGTCAAAGCATCCGGCTGCTCCTTGGGCACGCTCGGTCCCGCTGACGTCACCGTCTGTCGGTTCGACCGTCTTTTGCCGCTGCTCGACGACCCATCGGCTGGCGACGCTGAGATCGACGCCGCCCTTTTCGCCTCCCGCGTCGATGACAAGGCGAAGAAGCCTTCCATCGAGGCGCTGTTCCACGCCTACCTGCTCACCCTTCCCGGCGTCCGTTGCGTTGGACATGTGCACGCCATCGCCGCCAACGGCATCCTTTGTTCGCCCCGTGCCGCGGAGTTCGCCTCACGCAGGGCCTGTCCGGATGAGATCGTGCTCTGCGGCGTGGAGTCCGTCCTGGTGCCTTACGCTGAGCCCGGCATAGCCCTCTGCCGGTCCATCCGTGAGGAGGTCGTGGCCCATGTCCGTCGCACGGGCCGCGAACCGCGCATCATCCTGCTCCGGAACCACGGCGTGATCGCCGTGGGCTCATCGCCCAAGGCCGTCCTCGGATCACTGCTCATGACTGAGAAGGCCGCGGAGATCTTCATCGGCGCGGCCGCCCTCGGCGGACCGGACTTCCTGACCCCCGCCCAGTGCGAACGCATCGCCGGACGCCCCGATGAGCATTATCGCCAGAAACTGCTCGGCCTCTGACCCCTCCCCTTCCCTATGTCCGACTATCTCGCAATCGACCTCGGCGCCGAATCCGGCCGCGTCATCCTGGGCAGACTCCGGAACGGACGGCTCAGTATGAAGGAGGTGCACCGGTTCTCCAACGGAGCCATCACCGCCAACGGAACCCTTCGCTGGGACATCATCCGGATCTTCCGTGAGATACGCGTCGGCCTCGCCAGGGGGGCCAAGCTCGGCCGGATCAAGTCGGTGGCCTGCGACTCGTGGGGCGTCGACTACGTCCTGCTCAAGGGCGACGGCCCGCTTCTCTCCCTCCCCTTCACCTATCGGGACGAACGAAGCTTCAAGTCCTACGAACTGGCCATGTGCAAGTTTTCGGAGAAGCAGCTCTTCGAGGGCACCGGCATCGCCTCCATCTCCATCAACACGCTCTACCAGCTGCTCGACGACGCCCGCAACCGACCCGAACTGCTCAAGATGGCCGACAAGTTCCTACTCATCGGCGACTACGTCAACTTCCTGCTCACGGGTGTGGCGCGAGCGGAGGAGACCCTAATCTCTGGCAGCCAGTGCTGGGACGTCCGTCGGCGGGATTGGGCCCGTCCGGTCCTGCGCAAGCTCGGCATCCCATTGCATCTGCTTCCTAAGCCCGTCGCCCCGGGCGTGAAGCTCGGCAAACTCAGACCTTACCTGGCGGCTGAGACCGGCCTTCGTTCCGCCCACGTCGTGACGACTTGCGTGCACGACACGGCCGCCGCGGTCGCCGCTGTGCCGGCCAGGCCCGGCAAGGACTGGGCCTACCTTTCTTCCGGAACCTGGTCTCTGCTCGGCGTGGAACTTGACCGCCCCGTGGTGAGCGAAACCGTCCGCAAGGCGCGGTACACCAATGAGGTCGGCTTCGGAGGCACCTCCCGCTTCCTCAAGAACCTCGTCGGCCTCTGGATCCTCCAGGAATGCCGTCGCGAGTGGATGGAGCGCGGAGAGGTCTCCGACTACGGCGAGATCGTGCGTCTCGCCCTGCAGACTCCTTCCCTGCGTTCCTTCATCCGTCCGGATGACCCGAGGTTCACCCGCCGAGGTGACATGGTTGCCAAGGTCCAGGCCTTCTGCCGGGAGACCCGTCAACCCGTCCCGCGCACCCACGGCGAGATCGCCCGGTGCGTTCTGGAGTCGCTGGCATTGCTGTATCGCGTCGAGATGGACGCATTGGAGAGGCTGACCGGCCGACGTCTCGCCGTCCTTCACATCGTCGGAGGCGGTTCGCGCAACGGGCTCCTCAATCAGGCCACCGCTGACGCCACTGGACGCACCGTCGTCACGGGACCTGTCGAAGCCACCGCCGCGGGCAACATCCTCATCCAGGCCGTCGCCATGAAGGAACTCAGGGGTCTGAAGGGCGTGCGTGAAGTCATGCGGAAATCTTTCCCCTGCAAGAACTACCTTCCCCGGGCCAACGTGCGCTGGGGCGACGCATTGCGACGATTCAAGTCCCTGAAGCGTGCTTGAACCCTCTTCGCCCGCCCTTTCTTTACAACCAACCACACATGCGCCAACACAAGAACGTCTCTTACCTCTGGAACGACGCCGAAGCGGCGAAGCTCGATCCGGTCGCCCGTCTGGTCTACCGGTCGAACCGACTGGGCGCCGACCAGCGCATCACCAACACCGGAGGCGGCAACACCTCCTCGAAGATCAGGGAGAAGGACCCGCTCACCGGCCAGGAGGTCGACGTCCTCTGGGTCAAGGGCTCCGGCGGTGACCTGCGCACCAGCGCCCGCGAGAACTTCTCCTCGCTCTATCAGGACAAACTCATCGGTCTGCAGAAGTCCTACGCCGCCAGGGCGGACAAAGGCCTCAAGTCGCAGGCCGAGGACGACATGGTCGGCATGTACACCCACGCCACCTTCAACCTCAATCCGCGCGCCTCGTCGATCGATACCCCGCTCCACAGCTTCCTTCCCGGACGGCACGTTGACCACATGCACCCCAATGCAATCATCTCGATCGCGGCCTCCAAGAACTGCGAGGCGCTGACCAGGCAGATCTTCGGCGGCAAGATGGCTTACGTGCCCTGGATGCGGCCCGGCTTCGAGCTCGGCCTGGCCATGCAGGAGATCTCCCGCCGTCAGCCTGACGTGAAGGCCATCATGATGGGACAGCACGGCTTCATCTCCTGGGCCGACGACGACAAGGCCTGTTACGAGCTGACCCTCTCGACGATCGAGACCGCCGGAGCCTACATCGAGTCTAAGTACCAGGCCAAGGGCGGCGATGTCAAGGCCTTCGGCGGAGCAATCTACCAGACCCTCGACGTGGAGAGGCGTCACGCCACCCTGGCCGCCATCCTGCCCTGGCTGCGCGGCCAGGTCTCTAAGGAGAAGCGCTTCATCGGCACCGTCCAGGACGATGAGAAGATCCTGCGTTTCGTGAACGCGAAGGACGCCCCGCGTCTGGCCGAGTTAGGGACCTCATGCCCCGATCACTTCCTGCGGACCAAGATCAAGCCCCTCTACGTCGCCTGGAACCCCCAGGCCGAAGATGCCGACGCCCTCAAGGCCAAGCTTGCCGCGGGCCTGGAGCAGTACCGCAAGGACTACGCCTCCTACTATGCGGCCTGCAAGCGCTCCAATTCGCCCGCCATGCGCGACCCCAATCCGACGGTCGTGCTCATTCCCGGCCTGGGCATGATCGCCTGGGGCAAGGACAAGTCCGAGTCCCGCGTCACCGCAGAGTTCTACAACTGCGCCGTCGAAGTCATGCGTGGCGCTGAGGCCATCGATGAATACATCGCCCTACCCCAGCAGGAGGCCTTCGACATCGAGTACTGGCTGCTCGAGGAGGCCAAGCTCAAGCGCATGCCGGCCGAGAAGGAGCTCGCCCGGCAGGTCATCGTCGTGGTCGGCGCCGGTTCCGGCATCGGCAAGGAGACCGCGCACCGTCTGGTCAAGGAAGGCGCCCACATCGTGTGCGTGGACAAAAACCTGGAGGCCGCGCAGGCGACCGCCAAGGAAATCACCGACAGGTTGGGCACCGGCATCGGCGTCGCCGGCACCGGCGTATCCAACTGCGGCCCGGCCATCGGTCTCGGCGGCGACATCCTGGACCGCGCCTCCATCCGGAAGATGCTCGACCAGGTGGCCCTGGCCTACGGCGGCTTCGACTCCATCTGCGTGACCGCCGGCATCTTCGTGCCCCCGGACACCGCCGGGCGCATCCCGGACGACAAGTGGTCCCTCACCTTCGCCCTCAACGTCACGGGCAGCTACCTCGTGGCCGACGAGGCCCTCAGGACCTGGAAGGAACAAGGTCTGCGTGGTAACCTCGTGCTCACGACCAGCGCCAATGCGGCCGTGGCCAAGAAGGGATCCGTGGCCTACGACACCTCCAAGGCCGCGGCCAACCACCTCGTACGCGAGCTGGCCATCGAGTTGTCCCCCCTCGTCCGGGTGAACGGCGTGGCCCCGGCCACCGTCGTGCAGGGATCCGCCATGTTCCCCCGCGACCGAGTCATCGCCTCGCTTGCGAAGTACGGCATTCCCTACACCCCTGATGAGGCCACGGACTCGCTGACCACCAAGCTGTCCAAGTTCTACGCGGACCGCACCCTCACCAAGAGTCCCATCACCCCCGCCGACCAGGCCGAAGCCTACTTCCTCCTCGTGACCAACCGCCTTTCGAAGACGACCGGACAGGTCATCACCGTCGACGGCGGACTGCACGAGGCCTTCCTCCGCTAAGCCGTGCGCGTCTCCCTCTTCGTCGCTTGTTTCGTCGACCAGCTGACCCTCAGGTTGTTCCTGACCTCGGCTGCTACGTCTTCCTGATGAAGGATCGCCATGGCGACCAGATGCCCAGCATGCTCTCGTTCATCACCGGCCCCAGTCGCGCCGGCGACACCGAACGCGTCCTGGTGCTCGGGGCCCACGGACCCAAAGAACTCTACGTAATCCTCTTCGGCTGAAATCCATGAGGACCGTCTCGGCCGCGTTTATCCTGACCGCCTCCCTGCTGATGGCGCAGGAGGTCCGTCCAGCGCGCTGGTCGGGAAAGCTCAACGTACCCGACCCCACCTCGGTCACCTTGGACGAGGCAGGCAACGTCTACGTGGCCTGCACGACGCGTCGGAAATCCGGTGACCTCGACATCCGTGAGCACCAGGTCTGGATACCCGATGACGTGGGACTCACCTCGGCCGAGGAAAGGCTTGAGTTCCTGCGCAAGGAGCTCGCTCCCGGCCGTCTCAGGGTTCCTCGCGGCGGACTTAAGGATCACAACCGGGACGGTTCGATCGACGTCCTCGACCTTGAGCACCACAAGGAGCGCATCTTCAAGCTCAGCGACACCGACGGAGACGGGACCGCCGACCGGATGACGCTTTTCGCGGAGGGCTTCAACGAGCCCAACTCCGGCATCGCTGCCGGACTCCTCTGGCATGATGGATGGCTCTACGTCACGGCCCTTCCGCACCTGTGGAGGCTGAAGGACACCGACGGAGACGGGCGGGCGGAGGTCACCGAGAAAATCGTATCCGGTTTCGGCGCCCACATCGCCTATGCCGGACATGACATGCACGGACTCCGGCTCGGTCCGGACGGACGCATCTGGTGGACGATCGGCGACAAGGGACTGAACGTCACCTCCAAGGAGGGGCGCAGGTTCGTCCTTCCCCACGAAGGTGCCGTGCTGCGTTGCGAGCCCGACGGCTCCGGATTTGAGGTGTTCGCCCGCGGTCTCCGCAACGTCCAGGAGCTGGCCTTCGATGACAACGGCGACGTCTTCGGGGTCGACAATGACAGTGACGCCCCGCGTGAGCGCGAGCGGGCCGTGTTCGTCCTGGAGGGTTCCGACTCCGGCTGGCGTAACCAGCACCAGTACCAGAAGGGGGCCAGCCGATGGATACGTGAGAACGTCTGGATGCCCCCAGGTCAGCCCGACCAGCCGTTCTTCATCACCCCGCCCCTGGCCAACTACTCCAACGGGCCGGCCGGCATGATACGTGAACCTGGCCACGCCATGGACGGCGGTCTGCGCGGTCATTTCCTGCTTAACCAGTTTCCCAATGGACGCATGGACGCGTTTCGTCTGACGCCCCATCTGGACGCATTCAGGATGGAGGGCGTCCGCACGGTGTCATCCGGCATCATGGGCATAGGTCTGAGCTGGGGACCTGACGGACGCGCTTATTTCGCTGATTGGGACGGCGGCTACCCCCTCGATGAGAAGGGGGCGATCTGGCGTTTTGATGTCGCGAGGACTACCGACCCGACCTCATCGGTCTGGCTGTCTAGGCCTCTGTCCGTCGCCGTCCCGAGATCGGATTGCCTGCGGATGCTCGGACATCCTGACCAACGTGTCCGAATCAATGCTTCGCTGCGTCTCGCGCGCGAGTCCGCCTGGTCGGAGTTACTCAAGGTGGCCATGGATGAATCCGCCTCCCGCCAAGCCCGCCTGCACGCGGTCTGGGGGTGGGGCATCGGGCTTAGGCAGGGAAAAATCGAACATGCGCCGGCCCTTCCGCTCCTGCTCGCCAAAGATGACGAAGTCAGGGCCCAGGCGGCCAAGGTCCTCTCCGAGTCACGGACGCCTGACGCCGCCCTGCGAGCCGGTCTCATGGGCCAGCTGGCATCGTCCGCGGCGCGCGTCCGCATGCATGCGGCCCTGGCGCTGGGACGGACAGGCGGTGCCGCCAAGCTGACCGATTTCGTCCGAGATCCCGACGGCGACTTCGACCTCCCCTGGCTGAGGCATTGCCTCGTGACCGGCATCGCGGCCTGCGTGCCGGAAGAAGACCTTGTCGCGGCCGCGACGGCTTCGGACGAGCACCTCGCGCTCCTCGGCACGCTGGCGTTGGCACGTCGCAAGTCATCCAAGATGGGTCTGACGCTGGCCAGTCCGCATGATGCGGTCGTGAACGAGGCCGCCCGCGCCATCCATGATGACGCCGGCGTGCCGTCGGCCCTGCCCTCCCTGGCCGGAGCCCTCAGCCGTCACGTGCTGCCTCCGCAGGCCGCTCGCCGGGCCATCAACGCCTGTCTCCGCGTCGGCACTCCCGACGAGGCGCGACGCCTCATCCGCTGGCTCCGTGGTCATCAGGGCGACACCGCCTTGGTGACCGAAGTTCTGGAATGCATGCTGGCGTTCGATTCGCCTCCGCGACTGGACCGCATCGACGGCGTCGCCAGGATCTATCCTCCCAGGGACAAGGCCGCCCTCACCAAGGCGCTTTCAGAGGCGAAGGACCTGCTGCTCGGACAAGTCAGACCCGAGCTGCGGACCCTCGCTTTCAGCGTCTTGCTCCGCCATCGCGTCGACATCCCCGTCGAGGCCCTGTCCGGATTCGCTAAGGAGAAATCGGCGCCTGCCTCCGTGCGTGCGGACGCCATCCGGATGCTGGCTGACAAGGACAGGACGCTCGCCGTCAAGGTCTCGGCGGAAGCCTGCGGGGACGGCAACGCCTCCGAGCTCCGCACCGCCGCCTTCGGAATTCTCGTGCAGATGGACGCCGCGGCCGCCTTTTCGGCCGGACAGCGCATCATGAAATCGACCTCAGCGAAGGGGGCGGAGAAGCAGGCCGTGCTCAACGCCGCTGCCGCTTCGGACCTGCCTGAGGCCCGGGTGATCTTCACGGGCGCGCTGGAATCTTTCATCGCCGGCAGACTCGAGCCCTACCTGCGCCTCGAGGTCGTTCGCGGCGCGCTTGCTTCTTCGCAGGCCGACCTCCGTGAAAGGGCCGAGACGCACCTCCGTTCGCTATCCGAGCCGAAGGCGAACGATGGAACGCCCTACTCCGCCATGGCGGAGGGCGGGGACCCGGCCCGAGGCCGGAAGGTCGTGAACGAGCACCTCAGCGCCAATTGCGTGGGCTGCCATCGCGTCGAATCCGACGAGGGCAGCGAGGTGGGACCGCAGCTGCGCGGTCTGACCTTCGGCAAGGACAGGGCCGAGCTGGTCGAGTCCCTAGTGAATCCCTCCGCCCGGATCTCTCACGGTTTCGGCCTGGTCACCTTCACGCTCAAGGATGCGAAGGACGGCCTTGCGGAAGTCGGCGCCGTGCTTTCGGAAAACACGAAGGAGGTCGTCATCCGCCTCCCCGACGGATCGACGCGAGCCCTGCCCAGAAATCAGATCGCGTCCTCCTCTCCGGCCGCATCGGTGATGCCTCCGATGCTCGGCATCCTGACCCCCGAGGAGATCCGTGACGTCGTCGCCTATCTGGCGGAACTGAAGCCGAAGTCCTCCAAGAAGAAATGAAAGGACTTTCCAGGTCAGGGCGGGCCACGCTCCTTGCGACCTGCTTGGTCCTTTGCGCGTCCGTCACGCCGCCGGCCGCAGCCCAAGATGGCCTGGTCGCCCAATGGCAGCGACTTTACGAGACCTGGCGCCCTCTGGCGCCGCCGACGCGGCTCGAAGACCTCCAGTGGTCGGAGAAGGGGTCGTTCCTGGTCTACAGGACGCCGCAGGACAAGTCCGCCTGGACGCTCGTCGACACGCGGAGCGGTAGCATCCGTCCCGCCTTCGATCCCGTGAAGCTTGCGGAGAGCTTTTCCAAATCGCTCGGCCGGCAGACGTCGCCCTCGCAGCTGCCTTTCAGGACCATCATACCGATGGAGGACGGAAGGCTTTTCCTCAGGGGAGAGAAGAAGTTCTGGTGGCTCGCGATGGACGGCTCCCTCCAGGAGACCGATGGCGCAGGCGTCCGTGTGCCTGTGACGAAGCTGTCCGGGGACGGACGGTCGATCAATGCCGGCGTGCTCGGAACGCGATCGCCACGCGGGCCGCAGCATGTGGACTTCAAGGACGGCGACATCTATCTGCTCGCCGGGGAGGGAAGTCCTGCGCGTAAAATCTTCGACCGACCCTCCGGGTCCGCCGCCTTCGTGGGGCCGCCTGCATGGTCCCCCGACGGGAGGCACTTCGCCGTGTGGCGCGAGCAGAAGCAGCCTGTCAGGCAGTACGTGGTCGTCGACTCGGCCAAGGGCGTCACCAAGGAGATTCCGTACGACAAGCCCGGAGACGAGCGTACCGAGCGACAGGCCTGGGTTTTCACCGCCGATGGCAAGACCGCGTCCGGTTGTCCCTCGGACCTGACCGGAAAGACCTATTCCACCGGCCGCCTCGATTGGTCGGCCGACGGAAAGACGCTGCGCACCGAGTATGTCCGCCGAGGATTCACCGGCCACGGAATCGTCGCCTATGACGTCACAAACGGCCGCTGGCGCAAGCTCATCACCGAGGAGGAGCCAGAGAAATTTATCTACACGTTTAAGACCCGTTTCCGGCACGACCTGAGCGATTCGCTCACCCTTTGGGCCTCGGAGAAGTCCGGTTGGCGTCACCTCTACGCCGTCGACCTCCGTGACGGCCGCACCCTGCGTCCCGTCACTTCCGGCGAATGGATGGTGAAACAGGTCCTGCACGTCGACGAAAACGCATCTGCGGCGACCTTCATCGGCGTGGGCATGAACCGGGGCGAGAATCCCTACCACCATCACGTCTGCAAGGTGAAGCTGGACGGCTCCGGGCTTGTCGACCTAACCCCGGGTGACGCCGACCATGAGGCCGTCTTCTCGCCGGACCGCAGCGTGCTAGTCGATGTGGCGACACGGGTGGACTCCCCTCCCGTCTTCACCCTGAGGAGCGGGTCGGACGGCCGTGCGATCGCCACCCTCCTGGCGACGGACACGCGGCGTCTGGAGGCGGCGGGCTGGAGTCACGCCCGGCCCTTCGTGGCCAAGGACCGTGACGGCAAGTTCGACATCTGGGGCGTGGTCACCCGACCCCACCCGTTCGACCCGGCGAAGAAATATCCCGTCATCGAGAACATCTACGCCGGACCCCACGGCTCTTTCGCCCCCAAGTCCATGAACTGGTGGAATCGCAACCACCGGGAGTTGTCGATGCTCGGCTTCTTCGTCGTGCAGGTGGACGGACGCGGAACGAACAACCGCGGCAAGGAGTTCCATCATCAGAGCTGGCGCAATCTCAAGGACGGAGGCTTCCCGGACCGGATCGCATGGATGCGGGCTCTGGCCAGGACCGAGCCGAACATGGACCTCTCCCGCGTGGGCATCTTCGGCGGCTCCGCCGGCGGACAGAATACCGCCCACGCGATGCTCCTCCATGGCGATTTCTACAAGGCCGGTGCGGCGGACTGCGGCTGCTATGACAACCGGGTCGACAAGCTCTGGTGGAACGAGCAGTGGCTGGGATGGCCCATCGGGCCGTGGTACGAGGAGAACTCCTGCGCCACCCACGCCTCGCGGCTGAAGGGACGTCTCTTCCTGACCCTCGGCGAATCGGACACCAACGTGGACGTGAAGTGCACCTACGACTTCCACGCGGCGCTCATGGCCGCGGGAAAGACGCACCTCGTCGAGCTCCATGTCGCTCCCGGTGCCGGCCACGGTGCGGGTGAATCCAACGTCCTGCGCGAGAAGCGCGCGCGCTTCTTCATCTCATCCCTCGGAAGGCCGACGCCCCTATGAATTTGAAGGGGATCCTCCCCGGCATGATCGGCGTCAGGCTCAGTGCGGGCAGACAGCACCTGCATGCTGACCTTGAGGTCCCTCCTGCCCCAAGGACCGGGCTAGCCGAGCTGATCCGCGAAGGACTCATCATCGCGGGCTGGGCGGCCCTTTGGAAGCCCGTGGCCATCCACCTGCATCGCCGGTGCCGTCCGCAGGCGGATGGCCCTGTTCCAAAGGGTTTCCGAGTGCCCCGTGGAGGCCCTCAAGGTCTGATGACGACCTCGGACGACTTTTTACGAAGGGTTGTTGACATGAGGGGTCACATCCCATCGAAGAACCCCTCAGCATGCCGAATTTCACGAGCCAGTGCCTGGAACAGACCAAGGCGCTCCTGAAACTGAACCTTCCCTCCGTTTCGGCGGATGGCAGCGTCACGCCCATCGAGGGCGAGGTTTCCCGGGCCGATGAACCGGGCCATGTCGCCCTGGCCCTCGGAGAGTATTTCCGGGCCACGGGGGAGACGGTCCTGGACCGCGTGAATCTGATCGAACTGACGGCGCGCTCGATTACGGCCCAAGTCAGGCTGAGCAAGGGCTCCGACAACGGCATGGCCTTCGCCTGCCTGGGGCTGCTGGCCTTCGGTCCTACCCGGGAGCGGAACCCCGTCTGGGAACAGCTCAATGAGGAGACCCGTCGTCTCATCGACGAGCGTCTTTCGGTCGAGCTAGACCATCACGACCACGTGCAGGCCTTCGACGTCGCCAAGGCGGTCTGCCGTCATTCCTTCGGACTGTCCAAACAGGACACCACCGGCCCCCTCGTCGACCGCTTCGTCGACCGGGCGTCGTCGGCCTCCTCCAACGGCTTCCATGACGAGGCCTCGAAGGCGGCCTCCGTGTCCAACTTCGGCGGCACCTTCGACCTGTACGGCGTCGTCTCGCTCATCTTCATCCGGCAGGCCCTCCAGCTCCACGCCAACATCCAGCTCAGGGACTCGAAGCTGCCCAAGCTGCGTACCCTTTACGAAAAGTATCTCCGGGTGATCGGCGACATGGTGCGGGACGACGGTCAGGGCTGGTGCTACGGCAGGGGCATCGGCGCCTATGGTCAGATGCATTGTATCACCATCTTGCTGCAGGCCCTCCGTGACCGCTGGGTGACTACCGCGCAGGAGCCGCTGCTGCGCGACCAGGTCCGGCGTCTCTACACGCATTTCTTCACCACGTTCTTCGACGCCGAGCATGGCCTCATCGTAGTCCGTGACGCCGAGCGGGACACTATCCCCGGGCACACGACGCGCATGGCGAACTTCGACGCCTCCAGATACCTCTCCCAGTGGTCGCGCCTGGCCAAGGCCTGCGGCGGCGTGGAGCCCGTCTCCGCGCAGGGCAGGCAGCCAGCATGCCGCCTGCATCTCTTCGACCACTCCCCCCGCAAGGAGCAGGGCGTGCTCATCTACCAGGATTCCGCCAGCGGCCTGCACGTCGTGCTCCCCCTCGTGACCTCAGGCAGTCACCGCTTCTCCGATTCGCTTGCCTTTCCGCACATGCCGGGCGTCTTCGATTGGCCTTCGAACCAGCGCGTGTCGGCCTTCATCCCGGAATACACCCTCGGCGGCCGTGCCTACACGCCCTCTCACTACGGCAAGTCGGCCCAGGTCGCAATCGGCTCCAGGCCGGGCGTCTACCTTTTCCGTTTCGACCAGCCTGAGCTCATGGGATCCGATGAGCAGGTCTCGCAGGGCGTCGGCTCGATGAAGGTCGAATGGGAGTTCGCCCCGGGATGCATCACCGGTCGGTTCACGCTCACTCCCAAGTCCAACGTCGTGCTTGAGGACTTCCGTCTGACGCTCCCGATCGCTGTCAGCCACTCCCGCATGACCCCGGGCAACGCCCTGGTCCTCGGGCCCGAATCCCACCGTTGCGAGGTCCTCCGTGACGACTTCGGCGCCGTTTGGAGCGAGACCAAGGTGGTCAGCAATGATTCACGTCATCGCAGCTGCTGGGGCAAGGTACATTTCTACCAGCTGCTCGAACGCGACCACCCTCTCCCCCTGAGGGCCGGGCAGCCCTATCTGTTCGAAATCTCCTACCAGCCGGACATCCGACGGGCCGCGGAATGAGCCTTCGGGGTTGAGCATCCGCCCTTTCCGGTCAATCATTTGTCGGCACGTTATGTCGGGCTCCTTCTACATCACCACCGCGATCGACTACGCCAACGGAGCGCCGCACCTGGGCCATGCCTATGAGAAAGTGCTGGCCGACGTGATCGCCCGCCACGCTCGCATGTCCAGACGCAAGGTACACTTCCTGACGGGGCTCGACGAGCACGGCCAGAAGGTCCAGCAGACCGCCCAGAAGCGTGGCATTTCCCCTCAGGAGCTCGTGGACGAGGTGGCCGTCGGCTTCCGTGCGATGCTGCGCGACCTCTCCATCAGCAACGACGATTACATCCGCACCACCGAGCCGAGGCATCGCAAGGTCGTGCAGGACTTCCTCAGCCGTCTCCATGCGGAGGGCCTCATCTTCAAGGACAGGAAGGGCGGCTGGTATTCCGTCAGGCAGGAGCAGTTTCTGTCCGACAAGGACCGCGATGAGAACGGCGAATGGCCCGAGATCTTCGGCGAAGTCACCCAGACCACGGAGGAGAACTACTATTTCCGCATCTCCAAGTTCCAGTCCTGGCTGGTCGAACACATCCGCTCCCATCCCGACTTCATCACCCCGCGTTTCCGTCAGAACCAGGTCTTGGAATTCCTTAAGGAGCCCATGAACGACCTCTGCATCTCCCGTCCGAAGTCCAGGCTCACCTGGGGCATCGAGCTGCCCTTCGACACCGACTACGTGACCTACGTCTGGTTCGACGCCCTGACCAATTATTACTCCGCCGTGGTCGGGACCGGCCTCTGGCCCGCGGACCTGCACGTCATCGGCAAGGACATCCTCTCCCCTCCCCACGCCGTCTACTGGCCCTGCATGCTCAAGGCCCTCGGCCTCGAGCCGCCCCGAAGCTTGCTGGTCCACGGCTGGTGGACCATCGACAGGAAGAAGGCCTCAAAGAGTGAGGGAAATGCGAAGGATAGCCTTTCCGTTGTTGGTATATATGGTGCGGACGCATTCCGATACTATCTATGTCGTGAGATGGTAGTTGGGCAAGATGCGGACTTTGTGCTGGAGCCCCCTACCCACAGTGAAAATGGGAAAGCTCTGAGTGATAAGGAGCGCAAGAGATACAAAACATTTGCAAGGGTTTATCAAACCGACCTCGGCAACAGCCTGGGCAACCTCGTCAATCGGCTGCTGAACATGGTCGGACGCAGCTGCGGAGGCGTCGTGCCGGCGGCGGGAGCCGATGAGGACCCTGAGCGTTCGGTTCGATTGCTCTGGGGCGACACGCGAAAGGCCTACGACGTGGCCTTCGCCGAACATCAGGTGAGTCGCGCGCTGGAATCCCTCTGGACCTTCATCAACGCCCTCAACGCCTACATCGAAACACGTGCGCCCTGGAAGCTGGCGAAGTCCGCCGATCCGGCCGACCGCGCCCGTCTGGATTCGTGCCTGGCCCATGTCTCCGAAGGCCTGAGACTCGTCGGAACAGCCCTCCTGCCCGTCATGCCGACGACCGCGCGCACACTGCTGGAGAACATCGGGCAGTCCGTGCCCGCTGACTTCGACCGATTCGACTGGTCCGCCGCCGGAAGCGGGGTGCGCGTGGCCGAAAAATGCATCCTCTTCCCTCAGGTTGAGGCACCGCCGGCTCCGGCCGCATGAATCCATGGCCGACACGATCGCAGCCTTCGACCAACTAGAGCGCGCGGAAGCGGAGCGTGGCGAAGATGGCTGGATCACCTACGCGTTCACCACCGCGGCGCTGGACCCCCTAGCCGTGCTGGAGACACTGGATCCGAGGGGGCCGCGCGGCT
>VHDL01000005.1:0-40000 GCA_016871415.1 Verrucomicrobiota bacterium
TCAGAGAAGGTCCCCGAGGTCACGCCCTTGACCGTCACCGAACCGTTGCCCGTAGCCGCCAGGATTACCGGGAAGCCCGCGGACGACCCTAACTGCGTGCCTAAGTTGGTTGTAGCCCCGGTGCCGCTGCCAGTGAAGAGGATATCTCCGTCGACGGTCAGGTAGCTGCTGCTCGCGACGCCCGTGCGCCAACCGTGGATATCCATGCCGGCGGCGATGGTGTTGCCGACCGCCTCGCCGTCGATGGTGATGTCGCCCGTCGTGCCGGCGTTCACGGTCACCCCTTCGAAGGCGGAGATTCCGATCGTCAGGTTGACGACGTTCTGGGTGCTCCGGCCCCGCCAGACGACGTTGCCGCCACCGGAGAACATCCTGACATTGGCGTTGTGGCCGACGCCTGAATTGTAAGAACCGATCATCAGGCCGGCCGGCGTGCTGGTGTAGTTCAGCGCGTAGCCGGTCGGGACGGTCGTGCCCTTCGCCGAAGTTTCGGTCGTGTTGCCCCCGCCGAGGACGATCATGCCGCCCCCGGTGGTGTGCGTCGTCGCCGCCCGGTCCGCGGCAGTGCGGGAATCAAGCACGGAACTGTCGCTGATCAGGATGCCGCGGTTGCCCGAAGCCGCGGCGCCCGAGTTCGACCAGAAGACGATGTCGCCGCCGTTGGTCTGGATCGTCCGCGACGCGCTGAGCAGCACGTTCGAGACCGCCTGGAAGACGATCGGCTGGTCGGCGCCGTTGCTGGTGACGTTGGCGGAGACGGTGACATCTCCGCCGAAGAGCCGGATGGGACCCGCGATGCTGATCGCCGAGCCGATCGTGACGGCGGCGCTGTTGCCGGCTTTGCCGAGCGTGAGGCCGGTCAGCGTCGACGCGTACGTATAGGCCGTCGTCACCGCCGAAGCGAATCCGGCCGAAGCGGGCTCGATCGTGACCGCGCCGACCCCGGCGAAACCGGAGGTGGCCGGCGGCACGTCGCGCCGGAACAGGATGCTGCCAGCGTCGACGTTGGTGACGCCGGAATAAGTCGCCGCTCCCGTCAGGGTCAGGATGTTCGTCCCGACCTGGGTGACCGCCCCCGCGCCGCTGATGTTGCCAGCGAAGGTCAGGGCGTCGGAACGATCGAAAGCCAGCACGCCCTGGGTGACCACGTTGCCGGCCAAGGAACCGGCGGTCCCGCCGGCTCCGACGCGCAGCGTGCCGGCCGTGACGGTCGTGCCGCCGGTGTGCGTCAGGGCGCCGGTGATGACCGTCGTGCCGGGACCGAGCTGCTCCACCGTGCCCGTGCCGGACACGTCGTTGGCGACGGCGTACGTGCTGGAGCGGTTGAAGACGAGCGCGGCGTTGTTGGTGATCGCCCCGGCGCCCAGCACGCCGGCGGCGCCGCCCGCGCCGACGCGCAAGGTGCCGCCGGAGATCGTCGTGGTGCCGGTCGAAGTGTTGGCGCCGGTGAAGGTGACGGTGCCGCCCGTGGCGTTGACGGTGAGGGCGCCGGCGCCGGAAATCGTGCCGCTGAGCGACGTGCTGAGCGCCGAAAGGACGAGGGACCCCGCGCCCGTCGAGGTGAAGGTGTGTAGCGTGCGACCGACCGCTCCGGCGGTGCCGGTCGAAACCGTGCCGCTGGTGCCCGCCGAGGGACCGAGGTAGCTGACGATGAGGACGCCCGAACCGCCGTTGCCGCCGATGGTGACCGCGTTGCTGACCGCGCCGTTGCCGCCGCCGCCGCCGCCGGTGTTGGCCACGCCGTCGGGAGCCCGGGCTCCCTGCAGGTTGACGGCTCCGTTGCCGCCGCCCCCGAGTCCGCCGAAACCAGCGGCCGCGAGGTTAGCCGTATGCACGCCGCCGCCCCCGCCGCCGCCGTAGTATGCGTCCGTACCGGTGATGGCGGAAACCAGACCGATGCCGCCGTTGCCGGCCTGGGTCGTCGAGGCGGTGCCGCCGACGCCGCCGGCGCCGCCGCCGCCGCCCGCGACGTAGCCGTACGTCGAGACGCCGTCGCCGATGCCGCCGGCGAAACCTTGGCCGGTAGTGCCGGCCGCCGCCGTGAGGTTGGCGCCCTGACCGCCGCCGCTACCCCCGGCCGTGGCGGCGATCGTGTTCCAATTACCGCCGGCGCCGCCGCCGAAGGCGGTCAGCCCGAAAGCGGTGGTGTTGCCGCCGGCCGTCGCCGCGGTGCGGACACTGACATTGATGTTGGTCGAACCGGTGCCGCCGGCGCCGACGGAAACCGCGGACGTCGTGGCCGTCAGCGCGGTGGTGCCGGTCAGGACGCCGCCGCCGCCCCCGCCGCCGCCGACATGGGCGCCGCCGCCCCCGCCGCCGCCGACCAGGAGATAATCGACCGAGGTGTCGAACACGAAAGTCGTGGCGCCGGTCAGGGTGATGTCGTTCGCCAACGTGGCGAGGGCGCGACCGAACCGCACCGTGGCCCCGCCGACGCTCAGCGTCCCCGTGCCCAGCGAGCTCGCATGATAGACGCCGAGCGTGCCGGCGGTGAGCGTCGTGCCGCCCGTGAAGGTGCTCGCGCCCGTGAGCGAAAGGACGCCGGCCCCGGCCTTGGAAAAGGCGCCGTCGCCGGCGATCGCGCCGGTGAAGACCGAAGTGCCGGACTGGGTCAGCGCGAAGGTGGCGCCGGAGGGTACCGTGATCGTGCCGCCGCCGGCCAGACCCGCCGCCGAGACGGTGACGCCTCCGGCGCCGTTGAACAGCGCGGACGACACCTCGACGTTCGCGGAGGAAGTCAGCGAGACCGCGCCGCCGGAGCGGAGGCCGACGACCGAGCCGACGGTGCCGACCGTCAAGGCGTCGGCATCGCGGAAACTCACGGCGCCGACCGGCTGCGCGAGGGTGCCGCCGGCGAGGGTCGTGATGTTGTTGGCGGCGTTCGTGAAGGTGTGCGCGCCGGCGCCTTGCAGGACGAGGGAGGAGGCGGTCAGCGCCCCCGCGGTACCAGTCGCGGAGGTGCCCGCGGTGACCGTGAGGACGTTCGTGCCCACGCTGGCGGCGCCCGAGAAGGAGACGACGCCGCCGGTGACGGCGGTGTTGCCGAGCGCCTTCTTCTGACCGAGGGCCGCGGAGAAGGTCACCGCGCCCGCGCCCGCGTCGACCGTCAGCGGAGCCGACGCGAGCAGGGTCTCACGGACATAGCGGTTCGGGGTGGTCGACGTGGACGAAAGGTCGTTCCAGACTCCGCTCACCCCGACGAACTGAAGCATCGGCTCGCTGGCGGAGTCGGTGTTGGTTCCGCCCGAGTTGTTCGGCTCGTTGGTGTTCCAGTTCGTGTAGGCCCCGGAGATGGCGGTACCTTGGGGCACATTAGCCGCGTAGGTGTAATTCTGGGTGAAGAACCTGAGGCCGTTGCCGGAGTCCAGCAGGCCTTCGGGGCCGGTCACCCAACGCCAGGCCTGGTTGGTGCCGATGCCGACCACGCGGCGGCCGCCCAGCCAGGCGGTGTCATAGTTCGCCGCCCGGATGGCGATCATGTTCTCGAGGCGCGAGGTGATCGTGGCGAGATAAGTGGAACCGACCGCGCCTTGGGTGCCGGAGGCGGCGTTCGTCCGCGCGGTGTCCCAGGTGACGTTCGTGACGACGGAAGCATACGTGTTGCCCGCGTCGACCGCGCCCGCGAAGAGAGCCGAGCCGCCGCCGGTCAGCACGCTCAGGCCGCTGGCGTTGCCGATGAGCAGCTCACCCTGCGCCTCGAAGGCGCCGCCGCCGGTGTTGAACGTGGTGAGCGAGGCACCGGTGACGTAGACGTCGCCGCCCACCAGGGTGCTGACGCCGTTGACGGTGGCGGACACGCCGGAGCCGAACTTCAGGTAACCGCCGTTGGTGGCGAGGCTGCCGTTGACCTGGATGAAGCCCACCCCGTCGCGGGAGACGGCCGAGCCGTTGTTCTCGTAGTCGGCCTCGAACTTGAGATCGACCTTCCCTGCCGCCGGAATGAAGGCGCCGCCGAGGAAGATGTCGCGGTGCGCCCGCAGGTCGACGGTGATGTCGCCGCCGGCGGCCTTCGTGATGCCTTGGTTGAGGTCGATGACGAAGGAAGAGCCGGCGGCGCCGCGCGTCTCGAGGACCAGGCTCCGTGAGTCCAACGCGAGCGGCGTGCTCCAGGTCTGGCTGCCGCCGGTGAGCACGGAGCGCGAACCGGCGCCCGTGCCGAAAGAGGTCCCCGCCGCCTCGACGAGCAGCGCGCCGATCGGCGTCGTCGCGCCGACGTTGCCGCCGAAGGTGACGGTGCCCGTGCCGGCGTAGACGGTGAGCGCCTGGGCGCCGTTGACGGTCGAATTGAAGATGACGTTGCCCGGCGTGGCCGAAGCGACGAGCCGTCCGGTGATGGCGATGAAGCCGTTGTGACCGGCGGCAGGGGTGGCCCCGGCGGCGTTCGGCGAAGGGGCGGCATAGGTCGTCGTGGAAGCGCCGGTGACCGTGACGCCCGAGGCGCCGCTGGTGCCGGCGAAGCCGCCGCGACCGGACGTCTCCGTGGAAGCGTTGACGCCCACGCCGCCCTGTCCGCCGAGGATACCGCCGCCGCCGCCGCCCGAACCGCCGCCGTCAGGAAGCGGATTACCTCCGAAACCACCGGTGCCGCCGGCATTGCCCGAAGCGACCTGGGAAGTGGCGCCCTGCCCCGCCGTGCCGGGATTACCGGCGACATTGTTCGCGCCCGCGCCGCCGCCGCCGCCGCCGCCGACGAGCGTACCGCCGAGAATCGCGACGACCGAAGCCGCGCCGCCGCCGCCGCCGCCGCCGGAGGAGCCGGCAGAACCCGCGGCGCCACCGGCGCCACCCTGATAACCGGCGCGACCCGTGCCGCCGGCACCGCCGCCGCTGTTGGAAGCCTGGTTCGCGCCGCCGCCGCCACCCGTACCCGCCTGGATGACGGCATCCGTGGCACCGGAAAGCGCGACGGTCGCGGTGTAGTCGCCGGAAGCGCCGCCGGCCAAGCCGACCAAGGTGTCGGTACCGCCTTGGCCGCCGGTGCCGCCGACGACACGGAACATCACGGAAGATCCACCGAAGCGGGCGGTCAACTCACCCTGCGACGCCAGCCACTGATAGTTCGAGACGTCCCAGCCATACGAACTCAGCGTGACGGCGGAAGTGAGGTTGACCGCTCCGTTGTAGGTCTGATCACCGCCGGTGGTGACGTTGGCCCCGAGGTTGATGAGGTTGCCGGCGTTGAGCGTGAGCGCGCCGGCCATCCGGACCACGGCGCTCACGTTGATGTTGTTGTCGGCGGTCAGCGTCAGGCTGTTCGGGCTGAGCGACTCGATCACCGAACTGATCGTGATGTCGCCGGCGCCGGCCGAGTAGGTGGGCGAGACGCCGGAGGCGGAACCGCTGCCGGCGGTGCTGATCGAGACATTGCTCGTGAGCAGGCCGGCGCGCAGCTGGGCGGGGGTCAGGTTGCCGCCCGAGTCGGCGATGGTGATGTTGACCGGGTCGAGCAGCCAGTCGCCGGTGCGGCCCGCGGGCGCGCGGGTGTCGACGCTGAGCGACGGGACGTCCAGGACGCGGCCGGAAGTCTCGACGCGTCCGCCGTCGCCGCCGAGTCGACCGCCGCGGGCCAGGATGCGACCGGCGGCCTGCGTGAGGGAGGCGGCGTCGCGGACGTCGGACCAGAGCACGACTTCGCCGCCGGCGCCGAGGCGGCGCGCGGAAGCGTCGATGAGCGCGGTCGCGTCCATGGTGACGAGGCGCGATTGCGGCAGCGTGCCGCCGCCCTGCCACTCCCCGCCGACGCGGACGCGGCCGCCGCCGAGCTCGCCCTCGGCGAGCAACGAAGAGGAGTCGAGGAGCGCGATGGTCGGCGCGACGACGGTGATGTCGCCGCCCTTCCCCGCCGCGGCGGAAGCGTCGACCAGGCCGCCCTGCTCCACCGTGTCGGAAGCGCCGAGGTAGATCCGGCCGCCGTCCTGCGCGATGCCGGTGGCGGCGATCTCGCCGGTGTTACGGATGACGCCCGCGGCGAGGGCGTTGTGCGCCTGCGCGGAGACGATCACCTGCCCGCCGGGCGCGGCGACGATGCGGCGGTTCTCCACGAGCGCGCGCACGGTGGCGGGTTCGACGAGGAGGCCGGTGACGCCGGCGGCGGGATCGAAGTTGAAGCTGACGGCCTCGCCCGCGGCGAGCACGACCGTGCCCGCCTGCGCGAGGATGACGCCGGCGTTGCGGACTTCCGGCGCGAGAAGGGCGACGTAACCGCCGAGCGCGCTGCGGATCGTGCCTTCGTTCACGACGGAGCCGGTGGCGCCGTCGCGGCTGAAGTTCAGGCGACCGGCGAGGAAGTCGGCGTCGCGGATCGACAACGTCGAGGCGACGAACGAGCCGACGTCGACGCTCGAGCTCGGACCGAAGTAGACGCCCTGCGGATTGACGAGGAAGACCTGGCCGTTGGCCTCGACGCGGCCGAAGATGCGGCTGGCGTCCGTCCCGACGACGCGGTTGAGGATCGCGGACGACGCCGAAGGCTGGTCGAAGCGCACGGTCGCGTCCCGCCCGACGTCGAAGGCCTGCCAGTTGACGATGGCGCGGTCGGAGCCCTGCGTGACCTGGAGCGTCGGAGAGCCCGGCGCTCCCGTCGTCGCCATCGACACCTGGCCGGCCGCCACCTGTCCGCCGCTCGGGAGCGCGTTCGTCGCCGGCGCCGTCTGCGCGAACGCCGACGGCACGAGGAACGCGGCCGTGAGGAGCACGGCGCGGGACAGCGGGAAGCGGCGGCGCGGCGTCTTCAAGCTCAGTAGTTGAGGCTCACCGTCAGCCAGAGGCGGTCGTGCCGGAGCGTGCCGTCCTGGTCGGAGCCCTCCGGCTTGGGGTTAGGGTTGTCGCCGAGGCGGCGCGACCACGTGGCGCGCCAGACCGTGTCGGCGGGGCCGGCCCAGCTGAGCCCGAGCCCGGCGCCTTCGTAGGAGAGATAGTTAACGGCCGCCGCGCCGTTGATGGCGTTGTCGGCGTTGACGCGCATGCGGGCGTGGTCGACGAAGGCGATCGCCTGCCAGCGCGTGGCGAACTGCCAGCGGGTCTCGAGCGCGGCGACATAGCCTTCGTCGCCCGAGCCTTCGTTGACCGGATAGGCGCGCACGCCGCCGACGCCGCCCGCGAAAAGCTTCTCGGCGGAATCGAGGTTCTTCGAGGCGAGCTGTCCGTTGAACGAGGCGGCGAGCACGAGGCCTTCGGCGAGGTTCTGCGAGCGCGCCAGCGTGAGGCGCAGTTTCTGGAAGCGTCCTTCGGCCTTGGTCGTCGAGGCCACGCTCGCCTGGTTCGGGGAGCCGCCGAGGTCGAGCTCGCCCGCGGTCCACTGCAGGTTCGCGGAGGTGACGCCGCCGCCGAGGAAACCGTCGTACACGTTGGCGTTGAAGCCGGCCGCGACCGAGCGGATCGCGTAATCGCTCACGGGCACGTCGGCCGCGGTGTTGCGGAAGGCCTTCGACTCCAGCCCCGCGGTGAAGTTGACGTTGAAGACGCGACTGCGCGCGAGCGGACGCAGGTAATCGGCGGTCCACGTCGTGGACCGGCCGGCGAGGCGCGCGGCGACGAAGTCGGCCGACACGAGCTCGTAGTCCATGCGGCCGACGCCGAAGGTGAGGCGCGAGCCTTCGTAGCCGACCGGCAGGCCGAAGCCGAGGCGGCCGTAGCGGGCGCCTTCCGACTTGAGCAGGTCGGCGGAGAACTGCTCGCCCAGGCCCTGCGGCGAGGCGAGCGCCACGCTGGCGAGGGCGCGCGGCGCGCCGGTCGAACGGGGGCCGGCGTTGTCGGCGCTCACCGAGCCGGACCCGAGCGGCGTCTTGCGCGAAAGCAGCACCAGGTCGCTGCGGCCTTCCTCCGTCCCGGCGGCCAGACCGCCCGTGACGAAGGCGCCCGGCAGGTCGCCGGCGAGGAGCAGGCCACGGTCGAGCAGACGCATGTCCGTCGGCGCGCCGGGGATCATCGCATGCGTGATGATCTGCTTGAGCAGTTCGGGCGAAATCCGGCCGTCGGAGACCGGGTCCAAAATCACGCCGCCGAAGCGCGACTCGAGCACGCGCAGGAGCACGACACCGTCCTTCACTTCCTGCTTCGGGACCGAGACCGTGGCGACATAACCTTGGCGGCGGTAATGGAGCGAAATCTCGGCGGCGGCGTTGCGCAGATCTTCGAACGTCAGCGGCCGGCCGACGTAGCCGGCGAGAAGGGGGGCGAGCTGCTCGGAGGGGATCAGCAGGTTGCCCGTGAACGTGAAAGTCTTGACCGTCATCGTCGGCCCCTTGGGCTCCAGAATCTCCACCTTGGGCGGGGGGGCCGGGGGACCGACGTCGGGGAGTTTGGGGGCCGGGAAGCTGCGCTGGATCTGGTTGAGCAGGCTACCCGCGTCGGGGGCGGTCTGACCCTGCAATTCCCCCCAAGAACTGGCCAAAAGTATACCCAGTAAAAGACCCCAACCGCTGATAGGTGGAGAATATGCCGAACACTTACACATAACACACGACATGTGGGCCACCAAGGAAATTAAGACCATGCCTTATTTGCAACACTTTGCGACTCCCTCGACACACCCCACAAGCTGACCTAATGTGAAAGATGAAGGGTTGAATTTTGATTAAAACAGGCGTATATTTTCACTTTAAGGAGTTAACATAACTCTTTTAGTTCAAATGCCGGCTCGGCCCGGCCCTATTTTTGGGACGTGATTGCCATCGCATTCGCTCGTCTCGAGGCAGGGACGTATCTCCGAGCCGTCTGTTCGCCAAAAGCTTGCGTCTCGATCGGGATAACGGCGGGCTGGGAGAGCCCGCCCCACCCAAGGCAGCAGCATCCTCTCCGGTTTCCGGTCTCCTTTTGAGCTTGGCCCACTCCCCGCGCCCACGCGCCCCCTATGTAGTGACGCGGTCCCGACCCTACCCAGATAACGGCGGTTGCGATGACGTCGCATCCCTACCCTACCTACAAAGGCATCCCGCCAGCCCCCGATTCAACGAGAACTACTGTCCTCCCCACCGCACCCCCTAATAGGAGGCCTTTTTCCCGCCTTTCACCTTGCTGACTTCCGGGGGTTGTCCTTCTTCCAAAAGACCTTTTTCACGCAGATGGTCACCGACAACAAGCCCTCCCTGGTAGCCATAAATGTAGACGGGGTGGAGCATCTGGTGCCGGCAGGGGCCAACCTGGTCGACGTGCTGGGCCGGATCGGCCGCGAGGTGCCCCATTATTGCTACCACCCGAAGCTGCCGGTGGCGGGCAACTGCCGCATGTGCCTGGTCGAGCTCGGCTCGCCGATGCGCAACCGCGCCACCAACGAAGTCATCCTGGAGAACGGGAAACCCAGGATCGGCTGGCAGCCCAAGCCGGCCATCGCCTGCGCGACCATGGTCTCACCGGGGCTGCACGTGAAGCTCGACTCGCCGGTGGTGAAGTCGTGCCGCGAAGGCGTGACGGAGATGCTCCTGGTCAACCATCCGCTCGACTGCCCGATCTGCGACCAAGCGGGCGAATGCAAGCTGCAGGAATACTCGGCCGAATACGGTCGCGGCGCCTCGCGCTACGACCACGAGAAAAACGCGAAGCCCAAGCGCTCGCGCCTCGGGCCGCGCGTCACGCTCGACGACGAGCGCTGCATCCTCTGCTCACGCTGCGTGCGCTTCACCTCGGAGATCGCCAAGGATCCCGTGCTGGGCTTCGTCAACCGCGGCTCGTTCAACACGCTGACCTGCTTCCCCGGACGCGAGCTCGACCACAACTACTCGCTCAACACGGTCGACATCTGTCCGGTGGGCGCGCTCACGAGCACCGACTTCCGCTTCAAGATGCGGGTGTGGTTCCTCAAACAGACGCCGAGCGTCGACACGGAGTCCTCGGCCGGCGCCAACACGACCGTCTGGTCGCGCGAGGGCGTGATCCATCGCATCACACCGCGCCGCAATGACGCGGTGAACGACACCTGGATGGCCGACTCGGGACGCGAGCTCTACAAGCAAGTCACGGCGGAGAGCCGCCTGCGTCACGCGACCGTGCGCGGGGTGCGCGCGACCGCGGAGGAGGCCCTCGCCGCCGCCTCGGCCGCGCTCGCCTCCGGCCCGCTCGCCGTGGTGGGCTCCGGACGTCTCTCCGTCGAGGAGCAGCGGCTCCTCGCCCGGCTCGTCTCGGCGCGCGGCGCCACCGCCTACGTCCCCGCCCACGTCAGCAAGGGCGACGGGCTCCTCGTCTCCGAGGACCGCACGCCCAACTTCCGCGGCACGCTCGTGACCGGCCTCACCGCCCGCGAGGCCGACGCCGACCTGCGCGCGCTCGCCGCCGACATAGAGTCCGGCAAGGTGCGCACGCTGCTCGTCTGCCGCGAGGACGTGACCGCCCTCGGCCTCTCCGCGGCGCTCCTCGCCAAGGTGCGCACGGTCGTCATCGGAACGCACGCCGACGCCACGACCGCCGCCGCCGAGGTCGTGCTGCCCGGCCTCACGGTCTTCGAGAAGCACGGCACGTTCATCAACTGCCAGTTCCGCCTGCAGACCTTCGCACAGGCCGTGCCGGGACCCGCGGGCGTGATGCCCGACGCCCTAACCATCGCCCGCCTCGCCGGCGCCGACGCCTCCAAGGTCTGGCAGGACCTCTCCGCCCTGCCCCCGCTCGCGGGGCTCGACGGCGCGAAGCTGCCCGCCGAGGGCGTGCAGCTCGACGGCTCCGCCTGGTCGGGCCTGCGTTTCCCCGAAGGCCGCCTCCTCAAACACGCGCCCCTGGCCTGAGACCCATGGAATCCTTCCTATTCGACCTCCTCGCCTCGCCCTCCTGGCCCTTCGCGGCCGCACGCGGGGTGATCGTCATCGGCGTGCTCATGACCATCGCGGGCTACTCCGTGCTGCTCGAACGCAAGGCCTCCGCCTGGATCCAGGGACGCATCGGGCCAAACCGCACGAGCCATCCGCTCATCGCCTGGATCCCCCTGCTCGGCACCTTCCTGATGAAGGGTGGCTTCATCCAGCCCGCGGCCGACGGACTTAAGTTCCTCTTCAAGGAGGACCCGCTGCCCGGCCACGTGCGCAAGGGCTACTACGTACTCGCCCCGGTCGTGGCCCTCGCGCCCGCGCTCGCGACGGTCGTGATGCTGCCCTTCGGGCGCCTGCCGGACGGCAACGTCATCGCGCTCTGCCCGGGCGCCGACGTCGGCGTCCTGTTCATGTTCGCGACCAGCTCCCTCGGCGTCTACGGCATCGCGCTCGCCGGCTGGTCGGCCAACTCGAAGTACCCCTTCCTCGGCGCCGTGCGCGGCTCCGCCCAGCTCATCTCCTACGAGCTGGCGATGGGCCTCTCGGTCCTCACCGTCTTCCTCGCGACCGCTGCGCCGGGCGTCAACAGCCCGCTCAGCCTCGTGGCCATCGTCGACGCGCAGCGCGGGGCCTGGAACGTGCTGTGCCATCCGCTGGCCGCGCTGATCTTCCTCATCTGCGTCTTCGCCGAGACCAACCGGCACCCCTTCGACATGCCGGAATCGGAGACCGACCTCGTGGGCGGCTTTCACACCGAATACGGGTCGTTCAAGTTCGGGCTCTTCTTCGTCGCCGAATACGGCCACATGGTCATCGGCTCGTCGCTCTTCATCCTGATGTTCCTCGGCGGCTGGCACGTGCTACCCTGGCTACCGACCGTGGGCACCGGCGTCGTGGCCACGCTGGCCGGACTGACGGCATTCTTCCTCAAGCTGGCCATCTTCCTCTTCTTCTTCGTCTGGGTCCGCTGGACCGTGCCCCGTTTCCGCTACGACCAGGTCATGCGGATCGGCTGGCGCGTGCTGCTCCCCGCCGCCATCGTCAACCTCCTCGCGTACTTCGCCTGGTACGCCTTCAACCAATAGACCCACGCCCATGGCCGTCAAAGTCGTCGAACGCCGTCCGCTCACCCTCGCCGAGCGCACCTACTTGCCGCAGATCCTCGCGGGCCTCAAGGTCACCTGGGACAACATGGTGCGCCCGCCCGTGACGCTGCAGTACCCGGACGAACGTCCGGCCATCCCGCAGAACTACCGCGGCGTGCCCACGCTCGTCATGGACCCAAACGGCCGCGAGAAGTGCGTGTCGTGCCAGCTCTGCGAATTCGTCTGCCCGCCCAAAGCCATCCGCATCACGCCCGGTGAGATCCCCGCCGATGCGCCCACGGCGCACGTCGAGAAGGCGCCGAAGGAATTCGAGATCAACATGCTCCGCTGCATCTACTGCGGGCTGTGCCAGGAGGTCTGCCCCGAGGAGGCCATCTGGCTGCAGACACAGTATTCGATGACGGGTCTCTCGCGCGAAGCGATGGTCAACGACAAGGCGCGTCTCTACGAGCTCGGCGGCACGGTGCCCGACGCCCACCGCAAGTGGGACGTCAAGAAGGCCGAGGCCGAGCGCCAGGCCGACGGCGCCCACTGAGGCCGGACGCGCGCCGGCGACGGCGGCGCGGTCGCCCGCCAGACTCTTCCATGTCCAAGCTGTTCTCCCCCTGCCGTCTCGGAGCCATCGAGACGCCCCATCGCGTCCTGATGGCCCCGCTTACGCGCTGCCGCGCGGGCGCGGGCAACGTGCCGACGGATCTCATGGCGCAGAACTACGCCCAACGTGCCTCGGCGGGCCTAATCATCACCGAAGCGACGACGGTCTGACCGAGAGGGCACGGCTACCCGGACACGCCGGGCATCTACACCGAGGCCTAGGCGGAAGGCTGGCGCAAGGTCACCCGGGCCGTGCATAACGCGGGAGGCCGCATCCTGCTGTAGCTCTTGCACGTCGGCCGCATCTCGCATCCCGCCTTCCAGCCCGAACCTGCCTCGCCGCCTCCGGGACGGCCTTCCCCTCTACGTGCCGGATGAGTCGACCTTCTACGCCCCGGGCCCGAAGGGCTACGTCGACTACCCTGCGACCGACTGAAGCCTGGCGACATTTCCGCTCAGGCGTCACTTCCCTCTTCCATGCGAAGCGTCCCGGGCCTACAACCGCCGGACGGCCCTGCGCGGCCGGCCCAGAAGATGTCCGTCCCGCCTCCCCTTTCCGCTCCGCCCTCGGCTCCCGCCAAGACCTACGTCATCGGCCACAAGAACCCCGACGCCGACGCGATCTGCTCCGCCATCGCCTACGCCGCCTTCAAGCGGGCCTCCGGCTACGAGGGCTTCGTCGCCGCCCGCTGCGGCAACTCCAACGCCCGCATCGACGCCATCCTGAAGCGCTTCGGCGCCTCCCTGCCCGAGTTCGTCGGCGAAGTCACCCCGCGCGTCGAGGACATCATGCAGTCCTCGCCCTACACTGTGACGGCCGACGACACCTGCGCCCACGCGCTCGAGATCCTCGATCGGCACGACATCCGTGCCCTGCCCGTCATCGGCCGGGACGGCCGCGTGGCCGGCCATGTCTCCATCTTCGCGCTCGGCGACTACTTCATCCCCAAGCCACGTCGCGCCACCTCGATGCGCAAAGTGAACAGCTCCATCCGCGCCATCATCGGATCCATCGGCACCGAGGTTGTCGCCTTCGACCCTGACGCCGTCGACGAACTCTTCGTGCGCGTCGCCGCCATGGAGCTCGATTCCTTCGGCAAGTCGGCCACCGTCGAGGGCATCCCCACCTCGAAGAGCATCATCGTCGTGGGCGACCGCACCGATGTGCATCTCCGAGCCATCGAGATGGGCGTGCGCCTCATCATCGTCACCGGCGGGCACCGCATGCGGGAGGAAGTGCTGGCGAAGGCCCGCGCGGCCCGCGTCTCCGTCGCCTACGCCGACACCGACAGCGCGACCACCGCCTGGGCCGTGCGCGCCTCCACCCTCGTCGGCGGTCTGGTGCAGAAGGACGCCCCGGTCTTCCACCCCCAGGAGAAGGTCTCAGTGGTGCGTCGCCGCATCGTTCAGTCCTCCGCGCTCATCTTCCCAGTCGTGGACGAGGAAGGCCGCCTCGTCGGCGTCTTCTCCAAGACCGACATCCTGAAGCCCGTGCGCACCCGGCTCGTGCTGGTCGACCACAACGAACTTTCCCAGGCCGTGGAGGGTGCGGCCGAGGTCGAGATCGCCGAGGTCGTCGACCACCATCGCCTGGGTAACCCGCACACCGCCCAGCCCATCCTCTTCCTCAACCGCCCGCTGGGATCCACCTGCTCCATCGTGGCCGACATGTTCCGCACCGCCGGGCTCACCCCCTCGCCGCAGGTCGCCGGATTGATGATGTGCGGCATCATCTCCGACACCCTCCTCCTGCAGAGTCCCACCAGCACTCCGCTCGACGCGGACCTGCTACACTGGCTAGCCCGCGTGGCCGACGCCGACCCGCGCGCCCTGGCCGACATGATCTTCAACACCGGGTCGGTCCTCGCGACCATGCCGCCCGACGCCGCGGTGCGCACGGACTGCAAGCTCTACGCCGAGGGCGAGCGCCGGTTCTCGGTGGCCCAGGTGGAGGAGCTCGGCTACGGCAACTTCTGGAAGGCCAGCGAGGGGCTGCTGGAGGCGCTCGAGCGCTACCGCCGGGAGAACGGCCTCAGCTTCTCCTGCCTGCTGGTGACCGACATCGACACCCAAGGCTCGGTGCTGCTGGTGCGAGGCGAGGAGGCCGTGCTGCACGCCATCACCTACCCGCAGAAGCAGCCGCCGCACATCTTCGACCTGCCCGGGGTCGTCAGCCGCAAGAAGCAGCTGATGCCCTTCCTCAGCGGCCTGCTCGGGGCCGCCTGAGATGAGCGCCGAACGCACGCTGCTCGAGTTCCTGGCCCGGCCGGGCTACCGGCCGATGCGGCTCGAAACCATCGTGCACGCCCTGGGCGGAGGCAAGCGGGAGCTGGCCCAGCTGCGCAAGGTGATGCCGCGCCTACTCAAGGCCGGCGCCGTCGTGACGCACAAGGGCGTGCTGCTCGCGCTTCCCCGCACCGACGCCATGGACGACGGGCTGCTGGAGGGCACAATCCTCTTCCGTCCCAGCGGCTCGGCGCGCGTGATCTTCGACGCCGAGCCCAACCAGCGGCCGCGTGACCAGCTTCACGTCGACGCCGCCGACACGCACGTCGCGCTGCACGGCGACCGCGTGCTGGTGCGCGCCAACCCGGTGCGGAGCGAACGCATGGGTGAGGACTGGGGCTCCGGCACGGTGGTGCGCGTCGTGCGACGCGCGCTCACGCAGCTGCCCGGCACGCTCTTCCGCAACCGCCTCCAGTGGTACGTGCTGCCCGACGACCCCCGGATCTCCCGTGAGATCGTGGTGCGTGACCCGGCCCGGAGCGGGCTCACGCCCGTCCCCAAGGTCAAGGACAAGGTCGTGGTGAGGCTCGACGCCTGGGAACGTCGCAACCTCAGCCCGACGGGCACGGTCACCGAGGTGCTCGGCCCCACGCACACGCCGATGGCCGAATACCTCGCCATCCTGCGACGCTACGGCCTGCGCCCCGAGTTCCCGCCCGCGGTCGAGGCGGAGGCCTCGTCCTTCGGCGACACGGTGCGGCCCGCCGACCTCGCTGGCCGCGAGGACTTCCGTGCGATCCCGACCATCACCATCGACCCGGACGACGCCAAGGACTTCGACGACGCGCTCTCCGTGGAACGTCTGCCCAACGGACGCCTGCGCGTCGGTATCCACGTG
The DNA here is from genome assembly GCA_016871415.1 of Verrucomicrobiota bacterium. Lineage (GTDB taxonomy): Bacteria > Verrucomicrobiota > Verrucomicrobiia > Opitutales > UBA953 > UBA953. Next base: position 15,558 of record VHDL01000005.1, read on the forward strand.
GCCGACGTCTCCCACTACGTCCGTCCCGGCTCGTCCCTCGACGTCGAGGCCCATGAACGGGGCAACTCGACCTACCTGGTCGGTACGGTCATTCCGATGCTGCCCCACGCGCTCTCCAGCGGCCTCTGCTCGCTAGTCGAGGCGGAGGACCGGCTGGTCAAGACGGTGATCTGCGAGTTCGACGCCGACGCGCGCCTGCTGCGCACGGACTTCGCCAACTCGGTCATCCGCAGCCGCAAGCGCCTCACCTACAAGCAGGCGTTCGCCTTCCTCCGCGACGACGACAACGCGGCCGTACGCGCCCTGCCCGCCCCGCCCCCGCACCAGACCGGCTCGCCGGGACGCCCGCTGGCTTCGCTCGGCGACGCCGAGCTCGACGAGGTGCGCGGGATGATCGCCGACCTGTGGTCGGTGGCCGCCAAGCTCCGCGCCGATCGCTTCCGCAAGGGGTCGCTGGACCTCGACATGAAGGAGATCAAGATTTACGTGGACCAGGACGGCTGGGCGGACCGCACCGAGGTGGTCGAGCACGACGCGTCGCACCAGCTCATCGAGGAGTTCATGCTCATGGCCAATGAGTGCGTAGCCAAGTCCCTCGACCAGACCTCCGTGCCCCACGTCTCCCGCGTGCACGACGAGCCGGACCCCGAGAGGCTCGGCGCCTTGCGGGAGGAACTCGCGGCCAACGGATTCAAGGTGGGCGACCTCACGCACCGGACCGAGATGGTCAAACTGCTGCGGGACCTCAAGACCCGCGAGGACGGCTACGCCATCCGCATCCAGCTACTCCGCTCGCTCAAGCAGGCCTGCTACCGTCCCTCGTCCGACGGGCACTTCGGCCTGGCCAAGCGCCACTACTCGCACTTCACCTCGCCCATCCGGCGCTACGCCGATCTGGTGGAGCACCGCATCTTCGACGCCCAGCTAGCCAAGCGCGGCGTGCGCTCAGCGCCCAAGGATGCGCCCCGCTCACCGGGGCTCGGCGAGCTCACCCGCACCTGCGAACACGTCTCGATGACCGAGCGCAACAGTTCCGAGGCCGAGCGCGATTCGGTGAGGGTGAAGCTGCTGGAGCTCTTCGAGCGCGAGGCCGGTCGCGAGAAGAAGAACGTCTTCGAGGCGACCGTGACCGAAGTGCGCGCCCACGGCCTGATGGTCGAACTCACCGCTTCCAACGCCTACGGGCTGGTGCACATCTCGACGATGACGGACGACTACTACCGCCTGAACGACCGCGGTGACATGCTCATGGGCGGACGCACGGGCCGGCACTTCGGACCGGGATCGCAGGTGCGCGTGACGGTCGACCGGGTCGATCGTTACAAGCGGCAGGCGGACTTCCGGCTGGCCGAAGAGCCCGAGCCGCAGAGGCAACGAGGTGACGAACGGCGACGTGGCCGAGGCGGGAACCTCGGCGGCAGGAGCTAAAGCCCGAGTGGTCCAATCGCAGAAGCTCAAATGGGGGAAGTTTTGGGGACGGCCTAGCCACACATGAGCATGATTGTCATGAGCTTGAGCCTCTATTTGGAATGAGATGAGAATGAGACTCAATTTCAAGTTTGACGATTGAGAATGAGTCTCATCCTTTCCGTTCAATCGATGCGTCTTCCCCTTTTAACGATCCTCGCAGCCGCTGCGCTCGTCCAAGCCCAGACGATCGCCCCCTCTCCATCGGCGACCGCTCAACTGGCGCCGCTGACGGTGACAGGCATCGCGCCGGACGCCTTCCTGCTGCCCGGATCGGCGACGGTGCTCTCCGCGGACGACTTCCGCCAGCGCGGCTATCTCAATCTCACCCGGGTGGCCGCCCAGGCTCCGGGTGTCTTCGTGCGCGATGAGGACGGCTTCGGCAACTTCCCCAACCTCTCGATTCGCGGCGTCGACGGCACGCGGAGCACAAAGGTGACGCTGATGGAGGACGGCATCCTCATGGCGCCGTCGCCCTACTCCTCGCCCAACGCCTACTTCTTCCCGAAGGTGGCGCGCATGTCGGCGGTGGAGTTCCTCAAGGGCTCGAGCCAGGTGCTCTACGGCCCGCACACGACCGGCGGCGCGGTGAATTTCCTCTCCACCCAGATTCCGACCGGCGACCCCCCTTCGGTCTTCTCACGGCTGACCTACGGGACATTCGGCACATTCTTCAACCAGACGTGGGTCGGTGCGACCGAGTCCACCGAGTCCGGCCGCTTCGGCTATCTCGTGGAATACCACCGGCAGCACACCGACGGCTTCCGCGTGGTCGACGGCGTCGGGCGCCGTAGCGGCTACGAGCTCTCGGAGCCGATGCTCAAGCTATCGTGGGAGCCCTCGGGCGGCCTGCGCCAGAAGTTCGAGTTCAAGCTGGGCGGAACGGAGTTCGGCGCCGACGAGTCCTACGCCGGTGTGGCGGAGGCGGACCTCCTGACGAACCCCGACCGCCGCTACGCCTCGAGCCAGTTCGACCGGCACGAGGCCCGGCAGCGTCGCACGCACCTGAAATGGACGGCAGAGCCCGACGCCTCGCTGCGACTGGAGTCAGCCCTCTACTACAACCGCTTCAACCGCGTGTGGGACCGTCTCGACGGTCTGACCACCACGACCGGTGCCGCGCTCCGCGCTAACGTGGCCGAAGCGCTCATGGATCCCGCCTCGCTGGCCGTCCTGCGGGGAGACCTCAACCCCGCCAACGACGGCTCGTTCTTCACCAATGCGGCGAGGCGGGCGCACGAGGCCTACGGCTGGCAGGGCTCCCTGACCAAGCGATTCAAGGCCGGGGAGGTGCGGCATGAGCTGACCACGGGCCTGCGCGTGCATCGTGACACGGCGGGCGGCACCAACCGCCGCACGAACCACGCGGTCGTCGACGGCGTGATCGGAGCGGGCGTCTCAGACCCCACGACCGGCGCGGGATTCCAGGAGACGGTCGCGGCGGCCTACTTCGTCGAGGATTCGATGAAGTTCGGCGCCCTCACGCTGCGGCCCGGGATCCGCTACGAAAGTCTCGACATGGCGAACACGACCGCCGCCGGCGCCTACCAACCGGTCGACACGGAGCTGGTCTCCGGCGGATTGGGCTTCACCTTCGAGCTGTCACGCTCCGACGCCCTCTTCGGCGGCGTCTACCGCGGCACCGCCGCGGCCAACCCCTCAGGCTACTTCGCGGGCACGCGCACGGAAAGCAGCCTCGGCAAGGAGCTCGGCTTCCGGAGGCGGGACGCGTCCTCGAGTTGGGAACTCATGGCCTTCCACACGGACTTCGACGACCTCATCGCCCCGCTCGTTGGGATCGACGCCGGAGGCCTGCTGCCTTCGCGCAACGGAGGCGGAGCCGTGTCCTACGGTCTCGAAGCCCTCGCACGCTACGACCACGGCAAGGCCAGCGGATGGACTTTCGGTCTGCCGGTCTACGTGAGCGCGACCTGGACCCATGCGCGCTTCGCCGGCATCGACGGAGCCCGGCTGGGCAACGGAGCGGGCGTGTTCGCCGGAGGACGGGACGGCAACGAAATACCCTACGTCCCCGAATGGAAACTGGCGGCCGGCATCGGCTTCGAGACGGCGGACTGGAACGGCTCGGTCGATCTCTCCTACGCTTCCGCCACCTGGGGCACGGGCTACAACGGCGATGTCCGGCAGGCCGACGGCGGCGGCGTGGGCAATCCGTCGGCGATGGACGGACGCGTCCCCGGCCTGCTGACGGTGGACCTCAACCTGAGCCACCGTATCACCAAGGCCTTCAAGGTCGTCGGCGGCGTGCAGAACGTATTCGACCGTCGCGAGATCATCGGACGGGCCCCGCTCGGCCCCCGCGCCAACGCCCCCCGGACAGCCTTCTTCGGCGGCGAGCTCAAGTTCTGACCAGCCCGACGTCCGCCGCCCGCATCCACGCCTTGCCTCGGTACCCACCGTCCTCAATCTAACCCACTCCCCGTGACCCGCAAACCTGACAGCGGCTCCCCGCACCGCCCCGCCGACTTCGTGGCGGCAACGGCCTGCGTCGTGGCGCTCGGGGTCTCCGCGGCCGGACTGCTGCGCGAGCCTCCGTCGTTCCGGGAGCCTCCCGCCGCGGACACGCGACCGAAGCCCGCCTTCGTGAAGCTCAATCCGACGAAGCTCTCCGCCGCATCCGCCTCAGCCGCTGAGACCGCCGGACCGACGGAGATTTCACCGAGCCCCGCCCCCGCTCCGCTCGCTCCGGTGGCCTCGCTCCCGGAGTTCCGCCTGCCCGACCTTCCTTCCGTTCCCGCCCGACGTCAGATCAGCCGTCCTGCCCCCTTCGTGCAGAAGCCCGCCGGACCGGCCTCCGCCACGGCGAAGTCGGCCTCTGCCGTTGGCACGGCCGCCTCTCCGGCCGTGCTCGACGTCGCGGACGTCGCGGGCGTGCAACCTTGGCCGGAGTATCCCTTCGAATGCCTGCGACGACGCGAGAGCGGCGTGGTGAAGGTGCGCTTCCATGTCGACCCCGACGGCAGCGTGCGTTACGCTTACGCGACCGTCTCATCGGGCTGCGAACGCCTCGACGACGCCGCCGTGGGCACGATCCTACGCCAGTGGCGCTTCACCGCCGGCGAGGTACGGCATTACGAGATTTCCATCCGATTCCAGCTCCAGTGAACACGCACCTCGCCAACGCCGCCGTGGAGACCTTCGTCAAAGGAGGTCCGATTATGTGGCCCCTCCTGGCCTGCCTCATCCTCGCCGTCGCGACCGTGGCCGAACGCGCCCTGTGGTGGCGCCGTGTCAGCCGCCTTCGGGATGACCCGGGATTCTCGCGCGCCCTCTGGGACGTGCGGCTGGGCAACTTCGGGCCCGCCTGGGAAGCGACCTCGGCCGGGCGCTCGCCCTTCCTCACCGCGCTCCGCTCGGGCCTGGCCAACGGCCGGACCGACCCCGTCGCCGCCATGCAGCTGCGGGCCGAGGAGTCCATGGAGGAGGCCGCGACGCGCCAGTGGCTGCTCAGCACCCTCGTGACCCTCTCCCCCCTGCTCGGCCTGCTGGGCACCGTCGTCGGCATCATGGGCAGCTTCTCGTTCATCGGTACGGAGCAGCTCGCGGTGGCGAAGGTCAGCGGCGGCGTCGGCGAGGCGCTGATCGCGACCGCGGCTGGACTCGGCATCGCCATCCTCTGCCTGCTGCCGCACAACTATTTCCACCGCCGCCAGCAGTCCCTCCGGCATGACCTCGAGCAGGCGGTGAACCAGGCGGAGATCGCCCTGCGCGCCGCCGCGGCCGCGGGCCGGCCGGTCGCCGACTTCCATCCCGCGCCCGAGACGGGGCACCGCGGCTGACATGGTGGTCCGGCTGCGCAGGCCGCGCGAAGAGCATGAGGGCGGACGCATCGAGATCGTCCCGCTCATCGACATCATGTTCTTCCTGCTGGCCACCTTCATCCTGGCCACGCTCGGCATGACGCAGAGCCAGGCTCTCGCGCCGGTGCGCCTGCCGGCCTCCTCCAAGGGGACCGCCTCACCCGAACGCTCGCTCGTGGTGGCCGTCGACGCCGCCGGCACGCTGCTGCTCGACGGGCGCGCCCTCGGGCGCAACGAGCTCGTGACCGAACTGCGTCGGCGGGCCGAGGACTCGCCCGGCCGGCCCGCCCTCGTGCAGGGCGACGCGCGCACGCCCTTCGCGGCGATAACCCGCGCGCTCGAGGCGGTCGGCGAGGCGGGCATCACCGAGGTGCGCTTCGCCTCGGAGCCTTCGTCCGACGCGCGATGACCCTCCGCTCGGTCCAGTTCGCGCTAATCGCCGCGCTGCTCGCGGCCTCCGCCCTGCTGTGGCGTCGCGACCTCGAGGCGCGCCGCGACTTCGAGGCGGGCGGCGCCCAGCTCGCCGAACTGAAGTCCGCGCTCACCGCCGAGAAGGCGCGCGCGGACGGCCTAAGCGAGGACCTTGGCGAGCTACGCACGCAGCTGGACCGGACGCGGCGACTGCGCGACGAAGCCCAGAACGAGGCGCTCCGCGAGCGTCAGGCCTACGCGGAACGCACGAAGGAATGGTCCCGCACGATCGCCGGCTGGGAGCAGGCGGTGAAGGCGCGGGACGCACGGATCTCCGAGATAGCGGCGCGGGAGAGACAACTGGCGGCGCGCCTCGAAGAAACGGCGAAGCACGCTGAGGACGCGGTGCGGCGCGCCGAAGAGATGCGCCGCAGGATCGAGGAAGCGGAGAAGCCGGCCCGCTGATCAGGCGCGGCGCCAACCTTCGAGCGCGGCGGCGAGCGTCGCCGCGGGCGAGAGGCCGTACGCGGCGCGGAGCGTGGCGGCGTCCGAGGCGTGGCCGACGAAACGGTCGGGCCAGCCCAGACGCACGACCTGCGCGCGACGTCCGGCGGCCGAAAGCTCCTCCAGCACCGCGGAGCCGAATCCGCCGGTGACCGCTCCGTCCTCCAGCGTGACGAAGAGACGCGCGCCGGCATCGGCCTGCCTGAGCAGCAGCGCGCGGTCGAGCGGCTTGACGAAGCGGGCGTTGACCACCCCGACGCGGACCCCCGCGGACGCGGCGAGGCCGTCGGCGAGGCGGAGCGCGTCCGGGACGCAGGATCCCAGCGCCCAGACCTGGACCTCGGTGCCCTCGCGGATCACCTCGGCCTCGCCCAGCGTGAGCCTGCGGGGACGTTCCTTGACCGCGACCCCGGCGGCCGCCCCGCGCGGGTAACGGATGAACATCGGCGCGCCCGATGCCAGCGCCGTGTGCAGCATGTCGGCGAGCTCATCCTCGTCCTTAGGCTGCATCAGCGTGACGTTCGGGACGCAGCGTAGGTAGGCGATGTCGAAGAGCCCGTGGTGCGTCGCACCGTCCTGCGGCGAGAGACCGGCGCGGTCCATGCAGAACGTGACCGGCAGCCGCTGCAGGCAGACGTCGTGGATGACCATGTCGTAGGCGCGCTGCAGGAAGGTCGAATAGATGGCGCAGACCGGGCGGAGGTCGCGCGCGGCGAGGCCGGCGGCGAACAGCGCGGCGTGCTCCTCGGCGATGCCGACGTCGTGATACTGCGCGGGCAGCTCATTCTTCAGCTGGACGAGGCCGGTGCCCGAGGGCATCGCGGCGGTGACCCCGACCACCCGCCGGTCGGCGCGGGCCTCGCGGACGAGCAGCGAGCCGAAGACGTCCTGCCAAGCGCGGGGGGCGCCGGGCGCGCCCGAGGCGAGGCTGTCCCCCGTCTCAGGGTCGAAGGCACCGGTGCCGTGGAACTTCTCCGGATTGCGCAGCGCGGCGGGCAGGCCGCGGCCCTTCTCCGTGCGGATGTGCAGGATTACGGGACCCGGGGCGTCCTTGCAGAAGGCGAGGTACCGCTCCAGACCGGGCAGGTCGTGTCCGTCGACCGGACCGACGTAACGCACGCCGTACTGCTCGAAGAGCGAGGAGCTGTGCGTAAACCAGTTCTTCACATGCCGCTTGAAGCTGCGACCGAAGTCCAGGAACTTCGTGCCCACGCGGGTCCTGCCGAGCAGGCGTTTCAGGCCCTGCTGGGAGTTGTTGTAAGGACGCGTGACAATCAGGCGGCTCAGGATGTCGGCGACCGCGCCCACGTTGCGGTCGATCGACCACTCGTTGTCGTTCAGGACGATGATGAGCCGCCGGGCCGCGCCCGCGGCGTTGTTGAGCGCCTCCATCGTGACGCCGCAGGTGAGGGCCGCGTCGCCGATCACGGCGACCACATGGGAGTCCTCCCCGAGACGGTCGCGGGCGTTGGCGAGGCCCACGGCCGCGGAGAGCGCGGTGCCCGCGTGACCGGCGCCGAAGACGTCATGGGGACCCTCCTCCCGCGTGAGGAAGCCGCTGGGGCCGCCCGTCTGGCGGATACGGTCGAAGCCCTCGCCGCCTCGGCCAGTGAGGAGCTTGTGCACGTAGCCCTGGTGGGCCACGTCGAAGACGAAACGGTCGCGCGGCGATTCAAACACGCGGTGCAGGGCGATGGTGAGCTCCACCACGCCGAGGTTGGGGCCGACGTGGCCGCCGTTGCGCGCGGTGACGTCGACGATTCGCTCACGGACCTCGGCCGCGAGCTGCGGCAGGAGGGCGGGCGGCAGCGCGCGGACGTCCGCGGGCCCGCGGATGGAGCCGAGCAGGGACATCAGTCCCGGCTCTCCTCGCGGCGGCCGAGCTCGGAGATGCGCAGCTCGGCGGCCTTCAGGCCCTCCTGGCAGGAACGGAGCAGGCGCATGCCCTCCTCGTACTTGGCCACGAGCTCGTCGAGCGGCACCTCGCCCTCCTCGAGCGACTCCACCAGCTTCTCAAGACGGGCGAGCTCGGCCTCGAAGCCGGGCCGCCTGGGTTCCCTGTCACCGGACTTCTTTTCAGCGCTCATGAGTTGGCTTACATTCTCCCGCCCGGGCCGTCCGAACAAGCGGGAACTGCGCGGGTATCAGAGGAACTTGGTGAGTCCGGCCACCGCTCCGGGGCCGAGCCTCCGGGCGAGCGCCACGGCCAGCGTGACGCAGTCCCGCAGGTCGGCGGCGTCGATCACGGACTGGTGCGTGTGGATACCCCGAGCGGGCACGCCGAGCACGATGACCGGCACGCCCTGGCCGAAGGCCTGGAAGGCGCGCGCGTCGGTGCCGCCCGTGCGGCGCACCGCGAGCTGGACGGGGACGCCCTCGTCCGCCGCGACGGCGAGCGCGAGGTCGACGAGACGGGGGCTCATGATCGCGGTGGGATCGTAGGCGCGCACCTGGACGCCGCCGCCCAGCACGCCCTGCGAATCCGGGCCGCGGAGGCCGGGCAGGTCGTCGGCGGGCGGCCCCTCGAGCACGATGGCGACGTCGGGCCGGGAGAGCCGCGCCGCCGCGGCCGCGCCGCGGCAGCCGACCTCCTCCTGCGCGGTGGCGACGGCGATGATGTCTGCGGCACAGGCGGGGCCGGCGTCGAGCTCACGCACCGCGAGGGTGAGCGCCGTCATGCCGGCGCGGTTGTCGAAGGCCTTGGAGACGTAGCGGCCGGGCTCGGAGAGCGACGAGAAGGGACCGTCGGGAGCGACGGGGTCGCCGGGGCGGATGCCAAGCGCGGCGACCGATTCGGCGGAGCGCGCGCCGACGTCCACGAGCATGCGCTCCACGGAGCCGGCCTGGGCGCCGCCCTGGTGCGGCGGCAGCGCGGCGACGATCCCGAGGTGCTCGCGGCCTGTCGCGCGGCAGAGCACGCGGAGACGCTGGGCGGCGAGCACGCCGTCGGGCCACCCGCCCACCGGCACCAGACGGAGGAAGCCGTCGGGCGTCACCGACTGCACGAGAAAGCCGATCTCGTCCATGTGCGCGGTGAGCACGACGCGCGGCCCCCGCCCTTCCTGCGCCGGCGAGGCGGTCACGCCGCCGAAACCGTCGCAGGCATGGACGCGACCGGGCGTCTCACGGATGAAGATTGCGCGCACCGCGTCCTCATGGCCGGAGACCCCGTGGGCCTGCGCATAGCACTCGAGGAGTCGGATCATTTCACGGTCGGAGGCTTCCATGGGGACGTTCAACGTTCGGGGCGGGTGAGCAGACGCGCGGAGAGACCGGCACGGCCGGCGGCGTCGAGGGCGCGCACCGCGGCGCCGGTCTGCGACCGCTCGTCGGCGACGACGACCACCTCGGTTCCGGGCCGCGTGCGGGCCATTTCGGCCAGCGCGGCGACGAGCGCCGCGGGCGCGACCTCACGGCCTTCGAGGTAGGTGCGACCGTCGCGGTCGACCGCGACCACGGCGGCGGTCGACGCGGAGCCCGAGGCGCCGGAAGCCGCCGCGGGAGGCACGACGCCGAGCATGCGCGCGTCCTCGAGCCGCGAGCTGAGGAGCAGGAAGAACACCAGCACCACCATGACGTCCACGAGCGGGACGACGTTGATGTCCGCCCGGCGGCGGCGCGGGACGGCGACGCTCATCGGCGGGCGGAATCGAGCGACTCGACCAGCACCTCGAGCCGCGAGCTGAGCACCTCGAGACGGCGGTGGAGCCAGTTGGACGCCACCAGGGAGGGGATCGCGATGAAGAGGCCGATCATGGTGGTGCTCAGCGCGAGGCCCACGCCGCGCGTCAGCGTCGTCTGATCAGGCATGCCCTGCGCCGGAAACAGCGAGGCGAGTCCGGCGACCGTGCCGAGCAGGCCGAGGAGCGGCGCCGCGGCCACCACGCTGTCGAGCAGATGCAGCCCGCGCTGGAGCCGGACCACTTCGGCGCGCGCCAGAGCCTTGAGCGCCTCGCCCGAGACGCCGCCGCGCCAGGACGCCACGAGACGCGCGGCCGCGGAATCGCCGCCGACCGATCCGGCGACGGCTTCACCGCGCATCGCCGCGGCGAAGACTTCCGGCGGAATCACCCGGTCCGTGCGGAGCGCGAGGAAACGTTCCACGACGAGGAACACGGCAAGCAAGGAGCAGGCTCCCAGCGGCCAGATGAAAGAACCCGCACCGGTCAGTAAAGTTTCCACGTATCCTACCCTTCCGCCTGTCAACAAACCTGCAAGCCCTCCGTATTATATGATTTTAAATGACTGATAAACGACTTTTTAGAGTTTTATATGACTGATTTTTACAGATGTGAGTAACCAATCCTTTGACATCGCATATAGGGGAGATACCTTAATCAGACCCCCATTTACCGATGAAGTCCAAGCGTTCCGGTTTCTCCCTGGTGCTGTCCCTGACGGTCATGTCCGGGATGGTCCTCATGGTCATCGTCCTCGCCTCGTTCCTGCAGATCGAGAGCCGTCTCGCACAGAGCCAGGCGGGGCACCAACGGGCGCGCCTGAACGCCCTCGCCGCGGCGAAGATGGCGATCGGACAGCTGCAGTTCATGATGGGGCCTGACCAGCGCGTTTCGATGCGCGCGGACATGTACGTCAACGACTTCTCACCGGCGGGACAGTCCGAACAGGCGGGCGTCGGACGCACCGGCGTGACCGCGGACAAGATCCCCAACCCCAACGCGCCGGTCGGGCCGGGCGGCTCGACCTCCGTCTCGCACAGCAAGCGCTACTGGACGGGCGTCTGGGCGACCGGCGGCGTGGACAGCCGTCGCGTGCGCGACTGGAACGTCACCGCGCCTCACGACACGCGGCTGTTCCTCGGCTGGATGGTCTCGCCGACGCGTCCCAGCGCGACTTACCCGGACGAGATCAACGACCTCTCCGCGGACACGTCCGCCGCCGCGCCCCAGAACATCAGCATCCAGAACTACGCGCCCAACCGGACGTACTTCAACCCCACGACCGGCTTCGCGAACATGAACGAGGGTCAGGCGCTCATCAATGGACTGACCTCGACCTTCCTCTCGCCCGCCACCGGAACCCCGATCGGCACGGTCCTCGCCATGACCCAGACGACCGTTCCGCTGGTCTCGCGCGGCACCGCCGCCTGGCCGGCCGCGGTCAACAGCCACCGTTTCTGGCAGCAGTACTACGGAGCGGTGGACGCGATTCCGCTGCCGATGCCCGGCGCCTACCGCGACGCGGCTTCCCGCACGACCTCGGCGCCCAACGGCCGCTTCGCCTTCTGGATCGGCGACGAAGGCATCAAGGCCAAGGCCAACCTGCCCGACGCCTACGCGCACACCACGGCGGGAGCCCCGATGCCGGGCCTGACCGACTGGGAGCGCGGGCTGACCGCCAGCGCCGCCCAGCGGACGGCGCTTGAGCTCGTCTTCCCCGTGACCGGGTTCGCGACGGCCCAGGACACCCGCGTGACGCTCGCCGGACTGCCCGCGGGCTTCGCCGCCGACTTCCGCAACTGGCGCAACACCGACGCGACGACGGCCGCCGGACCCGCCGCGCTGCAGCTCCCCCGCGCCTACACGCCCGCCGAGGTGAGCCTCTGGGCGCAGCTCATGGGAGGCGGTTCCGCCGCCGCGGGCACCGCCATGCGCGACGCGCTGCGCGCGCTCTGGCCCGACGTCACCACCTACTCCTATTCCACCCTGACCGACGTCCACAGCGGAGGCCCCAAGACCGACCTCTCGACCGCCTTCGAGCTTCCCTACTCGATCTACCGCACGGTCGAGATGTTCCCCGGCCAGAAGGCGCTCCCGACGGTCTCGCAGCGGTCACAGTCGTTCTTCCACGGCGCGCAGGGTCCGACGGACCTCGACTTCAACCGTCCGAACCTCGTCGACAAGCTGGGCACCGCCGCCGAACTCCTCCGCGCCTCCCCGCGCGCCTCCGAATGGGCCGCCCGCTACGTCGGCGCCTCCGCCTTCAGCGGCCTCCTCACGCAGATCCGCAACCGCAACGGCGGCGAGACGCCCGAGCGGCTCGGCTTCGCCTACGAGGTGCCGCTGTCACCCGTCCTCTTCAACCAGACCCGTCTGGACTCCACCCGCGTGAGCGCGACCGGCACGCCGCAGTACGACTCCCTGCCCTGGCGCGGACTGCTCCCGACCGACCCGGACAACCTCACGGGGCGCATCATCCGCGGACCGACGTGGGACCTGTACCGCAACTACTACCGCACCTACAAGCGCGAGCTCGAGACGGCCGCCGCATCCAGCGGCGCCATGCGCGGGGTGGGCTCGGTCTCCGACCCCCTGGCCTTCCTCTCGCGCGGCGTCGAGCCCCTGACCTACGCGACCGGCAACCGCGGGACGCCGGTCCGGCGATCGGGTCCGGCCCAGGGCGACGAATACAACTCCGCCACGGTCCGCTCCTGGTTCCCGGACCAGTTCTACGCCGACGGCGGCAAAGTCGACGAGCAGCGCTACTACCATCGCAACAATCTCGCGGACTCCAACGCGCAGCCCGACTTCCAGGCCGAACGGCGCCGGCAGATCCCCTTCGACTACGGACAGGTGACCCCGCCAGGGGGACCGAGCGCGGGCTTCAACTTCACCGCGGCGGGCGGCATCCAGGCGCCGACCGTGCGCACCGGAAGCACCCTCAGCGACGGCTCCTATGACACCCCGCAGGGACTCACGACGCGCACGCGGCCGACCTCGCCGTCCTTCATGCCCTCGGTGATCCGCTTCTCCACCATCTACTCCGCCGTGCGCACCGGCACCCTGCTCGGCATCACCGTCGACCCCATCGTCGTCATCCACAACCCCTACGACGCCCCGATGGAGTTCGAAGGGCTGGCCATGGTCACCAGCGCGGCGAACAACCCCTTCCGCTTCATCTTCCGTCTCAGCAACGGCAGCTACTACACCAGCGAACGGATGTACGCGTCGTACAACACGACCAACGGGGCCCGCATCGCGCCGCTGACCTACGACAACATCGGCTCAGCCGACATCAGGACCATCACGGGCTCGTCGCCCGTGGGCGTGGGTGACGTCGTCATCGGCGGCGGCGACGCCGACAACCGTTCCTTCGCGTTCCGCATCGTGGCGGGCGCGGGCGGCACGGCCTCGGGGGGCGGCCGCACCATCCGCCTGAACCCGGGCGAGGTGCGGGTCATCTCCACCGCGCCTTCGACCGACGACCTCGACAACAGCGGCAACAAGAACGTCTCCGTCCCGGGCGACAGCGGCTTCGAGCTGCTAAGCCGCGTCTTCTACAAAATGACGCCCTACGCTAACGTCCGCGCCCGGTTCGGCACGGGCCAGCGCGACGCCTTCTCCGAGCGCGTGGTCTGGAACCTGGACTTCGACGACTGCAAGAGCTTCGCCAACTACGACCCGGACGGCGGAGGCCCGCTGCCGATGATCACCTGGACGAACGTCGGGCTGGCCGACGTCACCTACGCCGAACGCCTGAGCAACCTCTGGAACGACGCCAAGAACAACCGCCGCCTGCGCGACGCCCTCACCTTCACCAACACCGCCGCGGCCTTCAATCCGGCCGACGAATCCAACACCTGGGATGGCACGATCCCCTCCCTGGAATCGAAGCTGGGGGGACGCTCCCTGCAGGTGCTCGTGCGCAACACGGGATGGCTCGCCTACAACGGACGCGTGGTCGGCACCGAAGGCGAACGCATCTCGGTCGACCGCGTGACCAAGTACCTGCCGCCCCATCCCCGCGCGGGCGAACCATCCCTGGTCGAAAGCCGAGTCCAGCTGCCCGGCTACATCGCGCCGGTGGAACGCCGCGGCCGCGTGGGCACCCACGGCAACCAGACCTGGAACTTCTACCTGCTCGGCAAGCAGGCGATCGACGGGCGCAATCTCAACACCCACCGCCGCTGGTTCGGGACCCCGGACGACGACCCCGCCACCTACGTCGACGACCGGTCGGGCTCCCCTCCCCGCATGATCCGCCGCTACCGCGAGGGCTCCGAGACGGTCAACGGCTTCAACCTCGTCGACGAGGACCTGCTGCTGAACTTCCAGGCGATGTGCGCCGGCTGGCCCATGTACAGCAACTCCAACAACGACGACGGCTACTACGTGGCCCTCGACCGCGAGTGGACGCGCCCCTTCGGACAGAACCCGCCGACCCCGAACTATTACATCAAGGGCTCATGGACGGCCCTCGGCGGCTCCGTGCCGACGGACCCGGAGTTCAATGACGCCACGGGCAAGGCGCTTGAGCTGACCCTGAACAAGGCGGACACGCTCAACAAGAGCCAGCCCTTCACGCTGGTGCCCGGCACCACGAAGGCCCCGGTGTTCATGGTCGACTTCGTGCGTCGCGCGGCCGACACCACCCGCGACACCGCGCTCTGGTACCCCAACAACGTGCTCACGCCGAACTTCGGCAACACCGGAAGCACGACCGACATGCGCGACCGGATGCAGACCCCGGCCGAGATGAAGCAGGCCCCGACCACGCCCTTCATGGTCGGCCACCGCGCCCAGCAGTCCCAGCTCTTCGGCTATGACGGCAAGGCCCACGCACCCCTCGGCTGGATCCAGTCCCAGCGCACGCTGGACGGCACGCTCTCCCGAGCGCAGTTCCCCACCTCCACCGACTTCCGCAACGCCTACTGGGGACGCAGCATCACCGACGTGGCCAACGGCCAGGAATCCGTCGTCCTCTTCCCCGTGCCCCGTCGGCCGCTGCTCTCGCTGTCCCAGCTGGGCACGGCCCCCACGGCCGAACTCAGCACGGACGCCGACCTCACCGTCGGCTCCTCGTTCGCGCACCCCGGCATCGGCGACCTGACCCGGATCGTCGAATGGCCCGGCCCCCGCGACCTCTTCCCCGGTGAGAGCAGCCCCGAGTTCAACGCCCTGCACGGGGCGAACGTCGCGGCCGCCCGTGGTCCGATGCCCGAACTGGGCTACGTCGCCAAGGCGATGGGCACCCGGCCCGTGCGCAACCGCACCGCGCCCCGCGTCGACCACGCCTTCGCCTCGAACCTTGCGCTCTGGGACAGCTTCTACTTCAGCGGCCTCAACCTGCCCGCCAACTCCTATTCACCGGCGGACACCCCGAGCGCCTGGCCCGGCGGCCCCGACCTGCCGGCGGACACCAACGTCAGGACCCTGCAGGAGACCGCGCTCGCCGCCAGCGGCGTGACCGCGGCCACCTTCGCGGCGGTCAAGTCGGCCTTGGAGGCGGGAAGGAACCCGCTGGCGAACAAGCGCATGACCTTCATGCCGGACGGCAGGGCCGCGGCGAACCTCACGAATTCTCTGGCCAACGCCGCGCAGGCGTTGACCGAGAGCGACTTCCCCCACCCGAAATACCTCGCCCGCAACTCCCTCTACAACGGGGGCTTCAACGTGAACTCGACGTCCAAGGCGGCCTGGAAGGCCGTCCTCGGCGCGCTGCGCGGCACGCCGCTCCCCGACCTCGCCAGCGGCACCGGCACCACCAGCGCCCTCACCAAGTTCTCCCGCGCCATCGGCGGCACGGCCACCGACGGATCGGAGCCGTGGCTCAAGCACCGTGAACTGACCGACGCGCAGGTCGACGAGCTGGCCGAGCGCGTCGTGGCCGAAATCCGCGGCCGCGGACCGTTCATGTCGCTCTCCGACTTCATCAACCGCCGGCTGGTGAACAGCGACGTCTACGGTCTCAAGGGCGCCCTGCAGGCGGCCATCGACAAGACGGACTCCGACTCCGACGCGGGCCGCCGGATCAACCTCAACGCCATCACGCAGGCCGGCGGCGTCTTCGACGCGCCCGACGCGCCCGTGCCCGGCTCCAATTGGTACGACCTCAACAACATCAAGGCCAACGACGCGGCGGCCTCCGCCACCAGCTGGTGGCTCGAGACATCGGCCTACCCGAAGATCGACCCCAAGCTGCGCTTCCCCGGCGTCCGATCCATGAGCCGCACCAATGCGGAGAACGCCGTCACGGCGGGGCTCGGCGCGCCCGGCCTGGTCACCCAGATGGACGTGCTGAATTCGGTGGGCCCGAACCTCACCGCCCGGTCCGACACCTTCGTCATCCGGGCCTACGGCGAGGCGCTCGACAACGGCGGACGCGTGATCGGCAAGGCCTGGGTCGAAGTCGTGGTCCAACGGGGCATGGAGTTCATGGTCCCGGGGGCCAACGGCACGACCGGGGACGAGCCCAACCGTCGCCGGCTCGACTACCGCAACGGAGGCGCCGACTACGGCACGTCCGCCGTCGTGGACCCGTATGAACGCAACTTCCCGAACGGCGTCACCACGCCCTCGGCCAATGCGGCCAACATCAACCGTCTGCTCGGCCGGCGCTTCCGCTCGACCTCCATCCGGTGGCTGGGAGCCAACGAAATCTGAGATGTCCTTCCCCCGAATCCTCGCCGCGGCCCTGGTCTGCGGCCTCACCTTCCTCGGGTCCGAAGCCGGAGCCCAGCAGCCCCCCGCCGTGCCGGGCCGCAAGGCGACCCTGCGCTTCGCCTGGTGGGTCGCGCCGGAGAACCCGCCCGAGCTGGCCCTGCTGCAGGACAAGGACCGCGTGCCCTTCGCTCCGGACGTCATGGCGCTCAGCGTCAAGACGCAGTACTTCGGGCCGCCGACCGCGGTGGTCGCGCGCAAGACGTTCGGCACCGAGAAGGACAAGCAGGGCAACCCCGTGGTCGTGTGGGAGCCCTTCGCCTCCGTGGCGGTGCCGGCGGACGGATCCGATCTGGCGGTCATCCTCTTCCCGGACGCGAGGGGCACGTCAGCCCAGGCGCAGGTCTTCGACTTCGGCGAGGAAGCCTTCCCTTACGGAACCATCCAGATCATCAACTACACCAACGCGCGGGTGGACTGCGCCGTGGGCAACACGGCCCTTCAGGTCCCCTCCCGCGGACGGGCCCGGTATCCGGGCACTTTCACCAAGCGACAGCCGGCGAGGTTCTCCCTCGCCGTGACCGAGCCGGGGGCCGAGCCCAGGCTCATCGCCTCCACCACGATGATCTTCTTCCCCAACACGCGCCTGATGTACTTCGTGCTGGAGATGCCGGGCGCCAAGCCGGAGGAACGCTACCATAATTCGGTCATCATGGAGAACAAGGTCCTGGCGCCGGCCCTTCCGCCGCCGCCTCCGCCGCCCCCCGCCACGACGGAAGGCGGCAAGGGCAAAGGCAAGGCCAAGGGCAAGGCGGCCGACGGAGCGGGACAGTGAGGGCCGGCGCCCTCATCCTGCTGGTGCTTTCGGCGAGCGGCTCGCCCGGCGAGGAGACGCTGGTGCACGTCAGCGGCATCAGCCAGGCGCCGCAGCGCGCGCTCCTCTCGCCGCGACCGGAGGCGGCGCCCGTGGAGGTGGAGATCCGCGATGGTCACCTCGGCCGGCCCCTGGCGTTGATCGGCGGAGCGGAAGCCTCGCTCACGCTGCTGGACGACGCGGGCCTGCCGACGCTTTCGCCGCTGCGTTTCCTCGTGCCGGCGGAGGGCGGACGGCACGTGCTGATCGTCTCCCCGGGCCTGCCCTCGGGAGCGCGGCTCAACCTGGTGCCGGCCGACTTCACCAGCCAGCCGGTCGGCTCGTCTCGATTCCTCAATCTCTCCGACAACGTGGTGCGCTGCTGGCTCGGCACGCAGTTCGTGGAGGTCGCTCCGGGTCGTTCGGCCCTCCATCCCCTCGAAGGACGCGGACGCAGGAAGGTCAACCACCGGGTCGAATACCTCGACCGTCAGGGCAAGTGGACCTTGGACAGCTCCACCACGCTCATCCTGGCGGCCGATCAACGTTTCATCTTCACCCTGGGACCGGGCAGGGCGGAGGACGGACCCTTGCTGCGGCACAACGTGACCGACCACGCCCCGGAGGCGAACGCCCTACCCGAGACGAAAGTCAGCCCCGCAGCGCTGAAGCCGCCTCAGCGTCCGCCAGCCAAGTGACCCTGGCGGGGATTTCACGTAGCACCTGACCAGGGAAGCGGGCCGGATCCTCGGCGTCTTCGCAGACGGCCCTGAGCGCCTGCGCCTTCGAGGCGCCGCTCACCAGGACCAGGATTTCACCGCAGCAGGCGAGCCCGGAACGGGTGACCGTGAGACGCCAGCCCCGGCCAGGCCACTCGGTGGCGGCGAACGGCGGACCGTCGGACTTGCCGATGAGAGGGCATCCGGGCCAGAGCGAGGCGATGTGCGCGTCGTCGCCGAGGCCCAGCACGCAGAGATCGAAGGCCTCGCCGGGAGCGCGGGCGGCGGCGTAGCGGATGGCGGCCTCCTCCGGCGCGAGCTCCACCGGCCAGGGGAAGCGCCGGGCGGCGGGGACGCCGAGCGGATCGAGCAGCCCGCGCACGGCGTGGCCGAAGTTGGAATCAGCGGACGTCAGCGGGACGCAGCGCTCATCGCTCACGTGCCAATCGGCCCGGGCGAGGACCGCGTCGGAGAGACGGCGTCCGGCGGCGGTCCAGGCGTAGAAAGCCTTGGGCGTGGAGCCGCCGCTGAGCCCCACCGTGAAGCACCCATGCGCGGCGCGAGCCTCCAGCCTGCGCACCAGTTCCGCGAAAGCCTCCTCACGGGAGAGGATGCGCACCGTGCCGGCGAGGGTGGATAGGTCGGGCATGCAGGGGAAGATAGGGGATGGAGGACGGAGGATGGAAGATGGAAGATGACGCGTACGCCCGTGCGAGCGGCGTCCGGAGCGATGACCGCCCTGCCCGACGCAGGAGGGGCGGCCTCTCGGCCGCCCCTCGGATTCACGGACTCGGGACTCCTAGGGAACAATCACTGGCAGGCCTCGCAGGTGCCGCCGTTGAGCATCGCGTCGATTGAGCAGGCGGCCTTCTCGGCCTCCGTGTACTCCTTCTTCTTCGGTTCGGCCTGCTCACGCTGCTTGATGTCGATGGTGGCCTTCTCGATGTTGGAGGCCCCGAGCGTGCGGAGGTAGTAGGTCGTCTTGAGGCCCGTGCGCCAGGCGTACTGGTACATGTGCGAGAGCGCCTTGAGGTCGGGACGCGGCAGGAACAGGTTGAGCGACTGCGCCTGGTCGATCCACTTCTGGCGGCGGGCGGCGGCGTCGATGAGCCACTTGTAGTCGATGCCGAAGGCCGTGAGGTACTTGTCCTTGAGCTCCTGGGGGATGCCGGGGACGTCCTTGAGTTCGCCGTCGAAGTACTTCAGCTGCTGGGCCATCTCCGCGTTCCAGAGGCCGAGCTTCTTGAGGTCGCGGACCAGCCAGCCGTTGAGCTCGGTGAACTCACCGGACAGATTGCTCTTCACGAAGAGGTTCTTGTAGGTCGGCTCGATGCAGGGCGAGCTGCCGACGATGTTGGAGATTGTCGCGGTGGGCGCGATGGCGAGCACGTTGGAATTACGCATCCCCTGACGGGCGATCTTCTCGCGGACCGGCGTCCAGTCCATGCGGCCGCCGCGGGGCACCTCGATCATCATGCCGCGCTCCTTCTCGAGCAGGTCGATCGTGTCTTGGGGAAGCAACCCGCGGTCCCACTTGGAGCCCCTGTAGGAGCTGTAGGTGCCGCGTTCGGCGGCGAGGTCGGAGGAGGCCGAGTAGGCGTAGTAGGCCACGGCCTCCATGATTTCGTCGTTGAACTCGACGGCCGCCTCGGAGGCGAAGGAGATCCCCTTGCGGTAGAGGCAGTCCTGGAGCCCCATCACGCCCATGCCGATCGGGCGGTGGCGGAAGTTGGAGACCTCGGCGGCCTTGGTCGGGTAGTAATTGATGTCGACGACGTTGTCCAGAGCGCGGACCGCAACCGCGACCGTCTCGCGGAGCCGGTCGTGGTCGATTGCGCCGTCGTCGCGCAGGTGGGAGTCGAGGACCACTGAGCCGAGGTTGCAGACCGCGGTCTCCTCGGCGCTCGTGTTGAGCGTGATCTCGGTGCAGAGGTTGGAGGAGTGGATGACGCCGACGTGGTCCTGCGGGGAGCGGACGTTGCACGGGTCCTTGAAGGTGATCCAGGGGTGGCCGGTCTCGAAGATCATGCCGAGCATCTTCTTCCAGAGATCGATCGCGGGCATCGGCTTGCCGAAGATCTCGCCCTTCTTGGCGCGGGCCTCATAGGCGACGTAGCGCTGCTCGAAGTCGGCGCCGAAGGTCTCGTGGAGGTCCGGGGTCTCGTTGGAGAGGAAAAGCGTCCATTCCTGGCGGGCCTTGAGGCGCTTCATGAACAGGTCGGGAATCCAGTTGGCCGTGTTCATGTCGTGCGTGCGACGGCGGTCGTCGCCGGTGTTCTTGCGGAGCTCGAGGAAGTCCTCGATGTCGTTGTGCCAGGTCTCGAGGTAGGCGCAGCCGGATCCGCGGCGCTTGCCGCCTTGGTTGACGGCGACGAGCTGGTCGTTGTGGAGCTTGAGGAAGGGGATGACGCCCTGGGACTCGCCGTTGGTGCCCTTGATGTAGGAGCCCGTGCCGCGGACCGAGGTCCAGGAGCCGCCTAGGCCGCCCGCCCACTTGGAGAGGAAGGCGTTCTCCGCAATGCCACGGAGCATAATGGACTCGATGGTGTCGTCGACCTTGTAAAGGTAGCAGGAGGAGAGTTGGCTGTGGAGCGTGCCCGAATTGAAGAGCGTTGGAGTCGAGCTGCAGAAGCGGCGCGACTTGTAGAGCCCGTGGAGGCGGACGGCCCAGCCCTCGCGGTCCTTCGCCTCGCGGAGGAAAAGGCCCATGGCGACGCGCATCCAGAAGAACTGGGGCGTCTCTAGACGGCGGGCAGGCTTCACCGTCTTGTCGATGATGAGGTAGCGGTCGTACATCGTCTGGATCCCGAGGAACTCGAACTCCATGTCGGCCGCAGGATCGAGGGCCTCGGCGAGGCGGGCCAGATCGTACTTGCGCAGGTCGGGCGAGAGCCGGCCGATGGCGATGCCGCGCTCGACGTAGGCGGCGAACTTGGCGCGGTGGAACTCCTTGAGCTGCGCGACGCCGTCGCGGACGATGTCCCAGCCGAGGACCTCCTCGTAGATGTAGGTCAGGCCGACGCGGGCGGCGAACTTGGCGAAGTCGCCGTCGGCCTCGACGAGCGTCTTGGCATTGAGCTCGATGGTCTTGCGCAGGTCGCCCTCGCTGATCTCGCTGGAGAGCCCGCGGCGGAGGTCGGCCTCGATCTCCTTGGCGTCCTTGGAGAGCTCGAGTCCGTTGGCGGCGAAGGCGATGCGGAGGCGGAGGTCCTCGCCTTTCCAGAAGAAGGTCGAGCCGTCCAGCTTCTTGACCTCGACGAACGAGTCCTGATAGACGTCGTCCGGGGCGGGAGCGGCGGCGGCCTGCTCACGGATGTCGGCGCGGTAGCGGCGGTAGAGGATGTAGGATTCAGCGATCTTGAAGTGCCCCTGGCGCATGAGCTCCTCCTGGACGAGGTCCTGGACCTCCTCGATGCCGATAGCGGTGAGGCCGGATTCGGCCACCCGGCGGGTGACGGCGGCGGCGACCATCGCGGCGGGGGCGGAGTCACGGTCGAGCGAGAGGAAGGCCTTGCGGACCGCGACCTCGATCTTGGCGGGAATCCAAGGGACGAACTGTCCGTTGCGGCGGACGAGGCGGGTGGCCACGGCGGGCAGCTCGTCTCCGTCGCCGGAATGGTTCTCGGAGAAGAGTACGGCCTTGGCCACGTCGTGCCGGCCGGCGTGCACCAGGGCCTCCTCGACGATCTGGCGGACGTGGGCCTCGCTGACTTGGGCGCCGAGCGCGGCGAGACGCCGCGTGACGTCGCAGGCGATGGCAGTGACGAAGTTACGATTCTGCTCATTGTCGATGTCCTTCTCCTCGCGTGAGACGAGGAGGTCGGTGAGCGCTTGACCGACGAGGTCGGCGACGCGTTCGCCGTGGTCGCCGAGGCCGCCGGGTAGCGATTCACGCCAGTTGTAACGGGGCTTGGACTCGGCGGGCGCACGGACGGCGTTCTTGAGGGCGAGGTCGGTGCGGAAGAAAGGGAGTTCGGATTTCATGGAAGGAGGGATGGGAAGGGAGGAGAAAAAGGGGAGGGTTGGCGCCGCGGACGGGCGCCGGAAGGAGGGGAGAGGAGGATGGGGCGGGGGGTGAGAACGGAAGATGTGCCAGCTTTCGACGCGGAGGGGGTGACGTCGGAAGGCCGGCTCGGGGCGGATCAGAGCTCGTCGTCGGAGACGGTGCCGAGAGCGCCCTGCTTCTGGTATTCGGTCACGCGGCCTTCGAAGAAGTTCTGCTCCTTCTTGAGGTCCATCATCTCGGACAGCCAGGAGAAAGGATTGACGGTCTCTGCGACGAGCGGATCGAGGCCGCAGTTGCGGAGACGGCGGTCGGCGATGTAGTCGATGTACTGGTCGAACTCCTTGGCGGAGAGGCCGAGTCCGTTGACCGGCAGGCAGTCGCGGATGAAGTCCTTTTCGAGGGCCACGGCGGAGGCCATGAGCTGGCGGAGCTCCTGCTTGAAGGCGGGCGTCCAGACATCCGGGTTCTCCTTGACGAGCTCGGAGAGCAGGTTGCGGAAGAGGTCGATGTGGTTGGACTCGTCGCGGAGGGTGTAGCGGAACATCTGGCCGATGCCCGGGAACTTGTTCTGGCGGGCGAGGGAGAGCACCATGCCGAAGAGGCCGTAGAACTGGGTGCCCTCCATGCACTGCCCGAAGAGGAAGATGTTCTTGGCGAGGGCCTGCTTGTCCTCGAGCTTGGTGAGGTCGAGCTTGCGACGCAGCGCCCGGGAGTTGTTGACGACGAAGGCGGCCTTCTTGGCAATCGTCGGAATGTCCTCGAACATCGCCTCGCACTCGTGCGGGTTGATGCCGAGCGAAGAGATCATGTAGACGAGCGAATCGGCGTGGATGTTCTCCTCGTGCGCGTGGCGGCCCAGGACGAGCTTGAGCTCGGGGGCGGTGACGACCTCGCGCACGACGTGGATGATGTTGTCGCCGACGATGCCTTCGGCGGCGGAGAAATAACCGATCGCCATCTTGACGATCCAGCGGTCGATTTCGGTGATTTGGCCGGTCTGGTCGCGCCACTGCTCGCAGTCCTTCTGCATCGGGATGTCCTCCGGCTCCCAATGGTTGTTCTTCATCGTGCGGTAGAGGTCGTAGGCCCACTGGTACTTCAGCGGCAGGATGTTGAAGAACATCGTGTCGCGGCCGTTGATGACGCGCTTGGACGCGAAGGCCTGCTCGGCCTTGTCGCGGTCCAGGATGAAGGATTTGTTGCCGACCTTTATGACGGTCGTGTCTCGGGGAGCGGGGGCGTTTTCCATTTGGGTAGTTTGCTTTAGTAATTAGGGGGAAAAGGTCTTTACAGTGGCCGGGGACCGGCCGCTAGTAAGGTGGTATACTTGAGTGTTAGGAACTAGATGTAGGGTCGGCAAACTCTTTTAGGCACTAAATGTAGGGTTGATTTGCAAGACTCTGTTGATGATACACTTGTAGAACATAATTATTCATAGGTCGTTTTTTTGATTATTTTTTAACACTCGGTCTGTCGAATCCATCGGCCATCCATCCAACAGCACGGAACCGCCCATGCAAACGGCTCTTGTTGGGCTTGCTCACGCCATTCACCGGGGTGCCTGAGATTGCCGCGGCGCCGCGCCGTCCCCACGCTGAATCATGGACTCTCCCCTGCCCCGCGCCCGGCGCGCCCTGGAAGCCCTGGACGGCTGCTGGAGCCCCGCGGCCCTCTCCGAGCGGGGCTGGAGCGGCGGGCGCAAGGCCGCCTGGCGCGTGGCGGCGACCATATGGCACGGCCTTTGGGACAATCGTCTGCCGCAGCAGGCAGCGGCGCTCACCTATTACGCGCTGATGTCGGTCGGTCCGCTGCTCGCGCTGGCCCTCACCGTGTCCGGCTTCATCCTCACCCGCGCGGGCGCGGGCGCGGAGAATCCGGCTAAGCGGGCGATCGTGGCCGCGGTCTCGTACGTGGCGCCGCAGGCGACGACGGCGGGCGGCAGGCAGGCGACGCTCGGCGAGATGAACCGCGAGGTCGACGTCCTGGTCGACCGGCTGCTGGCGAACGCCGCGAGCAGCGAGGCGGGCGTGGTCGGCCTGACGATGATCCTCGCCCTCGCGGTGCTCATGCTCAGCCGCGTCGAGGACGCGCTCAACGGCGTCTGGGGCGTGCGGAAAGGGCGCAGCTGGCGCGACCGTTTCGCGAACTACCTGCTCTTCCTCGTGCTGTTCTTCCTCGTGGGCGCGACGACGCTAATGATGCTCTCGGCCTCCTCAATCGCGAAGGCCGCGGCCTCCGGCGGCGCCTGGCTCGACGCGCTGCTGCTGAAGCTGCCCGGCGGGGCCTGGCTCGCGGACTTCGTCGACGGCGGCGGGCCGACCG
>VHDL01000005.1:47500-139040 GCA_016871415.1 Verrucomicrobiota bacterium
CGAGGTCCAGTCCGTGCGCGCGCATCGCGGCCTCGAGGCGCTCCGGCCGCTCCTCGCGCTGGCTGCCGCCGACAATCTCGCCCACGCCGGGCACGAGCACGTCCATCGCGGCCACGGTGCGGTCGTCGTCGTTCTGACGCATGTAGAAGGGCTTCGCCGCCGCCGGGTAGTCGCAGACGGTCACAGGGCCGCCGAAGCGTTCCTCGGTCAGCCACCGCTCGTGCTCGGACTGCAGATTTTCCCCCCACTTCACGGGATGCTCGAAAGGTCGTCCGGAGGCGAGGAGGAGGTCGACGGCCTCTCCGTAGGTGATGCGGGTGAAAGGCCGATCGGCGACCAGCCTGAGGCGCTCCAACAGGCCCTTGTCGACGTAGGCGTTGAAGAATTCGAGCTCCTCGGGGCAACACTCGAGGGCCGCCCGCACGAGGTGCTTAACCAGGGACTCGGCGCAGTCCATGTCGCCGGCGAGATCGCAGAAGGCCATCTCCGGCTCGATCATCCAGAACTCGCTGGCGTGACGGCTGGTCTGGGAATTTTCGGCACGGAAGGTGGGACCGAAGGTGTAGACGTCGCCCAGGGCGCAGGCGAGGGTCTCGGCCTCGAGCTGACCCGAGACGGTCAGAAAGGCCTGACGGGCGAAGAAGTCGGCGGCCCAGTCGACCGAGCCGTCGGGGGACTTCGGCGGGGCGGCGGGGTCAAGGGTGGTCACGCGGAAGAGCTCGCCCGCGCCCTCGCAGTCGCTGACGGTGATCACTGGGGTGTGGACGTAGGCGAAGCCGCGCGCCTGGAAGAACTCGTGCACGGCCATGGCCAGCCGGCTGCGCAGCCGTAGGGAGGAGGCGATGCGGTTGGTGCGCGCCCGCAGGTGCGGGATGGTGCGCAGGAACTCGGCCGTGTGCCCCTTCTTCTGCAAGGGAAAGGTCGCGTCCGCCTCGCCGACCAGACGGAAGGCGGAGACGCGCAGCTCCCAGCGCTGGCCCTTGGCGGGCGAAGGCACGAGCTCGCCGTCCACGGAGACCGACGCACCGGTGAGCACGGTGCCCAGGGCCTCCGCGCCGGGGACGGCATGGTCGACGACGGCCTGCAGGTTGCGCAGGCAGGAGCCATCATTGATCTCGACGAAAGAGAACCCCTTGGCGTCACGGCGGGTCCGCACCCAGCCGCTGACCGTGATTCCGCCGAGGGGAGATTCTGCCGCCAGTGCGTCCCGGACCTTGATGCGCATGCGAGGCAATCTGTGCGAGGCGGGCCCAGAAACAAGCGGAGACGGCGGACACCGGGACGGGCTGGACAACCAGGGCGGGCCCCACAACCTCGGACGTCCTCACCATGAACGCCCTCGAGCAGCTCCGCCAGCACACCAAGGTCGTCGCCGACACCGGCGACTTCGCCGCCATGAGGGCCTTCAAGCCTCTGGACGCCACGACCAACCCGAGCCTCATCCTCAAGGCCGTCCAGATGCCCGAGTACCAGGCGCTGCTCCAAAAGGCCGCCCAGGACAACAAGAGAAAGGGCGTCCAGGCCGCCGTCGACGCGCTCCTCATCTCCTTCGGCACCGAGATCCTCAAGATCGTCCCGGGCCGCGTCTCCACCGAAGTCGACGCCCGCCTCTCCTTCGACAAGGCCGCCACCGTCGCCAAGGCCCGCGAGCTCATCGCTCTCTATAAGGCCGCCGGCATCCCCAAGGAACGCATCCTGGTGAAGATGGCCTCCACCTGGGAAGGCATCCAGGCCGCCGCCGAGCTCGAGAAGGAAGGCATCCGCTGCAACCTGACCCTTCTCTTCTCCTTCGCCCAGGCCGTGGCCTGCGCCGACGCCAAGGTCCAGCTGATCTCGCCGTTCGTCGGCCGCATCTACGACTGGCACAAGAAGGCCCAGGGCGCCAACTGGAACGAAGCCGCCTCCGCGGGCGCCAACGACCCCGGCGTCCAGTCCGTCCGCCGCATCTACGCGTACTACAAGCGTAACGGCATCAAGACCGAGGTCATGGGCGCCTCCTTCCGTAACTGCGGCCAGATCAAGGCCCTCTGCGGTTGCGACCTCCTGACCATCGCCCCGAACCTCCTCGACGAGCTCTCCAAAGACTCCGCCGCGGTGCCCAAGGTGCTCGACGAAGCCGCCGCCAAGTCCGAAGGCGAAGCCGCCAAGGCCTGGGGCGAGAAGGAATTCCGCTGGCACCACAACGAAGACGCCATGGCCACCGAGAAGACCGCCGAAGGCATCCGTGCCTTCGCCGTCGACGGCAAGAAGCTCGACGACCTGGTCGCCAAGGTCATCAGCTGAGCGAATCGTCAGTCCTCTCCAGCAAGGCCGAACTTCAAGCCCGGTCCTCTTTTTTGGGCCGGAAAAGGGATGCGATGAGGAGGGATAATCCGCTGAATGCGAAGAACCAGCCCATGGGCAGGAGCCAGAAAGGCTCGCGAAGGAACCCGTCCGCGTCGAGACGGCCGCCGATCCGGTGATGCAGCCAGAAACAGAGACTGCCCAAGCCGAAGGAGGCGTACGAAGCCAGGTGGCAGATAGCACTTCGCATCAGCGCCTATTTCCGACGCTGGCGGACGGCCTCGAAGAGCACGATTCCGGCGGCTATGGAGACATTGAGGGAATCCGAGAGGCCGGCCTGCGGGATCGAGATCTTCTCGTCCGCGGCGCCCAGCATGAAGTCGCTCAGGCCGTCCTTCTCCGAACCCAGTAGCAAGGCCAACGGACCGCAGCAGTCGACGTCCCAGAACGTCTTGGTCGCCGCGGGCGAGGTCGCCATCGAACGCACGCCCTTGGCCTTCATCCAGACGACCGCTTCCTGCGAGGTGCAGACGGCGACCGGCATGGAGAAGAGCGCGCCCTGCGAGGAGCGGACGACGTTCGGGTTGAAGACGTCGGTGACCGGGTCGCAGACGATGACGGCATCGCAGCCCGCGGAGTCCGCGGTGCGCAGCAGCGCGCCGAGATTGCCAGGCTTCTCGACGGATTCGACGACGAGCAGGAGGGGCCTGGCCGAGAGCCTGAGCCGTGCGAGCGAGCAATCCCAGGTCCTGGCCACACCGAGCACGCCGTCCGGCCCTTCACGTCCGCAGACCTTCTCGAACGCCGAGACCCCGAGCTGGCAGACCGAGGCCCGGCCGACCCGGCAGCGCGCGATCAGCTCGGCCTGCTCCGAACCGCGAAACATCTCAGGGCAGTGGTAGGCCTCCTCGATGGCCACGCCACGCTCAAGGGCCCGGGAAAGCTCGCGCTGACCCTCGATCAGGAAGAGCCCGCGAGCGTCGCGTTCGGCACGGTCACGCAGGCGGGCCAGCGCCTGGACGCGCGGGTTCTGCCTGCTCTGGATGGCTTCCTCGGACACGGGACCATTGAGCCCGAAGCGCGGCCGCTCCGCAAGGACGGGCTTGGAGCGCGGGGATAAGTCTCGACCTCCTCGCCACGGACCAGACCTTGTCGGCATGCCCGAGTCCCGACAACCGCCCAGGTTCCGCGAGGGCCCCTTCACCTACCATCAAGAGGTGGAGCTCGAGATCGCCTCGATCACCAACCTCGGCGAAGGCCTTGCCCGCAAGGACGGCTGGGTCGTGTTCGTGACCGGCGCCCTGCCCGGAGAAAAGATTGTCGCGAAGATCTGGCACAACGCCGCCAACTTCTCCCGCGGCGACCTGGTGCGCGTGCTGACCCCGTCTCCGCACCGGGTGCAGCCGCGTTGCGACCTCTTCGGCGAGTGCGGGGGCTGCCAGTACCAGAACCTCGCCTACCCGCAGCAGCTGGAATGGAAGCGCCGTCAGGTGCAGGAGGCCTTCGAGCGGCTGGGCGGGATCAGGACGGAGGTCGATCCCTGCCATCCTTCGCCGAAGCAGTACGCCTACCGCTCCAAGATCACCCCTCATTTCATGACCCCGCGCCGGGCGGACTTCCCCATCGGCTTCCTCGCCGCCGGCACCGCGCGGCGCGTCGTGGACGTGCCAAAGTGCCCGATTGCGACCGACGCAATCAACGCAGCCTACGCCCGGGCGAGGAAGAACGTCCGCTCCAATCCAGGACACTTCGAACGCGGCGCCACCCTACTCTTCCGCGACTGTCAGGAGGGCGTGGTCACCGACCCTCGCGCGACGGTGACCGACAAGGTCGGCACCCTGACCCTGAAGTTCCTCGCGGGCGAGTTCTTCCAGAACAACCCCTCCGTGCTGCCGGAGTTCGTGGCGCACGCGGTGGAGCTCGCCCGGTCCTCGGGCGCCCGGCACCTCGTCGACGCCTACTGCGGGTCCGGCCTGTTTGCGCTCTCGGCCGCGCCGCATTTCGAGTCAGTCAGCGGGGTCGAGGTGAGCGCCGAGGCGGTGCGCAAGGCGGCGGAGAACGCAGCGCTCAACCGTCTGCTGAACTGCCGCTTCATCGCCGGCTCGGCCGAGTCGATCTTTGCGGGACTGCCGGTGAAGGGGCCGGATACCGCCGTGATCGTCGACCCGCCCCGACGCGGCTGCGACGAACCCTTCCTCGCTCAGCTCGACGCCTTCGCCCCCCGCCGCATCGTCTACGTGAGCTGCGCGCCCGACACCCAGGCGCGGGACGCCAAGACGCTCACGGCGATGGGCTGGCGCCTCATCGGCGTACGTCCGTTCGACCTGTTCCCGCAGACCCGGCACGTCGAAAGCATCGCCGCCTTCGAGTGCGGCTGACCCACCGGACGGCTGATGCCGCCGGCGGGAACCGGGTGACCTCGTGCGTCAGGCCGCGGGTCCGGCCGCGGGGGCGGTATCCTCGTCCTCGGCCTTCTCGACCTTGGAGATGCCGAGGAGCGTCTCGCCCTCCTTGAGGCGCATGACCCGCACGCCCTTGGTGGCGCGGCCCGCCGTGCAGCGGATGTCGGCCACCTTGGTGCGGATGGACTGGCCGCCCTTCGTGAGCAGCATGACCTCGTCGTCCTCACGGACGCTGAGCGCGCCGGCGACGCCGGCTTCGGTGCTGATGGCGATGACCCCCTTGCCGCCGCGGGACTGCTTGCGGTAGACGGGTTCCTTGGTCTCAGAGTCGTCGAAGGGCGTGCGCTTGCCGATGCCGTCCACGCCCACCACGAGGAGCGTGCAGGCCGGGTCGACGACTTCCATCGCCTTCACCTGGTCGCCGCTGTCGAGGTTCATGCCGATCACGCCGGTCGTGTCGCGGCCCATCGAACGGACGCCCGACTCATGGAACCGGATGGACATGCCGGACTGCGAGATCATCACGACCTCGTTGTCGCCATTGGTGAGCTTGACCGAGATGAGCTGGTCGCCGTGCTCGATGTTAACGCCGATGATGCCACCCTTGCGGACGTTGGCGTACTTCTCCAGCCCGGTCTTCTTGATGGTGCCGTTGGCGGTGCACATCACCAAGAAGCGCCCCTCGTCGAAATTCGGGACGCAGACCATGGCGGCCAGCTTCTCGTCGTCCTTAAGGTCGAGCAGGCGGGCGATGGACTTGCCGCGCGAGGCGCGGGCGGCCTCCTCGATCTCATAGACCTTCTCCACGTAGACCCGACCGTTGTTCATGAAGAACATCATGTGGTCGTGGGTGTTGGCCGTGAAGAGGTGCTCGATGAAGTCGCTGTCCTCGTCGGACGCGGCCTTGGACAGCTCGGCTCCCTTGGTGCCCTTGCCGCCGCGTTTCTGCAGGCGATACTGGGCGACCGGGGTGCGCTTGATGAAGCCGGCGTGCGAGACGGTGACCACGCTGCCCTCATTGGCGACGATGTCCTCCATCGAGAGCTCGCCGTCGGCGTCCATCACGCGCGTACGGCGCGGGGTGACGTGCTTCTTGGCGGCCTCGCGGAGCTCCTTCTTGATCAGGGTGAGCAGCTTGGACTCGCTGGAGAGGATGCCGCGCAGCTCCTCGACGAGGGCCATGAGCTGGCGATACTCCTCCTCGATTTTGTCGCGCTCTAGGCCGGTGAGCTGGTAGAGGCGCAGGTCGAGGATGGCCAGGGCCTGGCGCTCGCTCAGGCCGTACTTGGCGATGAGCTTGACCCGGGCCTCGTCGCGGTTGGCGGAGGCACGAATAATCTTCACAAAATCGTCCAGGTGGCGCAAGGCGATCTTGAAGCCCTCGAGGATGTGGGCGCGATCCTCGGCCTTGCGCAGGCGGAAGCGCGTACGTCGGGTGACGACGTCGCGGCGGTGCTCGACGAAGCACTCGATGAGCTCGCGGATGGTCATCTGCTTGGGCCGGCGCTTGTCGAGGGCCAGCAGGATGACGCCGAAGGAGTTCTCGAAGTTGGTGTGCTTGTAGAGCTTGTTGATGACCACGCGGGGGCTCTCGCCGCGCTTGAGCTCGATGACCACGCGGGTGTTCTCGTCGGACTCGTCACGGAGGTCGGAGACTTCGTCGATCACCTTCTCGGCGCAGAGGTCGGCGATATGCTTCACCAGCGCGGCGCGATTGACGTTGTAGGGCAACTCGGTGAGCACGACCTGCTCCTTGCCGTTCTTGAGCTCCTCGGTGTGGGCCACGCCGCGGACGCGGACGATGCCCCGGCCGGTGCGCAGGTACTGGCGGATGCCCTCCTTGCCGTTGATCACGCCTCCGGTCGGGAAGTCCGGCCCGACGATGACCTTCTCCAAGTCCTCGACCGTGGCGGAAGGCTTGTCGATGACCAAGCAGACGGCCTCGACGAGCTCGCCGAGGTTGTGGGGCGGGATGTTGGTGGTCATGCCCACGGCGATGCCGGTCGAACCATTCATCAGCAGGTGAGGCAAGGCGCAGGGCAGCACGGAGGGCTCGGTGGTCGACTCCTTGTAGTTGGGGACGAAGTCGACCGTGTCCTCGTCGATGTCGGCGAGGAGCTCGCCCGCAACCTCGGCGAGACGGCACTCGGTGTAGCGGTAGGCGGCGGGCGGATCGCCGTCGACCGAGCCGAAGTTGCCCTGCGGCTCGATGAGCTGGTAGCGCATCACCCAGCTCTGGGCCAGGCGGACGAGCGTGTCGTACACGGAACTGTCGCCGTGGGGGTGGTAGTTCTTGAGCACTTCGCCGACCACGCCGGCGCACTTGTCGAAGGGCCGGTTGTGGACGAGTCCCTCGCGCAGCATGGCGTAGAGGATGCGGCGCTGGACCGGCTTGAGCCCGTCGCGGGCGTCGGGCAGTGCGCGGGACACGATGACCGACATCGAGTAGTCGATGTAGGCGGTCTGCATGATGTCCGTGATGCTGGCTTGGGTGAGCTTTTCCTGTTCGGAGTACATTTTGTTCGGAATTCGGAGGGGAAGGTCGGGGCGGGGCCGTTCAGACGTCGAGGTTCGAGGTGTTGAGGGCGTTGTCCTCGATGAAGGTGCGGCGGGCGGGCACGTCCTCGCCCATCAGCATGGCGAAGACGCGGTTGGCCTCGGCAGCGTCACGGATGTCGACCTTGAGGAAACGGCGCTTGGCCGGATCCATGGTGGTCTCGAAGAGCTGCTTGGGGTTCATCTCGCCCAGGCCCTTGTAGCGCTGGATGGTGAGTCCCTTGCGGCCGAACTGGCGGATTTGCCCGATGAGGTCGAGGACGCTCATGAGCGGAACCGGCTCGGGCTTCTTGACCGGCTTCTTGGCGGCCTTCTCGGCCTTGGCGGGCTCGTCGCCGCCCTCGGCGGCCTCGGCGGGTGCCTCCTCGGCGGCGGAGCCGTCGATGAGGTGGTAGCGCGGCTCGTCGCCGGGACTGAACTTCTTCACGTCCATGCCCTGGGTCTCGAGCTCCTTGAGCACCTTGGTGATGGCGTCGTTCTCGAAGACCTCGATGACCTGGAGGCGCTCCTGCACGACGGCGCCGTCCTTGAGCTTCTTCTCGCGGTCAATGCGGTCGGAGAGGAAATCCTCGACGCCAGACTTGCGCAGGAAGGCCTGCTTGGCCTCCGCGTCTTTGAGGAACTCGAAGGTCTCCTCATTGCCCGTGCGGGTGCGCACGACGAAGCGCGGCAGGGTGTGGTTCTTCTGGTCCTGCTGGTCGAGGAACTCGCCGTACGGGCAGCCAGTGCGGGCGATGCCGGCGCCAAGGCCCTCGAGGCGGGCGAGCGCCTCGACAATCTTGTCGAGCTTCTGGCCAGGGAAGACGTGCTTGTCGCGCAGGCGGAGCAGGTTCACGTCCTCGGAACCGAGCTCGAGGAGGATGCGGTTGAGCTCGGGGTCGTTGTCCACGTACTGCTCGCGCTTCTTGCGCTTGATGCGGTAGAGGGGCGGCTGGGCGATGTAGACGTAGCCGGCCTCGATGAGCCCGGGCATCTGCCGGTAGAGGAAGGTCAGGAGCAGTGTGCGGATGTGGGAGCCGTCGACGTCGGCGTCGGTCATGATGACCAGCTTGTGGTAGCGGCACTTCGTAACGTCGAAGGCGCCGTCGCCCTCGTGCTTGCCGATGCCGGTGCCGCAGGCGGTGATGATGGTGCGGATCTCCTCGTTGGAGAGGATCTTATCGATGCGCGCCTTCTCGACGTTGAGGATCTTGCCCTTGATGGGGAGGATGGCCTGGTAGCGGCGGTCGCGGCCCTGCTTGGCGGAACCGCCAGCGGAGTCGCCCTCGACGATGTAGAGCTCGCAGACGGCGGGGTCGCTCTCGGAGCAGTCGGCCAGCTTGCCGGGCAGGCCGCCGGAGGACATGGCGGACTTGCGGACGGTCTCGCGGGCCTTGCGGGCGGCCTCGCGGGCGCGGGCGGCGTTGAGACACTTGTCGACAATCCGGCGGCCGGTCTTGGGGTCGCGCTCGAGGTAATACTTAAGCTGCTCGCCGACGACGGAGGTGACGATGCCCTCGACCTCCGGGTTGGTCAGGCGGGTCTTGTTCTGGGACTGGAACTTGGGGTCGGGGTGCTTGACGGAAATGACCGCCACCAGGCCCTCGCGCATATCGTCACCGTTGAGCTTGGCGTCCTTGTCCTTGATGAGTCCGTTGGACTTCGCGTAGTGGTTGATGACGCGAGTCAGGGCGG
Organism: Verrucomicrobiota bacterium; assembly: GCA_016871415.1. Taxonomy (GTDB): domain Bacteria; phylum Verrucomicrobiota; class Verrucomicrobiia; order Opitutales; family UBA953; genus UBA953. The sequence continues at coordinate 56,416 of VHDL01000005.1, forward strand.
AGCGGAAGCCGGAGAGGTGCGTGCCGCCCTCGGGCTGGTTGATCAGGTTGGTGTAGCTGAAGACCATCTCGTCGTAGCGGTCGTTGTACTGGAGGGCGACGTCGACGATCATGCGGCGCTGGCCGGGCTTGGGCTTTTCGCCCTCGGCCATGACGCGGGGGTTCTCCAGGTCGGTGAAGTCGACCTCGGCCGCCATCAGTATAGGCTTGTCGAAGATGGTCCCCTCGTTGGCGTTGAGGAACGCAACGTATTCGGCGATGCCCTCCTTGAATTCGAAGCGGTCCGCGCGGTCGGTGCGCTGGTCCTTCATCTCGATGACGATGCCGGGCACGAGGAAGGCCAGCTCGCGCATGCGGCGCACGAGGATGTCGTACTTGAACTCCTGCGTGGTCGTGAAGATCTGCGGGTCGGGATGGAAAGTGATCTTGGTGCCGGTGCGCTTGGTCTTGCCCACGACCTTGATCGGTTGGGTGACCTCGCCGCGGGAGAACTTCATCTGGTTCACCTCGCCCTCGCGGCTCACCTCGGCGGTGAAGGCGTCCGACAGCGCATTGACGCACTTGGCGCCGACGCCGTTGAGTCCGCCGGACACCTGGTAGGCGCCCTTGTCGAACTTACCGCCAGCGTGCAGGTTGGTGAGCACGAGCTCGAGGGTCGAGATCTTCTCCTCGGGGTGCATCGCGACAGGGATGCCGCGTCCGTCGTCCTCGACGGAGAGGGAGCCGTCGGCATGGATCTCGACCTTGATGTGCTTGCAGAAGCCGGCGAGCGCCTCGTCGATGGAGTTGTCCACAATCTCGTAAACGCAGTGATGCAGACCGGTCTCATTGGTGTCGCCAATGTACATGCCGGGACGCTCGCGGACGGCCTTGAGGCCCTTCAGCCGCTTGATGTCTCCGGCGTCATAGGACGCCTTGCCGGCATGCTTGCCGCGTGAATTTGACTCGGAATTTTCGCTCATGTGGAAGAATGGAAAAGGTTCTCTCCCCGTACTTCAGGGGGGTGCTCTGATTCTCTTTTTCACACCCTTTTCTGCAAACGGAAAAGGGGGGTCGGTGAATGTTTTTACGAATCTCTAAATTCATGAAAATCAGAGGGTTAGGGATGCTCATCTTCCGCTTTAGTAATGCTTGTTCACACGTTACTGACAGGGGGTTATCAGACCCCTGACAGGGTGCTCAGGAAGGGGCCAGAAAGCCGGCTGCTGGGACGGTCGCCTCGCGGCCCGCGTCCTCCAGGACGTAGTGTCCGGCATCCTTGAAAAGCAGCTCCTCAGCCGACGGAAAGCGTCTTCGGAATCCGTTCAGGAAATGCCCGTCGAAGCAGAAGTCCTTCAGACCCCAGCAAAGGAGCATCGGTTTGTCGACGAGCGAAGGCAGTCCACGCTCGACCTCGTCCAAGGCGGCCCAGGAAGGGTGATACCGCTCCATGGGGATGTCGGCCACGAAGTCCGCCACGGAACGCCGGTCGGCCCAAGTCCGATAAGGGAACAGGAACCCTTCCCTCACGGCGGGCGCAAGCGGGCGCTTCACCGCCATCGAGGCCGCCGGCCCGGCGAAGGCATTGAATCCCTGGACGGCCAGGCGGCCCAGCCAAGGCAGGCGGCACAGGGCGATGCGGAACGGAATCCTCTCCGAGCGGAACGCGGCGGTGTTGGTGACGAGGATGCGGCCGACTTGGGACGGACGCCGCACGGCGACGCCGAACCCGATGACGCCACCCCAATCGTGCACACCAAGGTCGAATTCGGACAAACCAAGGCAGTCGAGCAGCGCTGCAACGTCACGGATGCGGTCGTTGAGGCGGAGGAAGGAGCCGGGACGCCCGGAAAGCCCCATGCCCACGTGGTCGGGCACGATCACGCGTCGGCCGCGCGTGACGAGTTCCGCGACCAGATCGCGCCAAAGGAATGACCAGCTGGGGTTGCCGTGCAGCAACAGCACCGGACGGGCTGAGCGCGGTCCCTCGTCCAAGTAGCTCATCCGGCCCGAGGGGGCCTGGAAGGCGCGCGGCGAAAAGGGGTAAAGGGCGCGGACTGCGGGGCTCAGTTCCATGGTCTCAGCACTCCACCGCGAGCATCAGGCTGGCGAGGCCGCTGCCGATGCCGAGCAGCGCGACTCGCTCGCCGGCGCGGATACGTCCGTCGGCTCGGGCGAGCGCGAAGGTCGCAGGCAACGAGGCGGACCCAACGTTGCCCAGCGTGTCGAAGCTACGGCAGTCCTTAGCGGGATCGAGGCCGAGCGACTCGAAGAGCAGCGTGGAGTGACGACGGCCGACCTGATGGGTCACGACCCTCGAGAGCGTCGACGCGTCCCAGCCGGTGGCCGCGCGGAAACGGCTCCAGCAACGGCCCGCGAGCGCGACGCCCGCGGCGAGCAGCGCTTCGGAATCCGTGCGCATGTCGAGCTCATCGGAGGCCGTGTCACCTTCGCAGAGTCCGTTGGCGGAAGAGTCCGTCTCAGCGGCCCCGCCCACGAGGCGGACCGAACCGGGAACCGCGAGGTCGTCGCGGCAGACGACGGCCGCGGCCCCGCCGGCCCCGATGGTGAGATTGGCGAAGTAGGGCTTGATTGTATCGCGCGTCAGCGAGAGGTCCTCGTTGAGTAGTCGGACCGTGCGTTCCACCAGCGGACGTCCGTCCTCACCCGCGCAGACCAACGCGCGACGGATCTGGCCGGACTCGACCAGCGCAGCCGCCAGCACGACCGCGTTGAGCCATCCCAGGCAGGCGTTAGAGACATCCAGAATCTGGGCCTGCGGCCCCAGCCCGAGGAGCCCGTGGACGTAGGCGGCCGTGGAAGGCTCAAGACGATCGCGGCACACCGAGGCGTGGATGAGCAGGTCGACGTCCTGAGGACCCACGCCGGCGGCTTCCATCGCCTTGCGGCCAGCCGCGGCGGAAGCGGCCGAAGGACGGATGGCGGAGGGCCAGAAACGGCGCTCGCGGATGCCCGTCATGAGCTCCAGTCGGCCCTCGGGCAACCGGAGACGGGAGTAAAGCGGCCGCAGGCGGGACTCGAGGTCGGCCGAACTCCAGACCTCGGGAGGAAGCTCGGCCGTCAGGCCGCTGAGCACGGTCCGTTGAAAACGCACGTCAGGGCAGGCGGTTGGAGGCCTTGACGAGCTCGTCGTCGAAGAAATTCCAGCCCATGCCGGCGTCGACGACGATTCCCTGCCCGTTCACGCCGCTGGAACGGGGCGAGAGCAGCCAGACCGCCGCGTCCGCCACCTCCTGCGTCTTCAGCGCCTCCTTGCGGAACGTCATCTTCTCCGCGTGCAGATAGTTGTCGAGGTAGCCGGGAATCCCCGCACTCGCGCTGGTCTTGAGCGGACCCGCGTTGACGGTGTTGAAGCGCACACGCGAGTCGGCCGAGAAGGACTTGGCGAGGAAGCGGGAGGTCGACTCAAGCGCGGCCTTGATGGGGGACATGTAGCCGTAGCTGGAGGCCGTCACCTGGGAGGAGATGCCGACGGAGACCACTGAAGCGTCGGGCTTGAGACCGGCCTTGAAGGCGCGGGCGAGCTCGACAAGGGAGAAGCACGAGACCGCGGTGGCCTGGAGGAAATCCTGGCGCACGGTGCCGTGGAACGGCTGGAGGCCCTTGGAGTAGTTGGCGAAGGCCACGCTGTGCAGCAGACCGTCCAGGGGCCCGTGCTCACCGATGACGGTTTCAGCGAGGACGACCGTCTGCTCCTCATGCTCGAGGTCGCAGAGATGCACGGACCTGCCGTCGAGGAGCCCCTTGAGGGAGTCGAGCCGTGCGCGGTTGCGCACGGAGTAGACGACCTTGGCGCCTTCGGACTCGAGCGTGCGCGCGACGTGCCAGGCGACTGACTTGCGGTTGGCGACGCCGGTGACGAGGTAGGTGCGGCCTTGGATTCCGAGGAAGGACATGGTCAGGCGGTCTTCTCCACGAGGGCCAGGGCGAAGCGGATCGTGAGCACGGCCTTGCCGTCACGTCGCACCGTGCCCGTCATGAAATGGAACTGCTGCAACGTCTCGGCGTGCTTCACTTCGATGCTGACCGTGTCGCCCGGAAAGACCATGCCCTTGAACTTGGCCTCCTCAATGCGACACAGGACAGGCGTGCGCCCCTCCGCGGAGCCGCCCTCCGCCTGGAGCTTCTTGGTCAGATAGACGGCTCCCGCCTGGAAGACGGACTCGCAGAGCAGCACCCCGGGGGTGATGGGATTGCCAGGGTAATGACCGGCGTAAAAGGACTCCTCGGCGCGGAAAGTGCGCGAACAGACCGCCCCGTCGGTACGGAGCTCATCGACCCGGTCCAGGAAGAGGAACGGGGGGCGGTGCGGGATGGTCGCCTGGACGTCCGTCGGCATGCTGTTTTCTGGTCCCAGCGAGGTCGGCAAGCGACACGAAAACACGCCCACAGACGTTTGCCTTTCCCGGAAGAAGGGTCAGCCTCATACTATGCGCACCCTACTCCCCGCCATGCTCCTCACCCTCCTCCCCCTCTTCGGCTCCGGCGCCGAAAAGCTCGCCGTAGACGCCGCCCTGCCCGCCGTCACCGTCAACGACCAGGACGGCAAGAGCGTCGATCTGGCGGCCGAGGGATCCAGCGGCTACCTGCTCGTGTACTTCTACCCCAAGGCCAAGACCGGAGGCTGCACCAAGCAGGGATGCTCGCTCCGCGACTCCTGGGCCGACCTGCAGAAGGCGGGCGTCAAGGTGCTCGGCGTGAGCACCGACAGCGAGAAGCTCCAGAAGGAGTTCAAGGAGGAGCAGAAGTTCCCTTTCCGACTGCTCGCCGACAAGGAGAAGAAGGTCACCGAGGCCTTCGGTGTGAAGGGCCTCGTCGGATTCGCCAGCCGCTCAGCCTTCCTCTTCAAGGACGGCAAGTGCGTCTACGCCGACCACAAGGGGCACACCTCGGACCAGGCCCAGGTAATCCTCGATTTCCTCAAGGCTCCGAAGAAGTAAGGCCGCCACACACCGCTCAAGGAAAAGGCCGCGTCAACCGACGCGGCCTTCTTCATGTCCCGAGGATCCTCGCTCAGTGACCCTTGATGGGAAAGAGGTCGGTCACACTGCTGTTGCCATGGATGCGCCGAATGGCGTCGGCCAGCAGGGGCGCGATGGACAGCACCGTGATGGGCAGGCCGCGGGTCTCAAGCGGCACAGAATTGGTCGTGATGACCTCGTCGATGTGCCCAGCGCGCAGGCGGTCGTAGGCAATCTCCTGGATCATGCAGTGCGAGACGACTGCGCGCACGGAGCGGGCGCCGTTCTTCTTGAGTAGCTCGGCGGCGGCGGTGAGCGTGCCCGCCGTCTCCGTCATGTCGTCGACCAGGATGATGTCACGCCCCTCGACCTCGCCCACCAGGCTCGTGGCCTTCACCGTGGTGGCGCTGGTGCGACGCTTGGCCACGAAACCGTAGGGAAGCCCGAGCATGTCGGCCACGGCGGCGGCGTACTTGAGGCCGCCCACGTCGGGGGAGAAGACGGTCGCCTCGCGGATCCAGGGCTTGTTGCGGATGTACGAGTAGAAGACCGGCGAGGCGTAGAGGTGGTCGACCGGGATGTCGAAGAAGCCCTGGATCTGCTGCGCGTGTAGGTCGACCGTGAGCACGCGGCTGGCGCCGGCCGCCGTGAGCAGGTTGGCGACGAGCTTGGCCGTGATGGGCACGCGGGGCTTGTCCTTGCGATCCTGCCGGGCGTAGCCGAAGAACGGGATGACGGCCGTGATGCGCGCGGCGGAGGCGCGGCGCATGGCGTCGATCATGATGAGCAGCTCCATGATCCGGTCGTTGGCCGGGGCGCAGGTGGGCTGCACCACGAAGACGTCCGTGCCGCGGATGTTCTCGTTGATCTGGACGAAGGTCTCGCCGTCGGGAAACCGGTTGACGGTGGCGGAACCGAGCGGCGCGCCGAGGTGCTCGCAGATCTCTCGGGCCAGGCCGGGGTTGGCGTTGCCTGAGAAGACCTTCATGGCGGGCAGAGTCATCGTGCGTCCTTGGCGACAGCGTCCAAGGCGGCGGCCAGCGAATCAACCTTTTTGAACAGGTCGGGGAGCCGGCGCGAGAGCACCACGACGCGCCGCTCCAGGCCCAGGGGGCAGGCCGGCGTGCCGTTGACGAAGGCGTCGGCGGGGACGTCCTCCAGGACGCCGGACTGAGCCCCCACCCTGACCCGGTCCCCGACGGCGAGGTGACCTGCCACGCCGGACTGACCGCCCAGCACGCAACGGTCGCCGATGACGGTGCTGCCCGCGATGCCGGTCTGGGCGGCGATCATGCACTGCGACCCGATGCGGACGTTGTGAGCGATCTGGACGAGATTGTCGATCTTGGTGCCCCTGCCCACCACGGTCCGGCTGAACCGGGCGCGGTCGAGCGTCGAGTTGGCCCCCACTTCGACGTCGTCCTCCAGCACGACGATGCCGACCTGCGGAATGCGACGGATGTCCTCTCCCACGGGTTCGTAGCCGAATCCTTCCGACCCGATGACGACGCCGGGCTGCAGACGGCATCGGGAGCCGACCACGCAGTAGTCTCCGACGCGTGCGCCGGACTTCAGCCATGAACCCTGGCCGACCGTGGCATGGCGCCCGACGTGGACGGCTGCCTCAAGCACGACGTCCGGCCCGAGACGGGCGCCCTCGCCGATGACGCACAGAGGGCCGACATGGGCCGCCGGGGAGACGTCGGCGCCGGGTGAAATCACGGCGGAAGGATGCACGCCGGGCGCAGGGCGGGGCCAGAGCGCGGACTCGATCACCGAGCACAGGAGGGCCAGCGCGTAAGACGGATTGTCGACACGCAGGAAGACCTGCCCCTCCGAGGGGCGGCCCTCGAAGGCCTTGGGGACGAGGATGACTCCGGCGCGAGATCCCGCGACCTCGGAGGCGTACTTCGGGTTGCCGAGGAAGGAAAGGTCGTCGGGGCCGGCCTCAGACAGGGAGGATACGCCCGTGACCGGCCGGGTGCGCCCGCCGTCCACCGAAGCCGCGCCCACGTGACGGGCGAGTTCGTCGAGGTGGAAGGAGACGGACATGTCCCTAAATCAGGCGCCCCTGATGGTCAGGGGCGCGAGGGTCACTTGGCGGCGGGCGCCGCGGGAGCGGGCGCCGGAGCGGCGGACTTGTAGGCGTCGTTCAGGGCCTTGATGACGTCGGCGGTGATGTCGAGCGACCCGTCGTTGAAGAACGTCACGGCCTTGGGAATCACGAGCTGAAGCCCCTTGTCCTTGGCGATCTTCTCGGCCTGGACGCGCACGTCGGCCACGACCTGACGCTCCATCTCCTGGAGGCGCTGCTGGATGGTGCCCTGGGCGGACTGGACGAACTGCACGTACTCGTTCTGACGCTGCTGGAAGGCTCCCTGCTTGATCTGGGCCTCGGACTGGAGGGAGCGCTTGCCGGCCTCGTTGAGGATCGGATCCTGGGAGCGCTTGACGGTGCTCTCCAGGTCGGCGCGCAGGGACTGCAGCTCCTTCTCGCGTTCGGCGACGGCTTCGCGGGTCGTCTGGACGGACTTGTCGATGCCGGCCTTGGTCTCGATGGCCTTGTTGTACTTGGTCATGACCTCGGCGACATCGACGACGCCGACGTTGGGGGCGGCAGCGAAGGCCGGCGCCATGGCCAGGAGGATGAATGCGGTCAGGGTCTTCATGATGGGCTATGAAAGCGTCCGGGTCGGGCGGTTGGCAATCAAAACACCGTGCCGAAGCTGAAATTGAAACGCATGCCGGTGTCATTGACCGTCTGCCCGGTCGCGGGATCGGAAGTGGCCTGGATGGGGAAGCCGAAGTCCAGCCTCATGACGGCTCCGCCCAGGAGGATGCGGGCGCCGAGCCCCCAGTCGGAGTTGGCCCCGGACAGCGACAGGTCGCCCTCGGACGAATTGACCACGCCGTGGTCGTAAAAGGCGGCGAGGCGGAAATTCTCCGCGACCTTGATCGTGTACTCGGCGCTGAAGTAGCCGTAGGAGAGACCCCCGACCGGCTCATAGCCGGCCCCTTCAAAGGTGGAGAGCTCGCCCACCTGATTGAAGTCGAACCCGCGCATGTCATAGGCGCCGCCGAGGTAGAACCTCTCATAGAAAGGCAGCGTCGAACTCGCCCCGGTTAGCAGGCCGACCCGGCCGATGACGCTCACGGTCTGCTCGGCCTGACGGGAGACGAGGAACCACTTGCCCGCGCGGAGTTCGGACTTCAGGTAATCGACGTCGCCGCCGATGCCGTTGCCGGCAAGCTCCTCGGTGAGGGAGACGCGCTCCCCCCGGGTCGGGAAATTGAGCTCGTCACGGGTGTCGTGCACGAGGGAGAGCGTGACCCCGGAGATGCTCTTGGGGTTGCCGCTCTCGGCCTGGACGGTGGCAGGTGCGGACGCGGCGACGTTGTCGACCTGCACGCGGCGGAGGTCGTAGCCCAGGCGGGCCTCGACGGTCGGGAGCACGCGACGGCGCACGTAGACGCCGGCCCCCTGCGTGATGACGTCATACGCGGACGAGCGGAAGCCGCTGAAGCGACGGTAGAGGCTGTAGCCTGCGGCGAGATCGCGATCCCAGACCGCGGGCTCCTCGAAGGAGTGCTCCAGGGAGTTCGAGAGGTTGCCCGTGGAGACACGGAGCCTAAACTTCTGCCCGCCGCCGCGCCACCAGCCGTCGAGATTGGAGAAGTCAAAGTTACCCTCCGAATACTCCACGAAACCGACCAGCTCCTCGACGGTGCTGTAGCCCGCGCCGAAGCTCACCTGGCCGGTCGATCCCTCCTTGACGGTCACGCGCAGGTCGCTCTGCCCGGGCACGCCGGTGGGCACGGGCGCGACGCGCACTTCCTCGAAGAACTGGGTGTTGCGGAGGCGTGCCTCGGAGATGCGCATGCGCGCGAGGTCGAAGACCTCGCCGGGCGAAAGCGCCAGCTCGCGTGCGATGACGTTGGACCGGGTCTTGGTGTTGCCCTGGATCTCGAGGGTCCGGACGGTGAATCGCTGCCCCTCGTCGATGGCGAAGGCGAGGTCGATGGCGCCGGTCTCCAGATTGGGACGCCGGGAGACGTCGACGCGGGCGTTGAGGTAGCCCATCTGTCCGTAGTATTCGCGCAGCTTATCCGCAGCCGCTTCGACAGCCTCGGAGTTGAACCAGTCGGAGGAGGCCAGCCGGTCGACGGCGTCAGGATGCGCGCCGCGACGGAGCGAGGGCTGGTCGATGACCTTGCGGAGATTCTCGGTCGAAAAGACGGGGTCGTTGACGCCCAGACGGTTGCCTCCGATGGAGATTGCGCCGACGGAGTAGCGCCGCCCCTCCTTGACGCGGATCACGACGTCGACCCAGCCGGAGCCGCCGGAGACGTCCTTGATGACGCAGGATTTCTGGGGGTCGGAGTCGGAGACCTCGACGTCGAGGAATCCCTGGGACCGGTAGTAGTCGCGGACCTTCTGGCAGTCGCGGCGGTACTCGTCCGGATTGAGACGTCCGCCGTCGCTGAGCCAGGAGAGCTTCCACCAGCGCCAGGTCGAGGCGGCGAGGTCGGCCTCGGCGACCACGTCGGACTCCTTGAGCGCGGAGGCGCCCTCGACGATCACGCGATCGACCTTCAGTTCGACGCCTTCACGCACGCTCACCACGGCCTTCACGCCTCCGGTGACGGGCACGATGCTGGAGGTCAGCAGCGTGAACGGGCGCTTCTTGCGCAGATCTCCCTGCAGCTTGACTTCGGCGCGACGCAGTACGGCGGGGTCCAGGGGCTCACCCACCTTCACACCCTCCAGGGGGTCGGAGTCGCCGAAGATCCCGGACACATGGTTGTCGACGAGTGCCTTGTCCCCTTCGAACTCGACGGAGACGAGCAACGGACGGGGTTCGACGACGACGGTCACGTCGACCTCGCCGGTGGCAGGGTCGAGCCGGGGGATCACCACTGCCTGGGCGAACTTGCCGGTGCCGTAGAGCGCCCGCACGGTGGAGGCCACCGCATCACGGGAGAAAGGCTGCCCCGCCCTCAGGGCCACGAAGCCGAGCACGTACTGGTCGGACACCTCGCCTCCCTCCGCCTTGACGGAGATGGAACGGACCTTGGGCTCCTTGGCCGGCACGCCGGGGCGGGCCGCCGGGGCGCGCTCCTGGGCGAGGCCCGTCTCGGGTGAGATCGCGGCGGAGAGGAGTGCGGCGGCGACCAAGCTGCGACGGATGAGAGGGCGGTTCATTGGGTGGGATGATCCTTGGCCAGGGCCTCGAAGCGTGTAAGCCCGCCGTTAAAGAGCAAGTTGATGTCGGAGGTGGGTCCGTTACGGTTCTTCGCCACGATCAGCTGCCGGGCCCAGCAGCCCGGCGAATGCTCGACCTCCTCCTCGATGGCCTGCTTCTGGGCGCCCGTGGGCTTCGATATCAGCATGACGATGTCAGCGTCCTGCTCGATGGAGCCGGACTCACGCAGGTCGGAGATGCGGGGCTGGCGGGCCTCGTCCTCGGACTTGCGGTTGAGCTGCGCCAGGGCGATAACCGGCACGTCGAACTCCTTGGCCATGGCCTTGATGCTGCGCGAGACCTCGGCGATCTGCTGCTCGCGGGGAAGGCCCGAGTCCAGGCCGTTGATCAGCTGGATGTAGTCGATGACGATCATGTCCAGCGGGCGGCGGGAATGGGCGCGGCGGCACTTGGCGCGGATCTCGAGGATGTTCTGCCCGCCGTTGTCATCGATGAGGAAGGGCCGCGTCTTGTACTCCTGCGCGGCCTCGAAGAGGTCCATCTGCATCCGCGCATCGGGATGGGCCGACCGCAGCTTCTGCATGTTGACGCGGGCCCGCGAGCAGAGGAGACGGAGTGCGAGCTCCCGGGCGGGCATCTCGAGGGAGAACATCATCACGTGGGCGGGCTCGCGTCCGGAGTTGGGCTTGGGAAAGAGCGCCGCCTCGATGAAGTTCAGGGCGATGGAAGTCTTACCCATGCCCGGACGGGCGGCGACGACCACCATCTGGCCGCCCTGGAAGCCGAAGGTCAGCGCGTCCAGGTCGAGGAATCCGGTCGGGATGCCCTGGACGGAGTTGCGGTCGCGGATGATGTGCGCGACGAGTTCCATCGCGTCGTCGATGGGCTTCTCCACGTGCACGGCGTCCTCGCTGATGCGGTTCTCGCTGATGCGGAAGAAGGACTGCTCGACATCCTCCAGGAGGTGCTCAATCCCCTCGGCGTGCGCATGGGCCTTCTCGACGGTTGTGACGGCGGTGGCGATCAGCTGCCGGAGAAAATGCTTCTCCCGGACGATGGCCAGCCAGTGGGGCGCGTGCGCGGTGGAAGCGACTAGGCCCGTCAGCTCGTTGAGGTAGGGCGCTCCGCCCGAAGACTCCAGACGGCCGTCGCGCCGCAGCCGTTCGGTGAGCGTGATTTCGTCGACGCCGGAGCCGGCCTGGCTGAGGTCGACGCAAGCGCGGAAGATGTCCTGGTGCTTCGGATCGAAGAAGCATTCGGGGGTGACGCGCTGCTCAAGGCAGCGCTGGAGGGTGTCTCCGCCGTCGATGATGATGCCTGCGATCAGACCCCGCTCGGCGTCAAGATTGTGAGGGGGCACCCGGTCGCCGTAGTCGGGCTGCTCGGGGCGGCGGGTGCGCGTGCTTCTTTCAGCCATGGAGGGAAAATATTGTGCCGACGAGGGCCTTCATGACAGCACCAAATCCTGCCCGCAGTTCACGCCTTTTGCACGGGCCTATTCACAGCCCCGGACAAAGACGAAGGGCGCCCGGCTCCGCCGGGCGCCCTTCTCCGTAGACCCGCGGGCCTCGCGGGCTCACTCCGTCTTGGCGGGCTTATCCTTGCGGGGCTTGCGGGGCTTCTTGGCGCGCTCGCCGGACTCCTCGGCCTCAGGCGCCTCCTCGGTGACGGTCTCGATGGGATTCTCGGAAACGACCTCGAACTCCTGGTCGACCATGACGTCGGAGTGGAGGCGGATGTGGCAGACGTGCTTGCCGAGCTGCTTGACGGGGCCCTGGCCGAGGTGGATGCGGCGACGCTCGAGCTCGACGCCGTTCTCGGCGAGCTTGGCGGCAATCTCAGCGGTGCTGATCGCGCCGAACATCTTGCCTCCCTCGCCGGTCTTGACGGCGAAGGTCAGACGGAGGGCGGCCAGCTTGGCGGCGGTGGCGTTGGCGGCCTCGTGGTCGCGGGCCTCACGAGCCACACGGGCCTTCTTGAGGGACTCGACGTACTTGGCGTTGGTGCGGTTGACGGGAAGGGCTACGCCCTGCGGAAGCAGGAAGTTGCGCGCGTAGCCCGCGCGGACGCGGACCTGTTCGCCTTCGGCGCCCAGGCCGTCGACGGGCTTGATCAGTAGGACTTGGGTGAATGCCATGGTGTGTTGATTGGAAAGGGTGTCGGAATCAGAAGGGGACGTCGTCGCCGCCTTGGTCGGCGGGAGCGGAGGGGGTGTCGTTGCCGCCGCGCGAACGGGGGGCGGAGCCGCCCTCCTCGCCGGAGCCCTGGCCGCGGCCGCCGATGAAGGTAAAGTTCTCGAGGACGACGCCGAGGCGGGAGCGCTTCTCGCCGGTCTTCTTGTCCTCCCACTGGTCGAGCTTGAGACGGCCCTCGACGAGGATGCCGGAGCCCTTACCGCAGTATTTGGCGATGATTTCGGCCTGCTTGCCGTAGCTCTCGATGTCGACGTAGGTGACCTCCTCGCGCTTCTCCCCCTCCTTGGTCGTGTAGGAACGGTTGACGGCGAGGGAGAACTTGGTGAGGGCCTGGCCGGAGGGTAGCGAGCGTGCCTCGGGGTCTCGGGTCATGTTGCCCGCCAGGATGACGCGGTTGAAGGAAGATGCCATGGCCGTGCTGGGCGGGGGCTTACTTGACGGACTGCACGAGGATCCGGTTGACCGTGCGGTCAAGGCGGAGCTTCTCGCGGAAGGCGACGGGGGCGCCGACGGGGCCGTCGAAGTGGAACTGGACGTAGAGGCCGGTGGGGAACTTCCGGTCGACGACGCGGGAGAACTCCTTCTGACCGAGGTTCTCGACCTCGGTGACCTTACATTCGGCGGACTTGAGCACGTCCTTGATGCGCTCGATGGCGGCCTCGGGCGCCTCGGCAGAGCCGCGGAGATCGAGGATGAGGCTGGCGCGGTAGGAACGGCGTAGCGTGGCGGTGGTCATGGTGATGGTGTTTTTCTGTTGGTGAGGTTCTGGGCGGCGGGAAGGCCGCGGGTGAGAAGGACGGAAAGGGATTGGAGGAAGTCAGGGATGCGGGACTGGAAAGCGGCGAGGTCGGTCTCCGGCATGCGACCCAGCACGTGATCGGCGAGGTCCTGGCCGGGGTGCAGCTTGGGACCGATGCCGATGCGTCCCCTCACGAAACGCTCGCCGAGGTGGGCGATGCAGCTGGCGACTCCATTGTGCCCGGCGGCGGAACCTCCGAGCGACAGCCGGAACTGGCCGGGTTCGAACGCAATGTCATCGTGCAGGACGACCGCATTGGAGACTTCGACGTGTCGGTAGCGGAGGAAGGCGACGAGAGCGGCCCCGCTCTCGTTCATGAAGGAGAGCGGCTTGACGAGGTGCACCGGGACTCCTGCGAAATCGGCCTTAGCGACCGAGGCGGGGAACCGGGTCTCGTCCGACCATGTGGCGCCGATCTGTCGGGCCAGGGCGTCGATGAACATCCATCCGGCGTTGTGCCGGGTGTGGGCGTATTCCCGACCTGGGTTGCCGAGGGCGGCTAGGACCGAGAATGACATCTGACTTCAAAGAACGGGGTGCCGGGAACCGCCCGGCGCGGAGAATCACTTCTTGGCGGGCGCGGCGGCTCCGGCGGCGGGCGCGGCGGCTCCGGCGGCGGGCGCGGCGGCTCCGGCGGCGGGCGCGGCGGCTCCGGCGGCGGGAGCGACGGCTCCGGCGGCGGCATCGGCGGCGGGCGCGGCGCCGGCGACAGGCTCGGGAGCGGCCTCCTCTTCGGCCATTTCGGAGCAGACGACGACGACACGCTTGGGGTCACCGGGGAAAGTGATGCCGGCGGGCGCCTTGAGCTCGCCAACGTGGATGGATCCGTTGACCTTGAGGTCGGTGACGTCGACGGAGATGAATTCGGGTAGGTCCTTCGGGAGGCAGCGCACCTTGACGGTCTGGGACACGACGGCGAGCGTACCGCCCTCGGTCTTCACGCCGTAGGCCTCTCCCACGATCTGGACGGGAATGGCGGCGGTCATGGGCGACTCACGGTCGATCTCCATGATGTCGATGTGGAGGAACTTCTGCGTGATGGGGTGGCGCTGGTACTCCTTGATGAGCGAGAGCATCTTGGAACCGTCCAAGGTGAGCTCGATCAGGGCGGCGGCGTTGCCCTTGGCGCGCATGAGGTCACGGAAAGCCTCCTGGGCGACGCTCACGCTGCGGTTGCCGGACTTGCCGTAGATGATGGCGGGGATGGACCCTTCCTGACGAAGGCGACGGGAAGGCCCGCGGCCGTTCCCAGCGCGGCTGGAGACATTGAGACTAAGCTGCTTCATGTGGTTAAAAATGGGACTTTTGATGCCTGACCAGTTGCGGGCCCGCTGTCAGCGGCCGCCCCTGTCTCAGGGAAAGGAGGACTCAACTTGGTATCGGAGGGACGCTTGGCAAGGCCAAAAGAAAAAGGGGCCCGCAGGCCCCTTTTTATGCTCCTAAGGGAAGTCTCAACGGTAGGTGGCCATCCACTCGACGATGTCGGCCACGTCCTGGGCGGTCAGGCCGAGCTGATCGGCCGAGAGCATCAGTGACCGGGTCATGCGGGACTGTCCGGCCATGCGGTCACGCGGCACCATCTGGGTCGTGCCTCCCGTGGAGATGATGACCAAGGGGTCGTTGCCGGAAAGAATCCGGCCGTCGATCTGTCCCGCTTTCTTCTTGAGACTCACCGTCACACCCTCGTAGCCCAGCGCGATGGCGTCGGAAGGCTCGACGATGGAGCGGACCGCGGCCTCCCTGCCCTGCCGGTCCACGAAGCCCTTGAGCTCGGGGGAGTAGGAACCGGGACCGTTGCCGCCGACCTGGTGGCACATGGTGCAGCGCTGCACGAGCTGGGCGCCGCGGGAGGCGTCACCCTGCATGGCGAGCACGTCCTTGACGGAATAGGCGGGCGCGGCGGTCGGCTCGGGCACGACGACCGGAGTCACGACAATCTTGGCGGGGTCGTAGACGCCGGCCTTCTTAAGCTCGGATTGCACGTCGAACTTGGACCAGGAGCCAGTCATGCGCATAAGCGCCCAGCGGGCAGCCTCATCTTTGACCGGCGAACCTTCGGCCGAGAGAGCGATGGTGGCCAAGGCGGCCTCGCGGCTCTCGATGAAGGAGATGGTCTCCAGCGCCAGCGAACGCTGGGCGGCGTCGAGCTTCGTGGACCCGGCGCGGGCGCGCAGGTCGGCGAGCGCGTCAGCGGGATGCAGGATCCAGGCGATGCGCTCGAGCTGCGGGCTCCAAGCCTCGACGGAGGGGGCGGCCAGAGCCTTGCGCACGGCGGACCAGACGGCGTCCTCCTTACCCCGGGCGGCGATGCCGAAGGCGGCGACGGAATTCTTGTCGGTGACGTCCAGGCGGCGGGCGAGCTCTACGATGATCGGAAGCGCCTTGTCAGCCGGCGCGCCGAGCAGCGAAGTCGCGGCGTCGCGGCGGACGACGACGTCGCCGTCGGTCGCCAAGACAGCGGCCATCGGCAGCGGGTCGTGCCCGGCGGCGCGCAGGGAACGGAACGCGAGCTGCCGCTGCACGGGGTCGGAATCCTTCAGGCGCTCGCGGACGCGGGTCAGGCCCTCATCGCCGAGGTGGGGGAGGAGCCAGACGGCGCGCGCGGCGACGTAAGGGTTGGCGTCACGGAGCAGCTCAAGCGTCTCGGGCAGCGCCTTGGCCCCGAAGGCCTTGAGCGCGTTGAATCCGAGGTGGCGCACGTGGACGGCAGGATTGCGCAGCGCGGCGACGGCTCCGGCGGGCGTGGCGAGGTCGAGGCGCGGCACGACGGACTTGAAGCCCTTGGGAGCGATGCGGTAGATGGCACCGGCGCAGGTGTCGTCCAGGGTCTGGTGACCGCCGACGCGGGAGTCGTACCAGTCGGCGACGTAGACGGCGCCATCAGGACCGACCGCCACGTCGGAGGGGCGGAAAAGGATGTTTTCAACGGGCGCGTCGCCGGGCTTAATCTTATGGAAGTCGGTGCCTTGGAACTCACGCGCGGGATTCGAAGTGATGAAGTCGCTGCGCGTGCGCTGACTGAGCGCGAAGGATCCCTTCTCGGGGCGGAGCTTGTAAGCGAGCACGGTGTTGCGGGAGGGCTCGCAGTTGAGGAGCGTGCCGATCCAGGCGTCGCCAAGGGCGCCGTTCTCGTAGACGGCGATGCCGGTGGGGGAACCGGAGCCGTAGACGTCGCCGACGTCCATGGTGTCCGGATCGTCCTGACGCCAGTGGGCGCGGGGCGTGGGCTGCCCGAGACGACGGACGCTGCCGTAGCCCTGGGCGGCGTAGGTGGTATAACCCGCGGTGCCACGCTCCATGACGAACGAGGTGCGGCAGCTGCTGGAGTCGTCGTTGTCGCCCTGGAAGAGGTCGCCGAACGAGGACGGGAAATGCTCGTAACTGTTGCGGTAGCCGTTGCCGATAATCTCCGCGCCAGAGCCGTCGAGATTCATGCGGGCCGAGAATCCGGAGGACCAGATGAAACCGTCGTCACTGGGCTTGCCGGCCTCGGCCTTGACGTCGAAGGGCCAGGCGCCGCCGCGCTGGTCGTTATAAAAGCTGGCGATGCGGAAGGTGCGACCGGACCTGTCCTTGAAGACGGCGCCGCAGTTGCCGGAGTTGAGGTAGAACTTGCCGTCGGGACCGGTGACGAGCGCGTGGAGGGAGTGGTCGTGATCCTGTCCGCCGAAGCCCGTGAGGAACTCCTCACGACGGTCGACGGCGGGGTCGAACTTGCCGTCACGGTTGACGTCGGTGAACTTGTGGATGGTCGGCGCGTGGGAGACGTAGATGACGTTGTCGATCACCGCGATGCCGAGGGGCGAGGTCCAGGAGGGGTCTTGGACGAAGGTCCGCACGGTGTCGGCGACGCCGGCGCCCTTGGTGTCGCTGAGCACGATGACGCGATCGCCTTCAGGCCGACGCTTACCGCCCTTGTTGTAAACGCGGTAATTGACGCCCTCGTTGACCCAGAGGCGTCCCTGCGCGTCGAAATCGATGTTGGTCGGATTGGCCAGCATCGGCGAACGCGCCCAGAGCGTGACCTCGAGCCCCTCGGGCACCTGGAACATGCCGACCGGAAGCGAGCCCCCCTCGGAGGGCTTGTAGGGCTCGGGCGGAGGCCGGTCAGTCGGTGCGGGTTTCGGAGCTGCGACCAAGGAGACGGCGGCCAGCAGGAGCAGGGCGGGACGGGGCATAGGGATGTCACATTACTACACCCCGGAGACCCGCAAGTTCCAACCTATCTTTGCGGAGCGGAAAGTCAGGACCACCAGCGCCTGAGCACGTCGAAATCCTGACGCGTGGCCTCGATCGCATCCTTGACGTGGGATGAATCCGACACCCTGCCCTTCAAGTACTCGACATGGAGGCAGACCGGGCCGGCGAATCCGGCTTCACGGAGACGGGCTACGGACTCGGGCGCGACTTGTCCGGCACCGAGCGGACAGCCTTCAGGCACCCTGCCCTTCCAGCTGAAGTCCTTGAAGTAAGCCATGCCGATGCGGTCCGAGGCCAGCTTCAGTTCATTGGGCCAGGAAAGCCCCCCTTCGACGGTGACGTGGAAGAGGTCGAAGGCCCAGGCAAGGTCTGCGGCCGGATGGTCGCGCATGAGCGTAGCCATGTCCCAGATGCCGGCCCCGACATACTTGGCGCCGGAGTGGTTCTGGTAGCAGGGCTGGATGCCGACTTCGCGGGCCAGGGCAACAAGGTCCTTGAGACGCAACCGGATCTCCTCGAGCTGAGTCCAGTGGGAACGGCCCGGCTCATAGGCGTACCACTTCATGCGGAAACGACGGATGCCCAGGGCGCGCGCCGTGCGCAGGACCTGCTCCGTGCGGGACGACTGGTCGACGGCGTTGATGTCCGTGGTCAGCATCGTGATCGCCAGACCGCGGGCGCGGAGGGCTTCGACCAGACGGGGCAGCCCGTCCTCGACCGCCGTCGGCTCGACGTGACCTCCTTTGCGCACGGGAGCCTCGACGCCGGCGAAACCGAGTTCGGCGACGATGTCGGCCACGCGTGCGAAGGGCAGTCCGACGAGATGCTTGGTGAAGACGCTGAACTCAGGAGCCTTGCGGGAGGCGTCGGCCCCCAGCAGCGGCGAGAGGGCCGAGGCCCCGGCAAAGCCGGCGGCGTTGCGAAGCAGAGCCCGACGCGAAAGCATCAGGTCACTTCCTCACGATGCGCTTTACCTGACCGGCGAGGCTCGCCACCAGGACGTCGCCGTTGGAAGGGTCGTGCCCGAAGCCGGCCACGGTGATGTCCTTGGCGATTTGCTTGGACTGCCATCCGGACCCTTTCTTGTGAAGTGCGAAGATGCGACCGGAGGCGAAGTCGCCGAAGACGTAGGCGCCTTCGAGACCAGGAACTCGCGCGCCCCGGCAGACGACGCCGCCGGTGACCGAATTGCCCAGCTTGCGATCGTACTCATGGATCGGCGCTTGGAACTTGGAAACGGCGTGGTCCCCCTTGGCGGGCGTGTACTTCTTTCCGGAGGGGTCCTTCTTATTAAAAGTGTGGTCGCCCTCCAGGACGGACCATCCGTAGTCGCCGCCCGGGACGAGGATGTTGATCTCCTCGAAAAGGTTCTGTCCGACGTCGCCCGTGAAGCAGGTGCCGGTCTTGGGGTCGAACGAGAACCTCCAGGCGTTGCGCAGGCCGGTCGCCCAGATTTCAGTCCGGACCTTGGAGGGGTCCACAGGCTGCCCGCGGTGGGAGGTCACGCCGACGAAGGGGTTGTCCCCCGGCACCAAGTAGGCGGGCTGGCCCGTGGGAAGCTTACCGACGGACTCATGGGGGTTGGGGGGCAGATTGCCCGACTTGCGGTCGACATCGATACGGAAGACGGCAGCCAGGAATCGGTCGGCAATCTGGCGCCCGGAATCGAAGGGGTCGCCGCCGCCACCGCCGTCGCCGGCCGAGATGTAAAGGCAGCCGTCCGGTCCAAAGTGGATGTCCCCGCCGTTATGGTTGCCGGCAGGGTCCAACTGGCTGATTAGCACCTGCTCACTGGACGGATCTACCTGGAGGGTAGTAACATCTTTTAGGCGGAAACTTGAGACGCGCTGGTGAAGCTTTCCTTCAATCTTAAGACTGTAATAAACAAAGACTTGAGGATTTTTCCGGTAATTGGGGTGCAAAGCGACACCGAGGAAGCCGGACTCTCCTTGCGTCTCCAGTTTGCCATCCCTGGGCTCGGTGATGTTAAAGACCTCCCGCTTGGACTGGGACGCCTTGCCCACCCCTTCCACGACTTGGAGGGTTCCGTTCTTCTCGACCACCAGAAGGCGATCCTTGGCGCCGGGCACCGGACTGATGGCCAAGGGCTGGTTGAAGGTCAGCTTGCCGAAGGCAGGCTCGAGGGCGACCTCGGCCGGAAGACGGAGGGCCAAGGCGAACAGGGTGACGAGGGCGAGGCGCATGACGAAACGGGTAGAAACGCATTACTGTCGGGAAAAACTTTTTTTGCAAGCCAGACGCCCACGGAGACGAACTTGTCGGAACCCTTATTTTTCGCTGGTTTAACGCTTGGGCATCCTTACAACCGAGGACGCATCACTGCACAACCCAACACCAACATGTCCAAAGCCCTCACCAAGTCCCAGATCGCCGGAGCCATCGCCGAGAAGGCCCAGATCTCCAAGAAGCATGCCGCCGCGATCCTCGAAATCATCGCCCAGCTCGCCTACAAGAACGCGAAGAACTCCTTCACGCTCCCCGGCCTCGGCAAGCTCGTCCTCGTCCAGCGCAAGGCCCGCCTCGGCCGCAACCCCGCGACCGGCGAGACCATCCAGATTAAGGCCAAGAAGGTCGTGAAGTTCCGCGTGGCCAAGGCCGCGAAGGACGCGATCCTCGGCGCCAAGTAATCCTCGCGGGATTCTGCAACGAGGGCGTCCCCACGGGGACGCCCTTTTCGTTTGCACGTCCTCCGTCGCGCTCAGCGGTTAGGCTTGCCGCCGCAGGCGCGGTGCTGGTTGTATCATCACGCGCACGGCCCGAGTGGCGAAATGGCAGCCGCAGCTGACTCAAAATCAGCCGTCCTCGCGGACATGAAGGTTCGAGTCCTTTCTCGGGCACCGCGCGCCTCAGAGCAGAGCGAGGGCCAGCGCCGCAAGCGCGGCGGCCAGCACAGGCGCGCATCCACGGGAAGTGACCTTCTCTCGCCACGACATGCCGGAGCCCGGAGCGCCGACGGTCACGTGCGTGCCGTCCTTGCCGACGTTCACCGTCGCTCCGGGGCGGCCCGCCGAAACTGAGACCCCCGTCTTCGAGACGTTGACCCGGAAGAGCCGGCCGAGCGGGATCGTGCGACGAAATCGGAAACCCATACCGATCATGTTGCCCTTTCAGCCGGAGAAATCCAGCGGGAGAGTGAAGGACTATGACACACGGGCCTCGGAATGGCGGCTTGCTTTCTTAAGATGGAAGGCCCATCGTCCAGACAGTTCATTCGCAAACCATCACGAGCAGCCAGTCCCTCCGGACAAAGCTGCACCAACCGAGCCCGCAAGGGACACGGTGGTTTCCGAAGCCGCAAGGCGACGGGATGCGGGCCCCAAGGCCAAACCTCAAATCCGGCTAGTCCGGTCGTGATGCGGAACGAGTGCTTTCTCACACACGACCATGATCAACGCCACCGAACACGCCGACGCCCGCCGCTCCCTCCGGATCGACGAGCACAACCCTCTGCACCACCTATGGAACAACAACGGGACCTGGTGGGTGCACTACACCGAGCACCTGCCCGATTTCACCAAGCGCCGCATTCGGCGGTCCTTGGGCACGCGGGACCAGGAGGAGGCGGTGCGCCGACGCGACGCCCTGCTCGGGCGGTCCTGAACCCTGCAACCCTCCTCAGAAACGGGCTCCCACGCGTGCGCCGAGGCCCCAGATCGGCCTGACCTCGAAGGAGGACATCGAGTCACCGGCATGATAGAAGCTGTGCCTTGCGAACGGCACGTACTCCGCCTGAGCCCGCACGAACCAGGTGCCTGAGCGCTCGAGGAACTGGGTGACGCCGACGCGCAGGGGCACCTCGCCCACGCTCACGCCCCTGCCGCCATAGGCCGCATCGGAAAGCTTGAACATCAGAGTCTCATACATCACGGAGAAATCTCCGGTCGTGGAGCGGTCGGCCCTGTATCCGCGGAAGATGATTCCGTTCTGCATGCCCGTGGCTCGCAGTTCGACTTCGCCGAATGAACATGGACGCCAGACGGCCTTGAGGTAGGGCACGGGCAGGGGCGACCTTTCGAACCGGTCCTGCAGGATCAAGCCGAGGGCGACGTCGGTCTCCTCGTCAGGCGCCCAATGCCAGGCACCGCCCAGACCCCAACGGAAACCTTCGCCGAACGAGACGCCGTCCTCCCGGGCCGACTCGAGACCGTAGATGAGCTGGAAGGAACCCCACTGCCGGAACCCCGTGAGAATCAGGTCGGTGGTGTCGCGATAAGCGCTGTCAGTTCCGGCGATGGAGCCCCCGAACCGGTTGGTGTAGGCGTAATACTCGAGATCGATGGCCATGACCTCGTCCCTGTAGATCGCCTCGAAGCCGGTGCGAGACCGCCCGAAGGAGCCATTGGCGGCATTGCCCGCGACGGCATCGTCCCCTCGACGCTGCCAGTCAGCCATGACGAGCCAGTGTTTGGCGGGCTGCTCTGCGGCGCCGAGGCATGAACAAAGAAGGGCAATTTGCACAAATTTAAACAAACTGGTTTGGATCATGTTTTTCATATGCCAGAGGAAGCCCAAAGAATCAAGCAGGTTGCCCCAGGTGAGCGATTATTGGCACACAAGATGCTTACCTTTGGGCAAGCTGCTTATTTCTGCCACTCCCAACGCAGGCGACAACGCCTGGGTTCTCGGTTGGGAAATTGATTAGGAGCATGGCTTCTTAGGCCATGGTTTGCGAACTAAGACTCACGCCGGGTTCATCCGGTCGGATTGGTTACCGACCTTCATTCCCTTAAGTGACACAAGCTCGTCGTTGAATGCTTGTGTTGCCTAGCGACGACCGCGCGGGCCGCACTCCCCTATCAACGAACAGGCCATCACCATTACCAAACCTTTGACCCGTGTAAGCTGTTTGTACCAGCTAATTGGATGCGTCGCCGAAGCGCTCTTCTACGCCGCCTGCTCCGTCCTCAAGCCGAAGCTTGGCTACGATGACGCCCTGGACACTTTCGGCGTCCACGGCGTGGGCGGAACGATCGGCGCGCTGGCGACAACTCTCCTGATGGACGCTTCGGTCAATCCGGCCGGAGGCGCACTGGCAGGCAAAGGGCTGCTCTCCGGACAGCTCGCCGCCATGGCGGCCTGCTGATTCTCTCCTGCTCGCTGACATGGCTGATCGCCAAATTCGTGGCGAAGACCGTCGGACTCCGTCCCACGGAAGAGGAGGAGTCGCAGGGCGTGGGCATCGTCGACCACGGCGAAGAGGGCTACAGCAACAACTGACTGCTCCCGAGCCGGGGCTCTTTCTGCACAATTTCGGGCAGAAAATTGCCTATTGGGGACGCTTTTTGTTCAGTTTCAGCAGCTACGGCGGTCCGAGAGGGATTGGCACGAGGGATGCGAAGTCTAACACGCCATGAAATCCCTGCTCCGAACCCTCACCATCCTCGCCCTGGCGGTAGCTCCCTGCCTGTCCTGGGCGCAGGCCGCACCCGCCGCGGCACCGGCGGCCACACCGCCTGCGGCCGCCGCGGCCGCCGCACCTGCCGCGCCGAAGTACAAGGATCTGGCAGCCTTCAAGGAAGCCCCGAGCTACGCGACGTTCACCGTGAACAACACCTGGATGATGCTCTCGGCCGGACTCGTCTTCATCATGCACCTCGGTTTCGCGACCTTGGAGACCGGCCTCACCCGCTCCAAGAACACGGTCAACATCCTGTTCAAGAACAGCATGATCCCCTGCATCGGCATTCTCACCTATGCCATCGTTGGCTTCAACCTGATGTATCCCGGGGCCGATTTCGCAGGAAAATGGTTCGGCTTCTCCGGTTTCGGTGTGTCCGTGACGGATGACGTCGCCTCCCTGACCGACGCCTACAACGCAGGCTACACCTATTGGACCGACTTCATCTTCCAGGCCATGTTCGCCGCCACCGCTGCCACGATCGTCTCCGGTGCGGTCGCTGAACGCATCAAGCTTTCGAGCTTCCTGGTCTTCTCGACCGTTTTCGTCGCGATCAGCTACCCCATGACTGGCATGTGGAAATGGGGCAACGGCTGGCTCAACACGATGGCAACCCCCTTCTACGATTTCGCGGGATCCACCCTCGTGCACTCCGTGGGAGGCTGGGGCGCTCTGGCCGGCGTGTTGCTCCTCGGGCCCCGCATCGGTCGTTACCGCTCGGACGGAAAGCCCGTGCCCATGCCCGGACACAGCATGCCCCTAGCGACCATCGGCGTCTTCCTCCTCTGGCTCGGTTGGTTCGGATTCAACGGCGGCTCGGTGCTGTCCGCCGACCCCGGACTCGTCTCCCTGACCCTCGTCACGACCTCCATCGCGGCCGCCACCGGCGCCATCGGAGCGATGTTCACCTCTTGGGCCGTCATCAAGAAGCCCGACCTCTCCATGGTGCTCAACGGCATTCTCGCCGGACTCGTGGGCATCACGGCGGGCGCCGACCAGATGAACATGAACAGCTCGATCATCATCGGACTCTCATCCGGAGTGCTCGTGGTGCTCGCGGTGCTCTTCTTCGACAAGCTCAAGCTCGACGATCCGGTAGGCGCCCTCTCCGTCCACCTGGTGTGCGGCATCTGGGGCACCCTCTGCGTGGGTCTCTTCGGGGCCAAGGCCGGCATGGCGCAGCTCATCAGCCAGCTTAAAGGCATCGGCTCGATCGGCCTGTTCACCTTTGTCTTCGCCTACGTGCTCTTCCTCATCATCAAGGCCGTCATGGGGCTCAGGGTCAGCGCGGAAGAGGAGTCCGGCGGGCTGGACATCGCCGAACACGGCAACGAATCCTACCCGGACTTCCTGAAATCAGCCAAGTAAGGCCTTCCAAAGGGGCAGAACAGGGCCGTCATAAGACGGCCCTTTTTTGTGCAGATTGCCCAAACTTGGCATGGTTAATGCACCAAGGGGTGAACGACCATGAGCACCCTCCGATTCTTAGGCCTGTCCCTGATGACCCTGCTGGCCCCGTTGCTGGCAGCCCAGCAGGGTGCCGATACATCCAAACCGGCTCCCGCCGCAGCCCCGCTCGAGCAGAGGGTCGGTGACCTTGAGGCCTACGTGAACAACGTCGGCCCCAAGGCGGGGGATGACAAGGTGGCCGCCGGTCCGATTGCCGCCTCCCCGGGCCCCGGACACAACGCCTTCATCATGGTCTGCGCGGCCTTGGTGCTCTTCATGACCCTTCCCGGACTGTTCCTCTTCTACGGAGGCTTGGTGCGTTCGAAGAACGTGCTCTCCGTCGTCGCGCAGTGCTTCGGCCTCGCAGGACTGGTCGCCATCCTCTGGTGGGCCTTCGGCTACTCGCTGGTCTTCGGCAAGAGCTTCGACGGCACCGTCCTCGGCAAGGTCTTCGGCGGAAGCGAATTCTTCTTCCTCAACGGCGTCGGATCAGGCCCGAACGGCGACTACGCCTACTGGATCTCCCAGAACGTGTTCTCGATGTTCCAGCTGATGTTCGCGATCATCACGCCCGCCCTGATTGTGGGCGCCATCGCCGAGCGCATAAAGTTCTCCGCGGTCATGCTCTTCATGACCGGCTGGATGTTCCTGGTCTATTTCCCGATGGCCCACCACATCTGGGGCATCACCGGCGAGATGAACGGTGTCTGGAACGCCAAGGCCTCCATCAAGGCGATCGACTTCGCCGGAGGCACGGTCGTCCACATGACCTCGGGCTGGTCCGCCCTGCTGCTCTGCATCATCCTCGGACCCCGCGTCGGCTTCGGCAAGCGCCCCCTGACCCCGCACAGCATGGTGCTCTGCGCCATCGGAACCGGCATGCTCTGGGTCGGCTGGTATGGCTTCAACGCCGGCTCCGCCCTCTCCGCCGACGGCGTCGCTGCCCAGGCCTTCATGACCACGACCCTCGCCGCAGCGGTCGCCGCCTTCACCTGGGCCTCCCTGGAGTGGACCCTCCGCAAGCACGCCAGCATCCTCGGACTCTGCTC
Source organism: Verrucomicrobiota bacterium (assembly GCA_016871415.1). Classification (GTDB taxonomy): domain Bacteria; phylum Verrucomicrobiota; class Verrucomicrobiia; order Opitutales; family UBA953; genus UBA953. The sequence goes on from VHDL01000005.1 coordinate 81,691, forward strand.
CGGCGCGGTGGCCGGCCTCGTGGTGGTGACGCCCGCCGCGGGCTTCGTGACCGCCAGCTCCGCCGTCCTCATCGGCTTGCTCGCCGGAGTGGTGCCCTTCTTCGCCGTGGTCTACCTCAAGGCCAAGCTGAAGTATGACGACGCTCTCGACACCTTCGGCGTGCACGCCGTGGGCGGAACCTTGGGCGCCATCCTCACCGGCATCCTCGCGACGGCCGACGTAAACGGAAACCTGAACACGAACCTCAAGGACATCGTGGGCAAGTCCCTCCTCACCGAACAGCTCAAGGCCATCGCCGTGACCTTGGCCATCTCCTTAGTTGCCACCGCGATCCTCGCCTACGTGGTGAAGGCGGTCGTCGGTCTCCGTCCCTCGGAGGAGGACGAGGCCAAGGGTCTGGACATCACCGACCACGGGGAAGAGGGCTACAACTTCAACTCCTGAGCCAAGGGTCGTCCTGCGCAGGGGTCGCTTCCTCCGGGAGGCGGCCCCTCTTTATTTCCTAATGATGTTGCGAAATTGGAATGATTACAGCAGAGTGTGCCTATACAAACATGCTCAGACACTCCAACAACCTGAAAGAGGATTTCCAAGGGACGGCCGCCGAACTGGCCCTCTACGTGGCCCAAGAACTCCACAAGTTGGGCTTCTCCCCGAGATTCTATCCCAACGAGCGGCTGGTCCGCTACTATGCCTGGGAAGGCCTGCTGGACCGGCCGGAGCCCAGTCAGGAGGGCGACCGACGACGCAAGATCTTCGACGGCAGGCAGGCGATGCGCTTGCTGGCAGCCCGCATTCTTTCCGAGAGGGGCTCCGACCTCGAGACGATCCATCGCCGGCTCAAGTCGGCAGCGTCGGAAAAGAGGGGTCTGGCCGACTTGATCGATGAAGTGGCCTCAGTGCAATCTCTGGAGGCGAGGGAGGCCCATGAACCGCCGCCTGGATTCGACGTACACGAAGAAATCAAAAGTCGGCGGATGAAGGCCATGAATATGGACTGCTCCCCGCTGCTGCTGCTGAATGAGTCCCCTTACATGTTTCAGGCTCCCGGTCGAAGCCCCATCTCCGGCACAGGCTCCAAGCTTCGCAGGGTCTCCGATTCCTCCAGCCCCGGGCTGGCCTTCCGCAAACTGGTCATGCTCGAATCGGAACGCGAAGACATCAGCGAGGAGGCTCGCAGCCTTTACCGGCAGCTATTGGCCTTCCACCCGACCGATTCCACCGAGCCTCCGAAGCGCGAACGCTGGAGCAAAGTGCGTCTGGCCCCGTGGTGTGAACTGCTGTTACGCATCGATGAAAGGCAAAGGCCAAGCCGCTCCGAGTTGGACTCAATTGTCAGTAATTTCCGTAAATCATTGGAAGATAACTACATGCAATAAACTGTGAGCTTATGACAGTGATTGCTTTAGGATAGTTTCTACGTCGGTGTTGACACTTTAAGAGGCTCGGGGATGATGACGTTCCTGATCATCCCAATGAGCAAACCAAGCATCCAAATCCAGCCCCTCAAGCAGGGGTTCCTCCGGGCTGCCGCTGAACCGGCCTACGCCCTCGTCCGCCTCGTCGCCCCGGCCAAGCCGGCCGAGCTGAAAGCCGAATCCCGCCAGCCCCTCGACCTGGCGATCGTCATCGACCGCTCCGGCTCGATGAGCGGCCGTCCCCTCGAGGCCGCCGTCGAATCCACGGTGCGCATCATCAACGGCCTCCAGTCCGGCGACCGGATCGCGGTGGTCGCTTTCGACGACTCGGTCGACGTCATCAGCCCGCTGACCGAAGTCGGCGGACGTGACGAACTCGTCCGCCAGGTGCGTGCCATCCGCTCCGGGGGCTCCACCGCCCTCTTCGACGGCTGGCGCGAAGGCCTCAACCGACTTCTGCCGCACGTGGACAAGGGCCGCATCTCCCGCGTGATCCTGCTCAGCGACGGCCAGGCCAACCACGGCCTCACCGACGAACAGGAGATCTTCCGTCAGGTGGCCAAGGCCGCCGGCGAAGGCGTGACGACCTCCACGGTCGGACTCGGGCACAGCTTCAATGAATCGCTCCTGAGCGGCATGGCCCAGGCCGGCGAAGGCGCCGCGAACTACGGCCAGACCGCGGACGACCTCGACGAAGCCTTCGAGGAGCAGTTCTCCATCCTCTCCAACGCACTCCTCCGACAGGTCCGCATCTCGGTCACTGGCGGCAGCGACGTGGCCGCACGGCTGGTCGGCGAGCTCCACGGCGAGTCCGCCGGTCGTAGCCGCAACCTCGGCACGCTCGCCTGGGACTCTTCGCTGATCGCCGTGGTCGAACTCCGCCCGGGCCAGGGCGCCAAGGCCGACGAGCTCGCCGCCGTCAACGTAGAAGCCCTGAACAAGGAAGGCGAAAGGGTCTGCTTCGGGCCGTCGATCATCTCGATTCCCGAGGTTAGCCTCGCCGACCTCGCCATTCTGCCCGAGTCGCCCGAAGTGCGCGCCGCCGTCAGCGAAGCCCTGCTGTCCGAACGCATCGAATCGGCCGAGGAACTGGTGCGCGCCGGCCGGACCAAGGAAGGCCGCGAGGCGCTTCAGCGTCTGCTGAGCGACCCCAAGCTCTCCGACTACGCCCGCCGGAAGCTCGAATACCTGATCCAGCAGCTCGAGGAGGACAGCGTCTACGCCTCCAAAGAGCTCCGCTACGGCCGCAACCAGATGCTCAACAAGCTACGGTCGGTCGATGCGTCCGACATCGTCGCCGACTTCAGCCCCGAAGGCGAGAGCCTCAAGCCCCTACACCTACGCAAGAAGCTGGCGGCCGGCCAGGCCACCCGCCGGCCCCGTGACAAGGGGCAGGCCTGATACGGCCGCGGCCGACTGTCCCGACAGCCCGGCGGAACCCGTTCCGCCGGGCTTTTTGTTGCCCGGGCCCGGGGGCGCGGCAAGATAGTCATCCCCATGCGCCGCTTTGTCCGCATCGCCCTCTGGTCATCCTTGGTCGTCGCCGTGCTGGCCGGCGCGGCCCTGGTCTGGATTGAATCGGAACTCCGACCCGAACCTCTGGCGAAAAGGCTGCCCGGACTGCTCGAGTCGGCCGGACTGAAGGGGACGGTCTCCGCTGCGGAAGCTTCCATCGACGGTTCTTTCAAGACAGGCGCCGTCGACCTGACGCTGACGGATGGCACACGGCTGAAGGCCTCCTCATTGAAGGGGGACTTGGCTGTACTCAGCGCCCTCACCGGCAAGGTCGCGCTCGAGTCGCTTGAGATCAAGGGCGTTGAAATCGACCTCAGCGGACGCAAGTCGCCCGGCAAGGACGCGCCAGAGGCTCCCGATTCCGCTGCGCAGACGAAACTGCCCGCCTTCGCGCTCGGCCCCTATTCGGCCTTAGGAAGGGTGACACTGCAGGACGGCTCCGTCGTCCGCTTCAGCGTCCAAGGAGACGGCGTCGACTCCGCCGGCGATGCGGACCTGCGTGCCGGGCTGGCCTGGCCGGGGATCGCGGTGGGCAAAGGTCGCACCGAGCCACGGGGTGAACTGGTCCTTACCGGCTCCTTCGAACGCCCGCTCGGCGGCCACGGGCTCTCTCCGGCCGAAATCGCGCGCGACATCCGCCGACTCAGCTTCCGCGCGACCGCGAAGGACGCCAGCCCGCTCGCCGCGGGCTCGATGGAACTCGTCTGCGAAGCCAGACCGGAGGACGGCGGCCTGTCGCTCACGGGCGGCGTCAAGGACGCGGGCTCGCGTGAAGCCTTGAAGTTCAGCGGCAAGATGGACGGCGACGGCAGGCTGAGGATGGACGCGGCCCTGGACGTCGATCCGTCCAAGTTCGGCATCCTGAGCTCAAGCCTTCCGGACTGCCGCCTCAGAGGTTCCGCAAAGGCTGCCCAAGGCGAGGCCGGCTGGTCCCTCGAAACGGACTTGCGCGCCTCCTGGGCCGACCTGTCTCGCGTCTCCCCGCTGCTGCCCAAAGGCGTGAAGTCGGAATGGTCGGTCAGGCTCGCCGCTCGCACGGACTCCCAAGGCATGACGGTCGAAAGACTTGAGGCCCGAGGCCATGGCATCGCCATCACCGCGCCGGCGCCTTTGCTCTGGAAGAGCGGGCTCCTCCCGGAGGACTCTTCCGGCGCGGCGCTGACCGTCGCCGCCGACGACGCGGATCTGGTCGCGCTCAACCCCTTCCTCGCCGCGACGGGCGCAGTCATCACCTCGGGTAGGTGGAGCGGGGAGGCCGCGCTCTCCTTCGTCAAGGGCCGCCCCGAAGTCACGGGCGGAAGGACGCACGCCTTCCGCGAGGTCGCGGTGAGCGTCGACGGCAAGCCGCTCTTCCAGGACCTGAACGCCTCCTTCCCCCTCAGGACGGAGGGCGGGACGATCACGCTCGCGCCCTTCGAAGCCGGCTTCTCTGGCGGACGCATCGTCGGCGGCTCGCTGACCTTCCGGCCGGGGGAAGGCGGATCCTGGAAGGCCGCGGCGGACGCCGATCTCGACCTGGCGGCGCTCGCCACCATGCCGGGATGGCAGGACCTGCCGATGGAGAAGATGAAGGGCCTCAGAGCGGCGGTGAAGGCCGACGCGGCCCGGGATCCGGGAGGACTGCCGACGATCTCCCGCATGGAGGCCGGTATCTCACGGAACGGCTCCGCCCTGCTCTCGCTCGGGCTTCGTCAGCCCTACGCCGTGGGCGGACCCAAGCCCGCGGGAACGCTGCTCGAAGTCTCCGCGAACACCTTGCCGCTGGAATCCGTGGCCGCGCTCGTGCCCGGACTCGGCCTCACGGGGGACATGCAGCGTGCCGAGCTCGCCGTGGGATTCAGGAACGAAGGTCTCTTCATCCGCACGGAAGGCGCCCCGCTTTCGCTCATCGGTACCTCGGTCAGCTGGGAGGGGAAGAAATGGGCCGACCGTTGCGACCTCAACGCGACGCTCGACATCGTGATCGGGGACAAGGCCTCGACCATCGGCCTCAGCAAAGCCGAACTGAAGAATCGGGGACGCACGCTCGCCGCCGGCGACATCGTGATCGGCCTCGGCGAAGCGTCCACGACGCTTAGCCTGGGCGGCGCTCTCGGCGCCCTCGCCGAACAGCCCTTCGCGGCGCCGCTCTCCGTCGCCACCGCGGGCAGCTACCTCGCGCGCGCCTCGCGCAACGCCGACGGGAAGATGTCCGCCTCGCTCGAGCTTGCCGACGTGGTGTTGCGGGAAAGCCCCGTGCGCGTCTCCTCCGCCTCGGTCGAAGCCGGCTACGTACCCGGGCCGCAAGGGTTCGAAGCCCGGGGCGGATTCCGTCTGGTCGCCCTCGGCAGAAGCGAGGGGAAGTTCACGCTGAAGCAGACGAAGTCAGGACAGTCGACGGACTGGCGGGCGGAGATTGACGTGCCTTCGGTGACCGTCGACGACTTCATGGCGCTCGTCCCGAAGTCGACGGAGCCGGCCGCCACGGAGGCCGTCCAGCCCAAGCCTGACCGCGCGCCCTTCTGGGCGGGTCACACGGGCGGCGCGGAAATCAGGGTGGGCAGCGTGACGGCGATGGGCGTCAGGGCGGAGTCCATCGAGGCCACGCTCGCGGCGGACGGCGCATCGCTGCTACTCTCCCGCCTGGTCGGAAAACTCTCAGGAGGCTCGTTCAACGGCAAGGGCGCGCTGGGCTTCCGACCTCTGACCTCCGGAGGACCCTACGTGCTGGGCGCCGACCTGAGCGCGCAGCAGATGGACCTTGGCGCCCTGCTCGCCGGCTTCCCCTCGACGAAGGACATGCTCGAGGGCAAGGGTGACGCGAACCTGCGCGTGACCGCGACGGCCGGCACCGCGGGCGAACTCGCCGGACGGACCGTCGTCGAGGCCGAAGCGGTCTCCAAAGGGGGCAGGCTCAGGGCGTTCGGCGACGGCAAGGGCAAGGCGGCGGGCATCACGCAGGGAGTCGGCGAAATCGCCGACGTGATCGGCGCGGTCGCCATCCTGGGCGGAGCGTTGGGAGGCAACGAGAAACTTTTCAAGGGGGGAGCCGCGCTTTCGGCGGCCGCCAAGCTACAGCGGTCCGTGTCCGACTTCCGCTATGACCTCGTGGAGGTCCGGGCGGAACGTCTCGCGAGCGGCACGCTGAAGCTCACGAAGCTCGAGGCGCGCAACGAGGAACTGACGCTGACCGCCAGCGGCGGCATCAGCATGAACCCTGCGCTCGCCCTCGCCGACCGCCCGCTGGCGATCGACGCCCAGCTGCGCGGACGCGGCGAGTTCGCCGACTACTTCCAGATCCTCGGATTCGCGGAGGCCGCGCCTTCGCCGGACGGGCTCACGCTCGGCCCGGGCGTCAAGGTGACCGGCTCGTTGAACGACATCCGCAACGACCTCACGGAGCGCATCCAGGCCGCGGTCAGCCGCAACCGTTCCGCGCCGGCGCAGCCCCAGCGCGCCCCGCAGGCCGCTCCGGGCGGTGAGGCCGCGCCCGGACGCCGTCCCAATCCTCTCGGCGACCTGCTGAAGGAGCTTGGAAGATGATCCGCGGGCCGGCCGCGCTCGCGCTGGGGTTCGCGCTCGTGGCGCTCACGACGTTCATCGCCGTTTCTGCCGGATCGACCGGCATGGGCTGGGGGGAAGGCGGCTCGCTGGCCCTGCTGCGCGCGCCACGCGCGGCGGCCGCCGCCTGCGCCGGACTGGCGCTGGGCGTCGGCGGCGCGCTCCAGCAGGGCGTGTTCCGCAACCCCCTCGCGGACCCCGGACTCACGGGAGTCTTCGGCGGCGCCCTGCTCGGCGCGGCCCTGTTGCTCGGCTTCGCCCCCGAGGCGGCATGGAGCGAGGCCTGGCGGCTGCCGGCGGCAGGGTTCGTCGGAGCGACGCTCGCCTCCGCGGCGCTCGCGACCTTCGGCGGCGGAGGCGGCTCCGCCCGTCTGCTGCTCGCGGGACTGGGAGTCAACGCGTTCACGGCCGCGGCCACGCTGATCGTCGCCTCCGTGCGGCCGGGCGCGAGGGAGACCATCGCCAACGGCGCCTACGGAGACTGGCTCGGCACGGCGACGCCGGAGACCGTCTGGCTGCCCGCTCTGGCCTGCGTCGCGGCGTCCCTGGCCGCCTTGCGGCTGGCGGGCGGACTCGACCGGCTCTCGCTCGGCGACGACGTGGCCGTCACGCTCGGCTGCGATCCGCGCGGCCTGAGGATACGGTCCGCGCTCCTGACCTCGGTCGCCGCCGGAGCCGCCACCTGCCTCGTCGGGCAGGTCGCCTTCCTCGGCCTCATCGCCCCGCACCTGGCCCGTGCGCTCGCCGGCCCTTCCCACCGCATGCTGATCCCCCTTTCCGGACTCATGGGCGCCGCGCTGCTCACCGCGGCGGATACGGTCGGACGGTCCGCCTTCACCTCAGGGACGCTCCCGGCGGCCGCCGTGATGGCCGCGCTGGGGGCGCCCGCCTTCGTATGGATCGCGAGGAAGTCCCATGACTGAGCCGCTCGTCCAAGCTTGGGGGCTGGGCGTCACGCTGGGCGGTTCGCGGGTGCTCGACGGCGTCTCGCTTGCGGCTGAGCCGGCCAGGACCCTCGCCGTCGTGGGACCCAACGGAGCCGGCAAGACCACGCTGCTTCGGGCCTTCGCCGGTCTGGTTCCGCCCTCGGACGGAGAACTCCGCCTGCGCGCGACGGGAGGCACGGGCTACTGCCCGCAGAATCCGTCCTGCGCCTGGGACTTCACCATGGGAGAGCTGCTCATGCTTTCGCCCAGACCGGAGGCCGCCCGGGAATGGTGCGTCAGGCTCGGTGCGGGCGGACTGATGGAACGCAGGATCTTCGTGCTCTCCGGAGGCGAACGACGCATGGCGCATCTCGCCCTTGCGCTGTCCAACGCCGAGGAGCCGTACGGCAGCCTTCTCCTGCTGGACGAGCCCACGGCCGACCTCGACGCGGGCCGGAGGCAGGCCGTCATCGACGCGCTGGCGACGCTGCGCTCCGCCGGAACCTCCGTGGTGATCGCGACGCATGATTTCGAACTGGCGCACTCGGCCGACACGGCGGCTGTGCTCGCGGAAGGCAGGCTGATTGCCATCGGGCCGCCCGACTCCTCGCTCACGCCCGAGGTCGTCCGCAAGACCTGGGGGGTGCAGCCTTCGGGCGCCTAAGTTCCATGCCGGGAAGCTTGCCGGCCCGCACGGCCGCGAAGAGATGCTGCTGCGCGAGGCCGGCGCCTTCGCCGAAATGAATCCTGCCGAACTCCGCCATGCGGGCCGGACTCCATCCCCTGAGTCCGTAGGCGGCGGCGAGCGCCTGCACGATCCATGTGTCGACGGGGAAGGCGCCGAGACGGCCGAACCCGAAGAGCGCCACGCAGGCGGCCACCTTGGGGCCCACTCCGGGCAGGGCGCCCAGGCGCTCTAGCAGGGCGGGGGTTTCCAGCCGCGACCATTCGGCGTCCCAGTCAGGTCGGTCCGCCAGAAGACGGGCCGTCCCGCGGACGTAGTTTGCGCGGTAGCCCAGCGCGCAGGCGCGCAGCACGCGATCATCCGCGGCGGCCAGTTCACCCCAGCCAGGCAGGGCGCGATGGCCGCCTCCGAGGGGCGGGCCGAGTTCGCGGGCCAGGGCGGCGACCATGCTCCTGATCTGAATGATGCGCTTGTTCGAACTGCACAGAAAGCAGAGCAGGGCCTCCGCGGGATCCTGCCTCAGGATGCGCAGCCCGGGATACAGCGCCATCGCGGCGCGCAGCACGGCATCAGACCGCCAGGGAAGTGCCTCGGCGACGCGATCCTGCTCCCCCGCGGCGTCGAGATAGAACAGCAGTGAGCCTTCGACGCCGGCGTCGCCGCTCAGACCGCTCCACTCGACTGAGTCCGAAACGGAGCGCAGCCTAGCGACATGCCGGCCGAAGACGCCCGTCCATTCCCCTTCCGCCGTCCGCGCCCAGCGGAAAGACTGTCCGCCGTCCAGCACCTCGGCCAGCGAAGCCTCGGAAAGTCCGCGATGAAGCCGGAGCCGGCGCCAGGGAGTCCAGGCCGCCGCAGCCATGACTCAGCGCACGTCGTCAGGCGTGCCCCAGAGGAAGCTGTGACGAGCCGCCAGCGTGCGTCCGGAGGAGTCGACCATGGAGAGGCGCCAGGCGACGGGACGCCAGCCGTCGGAGCCGGCATGTGCCCCGGTGAGACCCACGGCATATTCACCCAGCGGCGGAACGGGCCTGCGGACGAGGGGGAAGACGTACCTTTCAGGAGCCACTCCGTCGCGCCTCACCACTTGAACGACGAGCGAGGACCCCACGGGAGGATCGAATTCGAATTGGAGGAAGAAGTAGTGGCCCTCCCGGGACAGGGAGTCGGAACGCAGCGAGACGTGCACCCCGTCATCCTCCGGACGACCGAAGGTGTCGTTGATGCGCGCCGTGTCGGCGCCCAAGCGACGCTTTTCAGCGAGAAGGGTGATGCCAGGCTTCTCCACGCCCGAGTCCGGCTGACGGTCGCAGCCGTCGAGCAGGGTCGCCAGAAGGGCGGCGGCCAGGAGGCGTCCGCCGAGACGGCTCACTTCTTGGCCTTCTTCTTGCCGGCGGCGGTGCGGGCGGCCTTGATGCGATCCTTGCGGCGTTCGAGATAGGCCCGGCGGCGGCGGCGCTTGATAACCTTATTGTACTGTTGTCCCATGGGGAGCAATCCTCCTTCGAGGGACACGTGGGTCAAGGCGAAGGTTGCGGGAACGTCCCTCCTGGCTGCCTGGGCAGGGATCGAACCTGCGACCAAGTGATTAACAGTCACCTGCTCTACCGCTGAGCTACCAGGCAGTGCGGAGGAAGGTGGATAAAGGCAAGGGTCGGGCTGGCCTGTCAAACCACAAAACCCGGCCCCGGGGCGATACATCTGGACACCCCGAGGTCCCGGGTTTTCCTCAAACTCCGCCTTACTTCGTCATGCGCTGGACCCGATTGCCCGACACACCGAACGCCCCCGGCACCGGCGGTCCATTCGTCGGCGCCGCCGACGACTTCCTGCTCTGCGGCGGAGGCTCGAACTATCCTGACTGGCCGGGCTGGGAGGGAGGAGCCAAGAAGTGGCATGATGACGTGTGGGCGCTGGCCACCCCGCGCTCGCGCAAATGGACGCGCGTCGGCAGGCTGCCGCGACCGATGGGCTACGGCGTCGCCGTCTCGATACGCCAGGGGGTGCTGATTGTCGGCGGCGCCGATTCCCACCGCCACCATCCTGACTGCTACGTGCTGTCCATGGAGGGGGATGAGCTCAAGGTGCGGCCCTTCCCCTTCCTTCCCCGCCCGCTGGCCTATGCAGCCGGCGCGCTCGTCGGCAGCAAGGTCATCGTCGCGGGAGGCACGGAGCGGCCAGACGCCTCGAGCGCGTCCTCTTCGGCCTACGCGCTCGACCTGGCCAATCTCAACGCCGGCTGGAAGGAGCTGCCGCTCTGCACGGGCGGCGGCCGCATGCTGGCGCAGGCCGCGGGCACCAAGGACACCTTCTACCTCTTCGGCGGAATCTCCATCGCGCCCGCCGCGAAGGGCGTGGAGCGAGAGCACCTGTCGGACTGCCACGCCTTCACGCTTGGCAAGGAATGGAGACGACTCTCGCCCATGCCGCGGCCTCGCGCAGGCGCACCCTCGCCATGTCCCGTCATCAGCGACCGCATCCTGGTGCTGGGTGGCGATGACGGCGGTCTCTCGGGCAAGGTCGAGGCCTCCAGGCATCCCGGCTACGGCAAGGCCGTCCTCAGTTATTCCCGCATGGGAGACGCGTGGACGCAGGAGCCTGACGGGTCCGGCGGAGCGCTCTCCACCGGTTGCGCGTCCTGGGGCGGCGGGTTCGCCGTCACCAACGGCGAAACTCGGCCCTTCGTGAGGTCCGTCGAGGGCTGGCTGATCCGCGAATTGTGAGATTGGGGGTTGGAGTTAGCCCCGGGCTCCGCTAACACGAAACCCGATGCCCCGCCCCAGCGCATTAATCCCATGGCTCGTTCTCATCGCGACGCTGCTCCAAGGCTGCGCGGGCGGACCGGAGCTGCCCGACCTGCCCGACCGGCACGGGCGGGGAGGCATGGCCGCGGTCACGGTGCTCGACGAACGCGGAGAGGAGGCGATCCTCGCCGCCGGGGGCTGCAATTTCCCCGAAGGGCCGCCCTGGGAAGGGGGCACCAAACGTTACTACCGCGACGTGCTCCTGCTCAGCCGCCATGACGGCGTCTGGACCTGGAGCAAGGTCGGCGAACTGCCGCATGACGTCGCCTACGCGGCCTTCACGGCCACGCCGGACCGGCGGGCGATGGTGATCGCAGGCGGCTGCGACGAGAAGGCCCATCATTCGGCCACGCTGGTGGTGGGCGCCGACGGAAAGGTGCGAACACTCGCCTCCCTGCCGGCGCCGCGCGCCTTCGCAGGCCACGCCTCCGACGGACGCACGCTGCTCGTGGTCGGCGGCTCCGACCATCCCGACGCCATGCGGACGGCCCTTCCCTGCCTCGAACTCGACCTCACGCGGCCCTCCGCCGGATGGACACGACGGGACGACCTCGGCTCATGGGGCATCCTGCCCCTCGTCGGCCGGGCCGGCGACGGTACGCTCATCGCCTCGGGATGCGGCCTCAAGGAGCAGGATGGCAAACCATTCCGCGTCTACGGATCCACGGTGCTGCTTGCGCAAGGAAGCGACCGCAGGGAATCGACGCTCGCCCGGCCGATCGTGGCCGCCGCCGGCCCAGGCGTCCCGTCGGCCGGCCGGCTGATCTTCGTGGGCGGCGACGACGGACGCCACTATCCCCGTCCGCCGAAGGACCATCCGGGGCTCTCCCGTGACATCATTGCCTTTGACGGCATGACGCCGCACGTGATCGGCCGCTGGCCCGAGCCCGTCGTCACCGCGCCGCTCCTCCGGCTCGGGAACCGCCTCGTGACCGTCGGCGGCGAGGACCGGCCCGGACACCGCACGACCAAAGTGAGCGCCTGGCCGCTGCCGGCGGAACGCCGATGAACGCGGGCGCGCCGAGGACCGCGTGGATCGCCGTGGCGCTGCTCATGCCGGTGGCGCTGCTCAACTACCTCGACCGGCAGCTCATCGCGACGATGCAGAAGTCGATCATGGCCGGCGTCTCCGGATTCGAGGGCGGCGATAAAATGGAGAAGTGGGGCCACATGCTGGCCTGGTTCAAGTGGACGTACGCCCTGGCGAGCCCCCTGGCCGGACTCGTCGCGGACCGCCTCAGCCGCCGTTGGATCATCTGCGCGAGCCTGTTCATCTGGTCGGCCGACACCTGGGCCACTTCGCTCGTCAGCACATACGATCAGCTCGTCGTGACGCGCGCGGTGATGGGGCTCAGCGAGGCGTTCTACATCCCGGCCGCGCTGGCGCTCATCGCCGACCACCATGCCGGCGCGACACGTTCGAGGGCCGTGGGCCTGCACCAGGTCGGCATCTACGCGGGCGTGATGCTCGGCAGCCTCGGCGGCTTCGCGGCCGACGACCCGGACATCGGCTGGGCCGCCTCCTTCGCGTTCCTCGGCGGACTGGGCGTCCTCTACGCGGCGCCCCTCTTCCTGCTGCTCAGGGAGGCGCGCCATGAGACGGAACGGGAGAAGGCGCCTCCGTCGCGTTCGGTGAAGGAACTGCTCGGCGACCGGAATTTCCTCCTGCTCCTCGCCTACTTCACCCTGCCCGCGATGGCGGGCTGGGTCGTGCGCGACTGGATGCCGAGCGTCCTGCAGAAGGAGCTGAAGCTCACGCAGGGCCTCGCGGGCTTCAGCGCGGTCATCTGGTGGCAGGGCGCGGCCGTGCTCAGCGCGGTGGCCGGAGGCTGGCTGGCGGACCGCCGCATGCGTTCGTCCGAACGCGGACGCGTCGAGGTGAGCGCGCTCGGCATGGCGCTCATCATCCCGGCCATGCTCGGCGTCGGGCTGGTCCTGGACCGGGGCTCGCTCCCGCTGGCCATCGGATTCCTGATGCTGTTCGGCCTCGGCTGGGGGCTTTTCGACTCGAACAACATGCCGATCCTGGCCCAGATCACCCGCCCGGGACTGCGGGCGACGGGTTACGGACTGATGAACTTGGTGAGCATCTCCTGCGGCGGGCTCGCGGACGTCGGGTTCGGCTGGCTGCGCGACCGCGAGGTGCCCCTGGAGCTGGTCTTCGGCGGATTCGCGGGGATCGCTTGTCTCTCGGCCTGGCTCGTCCTAAGCATCCGCATCCCGTCCCGCCCCGCCCCCCGATGAGCGCCCCCTTCTCCTTCCGCGGACTGTGCCCTGCGGCCCACACGCCGATGCACGCCGACGGATCGGTGAACCTGGCGGGCGTGGGTCCGCTGGCGGCGCACCTCGCCAGGCACGGCCTGACGACCGCCTTCATCTGCGGGACGACGGGAGAAAGCAGCTCGCTGACCGTCGCGGAGCGCGCCTCCCTCTCGGACGCCTGGGCGAAGGCCGGTCCCGAGCACGGGGTGAAGGTCGTGGTGCACGTGGGCTCCAACTGCCTGCAGGACGCGGCGGCGCTGGCGGCGCACGCCGAAGGCAACCGGGCGGACGCGGTCTCGATGATCGCGCCCAGCTACTTCCGTCCGCGCACGCTGGAGGACTTGGTGGCCTGCTGCGAAATCGTCGCAAGGGGGTGCCCGCGCACGCCGTTCTACTACTACGACATTCCGGCAATGACGGGCATCCCCAGCTTCCCCGTCGACGTCTTCCTGGAGGCCGCCGCCCGCCGCATCCCCAACCTCGCCGGCGTGAAGTATTCCAATCCCGACCTCGCGGCGATGCGCCGGGGCGCCGCGCTGCAGGGCGGACGCTTCGACCTGCCCTTCGGCATCGATGAACGCTACCTCGAGGCGCTCGACGCGGGCGCCAAGGGCGGCGTGGGCAGCACCTACAACTTCATGCCGGGCGTGCTGCGACGCATCATCGAGGCGCACGGGCGGGGCGACCGCCGGGCGGCCGAAGCCGACCAGGCCCGCGTGCCCGCCGTGGTCGACGTGCTCGCAAGACGCGGCTACCTCGGGGCGGCCAAGGCCCTCATGCGCGAACTCGGCGTGCCGGTCGGCCCCGCCCGCCTGCCCAACGGCAACCCGTCTCCGACCGAGCTCAAGGCGATGCTCGGCGAACTGGAGGCGATGGGCTACTTCTCATGGAAAGACTGATCCCCGCCCTCCTCCTCGCGGCTGCGACGCTCTGCGCCCAGCCCCGTCTCGCCGACACGCCCGCAGTCGCGGTCTTCGAGGCGAGGAAGAACATCCCCCACGCCTCCGTGCGCATCCCAGCGCTGCTCGCGACGGCCAAAGGCACGCTCATCGCTTCAGCCGAAGCACGCGACAATGCCACCGATCAGGCGGGCAACGACCTGCTGGTCTCGGTGTCCAAGGACGGCGGCGCCTCCTGGTCGAAACCGTTCGTCGCCTACGAACAGGGGGCCGACAGCTGCAACAACCCCTGCCTCGTCCAGGACGCCCGCAGCGGCAGGGTCTTCCTCTTCTTCCAGACTTTCCCCGCAGGGGGCAAGGAGTTCGGCGGACTGCCGGCCGGACCCAAGGACCCGAAGGGCAACCGGCTCAAGATGATCACGTCGGATGACGAAGGGGCGAGCTGGTCCGGACCGGTCGACCTCAGCGACGCGCTCAAGCCCGGGGACGCCGTGACCTGCGCCTCCGGCCCCGGCATCGGCATCCAGCTGGCCGGCGGCAGGCACGCGGGGCGGCTGATCATCCCCTTCAATTCGCAGGACCCGAAACGCAACTTCGTCAACTGGGCGGCCATCAGCGACGACGGCGGCCGCACCTGGAGGCGGGGCGAGCCTGTCCCGCAGGAAGGCATGCAGCTCAACGAGGTGCAGGTGGCGCAATCTTCCGACGGACGGCTCTACCTCAACTCACGCCGCTGGAAGGGCACGGGGCTGCGCAAGGTCGCCTGGTCTTCGGACGGCGGCGTCACCTGGACGAAGGCGGCCGATGACCCGGCCCTTCCCGAGCCGACCTGCCAGGGCAGCCTGCTTGCGGTCTCGCGCGACAAGGCCGGTTCGCTGCTCTTCCTGAATCCCGCCGGCAAGGGACGCACCAACGGAACGCTACGACGGTCCGATGACGGCGGCAGGACCTGGGCGGAATCGACCCTGCTGTTTCCCGGACCCTTCGCTTACAGTTCCATCGCGCGCATCGGCGGAGACCTCGGGGTGCTCTACGAACCGAACAGCAACACGGTGGTGCTCTTCCGCAAGGTGACCGGACTGGGACTCGACGCGCGGTGAGGTCGCTCAGCCCGCCTGCTCCAGCATCCGCCAGCACAGCAGCTGCTGGCGGGGCAGGTGGAAGGGCCCCTTCCACATCGAGCCCTTGAGCTGTAAGGGGTCACGCGCCCGACGCTAGAACGCCCGCCGCCGCGTCAACGCTCGGACTCCGGCGGAACGAGGAAAGGCTCCGCCGCTGACGGCGGGTCGCCGTAATAATAACGGATGAGCCCGGCGAGGTGCTCTTTGATTTCAGCCGCCAGGAAAGAGCCGAAGTGGATCTCCCTCCCCTGCGAAGCGACCACGACTGAATCCACGGGCTGATTGTTCCGCTTAGAGCCCCGGAAATCCAAAGTGACCTTCACCGCCTCCCCGGCCGCCAGGGTCGAGGTCCAGCCGACATAAGGCAGGATCCGCAAGCGGACGGTGATGAGCTCGTCGGTCAAGGTGAGCCGATAGCGCGCAACCGTAAAGGCGATGCCCACGAGGAAGAACGGGACGTAGAAGAGCGCCAGTAGGGCGAAGTGCCACCAATCAGGATGTTCGACCATCCGGCCGTTCATCTTCACCGAACCTTGGGACATCATGTAGAAGAACACGACGCAGTGGGCACAGGTGAAGATCAGCCAGAACCAGCCGAACCACGTCCCGAGCCGCACGCCGTAAGCGACCCCTTGGTTTTTGGTTTCGACCAACACCTTCGGATGCCCTCGGGTCACCTCCTCATCGGAAAGAACCGGCGCCTCGCGTCCGGTCGCCACCGCCGCCTGACGCGCTTCGGCCGCGGCCTTCAGGCGCGCGAACTTGGCCAGGAATTCTTCGCGTAGTCCCATGGTTTCGTGGAGTCGAAGGGGTCAGGTCAGCCGACACGAGGATTTTCCGGCCCTTGGCCGTATAATTCGGAACCGTTGTAGTAATGGTCGATGAGGATGGCCAGTCGGGCGCGTTCGGCGTGATGCAGGTCGGCGCCCAGCACGATCTCCGCCTCGTCCGAAGAGACCACGACGGATAACTGCGCGTAACTGCCGCCATGCTGGCCGCGACGTCGCGCCCGGGCTCCCCGGTAGGCAAGTCCCACGCGGACTTCCGCGGCGCTCGGCAACCGCCACTCCTGGTCGAGACGTCCGAAGACCCGGCGACGGACCACCGAAGCGTCATCACCGAAGACGAGTTCGTGGCTCCGCATGAGCATCCGTAGTGGCGCATAGGCCATCAAGGCGGAGATCGGCAACGTCAGCGACGTCGCGTAAAGGAACGGGTGTGCGGTCCGCTGGCAAAGATTGAAGGTCGACACGAAGATCATCGCCACGCCCGCCGCCATGAAGCCCACGAGCAGGAGCCAGTTGCCGGCCCCGATGACATCCGAACGCAGCGCCCACCCGTCGGCCCGCGGCTCTTGGCCAGAAAGCGAGGCCGCCAGTTCGGCGTGATGGCCAGGCAGGACCCGCAACCCCTTCTTCGCGACCGGCAGCCATTCCTTTTCCGGGTACGCGGCGCACCGCTGCTCGCATTCGGCGAGCCGCTCGGCTAGGGGCTTGGCGGCGGACATGAACCGAACCTAAACCAGACCTTACGGCCGACAATCCAACGCTGGCTTGAACCAGGGCGGGTTCTAGCTGTCCCTAGGACACCCCCATGCGCCCCCTTCTCGCCCTGCTCCTCCTGCCCTTGGCCGTCCTGTCCGGCGGCACGAAGCACACCATCACCTACCCGGCTTCGGACAAGCCCGGCGAACTCGTCTTCCCCGCGACCTACAACCTCTGGATTCCCGAGGACGTAAAGACAGTGCGCGGGATCATCGTCCACCAACACGGCTGCGGCGAAGGCTCGAACAAGGGGCCGTGACCGCGGCGGACGACCTGCACTGGCAGGCCCTGGCCCGCAAATTCGTGACGGCTGCGACGAGGGTCAGGCGCCCCAGGACCAGCCGTTGCCGGCGTAGATCGCGCGGGAGCCGAGCTGCTCCTCGATACGGAGTAGCTGGTTGTACTTGGCGACGCGGTCGGAACGGCAGAGCGATCCGGTCTTGATCTGGCCGGCGTTGAGGCCGACCGCAATGTCGGCGATGGTGGCGTCCTCCGTCTCACCCGAGCGGTGGGAGATGATGGCCGTGTACTTGGCGCGCTGGGCCATGGCGACGGCGTCGAAGGTCTCGGTGAGGGAGCCGATCTGGTTCACCTTCACCAGGATGGAGTTGGCGGTGCCGGTCTTGATACCGCGGCGGAGGAACTCGGTGTTGGTCACGAACAGGTCGTCGCCGACCAGCTGCGTGCCGGGCATCGCGTCCGTGGCCTTCTTCCAGCCCGTCCAGTCGGCCTCGGAGAAGCCGTCCTCGATCGAGACGATCGGGTAGCGCTTCTGGAGGTCCTTGTAGAAGGCGATCATCTGCTCCGAGGAGCGCTTGGAGTTATCGGACTTGTGGAAGGTGTACTTGCCGGACTTCTCGTCGTAGAACTCGGAGGCGGCCACGTCGAGGGCCAGGAAGATGTCCTTGCCTAGGCGGAAACCCGCGGCCTTGACGGCGGCGGCGATGGCCTCGAGCGCGGCCTCATTGGACTTCACCTTGGGCGCAAAGCCGCCCTCGTCGCCGACCGAGGTGGAGAGCCCCTGGGACTTGAGCACCTTCTTCAGCGCGTGGAAGACCTCGGTACCCATGCGAAGCGCCTCGCCGAAGGACTTGGCGCCGGAGGGCGCAATCATGAACTCCTGGATATCGACCGGCGCGTCGGAATGGGCGCCGCCGTTCATGATGTTCATGAGCGGGATCGGGAGCACCTTGGCATTGGGTCCGCCGACGTAGCGGTAGAGGGGCTGGCCGAGGGCCTCGGCCGAGGCCTTGGCCACGGCCATCGAGACGCCGAGGATGGCGTTGGCGCCGAGGCGGGCCTTGTTCTTGCCGCCGCGCGCGACCATCGCGGCGTCGATGCCGACCTGGTCGAGCGCATCCTCGCCGACCAGCAGGGAGGCGAGCTCCTCGTTGACGTTGGCGACGGCGCGGAGGACGCCCTTGCCGTTGTAACGGCGGCGGCCGTCGACGCCCTTCGGCAGCTGGCGGGAGGCGACGTCGGCGTCACGGAGCTCATGGGCCTCGTAGGTGCCGGTCGAGGCTCCGGAGGGGACGGCCGCACGGCCCTGGACGCCGCAGGCGAGCGCCACGTCGACCTCGACGGTGGGGTTGCCCCGGGAGTCCAGGATTTCACGGGCCTTGATGTCGACGATCTGGGTGCGGTTCATGGTGGAAAACGGTCCTGATGGGTAGGGAAAGCCCGAGGGGATGGGCGAGAAAAAACTGGGGTTGATTCAGGAAACGAGGCCAAAAGGCGACCCCGCTCGGCTCAAAGCCGGGCGGGGTCGGGAAGTGGTGGGAGTAGTAGAACTCGAATCTACGACCTCCTGCGTGTCATGCAGGCGCTCTAACCAACTGAGCTATACCCCCTGAAAGGCGGAAGCTGAACAAAGGACGGCGGGGAGGCTCTGGCAAGCCTTCAATGCACGTCCCCGATGTACACGGCGGTGCCGTCCTTGAGGGCACGGACGAGCACCTGAGCGAGCCCTCGGGGGGATAGGGAGTGCTGGTCCAAGGCGTCCATGGGAATCCATTCGAACCCAACCTGCCGTCGGTCCTGCCCCTTGCCCTCGCCGAGCGGGGAAAAATCCGGACACTCGCAATGGAAGACGGCCTCCACCTGATGGAAGCGGGCGTGGATGCGGCGCATCTTATGGTTCTTGCCGACGTATTCACGCACGTACAGGAGCGACCTGGGCATCACCGCGAGACCGAGCTCCTCGGCGACTTCACGTCGCACGGCGTCGGGCAAGGTCTCGCCATGCTCCTGCCCTCCGCCTGGCAGCACGAGGAACTCCCCCTCGTCGGTGCGAACACGGACGGTGAGTAGCCGTCCGTCGC
Source organism: Verrucomicrobiota bacterium (assembly GCA_016871415.1). Lineage (GTDB taxonomy): Bacteria > Verrucomicrobiota > Verrucomicrobiia > Opitutales > UBA953 > UBA953. Next base: position 100,727 of record VHDL01000005.1, read on the forward strand.
GGATGATCACGGCCCGGGCGGCGATGCGCACGGATTCGGAATGACGTTCGGACCCGGATTGCCTCACTTCCCGCAAACTGTGCGTAAACGTGCCGGAAGCAAACCCTGTCGGCGACTCAGCCCAGGGCCGAGGGCTCGATGTGCTGGTTGCCGTGCACGGCCTTGACATCATCGAGCGCCTCCAGCGCGTCGATGAGCTCGAAGACCTGCTTGGCGGCGGCGGCGTCGGAGACCGGGACGGGGATGGAGGAGATGTAGGCCAGCTCGGCCGACTCGGGCTTGATGCCCTTCTCCTGAAGCGCCTTGGAGATGGCGTCGAACGCGGTGATCGGGGAGAGCACCTCGAAGTGGTCGCCGTTGTTCACGATGTCCTCGGCTCCGGCCTCGAGGGCGAGCTCCATGAGGGCGTCCTCACCGACCTGGGACGAGCCGATGAGGAACTGCCCCTTCTTCTGGAAGCTGTGGGAGACGGCGCCGGTCTGCGCCATGTTGCCGCCGTTGTCATTGAAGGCCTGCCTCACCTCGGCGGCGGCACGATTCTTGTTGTCGGTAGTGACCTCGACGATCAGGCCGACTCCGCCCGGGGCGTAACCTTCGTAGACGATCTCCTCGTAAATGACGCCGGGAATCTCTCCCGTGCCCTTCTGCACGGCGCGCTTGATGTTGTCGCCCGGCATGTTGGCCGCGCGCGCCTTGTCCATCAGCGTGCGCAGTCGGGCGTTGGATTCGGGATTCCCGCCGCCGGCGCGGGCGGCCAGGGTGATTTCCTTGGCCAGGACGGAGAAGATCTTGCCCCGCTTGGCGTCGATGACGGCCTTGTGCCGCTTAGTGGTGTGCCACTTGCTGTGTCCTGACATGGCTGGTGAAGGCTGGTTCAGCCCTTGGCGGGCTTCGCTGAGACCGCTTCGGAGACGTCCTTGGTAAGGACCGCCTGCAGCATGGTCAAAAGGTTCTGGATGGTCATGTACAACGTCAGCGCGGAGGCCATCTGGTAGCAGATCACCGGGAAGAAGATGGTCAGCAGGTTGAAGATCATCTTCTGCGAGGGATCGGCCTGGGGCGAGGGAGTCATCTTCATCGACAGCCACATGGTGACCCCCATCAGCACCGGCAAGGGATTGACGGGGAAGTCGGCGATGTGCGCGACGGTGTCGGGAGCGGAGAGGTCGCCAATCCAGAGGAAGGAGCGGAGCCGGAGCTCGACGGTGGTCTGGAACGCCGTGTAGAGGCCGAAGAAGATCGGGATCTGGATGAGCACGGGCAAGCAGCCGGCGAAGGGGTTGATCTTGTGCTCCTGGTACAGCTTCATCAGCTCCTTCTGCATCTTCTCGGGGTTGTCCTTGTGCCGCTCACGGATGTCCTGCATCGGCTTGGAGAACTTCTGCATCTTCTTCGCCGCCTTCTGCTGGGCCGACGTGAGCGGCCAGGTGAGGGCCTTGAGGATGACGGTGAGGGCCACGACGGCCCAGCCCCAAGACCAGGCGCCGCTCCATCCGAGCATGTGATGGACGCCGCCCAAGGAGGCGAGGAGCAGCTTGCAGATGGAGTCAAAGGGGATGAAGCCGAAGAGCTTTGTGAACTGCAGGACCTCGACCTGCGCGTCAGGCAGCGCGGAGACGCGCGCATACTCCTTGGGGCCGACGAAGAGTTCGCCGGACTGGGTCACGCTGAGGTCGGCCGCGGCCGGCGTCTCCCAGGACGCGTAGGCGTCGACGCCACGGCCGCCGGCGGCGAGCGCGACGGGACGCACGAGGACGTCGCTGCGGGCGCCGCGCGCCGCAGGATCGGGACGGATGACGGAGGCGAAGAACTGGTTGCCCGAGGCGACCCAGCCGTGGGCCCGTCCGGCGGCCGCGACGGCATGCTCGGCCTCCGCCTTGTGCGCGCCGAGTCCGAAGATACCGCTGGAGTCCGTGAAGACGTCGAGTCCGACGCGGCTGAGGCCCTCGCCGTCATGGGCGAGCACCGACAGGAACTGATTCACCGAATCCCCGGCGGTCGGCTCCCAGGAGCCGGTGGAGAGCCAGAACTTGGGCGCCGCACGGTCCTTGGAGGCGGGGATCAGCCGCGTGCTGAATCGGAGGAGGTGGGGCTCGGGTTCGCCGGCCTTGGACAGGGCGTAGCTGCGCTCCACGCGGGTGCCGTCCGCCAGCCTGCCTACGAAGGTGACGGCATCGCCGCCGGCTTCGGGCGCGACGGGAAGGAACTCGGAACGGACGGACTCGAGCTGCCGGGTGGCCGGATTCTGCACGGCGAGGGTCAGCGCGGCCTCCTCATTGCCGGCGTTGAAAAGGACGTTGCCGGCGGCCTTGCCCTGCGCGGCCTTCTCGCGGAGCAGCTCGATCCTCTCGATGGCGCCGCCGCGCGAGGTGAAGGTGACGCGGAGCACGCCGTTCTCACGGACGAACCGGCGCACTTCGGCCTCGGCCACGGCCTTCGGAGCCAGGGCGGAAGAAGGGGGCGGAGGCGAAGCCGGCGAAATCGCAGGCGCCGCGGAGGCGGCCGCGACGGGAGCGGCGGACTTGGCGCCGGGGGCGGGCGCCGGGCTCGGCTTGCTGGTGAAAAAGAAGAGGGCGAAGGCCCCCGCGATGCAGGTCGTGCCCAGGATGAAGTTCTTTCGGTCCATGGAGAAAGAATGAGCCCTTGGGCGTAGGGAAGCTCCCCACCGGGCGCAAGGCAAAGGCGCCCCGCCCCGGGACGCGGCTCAGGATCCCGGCTTGGTGGCGGGAATACGGGCCAATTCAGGGGGCACCGCATCCGCCGGGTAGGTCGGGAAGGTCAGCTCAAGCAGGGAGACGAAAGGCACGCTGAACTTGGTCTGACCGCCGGAGCGGTCCACCAGGCTGGCGACGCCGACGGCCTCGGCGCCGGAGGCCTTGAGGATGTCGAGGCATTCCTGCGCCCGACCGCCACGGGTCACGACGTCCTCGGCGACGAGCACGCGCTCGCCCGGACGGAAGGTGAAGTTACGCCGCATGACGAGACGGTCGTTTTCCTTCTCGGCGAAGACGAAGCGGACGCCGAGCTGACGGGCGGCCTCCTGGCCGACCACCAGTCCGCCCATGGCGGGGGCCAGCACGGTCTCGGCGCGCAGGGAGACGAGGCGCGGACGGAGCAGCTCAATCAGGCGCGTGACCTTGTCCATGTGCTGGCAGACTTGGGCGCACTGGAAGAAGTGGCCGCTGTGCAACCCGGACCGGAGGACGAAATGTCCGGTGAGGAGGGCCTTGGACTCCCGGAAGATTCTCAGGACTTCTTCGTCGGTGGAACTCATGGACAAGTCGGGGGTTAAACGATGAAACGGACCGAGGGCGAGGCCATTCGGCTCACATCCCCAAAGAAGAATCGACCCGCCCGAAGATCAGCCCATGAATCCAAGCCCCATGATTGCGCCCGCCTCCGACGACCCCGCCCGGGCCAAGTCCGTCATCATCACGGTCTGCCTCGCGCTCATCGTGCTCTCGGCCGGGATGTTCTATTTCCTGGGAACGGGAAAATCCGGCATGCCGGAGACCTATGTGCCCACGAAGGACACGCGCGGCATGGTCTGGATCCCCGGGGGCACGTTCCCGATGGGCAACGACAAGGCCACGAAGGACCACTTCGAGGAAAGGCCCGCCCACGAGGTCTCGCTCAAGGGCTTTTGGATGGACGTGACCGAGGTCACCAACGCCCAGTTCAAGGCTTTCACCGATGCGACGGGCTACCTGACCGACGCGGAAAAGGACCTAGATCCGCGGCAGTTCCCCAACAGCCCGCCCGAATACCTCAAGGGCGGATCGCTCATCTTCAAGCACGTCGCCGGTGTCGACCCCAAGGCGTGCGGCACCGGCAACCTTCCCTGGTGGAAGTTCACCGCCGGCGCGACCTGGAGAAGCCCCGAAGGCCCCGGATCCTCCATCAGGGACCGCATGGACCACCCCGTGGTCTGCGTGACCTACAAGGACGCGAAGGCCTACGCGCTCTGGGCGGGCAAGCGGCTGCCCACCGAGGCCGAGTGGGAATATGCGGCACGCGGAGGACTCAGCGGGAAGCCCTACGTGTGGGGCGATGAAGAACGTCCAGACGGCAAGTACATGTGCAATCACTGGCAGGGCATGTTCCCCGAGACCGACCTCGGCCTCGACGGTCATGTCTCAACCTCGAAGGTGAAGTCCTATCCGCCCAACGGTTACGGGCTGTACGACGTCGCCGGCAATGTCTGGGAGATGTGCGAGGACTGGTACGGCAAGGACTACTACGCCCGGTCGCCCAAGGACGCCCCGGCTGGACCTCCGGCCGGCGAGGACCCGGAGAACACGGGCTACGGACAGCATGTCATCCGCGGCGGCTCTTGGCTCTGCGACGAAGGCTACTGCTTCCGCTTCCGCGTGGCCTCAAGGCAGGGCCTGGACACCCTCACCTCGACCAACCACGCGGGCCTCCGCTGCGTGGCCGACGCGCCCGCGCCCGCGCGCTGAGCACTCAGCGCATCTCCTGGTAGTCGAGGTCCTTGCCGTAGGTCTCCTCCATCCTCCAAAGGGCGAGGAAGGCGGCGGCGAAACAGACGGCGCCAATCACGCCCCCGGCGACGGAGGCGGAGATCCAGGGAGCCTCCTTGGTGCCGGTGAGCTGCGTGAAGCAGAAGGTGAGCAGCACGAGCGAGCCACGGGCGAAGTTCGGGACGGTCGTGGCCACGGTGGCGCGCAGGTTGGTCCCGAACTGCTCGGCGGCGATGGTCACGAAGAGGGCCCAGTAGCCCATGCCGAAGCCCATCAGGAAGATCAGCCGGTAGTAGGCGACGGAGGTCCAGCCTTCGGCTCCGAAGAGGTAGAAGCCCACGCAGGCGAGGCTGAAGAGCAGGAAGGCCAGCACGACCTTGCGCCGCGAGCGGGCGAGCTGGCTGCTGACGCCGCTGGCGAGGTCGCCGAAGGTCAAGCCGAGGTAGAAGGCGGCGACGGCCCAGTTGGTCTGGATCTTCTCGCCCTGGATGCCGGAGGCGGGGGCGAAGACGGTGGCCGCGCGCTGCACGAGGATGCCGATCATGTACCAGGTGGGCAGCCCGATGAGCACGCAGCGGGCGTAACGGAAGAAACGGTCGCGGGCGGTGAAGAGCGACAGGAAGTCGCCGCGCCTCACGGAGACCTCCGAAGCCGCGTCGCGGGCCTGCTGGAACATGCCGGACTCATGGACGCCGACCCGCATCGCCAAGAGGGCCAAGCCGAGGCCGCCGCCAATGAAGTAGCTCATGCGCCAGCCGTCGGTGCCGACCATCGCCCCGAGGGCGTCGACATGGTCGGCCATCCAGCCCGCGACCACGGCGCCGAAGACCCCGACGGTCGCCACCAGCGTCGTGCCGTAACCGCGGCGCTCCTTCGAGAGGGTCTCGGAGACGAGCGCGATGCAGCCGCCGAGCTCGCCGGCCAGGCCGACACCGGCGATGAAGCGCCAGGCGGCGTAGGCACCGAAGGAGTCGACGAGTCCGTTCGCGATGTTCGCCACGGAATAGAGCAGGATGGAGCCGAAGAGCGTCGTGAGGCGGCCCATGCGGTCTCCGAGCACGCCGAAGAAGATGCCGCCGATGAGCATGCCCGCCATCTGCCACGAAAGGAGGTCCTGATACCAGGGCGCTCCGGTGATCAAGTGCGCGAGGCCGAGGCCGTTGAGACTCTTCTCCCGCACGGTCATGAAGAGCGTGAGGTCGTAGATGTCGACGAAGTAGCCGAGGGCGCCGACAATCACGGCGGGCTGCAGCAGGTCCTTCCAGAGGGGGCGAGGCTCTTGCATGGGGTTCAGGCCTTCAGACCGTGCAGATTGGCCATGGAAATGCCAGAAAGCATTGCGCCCGTGACCCCCAGGAAGCCCTGGTCGGTGCCGATCAGGAACAGGTTCGGGAGGTCCGTCCGGCCGTCACGCCGCTTGACGGTCGAGCCGTAGATGGCGCCGCCCACGTGTCCGGTGAACTTGCGCACGGTGCGCGGGGTGAACATGTCCGTGGACACCAGCGCGCCGTCGTGCGTGGCGTCGGTCACGGCGGGGAGGTGACGGCGGGCGACCCGGTTGAGGCGACCGAACCAGTCGGCCTTGCGCGCAACGTACGCCTCCTCGGGGAGGGCGCACCAGGCGTCGTGCGAGGCCAGCGCGGTCACGCGCAGCCAGCCCTCCTCCAGCCGGCGCCCGGGACCATAGTCATAGTTATTGGGGATGCAGATGACGCCGGAGGAGGGGTCGACGAGCTCCGCCGGTGACCGATAGGAAAAGCGCTCGGCGTCGCAGAAGAAGACGATGGTATCATTCCAGCCGAATCCAGCGAAGGCCTCCTCGCCGTAGGTTGCGATCGTCTCGGCGTAGCCGAGACGGCCGGCTTCCGCCGCGCCCGCGTCAGGCGGGAGGTCGGAACGCAGACGCATGGTCTCGACGGCCCCGGCGGAGGAATAGACGGCGTCCGCCGTGACCTCCGAGCCGTCGTCGAGCAGCAGCGCGGCCGCCCTGCCCTGCCGCACCTCGATCCGACGCACGCCGCACTTCATGCGCCGATCGACGCCGTGCTCCCGGCATCGGTCGGTGAGCAGTCGGATCACCCGGCGCACGCCCTCGAAGGGACGGGCGAAGCCCTCATGGAAAAGCGAGCGCCACATGATCGCGAACTGCGAGACCTCGATGTCGTCCTCGAGCGCACTGCCGTAGTAACAGGTCGGGATGAGGAGGAGGTCGCGCAGCAGCGGACTGGAGACGTGACGGGCGAGCAGCTCACGGGCGGAGCCGCCGTGGGCCTGCAACGAGGCCTCATCGAGCGCCGCAATCCAGGCGTCCAGCCGGCGGAAGCCGTCGGCGTCGCCGGGAAAGGCCGCCGCGACGTCCTCCGTGAGGCGGGCGAAGTCATTGTTGATGCGTAACGAGACTCCGCCCATGGTCACGCGGGAGCCCAGCTGGGGGCAGAGGTCCAGCTCCTCGCGCCGGATGCGCAACTGGCGCATGAGCTTGACCAGCGGGGCGCCCTTCACGCCTTCCGGCACCCAGTTCGTCAGGGCGTGCAGACCGACGTCATACTTGCGACGCCCGCGCGCGTAGAAGGAATTGAGACCCCCGGGGGCGTTGTGCCGCTCCAGCACCAGCACCTTGCGGCCGTACATCGAGAGCCTCACCGCCGCGGCCAGGCCGGACATGCCGGCGCCGATGATCGCGGCGTCATAATGCGTTGCGGACACGCGGCCACTCTCGCCGCCGGAGCCGCGGGGTCAAGGTGCCTCAGCGGGAGGAGACGCGCAGCAGCTCCTCGGTCACGCGGAGGATCTGCTCGGGCGTGACGCGGGCGAGCGCCCGGTCCATGCGCCGTAGGTAGTCGGCCCGCGGCTCACCCTCGAAGGGCGTGGCGTCGATCCGGACGGCGCGGCTCAGCACGCCCCACGGCCTCGCCCGGGCGTAATCGGAGGGTCCGTAGACGCCCACCACCGGCGTCCCGACCGCGGCGGCCAACTGCAGGACGGGCGAATCAGCCCCCAGGAACGTCCGGGCGCCCCGGATCAGGCCTGCGAGCTGCGGAATGCGCAGGCGCCCGCCGGTGGAGACAGCGCCGGGGCCGATGAGACCGACCAGCGCCTCGGCCATGATGCGCTCATCGCCGGCAGGGCCCGCGGAGACCACGACCCGGTCGGCCTCACCGCGCGCAATCAGCTCACGCGCGACCACGGCCCACTTGTCAATCTCCAGAACGCGCTCCGGACGTGACGCTCCGGGATGGATCACCACGTAACGTCCATCGTCCAGCACGAGCCCGTGCTCCTGCATGCGCGCCGGAGAGAACCACATCGCCGGCGGCTCGCCCTGGAAGCCGAAGGCCTGGGCCATGACCTCGTGGTCGCGGGCCGCATCGTGCGGATCCACCGCGCGCGCCGTCGCCTGACGGTGGAAGAAGGGCGCCCAGTGCCAGGGCGCCGGGCCCGCGCACACCCGGCGGCCGGCGCCGCTGAGGGCGACCAAGCGGGTTGCGGGCGAAGGTCCGCCGAGCAGGACGGCGACGTCATGACGCTGGGAGCGGAGCCTGGAGACGAGCGCCAGGGAGCCGGCCCCGGCCTCGAGCGGGACCGTCTCCACGACCGCCGGACAGCCCTCGAGGGCGGCCTCCGCACCCGGACGGCAGACGAAGGTGAACTGGGCCGCGGGATGCCGCTCGCGCACGGCGCGCATGCCGGCGGTGGCGGCGAGCGCGGCGCGAAAGCCGCCGAGCTTGACCACCAGGACCCTCATCAGGCCGCGCCCTGCGCCTGCTCGTCCCAGAGCCTGCGGAAGAGCTCGTTCTCCCGGTAGACACGGTCTCTGGACCCGTCGGCCACGATCTTTCCGCCCTGGAACACCAGCACGCGCTCGGCGTCGCGGATCGTGCTGAAACGATGGGCCACGATGAGCGTCGTGCGGCCCTTCATCAACAGCGCGAGCGACTCGCGCACACCCTTCTCGGACTCAGCGTCGAGGGCGGAGGTAGCCTCGTCGAGGATTAGCACGGGTGCGTCCTTGAGGAAGGCACGGGCGACCGCCACCCGCTGGCGCTGGCCGCCGGAGAGGCGCGAACCGCGCTCTCCCACCCGGGTGGCGAACCCATCCGGCAGCGACTCGATGAAAGGCAGCGCCCCTGCGAGACGCGCGGCCTCGCGGACTTCGGCGTCCGTGGCTGACGGACGGCCCAGACGGACGTTCTCAAGCACGGTGTCGTCGAAGAGCACGGGCTCCTGCGAGACCACGGCGACGTTGGCCCGGAGGTCGGCCTGACGCACCGTGCGCACGTCCAGTCCGTCGATGAGCACGGCGCCCTGCCGGACGTCGAAGAACCTCGGCACGAGATTGATGAAGGTGCTCTTGCCAGCGCCGCTCGGGCCGACCAGCGCGACCGACTGCCCGGCGGGGATCGCGACGCTGACCCCAGTCAGCACGTCCTCCTCGCCGTAGGCGAAGGCGACGTCGCGGAACTCCAGTTCTCCGCGCACCCGGCCCAACGGACGCGCGTCCGGCGCGTCGGCGACCTCGGGCGCCGCGTCCATCACTTCCTCCAGCCGCGCCAGGCCGGCGTCGGCCAGCGACATCAGGCTGCTGACGCGGCCGAGCTTCTTGATGGGCTCATAGGCGAAGTACATCGCACCCACGATCCCGAGGAGGTCCTGGTAGCGCATGCCCGCGTCGGCTCCCACCCAGACCGCCCCCGCCACCCCGAAGGCGGCCGCCACCTCGAGCAAAGGGGAGAGGGACTTGTCATAGCGGGCGATCTTGGACTGGATGCGCAGTCCCTCGCGGGAGGCAGCGCCGAAACGCTCCTGCTCGCGTCGCTGCAGCCCGTAGGAACGCACCTCACGCGGCGACTGGAGATTCTCCACCACGATGCCGCCGAGGCTGGCGGAGTTGGCGGCGGCCTTGCGCGCCCGGGCCTGGAGCGCCTGGCCGATGGCACGCACGAGTAAGACCGACAACGGGATGACCGCCAGCGAAAGCAGGAACCACAGCCCGCCGGGCAGGGTGAGGCAGTTCCAGAGCACCCAGCCGGCGGCGAAGACGAGCGTGAAGGGCTGGATGACGAGGTCGGTGGAGACGTCGACCAGCACCAGGCGGACCGAAAGCACGTCGCCCGTGAGCCGCTGCAGGAGGTCGCCGGTGCTGAAGCGGCTGAAGAATCCGAGATGCAGCGACTGCAGGCGTGTAAACGCGGCCGAGCGCACCGATTCGACCACGCGCATGCCCGCGACGTTGACGCTGTAGCTGGCGGCGAACTGCGCCGCGCCGCGCAGGAGGAAGACGGCAGGCAGGAAGGCAACCGCGAAGAGCGTCTCATGGCCGACGGGCAGGGTCAGCGGCCCCCAGCCCGTCCAGCCGGGGAAGGTGAGCAGCGGCGCGGCGCGCTCGGCGGCGGTGCCGAAGGTCGCCGGAAGCACGCGGGAAAGCAGGAACGGGACCCCGAACGCGCTGGTGGCCGAATACAGCATCCCGAAGAGAGCGGCGGCCGCGAGCAGCGTCCGGCTGCCCCGCAGATGGGGAAGGTAACGCCTGTGCCTACGGGTCAGCACCCTGTGAGGGTGGCGGCTCGGCCACCCGGTGGAAACACCAAAACCTCAGCCCTTCGGCTTCTCCGGAAAGACGACGGAGAGAGCCACGGCGAGGGCGATGACGACGCCGATGACCGCGAGGGACGCTTCGGTGGGCACGTGGACGCGGCCATGATGGATGAGCGCCGAGGGCACCCAGCCGGCCGGAGCGCCGTCCGCGCCGCCGAAGCCGGCGGCCCACGGCAGGATCATCTTGGTGCCGATGAAGCAGAGGATGAGGGCCAAGGCCGGCTTGAGGAAGCGGAAGTAACGCAGGAAGCCGGAGATGGCGAAGTACATCGAACGCAGGCCGAGGATGGCGAAGATGTTGGACGTGAAGGCGACGAAACGCTTCTCCTCGATGGGCAGGTCGGGCGGCAGGATACCGAGGATCGCGGGGATGGAGTCGACGGCGAAGACCACGTCAGTCGCCTCGACGACCAGCAGCACGACGAACAGGGGCGTGCAGACCCAGCGGCCGTCCTCGCGGACCCAGAAGGCGTTGCCGTGAAACTGGCGTGTCACGGGCAGGAGCTTCCGGGCCAGACGGACCACGAGCTGCTCGTCCACGTCCTTGCCGGCCCCCTCGCCGCTCGCCAGGGCGAGCTTCAGTCCGGTGAAGATCAGGAACAGTCCGAAGATCGGCAGGAGGAACGTGAAGCGCTCCACGGCGGCCACGCCCGCCACGATGAAGGTCGCGCGCATGATGACGGCGCCGATGATGCCCCAGAAAAGCACGCGATGCTGCAGTCGGTCCGGTATCGAGAAGTGACTGAAGATCAGGATGAAAATGAAGAGGTTGTCGACCGACAGGGCCAGTTCGAGCACGTAGCCGGCCGCGAAGAGCTGGGCGTCCTCGGGACCGCGCCAGGCCGAGAGCAGGAAGCCGAAGCCGACCGCGAGGGAAACCCAGACGACGCACCAGGCCACGGCCTCCTTGAAACTGGGCGCGTGGTCGTGACGGTTGAAGACCCCGAGGTCCAGGGCGAGCATGAGCCCGACGAAGCCGAGGAAGGCGGCCCAGGCCCAATGCGGGATCGCCAAGGCGGCCTCGGCGTTCAGGAGCAGCGCGTTCACAGGGCAAGGAGTGCCCGCAGGGCGGGCGGAGTCAAGACGACCGCCGAGACGGGGCTTGCGGCCGGGTCCAGCATGGCCTTACGTCAAAGTCCGCGTTCCCGTAGTTCAACGGATAGAACATTGGTTTCCTAAACCGAGGATGTGGGTTCGATTCCCGCCGGGGACAGCGGAACGGCCTCCTCAGCGCCTGAGACGGAACCCCTGGATCCGGGTCGACGGCGACTTGCGGTAGACGGCGTCGACGTCGGCGACCTGCATGAACACCCAGGGGGCGAGGATGCTGTCCCCGTTCTTGGTGAAGACGATGTCGTCAGCCACGTAGACGCAGGTGTGCAGCCCTTCGCCGGAGTCCATGAAGCACATGATGTCCCCGAAGCGGTAAGGGGCGTCGATCGGCTCGTACTTCTCCAGCAGGTAGGAGGCGGCCAGACGGGTGTCCAGGAGGAAGTCCTGCGGCGTGACCGCGAAGAAATTCATCGAGGTCCAGTGGCAGTCAGGGAATCGTCCCTTCACGCCGAGCTCGATCTCCGGGTAGGTGTAGATCTTTTGCCGCATAAGCGACGGCAGGAAGTTGGAGATGTCGATAGACTGCTCGGCGCGACGGCTGGTGATGGCGGAGAGGAACGGCAGGCGCACGGACTCAGGGCGTCCGCCCGACCAGTACTCGAGGAACTCCCGCTGGGGCACGGTGACCGGCAGCCTGAGGGAGACGATGAGCGTCCGGACGCGCGTGACGGACCGGAACACGGCCTGCACCTCGTCCTGGTTGCGGGCGAGCGTGAGCAGCGCGCTAATGTCACTGAAGACGACGGCGGCGCCGCGACGCCAGACCAGACGGCGGAAGAGGTCGCGCTGCTCGGGGTTGAGGGAGGAGGTGGCGAGCCAGTCCTCGAGATCCTGGCCGACGATGAAGACCGGATCGCGCTGGAGTTCGTTGGCGGGGTGCTTGGCCAGCTCGACGTAAAGCTTGGAGCGGGCGTCCAAGGACAGGGAGGCCAGTTCCTGGACGGTGGGGTAGAGCGTGAAATCGGCGGCGTTGGACACCATGCGGCCGGGATTCATGAGCTTCTCGATGAGCTCGGCGCCCAGGCCGGAAGCGACGAGCACGTCGCGCACCGAGCCCTCGCTCATCTGCTCGAAGGTCCAGCGGGTCGTGGAGTTGGGCTTGGCTGAGAGGGCAAGGAGGGAGTCGGGGGCCTCCAGGAAGGCAGTCCTAACCTCGAGGTCTCCCCAGGGCCCGGGCTTGGCCTTCCAGGAGGGCTCCTTCGTCTCACCGGCGCCGTCGATGGGCGCAATGAGCGCGGCGATTGCCATGAATGCAGATGCCAGCAGATAAGACATGTTTATTTTTACACCTATTTTACTTCCAAATGAGAACAAAGTTTCAACAGTTATGAAAAAATGCCCAGAGGAGGGACTTGAAGCGTAAGGGAAAGCGGGAATAGGAGTTGCGAGGGGCGGGCCTAAGTGGGAATAAACGGGTTCCGTGAACAAGCCCAGGAGTCGCAGCAGAAAACCTCAGAGCAGATCCTCAGGGACCGCCCTCAGGAGCCGCAGGGGGAAGCAGGCCGAGGCGGCCTCCACCTCGACTCCAGAGGCGGCCAAGGGCCGCGAGGACCAGAGGATCAGCCTCCTGATCGACGCCGACAACGTGTCCCATCAGCACCTGGCCACCCTCCGCAAGTTCATCGGCGACACCCCCCTCATCTCAGCCCGGGCCTACGGCGACTTCCAAGGCCGGCTCAGCGGGTGGCGGGCGGCCGCCGCCGAATGGCCGGAACTCGAGCTGGTCGACCAGCGCAGCTACACGCCGGGCAAGAATGCCGCCGACATGCGCATGACCATCGACGCGGTCAAGCTGCTGGCCGGAGAGAACCCGCCCACGACGCTCGTCTTCGTGACCAACGACAGCGACTTCACGCCCGTGGTCGAGGACGCCAAGCGCCTCGGGGTGCGTATCGTGGTGATGGGTGAACGCACGCACCGCGCGCTACGATCTACGGCCCATCACTACCTCAATCTTTCGGAGCTCCGCGACCGGCACGAGACGGAGACGGCGATCAAGTCGGACCCGCGCCGGGCTCTCGAGCTGCTCGGCAAGGCGATCCGACTGCTCACGCCTAAGACAAAGACGGAAGCCCTGACCCTCATCGATGCGTTTGAGAAGATGCTACCGGAACTGAATTTCGGAGCGCCCGCCAAGGCGCCCAAACCACCCAAGCGGGCGCGTGAGGCCCGCCCGCCCCGGCCGGTGCGCGAGAAGCGACCGGAAGAGCCGAACGCGGGCAACGCATCCGCCAACGCGGCCGAAATCGAACGTCGTCGGCAACTGTTGCTGGCCTGCGAGGGCCTGGTGGAGGCGCTCGTCTCCACAGCCCAGGCCTCGGCTACGGCGGACGGATGGATCAAGGTGGAGTTCCTGAAGAAGGACTTTCTGCGCCTGCATCCGGGGCTGGAGGTCGGCGCGCCGCGTTACGCCAAGTTCTACCGCATGCTCGAGGACACGGGTAGGTTCGAGACGGAGATGCGTGGCTCGACGGTCTACGCCCGAGTCAAGTCCTGAGGCGCTCAGCGGGCCGCCGGGCGACCCACGGCGCGGGCGAGGAACTCAAGCGTGACGCCCCGAACGTCCGGCGTCTCCGACGACGATGACACCGCGCGTCCGGCCACGGCTCCGGTCCGCGTCCAGGACTTGCCGCGCGGGTGAAGGTCGAAGGTGTGCGGAGCGCCTTCGACGACGACGTACTCATGGTCGACTCCGGCCCTGGCCAGGGCCGCGACCATCAGTTCCGACTGTTCAAGGGCCACGGTGGTGTCGTCGGTACCATGCAGGATGAGCACGGGCGGGTCGCCGGCGTCGGCCTGACGGGCGGGCAGGTAGGTCCACTGGAGGTCGGCGGGCACGCCGGGGATGTCTCCGCGGCCGTGCTTGAAGAAGTCGGTGACGCCGTACATGTCGATGACCGCCGACACCTTGGCGGAATGCTTCGCCGCCGGGTCGCCGCCGGGCCCGGTGCGGTCGTCCGAAAGTCCGACCATGAGGGCCAGGTAGCCGCCGGCGGACCCGCCGGCGACGGCGATGCGCGCGGGATCGAGGCCGAGCGCGTCCGCGTTGGCCCGCATCCAGCACACGGCCTCGCGGCAGTCCGCGATGTTGCGCGGCCAGACGGACGCGTCGCTCTTGGAGCCGAGCGCGTAGTTGCAGCTCACGACGACATAGCCGGCGCGCGCGAGGTCGGCGCTGACGCTCGAGGAGCGGTACTCGGCCTTGTCGCCGCCGGTGAAGCCGCCGCCGTGGATGAAGAGGACGCCGGGCTGGCGCACCTTCAGGTCACGGCCGTGCCGGACGTACAGGTCAAGCCGCTCCTTGCGGCCTGGAGGAAGGAAAGGCAGGTCGCTGAGACGATGCACGGGCTCGGGCAGGTCCATGGTGTACGTGCGCCGCATGGCCGCCTCAATCAGGCCCGGTAGCTCCGCGAGGCCGGCCTGACCCGGAGGCGAAAGCTCGAAGATTCTGGCGGGGACTTTCTTGGCCTGCGCGAACAGCAGCGGGCAGGCGAGGATCAGAAGCAGGTTGCGCATGGCGGGGCCGGGAAGGACTACCCTCCCCCGCCCCGCGCGTCAACGGCACCCTCAGGCCAGGGCGTGGGCGTAGCCGTCGACGATTGCGCGCAGGGACGCCTCCACGAGGTTCTCGCTGACGCCTACGGTGCCCCAGGAGGCGTTGCCGTCGGAAGACCGTATGACGACGCGGGTCTTGGCCGCGGTGCCGTCCGCGCCTCCCAGGATGCGCACCTTGTAGTCGACGAGCCTGACCTTGCTGAGCCGGGGGAAGGCCTTCACCAGAGCCGAGCGCAGGGCTTGGTCGAGCGCATGCACGGGACCGTCGCCCTCCGCCACCGTGAGGGATTCCTCGCCGACGATCGCCACCCGGACCACGGCCTCGCAGTAGGCCGAGCCCTTGGCGCCGCGCGCGGTCACATGGTAGGAGACGACGTCGAAGGGGGCCTTGCCGGAGCGGCCGAGATGACGGCGCAGGAGAAGCGCGAGGGAGGCCTCGGCGTCCTCGAAGCTCCAGCCGCCGTGCTCGAGCTTCTTGAGCTCCTCGAGGGCGGAGGCGGTCGCGGGCGAATCGCGGTCGATGTCGATGCCCAGGGCCTGGGCCTTGAGGACGATGTTGCTGCGGCCGGACTGGTCGCTGACGAGCACGACGCGCTCATTGCCCACGGCCTCGGGATCGACGTGCTCGTAGGCTGCGGAGAACTTGCGGACGGCGTCGACGTGCGTCCCGCCCTTGTGGGCGAAGGCGGCGGAGCCGACCCAGGGACGGCGCGGATCGGGGGCGAGGTTGGCCACGCCGTCGACGAAGCGCGACAGGTGGGTCAGGCGGCGGAGGGAGGCGGCCGGGACGCACTTCCAGCCGTGCTTGAGCTGTGCGCAGGGGATGACGGCGGTGAGGTCGCAGTTGCCCGTGCGCTCACCGATGCCGTTCATGGTGCCCTGCACGTGGGAGGCGCCCGCCTCGAGCGAAGCGAGGGCGTTGGCCAGACCCAGACCGGCGTCGTCATGGGTGTGGATGCCGACTGGCACCTTCAGGGCCCTGAGGGCGGCGCGGGTGGCGGCGGCCACCTCCGCGGGCAGAGATCCGCCGTTGGTGTCGCAGAGCACGACGCGGTCGGCGCCGCCCTCGACGGCGGCCAGCATGGTCGCGACGGCATAGGCGGAGTCCTCCTTCCAGCCGTCGACGGCATGCTCACAGTCATAGACGACCTCGCGGCCGTGGGACTTGAGATGGGCGACGGTGTCGCGGATCATCGCCAGGTTCTCCTCAGGCGTGCAACGGAGCACCTCACGGACGTGGAGGGCGGACGTCTTGCCGTAGATGGTCACCACCGGCGTGTCGACCTCAAGCAGGCCGCGCACCTGGGCGTCCTCGGAGGCACGCACGCCCTTGCGGCGCGTCGATCCGAAGGCGGCCAGCTTCGCGCGCTTCAGGCGGAGCTTCTTGGCCCGGGCGAAGAACTCGACGTCGCGGGGGTTGGAACCTGGCCAGCCGCCTTCGACGTAGGTGACGCCAAAACGTTCGAGCTCGGCGGCGATGCGCAGCTTGTCATCGACCGAGAAATGGATGCCCAGCCCCTGCGAGCCGTCGCGGAGGGTGGTGTCGTAGATTTCGATGCTGCGTGCCATGGTGGTGAAAAGGGGATGCTTCCGTTCCGGAGTCCGCGGAACGGGGAGGCGCCGGAGGCGGTCCGTTACGCGGGCTCAGAGCCCGATGATGCCGATAATCGCCGTGTGGGAGGCACGGCCTTCCCTGCGGAGGGCGGGCGTCGTGGACTGGACCTTGGCGGGCATTGGAAACAGAACTTCATAGGGCCGAGACAGATGAGTCAAAGGCAAAGGCGGGTGAAAAACCTCCAATGGCTCGCAAAAAGGGGGCAAATGGCCCTAATGGACGCATGCGGCTGCTCCCCACCCTGCTCCTCGCGATGGGCGCAGTCTGCCCGCTCCCGGCACAGTGGCAAATCTTCGCCGAGAAGCTGCCGGAGGCTGGAAACTGGTCCACCTACAGGATGGAGCGCAGTCGCGACGGCAAGGTCTTCTCGACGTCAAAGCTCAGGATTTCGGTGACTGAGGGCGGCGAAATCGGCGGGATGCCCCATGCATGGTTGACGATCGAGCCCGTGGGGTGGCTGGGCTCCAAGGAGAAAGGCCCGCTCCGTCTCCTGCTGCCCAGGAACCTCGGACGCTCGGGCGCCAGCCGACTGCTCGAGAACACGGCCGCGATCGTCTTCGAGAATCCCAAGAAGAGGGCCTACCGCATGCGGGCGGAGGACATCACCTGGCTGATGGACTGGGCCAATCTCACCTATGAGAGCGAGCTGACGCCGGAAGGCGTCGCCGAGGAGAAACTCCTGATTGAGGGCAAGGAGCGCACGTGCCTCAAGTTCAGGATGCGCACCATGACCGCCACGGACCCGCCCCTGGTGCCCAAGCAGACGATCACGATGGAAGGCTCGCTCTCGCGTGACGAATCGACGCCCTTCGGCGTGGCGAAGGCCGAATGGAAGGAGAAGACGACGAAGCGCGGCGGCAGCTCGGAGGAGACCAAGACGCTCACGCTGACCGGCTTCGGCAAGGGACCTGCTGGACCGCCCCCCGCCAAGGCCGACGACTTCTCGCTCTGGAAGCTGATTTTCGGCCGGTGAGACGGGCCAGCCCGTCCGTGGTCGCCGGACGGGCTGGGGTTTCAAGTGGTGGCCGGAGTCGGAATCGAACCAACGACACGATGCTCTTCAGGCATCTGCTCTACCAACTGAGCTATCCGGCCATGCTGACTGAAAGGGCACGATGCCCCGGAGGCCTCCGCCTGTCAATCCGACAAGCGGACCCCGGAAGGCCGTCAGAAGGAGAATTTCCAGGGCGCCAGGCGGTGCCGGACTTCGGCGATGACCTCGCCCTCGCCGGCCTCTCCCTTATCCGAGACGAAGGTCACGGAGAAGCGCACGAAAGCGCCGCAATCGTCCCACGGCACGGTGGAGATGAGGTGCTCAGTGATCATCCACTGCGAGAAGGCCTCGCCTGAATCGAAGTTCACCGTGCCGGACGGACCGGTGGCGGACTTGGGGGCGGGCATGTAGAGGAAGAATCCGGCGCCGGGCTTGCGTACCTGGAAGCCGAGCTTGGCGAGCACGCCCACGAGGAGATCCATGCGTCGCGAATACTTGGCCGCAATGGCGCGCGGGATGGAGACGTCATCGAGCCCCGCGGCCCCGGCCTTCTGGATGCCGAGGAACTGTCCGGAGTCGGAGTTGTCCTTCACGTCGCCGTAGGCCTTCACGATGAGCGCGTTGCCGGTGACGAAGCCGATGCGCCAGCCGGTCATGTTGTGGCTCTTGGAGAGCGTGTGCAGTTCGACGGCCACGTCCTTCGCGCCGGGGACCTGGAGGATGGAGACCTGGGGACCGGAGAAATGGAGCGAGCCGTAGGCCGAGTCCTGGATCACGATAAGTCCGTACTTCCTGGCGAAGGCGACGACCTCCTCGTAGAACTTCAGGGTGGCGCAGGCGCCGGTTGGGTTGTTGGGGTAGTTGAGGACGAGGACCTTGGCCTTGGCGAGGACGTCCGCGGGGACCGAGTTCAAATCGGGCAGGAAGGCGTTCTCCGGGGTGAGCTTCAGGTTGTGGACGACGCCGCCGTAATACTTGGCGTGGGTGCCGAAGACGGGGTAGCCGGGCACGGTCATGAGTACGACGTCGCCAGGATTGATGAAGCAGGCGGGCAGGATGGAGAGCGCCGCCTTGGTTCCGATTGAGTGCAGGACCTCGGTGTCGGGGTCGACGTCGACGCCGAAGAGGGATTTCATGTAGCGGACCGCGGCCTGCTTGAACTCGGCACCTCCGTTGTCGGCGTAGCCGCGGTTCTCAGGCTTGGCGGCCTCGGTCTGGAGGGCCTTCACGACGGAAGGGAACGCCATCGCGTCCGGCTCGCCCACGCCGAGGTCGATCAGGGCGACGTCCGGCTTGGCCTTCTTGGCGGCGGCCTTGGCGCGCTTGATCTTCTCGAACTTGTAGATAGCGGTCGACTTGCCGTAGTTGGCGCCGCCGATGCGCCCGGCGAAAAGCTGCTGGATGTAGGGGTCGGACATGTTGGAGGAACCTCGAAAAAGAGGGGGAACGGGGTCGATGGCAAGCGGCCAGAGGGCGTCCTTGCGGAACCCCGCGGGGCCCGGCATCCTAGGGCATGGTAACGGAGCTCGACCGCCTGGCCCGGGAACATGGGGAACGCTGCGGCTGGGGAGGGACCTGGCGCCTGTGCGGCCTGATGCTGCTCTGCGTGACGGTCGGGGCGGTTTCCGGCGCCGCCACCCGCGACTCGATTCCCATCTGGTACGCCGGGCTGCATAAGCCCGTTTTCAATCCCCCGAACTGGATCTTCGCCCCGATGTGGTCGACGCTCTACCTCCTCTTCGGTTGCTCGATGGGCCTAGCCTGGGAACGCGGAGCCGACCGGCTGACGAAGACGACCTTCTTCGCCTTGCTCTGCGTCAACGGGCTCTGGTCACTGCTCTTCTTCGGGCTGCGCAGCCCCGGACTGGCTCTGATCGACATCGCGGCCTACCTACTGCTCCTGAGCTCATGGGTGAGGATGCTCGCGCGCCACGACCGAACCGCGGCCTGGCTGCAGGTGCCGCACCTCCTCTGGGTCGCCTTCGCCGCCGTGCTCAACGCGTCGATCTGGTGGCTGAACCAATAGGAAGGCCCCGGAGGTCCGGGGCCTTCGTGAGGAGGCGGGTCCGCGGTCAGGCGTCGAGCCTGGTCCAGCGGGCGTTGCCCTTGGAGGACTTCACCGCGGCCTCGATGAAGGCCATGCCGGTGACGCCGTCGTCGATGGAAGGGAAGTCATAGCCGCCCTTGGGGGCCTTGCGGCCCTCGAGGCGGTCGGTGATGGCCTCGGCGGCGGCACGATAGATGTTCGCGAACGCCTCGATGAAGGCCTCGGGATGCCCGAAGGGCGTGCGGGTGTACTTCTTGCAGGCCTCACCGTTGTAGGAGTTGCCGCGGCGGTGCACCTGACGGGGCTGGTCGAGATACTTCACGATCAGCTCATTCGGATGCTCCTGGTGCCACTCGAGCGAGGCCAGGGTGCCGTATACGCGGATGTTGAGGTTGTTCTCGTCGCCGGTGGAGATC
This sequence comes from Verrucomicrobiota bacterium, assembly GCA_016871415.1. Lineage (GTDB taxonomy): Bacteria > Verrucomicrobiota > Verrucomicrobiia > Opitutales > UBA953 > UBA953. The sequence continues at coordinate 120,543 of VHDL01000005.1, forward strand.
TGCGAGGCGTGGAGGACGCCTTTGGCCCCGCCCTTGTAACGCACGAGCATGTTGGCGTCGTCATCGAGAAGGCGGCCGGGGATGTAGGTGCTGAGGTCGGCGGCGATTTCCTTGATCTCGAGGCCGGTGACGTACTGCACGAGGTTCTCGGCGTGGGTGCCGATGTCGCCCACGCAGTTGGAGACACCCGAGCAGTTCGGGTCCATGCGCCAGTTGGCGATCTTCTGGATCTTGCCGGACTGCAGGGCGCCGATGGCGTAGCCCTGCGGATATTCGACGACGACCTTGTTGATCTTGCCGAGCTTGCCGGCGGCCACGAAGTCGCGGGCCTCCTTGACCATCGGGTAGCCGGTGTAGTTGTGCAGCAGCGCGAAGACCAGGCCGCTCTTCTTGACGATGGCGCGGAGCTTCTTGCCTTCGGCGAGGGAGAACGTGAGGGGCTTCTCGCAGATGACGTGGATGCCGGCCTCGAGGAAGGCCTTGGCCACGGGGTAGTGCAGGTCGTTGCGGGCGACGATCGACACGAAGTCGATGCGCTCGCCGGGAGGCAGCTTCGCCTCGGCCTTGGCCATCTCGGCGTACGAAACGTAGACGCGGGACGGGTCGAGGTTGAGGTCCTGGCCGGAAAGGCGGGACTTCTCGGGGTCGGAGGAGAACGCGCCGGCGACGAGTTCGATCTTGCCGTCGAGGGCCGCGGCCATGCGGTGCACGCCGCCGATGAAGGCGCCGCGCCCGCCGCCGACCATGCCCATGCGGAGCTTACGATTCAGTTTAGCCATGTGGGTGAGGTTCAGAGTGAGACGGGCTTGCCGGAACTAGCAGACGCGTAGACGGCGTCGATGACCTGCATCAGGCGGTAGGCCTGCTCAGGGGTGTTGAGGGGCTTGGCGCGCCCTTCGATCGCCTCGATAAAGTTTGCGGCCGAGCCGATGCGGCCCATGTCCTCGCACGCGGGGGTGACGATGGAGCGGTTCACGCTGTTGCCGTTCTCCTGGACGTAGAGCTCGCAGGCGTCGATCGCGGTGCCGTCCAGACCGTCGATGCCGAAGAGGCGCTCGACCTTGCCGCCGGCCTTGGTGCCCTGGAAGACGACGGAGACCTCCTCGCGCTTCACCATCTCGGCCCAGGAGACCTGCAGGGTGAGCACCTGGCCGGTCTTGAAGGTGACGAGGGCATGGGCGGCGTTCTCGACGTCGGTGGTGCCGCCGACTTTGTCGGGAATGCCCCAGGGGCCCTTGAAGGACTTGTCCTGGATGAAGTCGCTGAAGGTCCGGCCGAGGACGTGCGCGGGCTCGGGGTAGCCCATGAAGTACATCGCGAGGTCGACCATGTGCAGCAGGTCGATGAGGGGTCCGCCGCCGGACAGCTCCTTGGTGGTGAACCAGCCGCCGAAGCCGGGGATGCCGGTGCGGCGGATCCACTTCGCCTGGGCGGAGTTGATCTTCCCGACGACGCCCTGCTCGACGTACTTCATCATGGCCTGCGACTCGGGGCGCGCGCGGTTGTTGAAGTTGAACATGACCTGCTTGCCGGCCTTCTTCGCGGCGGCGATGATCTCGAGCACCTCCGGTGCGCTGAGCGCCGGGGGCTTCTCGCAGAAGACGTGCTTGCCCGCGTTGAGGCACTGGACGGCCAGCGGGGCGTGGAACTTGTTCGGGACGATGATGCTGACGGCCTGAAGCTCCTTGCGCTCAGCAAGCATCGCCTCGACGGATTCGTAGGCGTGCGGGATGCCCCACTTGTCCGCGGCCTTCCTGGCGGCGCCGGGCGCCAGGTCGGCGACGGCAACAATCTCGGCATGGGCCTGCTTGAAGCCCGCCGCGTGATACTGGAGCATGCCGCCCGCTCCGATGACTCCGACTTTGGTGGCCATGGTCTGGATGGTCGGGAGGTTCACTTCTTGCCCTGCGCGGACTTGTCGAAGGCGGCGTCGAAGGCGACCTTGTTGGTCGGGAAGGCGAGCTTCTTGACGAAGGCGCAGGATTCGGCGGCGCCGAAGAAGCGGTCCATACGGCCGTCCTCCCACTCGATGGAGAGCGGACCGGAGTAGCTGACGTCGTTGAGGGCGACGATGACGTCCTCGAAGCGGATGTCGCCGCGCCCGACGGAGCGGAAGTCCCACGCGCGACGGGCGTCGCAGAAGTCGGTGTGGCCACCGAAGACCCCGACGGTGCCGTCGCCGTGGCCCCACCAGACGTCCTTCATGTGGGCGTGGTGGATCTGCCGGCCGAAGGTGCGGATGAACTTCACGTAGTCGACGCCCTGGTAGCCGAGGTGGCTGGGGTCGTAGTTGAAGCCGAAACGCCTGTGGTTGCCGACGGCGTCGAGCGCGCGCTGGGCGGAGGCGATGTCGAAGGCAATCTCGGTCGGGTGCACCTCGAGGGCGAAGTATACGTCGTGCTTCTCAAAGGACTCGAGGATGGACTTCCAGCGGCGGGCGAAATCGTCGTAGCCCTTCTGGAGATAGGCCTGATTGGTGGGCGGGAAGGCGTAGAGGGCGTGCCAGATGGAGGAGCCGGTGAAGCCGTTGACGACGACCTTGCCGGAACCGGGCGCCTTGCCGGCCATGTAGGCCTTGCCGGCGTCGAAGAACTTGCGGGCGGCCTGGGCGGTCAGGGCCATCTCGGCGCACGCGCGCTGGCGGACGCCTTCGGGGCTGCCGTCACCCCAGACGTGGGCGGGCAGGATGCACTGGTGGCGCTCGTCGATGTTGTCGCAGGTGGCCTGGCCGACGAGGTGCGAAGAGATGGCCCAGCAGCCGAGGTCGTGCTTCTTCAGCAGCTCCCAGACGGACTCGACGTAGCCCTTCTCATTGACCGCGCGGGTGACGTCGAAGTGGTCGCCCCAGCAGGCGAGCTCCACGCCGTCGTAGCCCATGGCTTTGACCTTGGGGAGCAGGTCGGCAATCTTGAGGTCGGCCCACTGGCCGGTGAAGAGGGTGACGGGGCGCTGGGACATGGTGGTCGGGGTGTGAGCCCACTATGTCAGCCTACGCCCCGCGACAGTTCAAGCGGGCAATACTCACAGCGGCCCTCAGCCGGCCAGGGCCTTGGCCAGCTCGGACTCGAGACAATCGTAGGCCGGCCGCAGGGAGGCGTCGGGCCGGACGACCCCGGGCGCGGGCGCGCAGAAAACCTTCTCCAAATCGATGAGTTCGGCGCCGCAGGCCGCATGGGACGCACGCAGGGCGGCGCCCAAGGCGGCGGAGTCGGACACGGCCAGCCGCACCACGGGGGCTCCGAAGACGTCGGCGAAGACCTGGGCGACGGCGGGATTCTCCGAGGCGCCGCCGGTCAGCAGCAGTTCGGTGGTGGGCGTCCCGACCCAGCGGCTGTGCAGGCGCAGGCTGAGCGCCTGACCTTCCACGGCGGCACGAGGCAGCGCGGCCTTGTCCGTCGTCCGGCCCACGTGGACGCGACCGGCGGGACGACGCGGCGTGATCTCGGGCTCCTCCATCGGAAGCACGGCGCCTTGGGCAGCCGGCGCGGCGGTGACGGCGTCGGCAAACGCGGCCCAGTCAGACAGGCCGCACTCCTTGCGCACGGCCTCACGGGCGAGGGAGCCGTTGCGCACGCAGACAAGGCTCATGCTCCCGCCCATGGGATTGCCAAAGGCGTGGCCCAGGCCCGCGGTATCGGTGCGGATGCCGTCGATCGCGGCGAAGAGCGTGTCGCTGGTGCCGAGGCTGATCACGACCTTGCCGGGACGGGCGGCGCCCATGCCGACGAGGCTGGACGGATTATCGCCCGTGCCGATGACGACCTGGCAGCGCGGCGAGAAGCCGTAGCGGCAGACGAAGTATCCCGAGATGGGGCCGGCAATCGTGGCGCCGGGACGGACGGCGGGAAGCCGGGCGGCGAGACCGGGAGCCGTGGCGGCGAGCGCGACGGGAGACCACTCCCCCGCCCTGATATCCATCAGGTTCATCCCCGCGCCGTCTCCGGTGTCGATGGCGGCGTCACGCCCGGCGAGGACCGAGGCGAAGAACGAAGAGACGAGGTGGACGCGACGCGTGCGCTCCCAGCCGGCGGCGTCCGTCTTGGCGAAACGACGGATCTGCGGACCGGTGAAGCGCGGCGTCGTGACGCTGCCGGTCAGGTCACAGACCTTGCGGTCACCGCCCAGCGCGGCCGCGATCTCGCGGCATTCCTCCGCCGTGGAGGAATCCATCCAGATCGGCGAAGTGCGACGTGACAGGACCGAAGCGAACTTCGCGGAGAGCGGACGCGAGGGATCGGCGTCGCCGAGCGCATCCTCGTAGCCGGCAGCCAGGTAGACGCTGCCGTGCTGCTGACCGGAGACCGAGACGGCCTCAATCTGCGAGAGGTCCGTCAGCTTGGAAAGGCGGGCGAGCGCCAGCTCGAGCCCGTCGAGCCAGAGCAGCGGATCGGCGTGGACCTCACCGTCCTTGCCGCCGCGGATGAATCCCTCGGGATGATCCCGGTCGGGAAAGTCAGGGCCGAAGGCCGCTCGGGCGCGCGCCAGGGTCGTGCCCGCGACAGTGTCGAGCACGAGCGCGGTCGCACTCTGCGTGGACAGGTCGAGGCCGAGGACCCTGGCCATGGCTCAGCGAACGTACTCGTTGATGAGGTTCTCGAGCAGCTCCTGACGTCCCGAATCGAGGCGGGGCGGCTTGATGCCCTGCGCGTAGGCGTCGAGCTGGGCCAGCGTGACCTTGCCGGACTCGACCTTGCGGCCGATGCCGGAGTCCCAGGAGGCGTAGCGCTTGTCCACGAAGCGCTCAAGCCGGCCGTCACGGATGATCGCGTCGGCGATCTTCAGGCCGCGCGCGAAGGCGTCCATGCCGCCGATGTGGGCGTGAAAGAGGTCGACCGGATCATGGGACTCGCGTCGCCGCTTGGCGTCGAAGTTGAGTCCGCCAGTGGTGAAGCCGCCCATCTTGAGCAGGCGCAGCATGATGTTGGTCGTCAGGTAGAGGTCGGTCGGGAACTGGTCGGTGTCCCAGCCGATGAGCGTGTCACCGCGGTTGGCGTCGACCGAGCCCAGGGCGCCAGCGGCGATGGCGACCTCCATCTCGTGCTCCATCGTGTGTCCCGCGAGGGTGGCGTGGTTGGTCTCGAGGTTCAGCTTGAAGTGCTTGAGCAGGCCGTGCTCGCGCAGGAAGTTGAGGCAGGCGGCCGCGTCGGAGTCGTACTGGTGGGTCGAGGGCTCGCGGGGCTTGGGCTCGATGTAGAACTGCCCCTTGAAGCCGATCTTGCGGGCGTGCTCGACCGTCAGGTGGAGCAGGGCCGCGAGGTGCTCCACCTCGCGCTTCATGTCGGTGTTGAGCAGGGAGGCGTAGCCTTCGCGGCCGCCCCAGAAGACGTAGCCCTCGCCGCCGAGCGCCTTGGTGGCCTCGAGGGCGTGACGGACCTGGCTGGCGGCGTAGGCGAAGACGTCGGCGTTCGGCGACGTCGCGGCGCCCTGCGCATACCGCGGATGGGCGAACAGGCAGGCCGTGCCCCAGAGCAGCTTGCGTCCGCTGGCCTTCTGGTGGGCCTTGAGCTCCTTGGCGACGCGGGCGAGGTTGGCGTGGGTCTCCTTGAGCGTGGCGCCCTCGGGGGCGACGTCACGGTCATGGAAGCAGTAGTAGTCGATGCCGCACTTCTCGAGGAACTCGAAGAAGACCGACACGCGGCGCAGGGCGTTGTCGAGGGAATCGGATCCGTCGTCCCAGGGCATGAGCGCGGTACCCGCGCCGAAGGGATCGGCCAGGCCGTTCCGCATCACGTGCCAGTAGGCGGCCGCGAAGCGGAAATGATCCTTCATGCGCTTGCCGCCGACCTTACGGTTCGCGTCATAATGCTTGAAGGCGAAGGGATTCTTGGACTTGGGACCCTCGTATTCGACGACGGGGACGCGGGGGAAGTGCTGCGGCATTGCGGTCTTGGTTGGGGATGAACACTTTTGCCCCTCCGTCAACGGCTGCCAAGATAAAGCGGGCCAGAGCATGGTATCGTTACGACATCGCCGGCCGAGCGCGCTTGCGCGGCCGCCGACCAGGACCCACGATGGAGCCATGGATGTCGTCCGCACCATGCCCGAGCTGCGCAAGGCCGTGGCCGCAGCCAGGGCGGCGGGGCGCCGGACGGGCTTCGTACCGACCATGGGCTGCCTCCACGAAGGACACTTGGCCCTGATCCGCCGGGCCAAGGAACGCTGCGAATGGGTGGCGGTGAGCATCTTCGTGAACCCCACCCAGTTCGGACCTGGCGAGGATTTCGGCCGATATCCCCGCACGCTCGAGGAGGACCTAGCCGGGTGCCGGGCGGCTGGCGCCTCGCTGGTCTTCGCGCCCGACCCGGAGGATTTCTATCCCGCTGGCGCCTCGACCTGGGTGGAGGAGACGGCGGTTTCGCAAGGGCTCTGCGGCGAATTCAGGCCGGGGCATTTCCGCGGAGTCGCCACGGTGGTGGCGATGCTCCTCAACGCCACGCAACCCGACGTCGCCGTCTTCGGACGTAAGGACCTGCAGCAGCTGGCGGTCATCCGGCGCATGGTCCGCGACCTGCACATGCCCGTTGAGATCGTGGCGCACGAGACCGTGCGCGAGCCCGACGGCTTGGCCATGAGCTCCCGCAACCGTTACCTCTCGGCCGAAGACCGCATCCGCGCGCGGGCCGTGCCGGAGGCGCTGGCGGCGGCGAGGGCGGCGGTAGCGTCGGGCGAGACGGCGGCCGGCCCGGTCCGGGAAGCGGCGCTGGAGCGACTGTCGCGTGAGCCCGCCTTCAGGACGCAGTACTGCGTGGTGGCCGACACGGCGAGCCTGCGGCCGGTCGAACGCGTGACCTCCGGCCGCACCATCATCGCGGTGGCTGGTCATCTGGGAGCGACCCGGCTGATCGACAACTGCGACCTCTGAGCTCAACGAAGGCAGAGCCAGACAGCGCCGAGCAGCAGCAGGGTCCCGAGCAGCCTGCGGAACATAATCCCGGTCCCGACTTCGCGTTCGGTGTTCGCGAACCAATGCCCGACGACCCACACCATCGCGACGCTCCAGAGACCGCGGGTGTTGTAGAGCACGTTGGTGACAGTCACCTCTTGGAACACCCCGATGCAATAGGCGATTCCCATGGCCTGAAGCGCGAGCACGGCTGAGCCGGGCAAGGTCCAGGCCAGCGCGCCCCGCGGCATCGTCATCAGCCCGCCGTCAAAGAACGGAATCAAGCCGAGGGAGAGCGTCGCCACGGTCAGGAACATGACCGGGCCGAAATGGCCGTAACCGAAGGCGGGCACCCAGTGCTGCTGGAGGACGTCGGTGGCGGCGAAGGCGATGGCGGCCAGGAAGGCGAAGGTCACGCTCACCAGCAGCCGGTCACGGTTGGCCCGCCATTCCCCGCCGAGAAGCGCGAGCGCCACGCTGGTGAGCAATGTGGCGGCCCAGAGGCCGGGGCCAAGCGTCTCGCCGCCGGAAAGATGGGCGAAGAGGGCGACGAAGACAACCTTGGTGCCCAGCACGGGCGTGGAGATGGAGACGTCGCCCTTGCTGATGGCGATAAAGGTGAGCACCTGACCGATGAAGAACGCCAGCCCGGCGAGCACGGCGTGCCCGACGTTCTCCCAGGTGAACGGGTGGCCGCCAACGGCGAACCAGCTCTGGAAGCCGAGGGCGGTGACCATGTTCACGATGAACACCACGCGCCAGGGATTCCGCTCCCCCTCCATCGCCCTCTTGAGCATGAGGGCGGCCAAGGCGTACCCGACGGCGGAAAGCAGGGGGACGGCCGTGGCGGCGATGGCGGCGGAACGCATGCGTGAGATTGAGCCAAAGCCCCGCAGAGGGGCGTTGGCGAGCCAGAACCCCTGCCCTGCCTTGCCACGGTGACCGACGCTGGCAGTATAGGAGCATGGGTCCGTTCGCCTACAAACCCGATGCGATTGCCGCGGTGCGGGGCCTGCTGACGGAGCAGTTCGTGGCCGACCTTGCCCACGCTTCGGACCAGTCGGTGATGCAGCTGGCCAAGGTCACGCCGGGCGGCTGGCGGCACCCGAAGATCTTCCTCAGGAATGCGCGTGGCATCTTCGCCCGCAGGCAGGGCCAATTGCAGGCCGACCTCCTCGTGGCAGGACCCGCGCTGGCGTGGAACCGGGAGCTGCTCAAGCTCGGCCGCGAGGGCATTCTCATGAGGGCCGACGCCATCGCCGCGGCCATCGGAGGGCCGCGCGCCGCCCTGCTCAGCCTGATCCACAATGCACTGGCAAAATCCAAGGAGGAGGCCCTGCCCGCCGACCTGCCCGCCCGGCTGGCGGTCATGGGCAAGGTGCAGACGGGCAAGCCGGACCGCAAGTCGCTCGCCGCGCTCACGGCGGAGGACGGCATGAGGACAGACGGACCGTCCTCGACGGAGACGCCGCAGGGCGACGTCGGCAAGGTCCGCCGTCTGATGCAGGAGCTGGAGCGCATGGCGAGCGCCCGTGAGAACGAGATGCGGGCGGCCAAGCGGCAGCATGAGAATGAGATGCGGGACGCGCGGACGGAAATCGCATCCCTCAGGGCGGAGGCGGAGCGAAGCACCCGCGCCGCCGCCGAGGCCGACGCCACGGCCAAGTCGGAAGCCGAAGCACTGCGCGCCCGGCTAGAAAAGGCCGAACAAGCCGCGAAAAGCCTGTCGCTCGAGGCCGAACAGGCACGGCACCAGGTCGCCCAGAAGGCGCGCGAACTGGCCGAACAGATGCTCTCGGAGGAGGTCCGCCCCTGGCTGGCCGACGCCCGTGTCCTCAAGGACGCCGCCGACGAGGTGTCCAAGCTCCGACAGCTCACCACCGAGGCCATCGAAAAGGTGCGCAGGGCCCAGCGGGACTCGGACCCCTTCCTGGCCAAGGAGCACGAACTCCGTCAGGCCATCCCCCAGATGGAGGAGATGCTGCGCCTGCTTCGTCGCTACCAACGCACAGCGGGCGACCCGCTGAAGGAGCTCGTCGAGCTCGAGAAGCGGATCACGGACCACATCGAGAGGGTGCGCTACGAGCTCGAGCGCCGCGACCATCCGTCCGACCCCTTCCTCGAGCGCATCTCGGCGAAGATTAACGCGGCCGACGAAGCCGGCCTGCGCGACATCGAGGCCACGCTCGGGCTGGCCGAGCGGTCGGGACTGGTCGACTCACGGCACGCCGACCTCTACCGACGCGACCTGCACCGACGGCGTTCCTACCTCGCCGACCGCAACCACCAGCGCGACAAGCAGAAGGGCCCCCTCGCCCTCCTCGAACGTGCCGTCGCCATCGGGGAGCCGGCCAGGCTGGCGTTGGACGCCAACAACTTCGCCTGCCTGAGGCGGGATTACCTAGGGCTCAAGCTCGCCACCCGCCGCACGCAGCAGGGAGACGTGCGCTTCGTGCTGGATTCGGCCGCGCGACAGAAAGTGGCGCAACTGATGGAGAAACTGGCCGACGACGCCCCGGGCCTGATCATCTGGGTGAGCTTCGACGGCACCCCGACGCCGGTGAAGACCACCAATCCGAGGGTGCGCGTGACGTTCTGCCGCGCGGGAGACAAGGCCGACCACGACATCATGGACCTAGTGGCCAAGGACAAGAGCAACGAAGGGCCTTGGTTCACCGTCTCGGATGACATCGCCGTGCGCGACGCGGTGATGCGCGAGGGCTCCCACGTCATCTACAACGAAGGTCTCGTGCAGTTGCTGGTCGCCCGGGGCATCCGCCCCTGAGCGGGCTCACTTCTTCTTGGCGGGCTCGACGGGGGCAGGATCAGGCAGGACGCCGGCGAAGGCTTCCGCACGTAGACCCTTGTGGAAGGCGTTGAAGGAGTACTTGCTGGGCTTCCACTGGACGACCGGAGCCACGTCGGCCCTGGCCGGTACGTCCAACTTGAGCCCCCAGAACACCGCATTCACGAGGAGGCGACGCAGGCTCTCGTCGGCGAGGTCGCTCGCGGAGGCCATGGTCGTGGTGAATACGCGGTTGGATCCGCCGGAGGCGTTGGGCACCTCGCGGGTCCAGGCGACGGCCATGGCGGGCTGGTTGACGCCCTGCTCCTGCTTGTCGGTCGCGCGCTTTTTGCATCCTTCGCTGGGAGCGTCTTCCGGCGACATGCCCTTCAGGACCAGGCCGCGCAGGAGAACCTTGGCGTCGGCGGGAGGATAGGCCTCGTAGACGTCGGTGTCGGCGAAGACGGCGCCGACGCCGTTGAGGAGGGGGCTGCCCTCGGCTCCCGGCTCCACGGCCGAACGGCAAGCCTCGGATTTGTGCCGGCCCCAGTGGGAGACCCAGGTCTCGCCCAGCACCTTGCGGCCGAAGCCGCCAGAGGCGTTGAAGTTGTACCAGGCCTGGGGGCTGTCCTTGGGGATGCCGCTGAAGGCGTGGGTGCTGGTGCGGGTCGCGACGATGGGCACGCCGCGCCGCAGGGCGGCGTCGAAGCGCGCGAGCGCGTCGGCGTTCCAGGAGCGGAAGCGCAGCCCCAGCACGAGCGCGTCCGCGGAGTCGAGGGCCTCGGGGCGACCGAGGGACTTCTGATTGTTGGGATTGATCACGCCGCCGTCGTGGGAGAAGAGCACCGTGCAGCGAAAGCCGTGCTTCTCCGCGAGGATGCGGGCGAGCATGGGCATCGACTCCTCGGACCGGTATTCCTCGTCGCCCGCGAGGAGGACGACGTGCTTGCCGGCGCCCGGCCCCTTGCCGGCGGGGAACTCGAGCCAGCCCAGACCGGAGGTGAAGTCGGCGGCGCGCAGCGGAGTCGAGCAGGCGAGGAACGTGAGCGCGGGGAGCGCCAGCAGCAGGGATCGGCGGTTCATGGGATGAGCGCGAAGATGCCCCGTCCGAGGGCCTTTTTCAAGCGCCCAGTCCGCGCCCTTCAGCGTCCGCGGGACAGAGGATCGGGCCGCTCCACCAGACGCCGGCCGTCCGAATAGGTCGTGACCCGGTTACCGAGCGAATCGACCCGGGTGGTGGCGCTGGTGCCGTCGCTGAAGCGCGTGACGGTGTTGCCAAGCGAATCGACCCGGGCGGATGCGCCGGTTCCGTCGCTGAAACGCACGTCGGTGCGGCCGAGGGAGTCGGTGCGCAGGGAACCCGTGCGCCCGTCGCTGAGCCGGATCCTGGCGCCGCCGAGCGAATCAGGCCGGCTGGCGATCTCGGCTCCGGTGCTGAAACGGGAAACCGTCCCGCCCAGGGAGTCGCGGCGGGTGACCACGGTGACCGTGGCGGACTTCTCCTTGATGAACGAGGGGGGCGGGGCGGGTTTGGCGCACGCGGACTCGGACGCGGCCAGGGTGAGTGCAAGAAGCAGGGCGCTCATGGGGTTCATTCTCCCCGCAGGACGACCGCATGCAAGCCGCCCCGGAAATGAAAGGGGCGGCCCCTTGCGGGACCGCCCCGGTCTCAAGACTCACCGCCGCTCAGGCGATAATCTTGTTGATGACGTTTCCGTAGTTGTCGGTGAGACGGAAGTCGCGGCCGTTGTAGCGGTAAGTGAGCTTGGTGTGATCGAAGCCCATCAGACGCAGGATGGTCGCGTGCAAGTCATGGATGTGACAGCCGTCAGCGGCCACCTGGGCGCCGATTTCATCGGTCTCGCCGTAGGCCATGCCGCCCTTGACGCCGCCGCCGGCCATCCAGCAGCAGAAGGCCTTGGACCAATGGTCGCGGCCAGAAGCCTGATTGACGCGACCCGGGGTAGACGGGGTGCGGCCGAACTCTCCGCCCCACAGGATGAGGGTCTCGTCGAGGAGGCCGCGCTGCTTGAGGTCCGCGATGAGGGCGGCGGCAGGCTGATCGACAGCTCCGCCGGTACGGCTGATTGAGGTGAAGAGATTGGTGTGGTGATCCCAGCCACCCGCGTCAATCTGCACGAAACGGACGCCGCGCTCAACGAGGCGACGGGCACAGAGGAGTTTGGCGCCGAGGTCGGACTTGCCGTACATCTCGCGGACCGACTCTGGCTCCTTGGTGATGTCGAAGGCGTCGGTGGCGGCCGTCTGCATGCGGAAGGCGAGCTCGAAGGACTCGATGCGGGCCTCGAGCTGCTCGTCGCGCTGGACGGTCTGCATGTGGCGGTCGTTGAGCTGGTGGACGAGGTCCAGCTGCTTGCGCTGGGCGTCCATCGTGGTGAACTCGCTCTGGAGGTTGGGAATCACCTTGCTGGGCTGGGCGCCCGCGCGGAAGGAGGTGTTGGCGCCCTGGTAGAGGGAGGGCAGGAAGCCCGAGGTGCGGGCGTCGGCGTTGCCGCCGAGGCTGACGAAGCCCGGAAGGTCCTGGCTCTCGGTGCCGAGTCCGTAGAGGATCCAGGAGCCCATGGAGGGCTTGGGCAGGATCGCCGAGCCGGTGTGCATGAGCTTGGCGGCGGGACCGTGCGCGGGCAGCTCCTGATACATGGAGCGGATGACGCACATGTTATCGGCCTGCTCCTGGAGCTTCGGGAAGATTTCGGAAATCTCGAGACCCGACTTGCCGCACTTCTTGAACTCGAAGGGCGTGGGGAAGAGGACGCCGCCCATGCCGGAGGCGGACTGGTCGGCGAGCTCCTTCATCTTCGGCTTGTAGTCGAAGGTGTCGAGGTGCGAGGGTGCGCCGCCCGCGAAGATGTGGATGATGTGCTTGGCCTTGGCGGGCAGGGGGGCCTTGCGGGGCTTGAGGCTGGCCACCTCGGCGCGGGCGTCGGCGACCATGTAGTCGGCGACCATGGTGCCGAAAGCGAGGGTGCCCATGCTCAGGCCGGTGCGGGCGAGGAACTCACGACGGGAGTTCGGAGTGGGCAGGCTGTTGCTGCAGTTGAGGGTGCTCATCGGGGTGTCTTTTGCGAAAAATAGTTTAAGGATTACGGGGTCAGTTCAAGTAAACAAACTCGTTGGAGCAGACCATGGACTGGGCCAACATTTCCCAGGGGGAAATAGGCTGCTTTCGGGACACTTTTTCGCCCAAATTCTGAATTACGCCCCCCTGGACGGTGGTCGTAATCTTCACGGCCGGGGAGGATTTGGCGGCCTCGACGGCCGCCTTGGCGGACCGGGACAGCTTGCCGGCCTTGGAGGGGCGCTCGGGCTCAGGGTCGTCGATGTACCCCACGATGCGCACGACGAACTCACGGGCGATGCGGAGCTCGTCGGCGGTCGGCGTGCGCTGATACATGATCTTGTAGAGCTGGACAATCCGCTCGGTGTCGCTCGTGGCCTTGACAATCTCAGGCCGGGCGGAAACGGAGCGAGCGACCTCAATCGACAACGGATTATTCATGAAGAACAGGGCCTGCTGCGGGACGATGGAGGAGAGGCGCTTGGAGTTCGGCATGCTCGGATCGGCGAAGTCAAACTGCGCCTGCATCTCGCTGAGCCGGTCACGGTCGATGTAGCCGTAGACGCTGCGACGGTAGCTGATAGGTTCGTCGGTGATGTTGACGGGCTTGCCGCCCATGCTGCGATCGAGTTTCCCAGTGAGGGCCAGCATCGAGTCACGGATGGCCTCGAAGTCCAAGCGGCGGAGGTTGGCGTGCCAGAGGAGCCGGTTCCCGCCATCGACCTTGAGCGGATTGACCGCCGCCTTGGCGACCACCTGGGGATTGAGCGAGGGGTTGGCGGTCTGGCGGTAGGCCGCCGACATGAGGATCTTCTTGTGAAGCTTCTTGATTGACCAGCCGTTGTCGACGAACCAGGTGGCGAGCCAGTCGAGCAGCTCGGGATGCGTGGGCTTGTCGGCCATGTTGCCGAAATCGTCCGCGGTGGAGACGATGCCGGCGCCGAAGTGGTGCATCCACACGCGGTTGACGAGCACGCGCGAGGTCAGGGGGTTCGTGCGGCTGGCGATGGCGAGCGCGAGCTCGCGACGTCCGCTGCCCTCGTAGAAGGGCTGGCGTTCGGGCCCGGCGAGCACCTCGAGGAACTGGCGGGGGGCGGACGGACCGCGCTTGTTGCGGTCGCCGCGGATGTAGACGTAGCTATCGCGGGGCTTCTCGGAGTCGGTCACGACCATCGCACGTCCGGGGCCTCCCGGGTGCGTGATGTCCAGCTGGCTGATGGCCTCGAACTTGAAGATGTTCGCGGGCTTCACGTTGTTGCGGAAGTTGATCTTGTCCTGCCAAGGCTCGCAGAACTGGCGCGTCGAGCAGGCGAGCATCAGAGTCTGGGTGGTGGCGATCTCCTCATAGTCGGGGAGGGCCCAGGGGAAGGCGGCGAGCTGGGCGAGGGCGGGATCGTCCTTGGCGCCGCGGCGGCCGGGCTCGCCGCGCAGTCGGATGTGGGCCTGGATGCGGTCGGCATTGCGCTGGATGACCTCATGGTAGGCCTGGGCCACGTCGTCGATCGACTTGGGCCGCAGACCCTTGAGCGCGGCGGCGATGAGCGGATTGACCTTCACGCGGTCGGAGGCGAGCGTCTCGGCGATGACCTTGGGCGCGCGCTCGGCGAACTCAGAGGCGGACAGCTTCTTGAGGGCGGCGAGGGGGGCGGTGACCGGCGAGTCGGGACGGAAGGAGATCGACCCCTCCACCTCGCGCACGATCTCGAACTTGTACTTCTGTGAGACGTCGAAGGCCTCGGGGCTACGGAGGCCGTGGTAGGCGGCGAGCAGGCGGCCGGCGAAGTCCTTGTGCAGGGTCTTCATCTGGCGGCCGATGAAGACGTAGTAGCCGCGCGTGTTGGCGTCGACCAGTTCGGCCATGCGCTTCTCGTAATCGGCCCTCTCCGCGGTGGGCGCGGGCCGGCCGCCGCTCAGGGGGTCCTTGATGGCGGGGCCGTCCAGCGGCTCCAGGACGCTGGCGAACACGCCGTGCAGCGAGTAGTAGTCCGAGGCCGGGATCGGGTCGAACTTGTGGTCATGGCAGCGGGCGCAGGCCACGGTGAGGCCGAGGAAGCCCTTGGTGGTGGCGTCGATGCGCTCGTCGATCAGGTCGTCGTTGTTCTGGAAGCGCTTGCCGACGGTGATGAAGCCGAGCGCGGCGAGCCGGGTGTCGTCGGGCTTCATGCCGGGCAGCTTGTCCGCCGCCAGCTGCTCCATGATGAACTGGTCGTAGGGCTTGTCCGCGTTGAAGGCGGCGATGACGTAGTCGCGGTAGGTCCAGGAATGCTCGAAGCGCTCGATGACTCCGTTCTGACGCAGGCCCTTGGAATCGGAATACCGGGCGGTGTCGAGCCAGTGGCGGCCCCAGCGCTCGCCGTAATGGGGCGAGGCGAGCAGGCGGTCGACGACGGCGGAGACGACGAGCGCGGCGGCCCGGGCGGGCTGGCCGTTGCGGAGGGCGAGGTTGTCGCGCATGACCGCGGCGTCGTAGTCACGGGCGAAGGCCTCGACTTCGGCGTTGGTGGGAGGCAGTCCGATCAGGTCGTACTGCAGGCGACGCAGGAGAGCCTCGCCGTCAGCCGCGGGGCTGGGTTTGAGTCCGGCCTCGTCGAGCTTGGCCATGATGAACGCGTCGACCTCGTTCTGAGCCCAGCCCGGGGCGCTGAGCTTGGCGGGCACTTCGGGCCGCGTCACAGGCTGGAAGGCCCAGTGGGAGCGCGCCTTGTCGGAAAGACCGGTCAGTTTGACCGCGCCGCCGGCGGGGGCGGGCGCGCCCATCTTGACCCAGCGCTCAAGCAGGTCGATCTGGGCGCCGCCGAGCTTGGCCCCGCTCTTGCGCGGAGGCATGGAGAGCTCGGGGTCCTTCTGATGCACCGCGGTGATGAGGAGCGACTTGGTCACGTCGCCCGGCACGACGGCCGGCCCCTGGTCGCCGCCGGCCAGCATGGCGCCGCGGGAATCGAGGATGAGTCCGCCCTTGGAGACGCCCTTGTCCTTGGAGTGGCACTCGTAGCAACGGTCAGCGAGGATGGGACGGATCTGACGCTCGTAGAACTCAAGGTCGGCGGCCGAGAACTTGGGCTCGGCGGCCGGCTCGGCGGCGGAAAGCGAGGCGAAACCGGCGAGCAGGGGAAGCAGACGGGCGGGGGTCATCGGGTGGGGTGTTTACTCAAGAAATAACCCCGTCGACAGGCGAGGAGTTTCCTTTTGTCTTGTGAGTATTAATACTTACCCGAACCGCGAAAACGGCAATGCTGGTCTGCTTGGCAGGCCCCAAGAAAAAGGCCTCCCGAACCCGGGCGACCTTAGTCAAAAAGGGGTCAAACGGGGCTCAGTTGATGTAGACGAACTCGTTCGAAAGCATCAGAGCCTGAGCTAGCAACTCAATAGGGGTCAATGGGTTGCGAGAAACACGATCGCCCACGTTGCGGATGCCGGTGGTGAGGCCGTTGCCGGCGACTTCGGCCATGACCATGCCCTCCCCTTCTTCCGCCATCATCTTGGGCTCGGCGGCAGGGGCCGCGGGGCCGGCCTTCTTGTTGCCGAAAAGTCCGGGCCGAGCGGCCTTGCCTCCCCTGGCCACGGGCGCGGCCTTGGCGGAAGCGACGCCGGGGGCGACGCCTCCGGCGGCGAGAGCCTTGGCGGCCCTGTCGACGAACTCGCGGGCCATCCGGACTTCCAGGGAGGTCGGACGACGCTGGAAAAGCGCGCGGTACATCGCGGTCACGCGCATGTCGTCGGACATGGCGTTGACGACGTCCTTGCGAGCGGCGACCGCACGCGCGACCTCCACGGACAGCGGGTTGTTCATGAAGAACAGGGCCTGCTGGGGCACGATGGTGGAATTGCGCTTGGTGTTGGAGGCGTCGGGATCGGCGTAGTCAAACTGCGTCAGGACGTCGTCGAGCCGACGGCGGTCGATGTAGCCGTAGAGGCTCCGGCGATAGCTGTAAGGCTCGTCGGTGATGTTGACCGGACGGCCTCCGACGGAGGGATCGAGCTTGCCGGTGAGCACCAGCATCGAGTCACGGATGGATTCGAAGTCCAGGCGGCGGAGGTTGCCGCGCCAGAGCAAGCGGTTGGCCGCGTCGACCTTGAGCGGATCCACGGGACCCTTCTTGACGACGAGCGGATTGACGTTCGGGTTGGAATCCTGCCGGTAGGTCGAGCTGAGCACGATCATCCGGTGCAGGCGCTTCTGCTTCCAGCCGTTGGTCACGAAATCGGCGGCAAGCCAGTCCAGCAGCTCCGGGTGCGAAGGCGGGAGCGACATGTTGCCGAAGTCGTCGGGGGTCGTGACGATGCCGTCGCCGAAGTGCTTCAGCCAGATCCGGTTGACGGCCACGCGCTGGGTGATGGCGGTGGACTTGTCGACGATGGAGCGGGCGAATTCGAGCCGGCCCGAACCGTCCACGTAGGGCCTGCGTTCGGCCACGGCCAGGGCCTCCAGGAAGCGGCGGGGCACGACCTCGCCCTTCTTGTTCCGGTCGCCACGGATGTAGACGTAGCTGTCACGCGGCTCCTCGACGTCCTGCACGATCATCGCCGCCTTCGGGGCGCCCGGATGGGTCATGCGCAGGGCGTTGATCGCCGGGAACATGAAGTATCCGTTGGGACGGTTGTTGTTCAGGCCTCCGTACACCGGACGGTTCTGCCAGTCGGCGCAGAACTTGCGGGTCGTCATCATGGCCAGGAGCTCGTCGTTCGGGAAGATGTCCTCGTAGTCCGGGCAGGGCCAGGGATAGGAGGCGAGCTGGGCGATCTCCGGGCGGGTCTGGGCGCCGGCCCGGCCGGGCTTGGAACAGCGGTCGACGTGCGCCATGATCTCGGCGCGGTGCTTGTTGAAGACCTTCTGGTAGGCGACGGCGACCTCCTCGATGTTCTTGGGCTTGAGACCGCGCAGGCCGGCGGCGATCAAGGGGTTGACGGGGTTCTCGGCGTCGACGAGGGCCTCGGCGATGACGCGCGCGGCGCGCTCCTCGAACTGGATCAGCGGCACCTTGAGCAGGCGGGCGAACGGCCCGGTGATGGGCGAGCTTACCTGGATGCGCATGGCCTCGAAGTCGGGGATGCGCTCCATCTTGTACTTCTCATGGATGTCGCCGTATTCGACCGAACGGGCGCTGGTGGTGGCCAGCATCAGCCGACCGGCCAGCTCCTTGTCGTAGAGCTCACGCACTTCGCGGATGTAGCGGTAGAAGCCCGACACGCTCCTGTCCTGGAGCTCGTTGAGCCGCTTCTCGTAGTCGGCCCGGGCGGCGACGCCGGAGGGCGCGGCGGCGAGGAGCGGCGGCTCGCGCGGCTCCTTGATCGAGGCGAAGATGCCGTGCAGGGAGTAGTAGTCCTCGGCGGGGATGGGGTCGAACTTGTGGTCGTGGCAGCGTGAGCAGGCGACGGTCATGCCGAGGAAGGCCTTGGTGGTGGTGTCGATCCGTTCGTCGATCTCGTCGTCCTTGTTGTCGAAGCGCTTGCCGACGGTCAGGAAGCCGAGCGCGGCCAGGCGGGGGTCGTCGGGCGAGACGCCGGGGATGCGGTCGGCGGCCAGCTGCTCCACCACGAACTCGTCGTAGGGCTTGTCCGTGTTGAACGCGTCGATGAGGTAGTCGCGGTAGGTCCAGGCGTACTCGAAGCGGTAGCGCTCGAAGGTGTCGTTGACGTCGAGCTGTCCGGTGGTGTCGGAGTAGCGCGAGGTGTCCATCCAGTGACGCGCCCAGCGTTCGCCGTAATGCGGCGAGGCGAGGAGGAAATCCACCTGCTTCTCATAGACGCCCT
>VHDL01000006.1 GCA_016871415.1 Verrucomicrobiota bacterium
CGACAAGCCCCGAGAGCGGCGTGCGCCGGGCGCCCTCAGAAGAACACCGCCTCGGACAGCGCCTCGGCGGGTCCCATAAGCGCGACGCGCTGGGTCACCGTGCCGGGCTCACGTCCGCGGGTAAACGTGATGCGCGCCTGCGTGCCCTTCTCCGCATGCTCCCAGAGGAAGCGTGATCCGTCCTCATAGGTCCACTCAGCCGCCAGGTTGTCACCGGCGGGCGGAGCCTCGGAAATCAAGAATTCGGCGGTGACGTGCGACCGACCCAGGCCGGCGCAGTGCGCGAGGCAGGACTTCATCCACGTGAGCAGTCCGGCGGCCTCGCCGCGCAGGCCGCGTCCGTGCGAGACCGAGACCTTGCGCAGGCCGCGCACGAGGTCGGCCGGCGCATGGGCCGCGAGGAACTGTCCGAGAGCCTGACGGACCGGCAGGCAGCGCGCGACCGCGAGGTCACGCACCTGCTCCGGACGGGGAAATCCGAGGGAGAAGACCGCGTCGCCCACCAGCGAACGGTCGGTCACCACGCGTCGGCAGCGACGCGTCCATTCCAGCCAAGGCCCGAGTTCCTCGGCGGTCACGCCGTGCGCCCAGAGGTTCGTGGGCAGGTCGCCCTCCAACCAGGTGGAAACAAGGGATTCGAGTTCCGGACCGGGGCGGCCGTGGGCCAGGAGGAGGGCTTCGCAGCAGCGTTTGCCACGGCGGGCCGGATCGAAGAAACAGAGCACGTTGACCTTGGCCTCGAGCGGGGCGTCGGCGGCGTCCGCCGGACGTGCGGCGAGCACCACGAGCCGGCAGGGGTAGCGCTGCGCGAAGAGGATCGCCTCGTCGAAGCGGGCCTGCGCGTCGGCGGCGCCGACGCCCGCGCCGAACATCAGCACCACGTTCATCTGGGAGGCGCGCGCAGCCTCGTCGCCCTCGTCAGCCCAGGCCTTGTCCAGCGCATGGAGCGCGCCGGAAACCTTCACCGGGAAGCCCGGCAGCGCGTCGAGAATCGGATGCGGCATGGCTCAGCGGCCGGCGTTGCGCCAGGCGTGGCCGTGCGTGCCCAGCAGGGCGTCGGCGCCGGCGGGCCCCCAGGAGCCGGCGGCGTAGGACTCGAGCCCGCTCCTGCCGGCGGAAGCCCAGGAGTCGAGCAGCGGCGTGAAGAGGCGCCAGGAAGCCTCCGTCTCATCGCCGCGGATGAAGAGCGTCCGGTCGCCCACGATGGCGTCGAGGATGAGCCGCTCGTAGGCCTCGGGGGTGTTCGAGCCGTAGGTCGTCGCGTAGCGGAAGCTGAGGCGGACCGGCTGCGTGCGCGGCTCAAGCCCCGGCACCTTGGAATTGAGCACGAGCGTCGTGCCTTCGTCGGGCTGGATCTGGATGACGAGACGGTTGGGCACGAGGTCGTAGCGCGCGTCGCCGGCGAAGAGTCCCGACTCGGGCTGCTTGAACTGGATCGCGATCTCGGAGACCCGGCGGGCGAGCCGCTTGCCCGAGCGCATGTAGAACGGTACGCCCGCCCAGCGGGAGTTCTCGATCATGAGTCGCAGCGCGCAGAAGGTCTCGGTCGCGGAATCCGCGGGGATATCTTTCTCGGCGAGATAGCCGGGGACCTTCTCGCCGCCGGAGAGGCCTTCGGAATACTGGGCGCGCACGGCGTCGCCGCCGGCGCCGAGGCGCAAGGGCCGGACCGACTCCAGCAGCTTCACCTTCTCGTCGCGGATGTGCTCGGCCGAAAGCGAGCGCGGCTGCTCCATCGCGGTGAGGGCCAGCAGCTGCATCGTGTGGTTCTGCAGCATGTCGCGCGTGGCGCCGCTGTGGTCGTAGTAGCCTCCGCGCGAGCCGACGCCGAGCTCCTCGGCCACGGTGATCTGCACGTGGTCGACGTGATGCCGGTTCCAGAGCGGCTCGAACATCGGATTGGCGAAGCGCTGCACCAGCAGGTCCTGGACAGTCTCCTTGCCCAGGTAGTGGTCGATGCGGAAGACCTGCGGCTCGCGGAAGTTGCGCGCGGCGACGGAGTTGAGCGTGACGGCGGAGGCGAGGTCGCGGCCGAAGGGCTTCTCGATGATGACCTTGCTCTCCAGCGGCGTGCCCAGGTTGCGGGCGGCGAGGCCGGAACGACCGAGGTTCTCGAGGATGGCCTCGAACACCGTGGGGGGCGTCGAGACGTAGAAGACGAGCTGCAGGGGGCGCCCGGCGGCCTTCTCGGCGGCGGCGATGCGCCGCTTGAGCGCCTCGTAGGCCGCGGGCTCGTCATACCCGCCCGCGACGTAGGAGGCGTGGTCCTCGATGTGGCGCCAGATGTCGGGACGGAACTCACGTCGCGAGAAACGGGCGATGTCCTTGGCGGCCTGGACGCGGAATTCGGCGTCCGGCACGGCCTTGCGCCCGAAGCCGACGAGGTGGAAGTCGGCGGGGAGAAGGCTGTCGACCACGAGGTTGTAGAGCGCGGGCAGGAGCTTGCGGGCGGCGAGGTCGCCGGAGGCGCCGAAGATCACCACGCAGGTCGGCTGCGCGCCCCGATGCTTGCTCAGCCCGGTGAGGAAAGGATGGCGGTCGGTTTCGGACATCGGCTTCAGGGGCGGCGACGTCCGAAAAGGACTTCGCCGCGGTGGTGAAGGATGCGTACGGGACTCTCGTGGCAAACCATAACTTCCATGACGTCAAAACGATAATGCGCGACGTAGGGCGCCTGACGGATCCAGGCCGCGGCGGCCCGCCTCAGGGCGGTCTTCTTGCGGCGGTCGACGGCACGCAGGCCTTCGCCGGCGACCTGCGTCATACGGGTCTTCACCTCGACGAAGACGACCACCCCGCGCTCGAGCAGCACGAGGTCGAGTTCGTCCCTTCCGTTCCGCCAGTTACGGGCCAGGACGCGCGCGCCCCGGGCCCGGCAGGCTTCGGCGACCAGACGTTCACCCTTGGCGCCGAGATTCTCCTCGGCCCGACGGAAGCCCAGCAAACGAAGCAAACGACGCAACATGCGGCAAGCTGGCCTGCCGCGAGGCGCCGGGTCGAGCGCCCGTCGAGCGGTTCTTGACCTAGGGAACCACGGGGTGTTATCCCTGTCTCTCACCCCACACCCATGCGTCTCCCCACCCTCCTCGCCCTCGCCTGCGCCGCGGCCCTCTCCGCGGACCCAATCCCTGAAGCCGCCCGCCAGAACGGCTGGTTCATCGGCGCCCAGGCCTACACCTTCAGGGAGTTCTCCTTCTTCGAGGCCGTCGCCAAGACCAAGGAGGCCGGAGGCAAGACCATCGAACTCTTCCCCGGTCAGCCCGTGAAGCCCGGCTCCAAGGAGAAGACCCACCACTCGATGAGCGACGCCACCATGGCCGAGATCAAGGCCGAGCTCGCCCGCCAGGGCATCCACGCCGTCAACTACGGCGTGGTCGGCGCCAAGGGCCGCGACGACGTCTACGCCATCATGGCCTTCGCCAAGAAGATGGGCCTCTACGCCGTCTGCACCGAATCCACCGAACAGGTCGCCCACTGGGAGTCCGCCGCCAAGGAGTTCGACATCAAGGTCGCCTTCCATGAGCACGGCACCCGCCTCACCAAGGACGGCAAGATCGACACGAAGTACAAGGTCTGGGATCCCCTCTACATCCTCGGCGTCGTCGAAAGCCGTGACGCCCGCGTCGGCGCCTGCGCCGACATCGGCCACTGGGCCACTTCCGGCCTGAGCTCCGTCTGGGCGCTCAAGGTCCTCGAAGGCCGCATCGTCAGCGTGCACCTCAAGGACAAGTCCGACTTCGGCCACAAGGCCACCGTCGTCGTCGCCGGAAAGGGCGTGGTCGACGTGGACGGCTGCCTCAAGGAGCTCATCCGCCAGAAGTTCGACGGCCACATCTCCGTCGAGCACGAAGCCGATTGGAAGGACAGCGTCCCGCAGGTGAAGCATAACATCGATTTCGTCAAAGCCCACGCGAAGTGATCCGCGCCTGACTCGCAGCCGCCGAAGCCCCCGGACCTCCGGGGGCTTTTTTGTGGGCGGGTGAAACAGCCGACTGACTTCCGGGCGACAGGTGGCAGCCTCAGGTGGCGGGCGGCGGGCCATTTAGGTAGGGATGCGATTGCCATCGCATCCGGTTGAAACCGAAGACGAGAAGTCATCGGCTCTTAGCCTAGTTCATTCGACATGCAAAGGCAGCGTCTCGAACGGACGTGATGGCAATCACGTCCCTACCCAAGACACCCCCTGCCACCCGAAACGGCTGCCTCCCACTTTTGCACCTTTGCACAGGCCGTAGGCCGATTTGCACTTTTGCACAAATACGTAGCTACCCTTCCGGCGTGAAGCCGAGGACGACGTCCCAGCGCGCGGAGAGCTCGCCGGCCCTGGAGCCCTTCAAAGGATCGAACGCCAAGGTGACGCTCTCGCGTTGGGCGGGATTCTTGATGGCCTTGTAGACCATGTCGTTCGCATTCATCTCATGCCCTTTGACGTAACACTGGGTGATGAGCTCCTTCCTCCCCTTGATGCGCACGGCGAGATGGATGTGCGGGGTGCGCGGGCGGTAGGGCACGGGCTTGATGGTGCGGAAGAGGTATTCGCCGGAGGAACCGGTGAGGAAGCGGCCGAAGCCCTGGAAGTTGCCGTCGCGCTTGGCGGCGTTGCCTGACTTGGTGTGGATGTAGACGCCGTTGGCGTCGGCCTGCCAGATCTCGACGAGGGCGTTGCGGACGGGGTCGCCGCGCTCATCCAGGATGCGGCCCGAGAGCCAGGTGACCTCGCCGACGGCGGGCGTCAGCGAATTGTTCAGCACGAGCAGGTCGTTGTCGGTGTCCAGTGGCAGCCGGTCCGGATAGAAAGGTCCCTCGGTCTGCTTCGGGGTGCGCACGAGAGCCTCGGCGAAGGCACCGGGCACGGCGAAGGCGGCCGCCCCGAAGGCCAGACCCCGCAAGAAGTCACGGCGGTGACGGAGGTCGTCGGGCAGCGGGAATGTCGCCATGAGGGCATCCTGCGCCCGCAACCCTCCGGGGCAAGCACCAGGTACCCCGCACATAACCTTCCCCTCCGCCCTTCTTCCCCTTAACTTCCCAGGCCATGTCGGAGAACGTCCGCAAACAGATCCAGGCCCTCAGGAAGGAGGTCCAGAAGCACGAGGAGCTCTATCGCAAGAAACATGCGCCGGAGATCTCGGACTTCGAGTTCGACAAGCTGGTCGACCGGCTGGCCGACCTGGAGCGGGCCCATCCGCACCTGGCCGGACCGGACCTGGGCATCGGCGACGACAAGTCGGAGGGCTTCCAGCAAGCCGACCACAAGGCGCCGATGCTGTCGCTCGACAATACCTACGATGAAGCTGATTTCCGAGCCTTCGGAGAACGTCTCGGCAAGGCCCTCGGCGGCACGGGCCTGGAATTCATCGTCGAACCGAAAGTCGACGGCGTGGCGGTCTCGCTCACCTTCGAGAAAGGCAAATTCGTCCGGGCCGTCACCCGCGGCAACGGCGCGCGCGGCGACGACGTGACGGCCAACGTGGGTCTGATCCGCGAGATCCCGCGCAAGCTCAAGCGCGCGCCCGACCTGCTCGAGGTCCGCGGCGAGATCTACATGGAACTGTCCGAGTTCCAGCGCCTCAACGCCGAGCGCGAAGCCGCCGGCGAACCGCTCTACGCCAACCCGCGCAACCTCGCCGCCGGCACGGTCAAACTGCTCGACGCCGAGGAGGCCGCCCGGCGCCGGCTGAGCATCGTCTGCTACGGCCTCGGCGCCTGCGAGCCGGCCGACGTCTTCGGCACGCTCAAGGAGTTCAAGGCGAAGCTGAAGTCCTGGGGCTTCCCCGTGCGTGACGACATCGACGTGCGGCACGGCATCGACGCGGCCTGGGAGGCGATCCAGAAGCTGGACAAGCTCCGACGCGGCTTCCCCTTCCCCACCGACGGCGCCGTGGTGAAGGTGAACCGCATCGAGGACCAGCGCCGGGCCGGCACGACGAGCAAGTTCCCACACTGGGCCGTGGCGTTCAAGTTCCCGCCCGATCAGGCCGAGACCATCCTGCGCACGATCAGCATGCAGGTCGGTCGCACCGGAGCCATCACGCCCGTGGCAGAGCTCGACCCAGTCCTGCTGGCCGGCTCGACCGTCGCCCGCGCAACCCTGCACAACGCCGACGAAATCGCGCGCAAGGACATCCGCGAGGGCGACACGGTGCGCATCCAGAAGGCCGGCGAGATCATCCCGCAGGTGCTCTCTGTCGTGCTTGAAAAACGTCCCGCTGACGCCCGGCCCTTCGACTTCGAGGGCCGCCTGAAGGAACTCGGCCTCGACGCCACCCGCGAGGGCGAGGAGGCCGCCTACAGGCTGCGCGCGCCCTCGCGCGAGATGAAGATCCGTCGCCTCGTGCACTTCGCCAGCAAGCAGTGCCTCGACATCGACGGCCTCGGCGACGCCGTGGCGGAGCAGCTGGTGGATCTCGCCCTCGTCGACGCGCCGGTCGACGCCCTAGCCGTGACGCCCGCCCAATGGCGCCTGCTCGAAGGCTTCAAGGACAAGTCCGTCGACAACATGATGGCCGGCCTCGCCCAGGCCAAGCAGCGCGAACTCTGGCGCGCCATCCACGCCCTCGGCATCCCGAACGTTGGCATGCAGACCGCCAAGGACCTCGCCCGCCACTTCAGGTCCATGGACGCCCTTGCGAATGCGAAGAAGCCGGACCTGCTCATCACCAAGGTCGGGAAGAAAGGCGGCGTGTCCCATGAGTCCGTCATCGCCGGCGTGGGCAAGGAAGTCTCGGACTCCATCCTCTCCTTCTTCAGCGACCCCAACCACCGCGACTGGGTCAAGGCCATGCGCAAGGCCGGCCTCAATCTCATCGGAGCATCTGCGGGCGGCTCCGTCGAGGGCATCGCTGGCAAGACCTTCGTCCTCACCGGCACCTTACCGACCCTCGGCCGCGACGAGGCACGCGACCTCATCGAGAAAGCCGGGGGCAAAGTCTCCGGCAGTGTCAGCAAGAAGACCAACTATGTCGTGGCCGGCGAAGAGGCCGGATCAAAGCTGACCAAGGCCCAGGAACTCGGCATCGCCATCCTCGACGAGGCGGGCCTGCGCGCGCTGTTGGGCTAATTGACGCGTCGACAATCCATCCTGGGAGCCTAGGCTCTTCCTCATGCACACCCTACTGCTTACCGCTTCGCTCCTCGGCTTAGCCCTCACCGCTTCGACCGTGACCCGCGTCCCCCCCGACGCGGCCAGCCAATGGCAGAAAGCCTATCCGGCCGCGGCGAAGGGCATGAAGCGCATCGTGATCCATCTCGAGGCCAAGCCTGACGAGTTCGCCTGGAAGGTCGAGCTCAGCGTCGGCCGCACGATGGAGACCGATGGCGTGAACCGCATCGGCGGCGGCGCCCGCCTCACGGAGAAGACCGTCGAAGGCTGGGGTTACAACTACTTCGAAGCCAGAGCGACGGGGCCGATGTTCTCGACCCTGATCGGCGTCTCGCCCGACCAACCCAAGGTGACCCGTTTCGTGACCATGGCCGAAACGGGTCTGGTACGCTACAACAGCAATTTGCCGGTCATCGTGTACGTCCCCGCAGACATGGAGGTCCGCTACCGCCTCTGGCAGGCCGAACCGGAAGCCCGCAAGGGCGACGAAGGCTGAGCGAGCGCTGACGAACAAGCCCCTCCGTTCCCTTCGATGAGCAAAGCCGTCCTGCCGGACGATGTTGCGCAATACGCACGCACAGGCGATGCCACGGCATTGGAATGGTTACAGAGCGAGGGCATGAACACCGACCTCCGCGACGAGAGGGGCGACACGCTCCCGATGCTGGCGGGCTACCATGGACGGGCCGAGGTCATGAAGATGCTGCTGGATACGGGCGCGGCGAGGGACCTGGCGTCCGGGGAACGGCGTTGACCCGTCGCCTTCACGCCCAAGCATCGGGCCGTCGCATGCTGAACTCACCCCGCATCTGGATGGACCGCGAAATCGAGTCGTTCGGGAAGTCGCTCCCGGAAGGCTCCCTCGTCCTCGACGCCGGCGCGGGCAAGCAGGCTTACCGAGGCAAGTTCGCGCACTGCAGGTATGAGGCGGCCGATTTCGAAAAGGTCGACAAGACCTACGCCAAGAGCACCTACGTCTGCGATATCAAGGCCATCCCGGTCGAGGACGGACGCTTCGACGCGATCCTCTTTACGCAGGTGATGGAGCACCTGCCCGACCCTCAGGCGGCGGCCAGGGAATTCCACCGGGTGCTCAAGCCGGGAGGACGCATCCTCTACACGGGCCCGTTCTGGTATGAGGAGCACGAACAGCCTTACGACTTCTACCGCTACACGCAGTTCGGCGTGCGGCAGGTGTTCGGACAGGCGGGACTGGAGGTCGTCGACCTGCGTTAGATGGACGGCTACCTCGCCTCCGTGGCCCACCAGCTCAAGCGCATGCGCAGCGCCCTACCGCTCAATCCGCTCGCCCACGGCGGGCCGCTGCGCGGACCCATGGTCTACCCGTTCTTCATGATGCTGAAGGTCCTCGCCCCGCTGCTGGCGCCCATGGCCGCCTGGGCCGACGCCGGAGCGCGGCACACCGCCTCGGGCTTCCCGATGAACTACCTCGCGGTGATCAGGAAGCCTTTCTGATCACTTGCAGCAGCCGGAGCGCGGAGCGGCTACGTCGGCGAGTCGGGCGCGCAGGTCGCGTCGCTCGGCGTCGTCGGTGGCACCCACCAGCAGAGTCTCGAGGTGACGGACGGAGCGCGCGCGGGCGTCCGCATGACGGGCGGCGGCGAGACGCGAGGCGCCCAGCTTCCAGAGGGCTAGGACGAGGAGCAGCTGCACGGCGAAGGCGGTCAGGTATCCCGTGATCTTCTGGGTCGCGCCGACGTCATTGGTCGCGTTCTGGACGAAGGCCAGGCCCGACTTGGTCAGAGCGTAGGCGAAGAGGAAGGCCACGACCAGGAGCAGCGCTCCGGTCCAGCGGGAGCAGCGGGCGGCACGGCGGAAGGGGGCGGCGAGTTCGGAGGTTTCCTTGGAGCAACTCATGCGGCTGAACATGGCGGGAAGGGAGGTCGGGAGCAAGCCCCGCCCTTGACCTGCCGCCCCCCCGCAGGTGTAGTCCGGCGTGGCCACGAAGCTCCTGCTCCTCGACTGCGACTCGACGCTCTCATCCATCGAGGGCGTCGACGAACTGGGCCGCCTGCGCGGACCAGAGACCTTCAAGGCCGTGGAGGACATGACCAACGCGGCGATGAACGGAGGCACGCCCATGGAGACCGTCTTCGCCCGACGACTCGAAATCATCCGACCCACCCTATCCGAACTGGAGTCCATCGGCGCGCAATACGTCGCGACGGTGGAGCCGACCGCCAAGGCGACCCTGGCCCGCCTCCGTGACGCCGGCTGGAAGATCGCGATCGTCAGCGGGGGTTTCACCCAGGCCATCCTGCCCCTGGCCCGGCATCTCGGCATCGAACGCGTCGAGGCGGTCACGCTGCGTTTCCATGCCGACGGCACGTATGCCGGCTTCGACGAATCCTGCCCGACCTGCCGGACCAAGGGGAAGAACGCCGTGGCCCGCAAACTGAGGGAGGAGTTCGGGGCAGACCGGACGGTCATCGTCGGCGACGGCGCCAGCGACCTCGAGGTCAAGGAGGACGTAGACCTCATGGTCGGCTTCGGCCGTTACGCCCAAAGGCTGAAGGTGGTCGCCGGAGCCGACGCCTTCATCACCTCGCTCGACCAGCTGCCCGCAGTCCTGGGCTGAGAGGCAGACAAGCAGACTCAGGTGCAAAGGTGCGAATCGGCGCCTTGGGCGCCTGTGCAAACGTGCAAAGGTGAGAGACGACCGCTTCGGGTGGCAGGTGAATCAGGCAGGATTGAGCGACGTCGCTCAACCGCGGCTGACCAAGGGTGGTCAGCCCTACCTCAAGACAAGGGCATGAACTCAAAGGGAGACCAGAAAACGGATGACCAGCTGGCGACCTTCTGCCCTCTGTCATCGATTCAGTCATCTATTCAACCCTTCCCACCCCTTTCCCCACTTTTGCACCTTTGCACTTTTGCACCCTTGCGCTCAATCTTTTCCCGTGCGTCCCCTCCTGCCCCTCGTCGTCGCCGCCTGCGTCGCCTTCGCCCAGGCGGCCGAGCCCGCGGCCGCAGCCCCCGGCCAAGGACCCCTCCGTGTCTTCATGCGTTCCGGGCCGAAGTCCCACGGACCCGGCTGCCACGACCATCCGGCCTTCCTGCGTGACTGGACCGTGCTGCTGAAGGAGCGTGGCGCGCGCGTGACCGGCGGCGACGTCTTCCCGACCGCCGCGGACCTCGCTGACGTCGAAGTCATGGTCATCCACCGGCAGGTGGGCGGCAACTTCAAGCCCGAGGAGCAGAAGGTCGTCGACGACTACGCCCGGCGCGGCGGAGGTTTCGTCGTCATCCACGCGGGCGCCGTCGCCGGCGCCGACGCTTCAGCGGACCACTACCGAGACATGATTGGCGGCTCCTGGCGCCAGAAGGTCACCAAGTGGCGCGAAGGCCCGATGCAGCTGACCTTCGTCGACCGCGGGCACCGCATCACCGCGGGCGTGGCCGACTTCGGCATGGACGACGAGATCTACTACGACATGGACCTACGCGCCGACATCCACGTGCTGGCCACCGCCCCCACGCCGAAGAAGAAGGACGACGGCTTCGAGGCGCAGCCCCAGATCTGGACTTATGAGAAGGCCGGCGCCCAGCGCGCCTTCGTCTTCATCCCCGGCCACCGCCACGCGAACTTCGCCCACGCCAACGTCCAGCGGCTCCTCCTGCGCGGCATCGCATGGGCCGGACGACGCAACCCTTCCCTGCTGACTGGCGGGAAGTGACCGCGCTCAGACGCCGAGCAGCTCCTTGAGACGGCGACGGCGGTAGCTGAAGATGCCCTCGACCTTGGGCTTCACGAACGGATAGGCCACCTCGCCGAGGGGCCAGAGCGGCAGCTTCCAGAGCACCTCGTCGTCCATGCGCGTCCTGCCGCCCTCGTCGGAGAACGTGTGCGTGTGGATCCAGAGGGCGTAGGGCCCGCGCAGCTGCTCATCGACGAAGCCGTAGGGCGGATCCCAGTGGGCGATGCGCGTGCGCCATCCGAACGGGATTCCGTGCAGCCTGAGCCGGTAGTCGATCAGCGTACCGACGCACATCTCGATGGGCGTCGGGGTAAGGATGCGGAAGTCGAGCTCCGGCGGCGTGATGGCCTGCAGATTCTCGGCCCGGGAGAAGAAGTCGAAGACCTTCTCGACGGGCAGAGGCAGCAGCGCCGTCTCGAAGAAGCGATGCACGCCCTTGGGCAGGGACTTGGGTCGGGACAGGTGGTCTCGGCGGTGGTGGCGGATGACTTCGCTGTAGTCGCTCACGTTCGGGACGCCGCAGACTGGCCCCGGCCGAGGTGACTGTCAAGGGACCGGACCGAAATCGGCTTGCCGCCCACGCCCGCGCGATTTCCCTAAAAGGCCGGCCGCATGTCATCCCCTCGCTCCCGCAACCGCACCCAAGGCGCCTTCGGCAACCGCCGGCCGCGCCCGCTTGGATACATCCCCGAGTCACCCCGGGAGCTGCCCGTCGTCTCGGAGGGAAAACAGCGAACCATGGCTGAGAATCTCGTCAGTTTCTGCAGCGGACTGCTGGAGAACGCCCAGATGGAAATCAACAAGGCTAGGGCCAACAACCTGCCGAATTCCGAATTGAGACAGCTGCAGCACACCCTCACCAAGGGGGCGATGAACATCGGAATCAGCGTTTGGAACGCCTCAATCATGGGGGACAAGGCGATCATGAACGCCAGGAAAGTCATCGGAGCCCTGCCCCAGGCCGAGGGCGTCGACGAGCTGATCGACGAACTGCTGGACAAGAAGGCGCGCCTCTTCCCCGACGAGAAGAACCTGATCACCAACTTCCTCATGCCCTTTAGCGAGCGAAACGGCGGGTCGTTCACCATCAGCGCCGTCAACGTCAACCCCGAGGGCGTGCAGAAGGCGGACCTGTCGGACCTGGTGAAGGTGGGCGGCTGAGCGGCTTTCCATTTGCACCCCGCCGCAGAAAGGCAGGAATGGACGCATGGCATCCATCGCCCTCCGTGACGCTGAAGTAATCGACGAGGGCCGCCGTTTCCGGGCGGACATGCTCATCCGCGACGGCCGCATCGAACGGGTCGGGGACCTGGCAGGTGCGAAGGCCGAGCGGGAACTCGACCTGAAGGGCAAGCTGGTGGTGCCCGGCTTGATTGACGACCAGGTGCACTTCCGCGAGCCCGGTCTCACGCACAAGGCCGAGATCGCGACCGAGTCGAGGGCCGCGCTCGCCGGAGGCGTGACCTCCTACATGGAGATGCCCAACACCAATCCTCCGGCGACCACGCTCGAGGAACTCGAGAAGAAATACGCCCGGGCGGCGGCCTGCTCCCCGGCCAACTACTCCTTCTTCCTCGGGGGCACCAACACCAACGCCGAGACGCTCAAGGCCATGGACCCGCGCAAGGTCTGCGGCGTGAAGGTGTTCATGGGCTCCTCAACCGGCGAAATGCTGGTCGACCGCACGGAGGCTCTCGAGTCGATCTTCCGGCACTCCCCCGCCCTCATCGCCACGCACTGCGAGGACACCCCGATGATTAAGCGGGCCGAGGCCGAGGCGCGCGCCCGCTGGGGCGGGGACGTGCCCGCCGCCGAGCACGCCCGCATCCGCTCCGCCGAGGCCTGCTACGCCTCCTCCTCCCTGGCCGTCTCCCTCGCGCGCAAGTACGACGCCCGCCTGCACGTGCTGCACATCACCACCGCCAAGGAGCTCTCGCTCTTCACCGCCGAGCCGCTCGGAGCGAAGAAGCGGATTACCTCCGAGGCCTGCGTGCACCATCTCTGGTATGCGGAGGAGGACTACGCCCGGCTCGGACACCGCATCAAATGCAACCCCTCCATCAAGACGCGCGCCGACCGCGACGCGGTGCGGGCCGCGGTGGCGTCCGGGGTGATCGACGTGCTCGCCACGGACCACGCCCCGCACACCAGGGAGGAGAAGGCGCAGGCGTACTTCAAGGCCCCTTCGGGCCTCCCCCTCATCCAGCACCCCCTGCTCATGCTCATCGACATGGCGGCCCAGGGCGCCTTCAGCCTCGAGACCGCGATCGCCCGCGCCTGCCACGCTCCCGCCCGGCTCTTCGGCGTGCAGGGTCGCGGATTCATCCGCGAGGGACACTGGGCCGACCTCGTCGTCGTCGACCCCGGCAAGCCGACGAAGGTCAGCGCGGACAATCTCCTCTACAAATGCGGATGGTCGCCCCTTGAGGGCCACGTCTTCAGCGCGTCGATCGAGCGGACCTTCGTCAACGGCGTCTGCGTCTACGAGGACGGCAAGGTGCGCCCGGACGCCCCAGTGGGCATGCGGCTGAACTTCGACGGCAACGCGAGGTGAAGGGTGCAGACGACCTGGTCGCCGGGCCCGTCTCAGTCCGCCGGAATCTCGTGCTTGGCGCCCGCCTCGTAGCGCTCGCACCAGGCGCGTGACCAGGACGCGTAGTCGCCCGCCCGGATGTGGGCTTGCGCCTGCGCCATCAGGTCCTGCAGGAAGTGGATGTTGTGCAGCGCCAGCAGCGTGCCGCCCAGGCTCTCGCCCGCGTGATGGAGATGACGCAGGTAGGACCGCGAGAAATGGCGGCAGGCGTAGTTGTCCAGCCCTTCGACGAGTGGCCGGTGGTCGTCCTTGTAACGCAGGTGCTTAAGATTGACCGGACCGTCGGGCGTGAAAGCGCCGCCGTGACGGCCGATGCGCGTGGGCATCGTGCAGTCGAACATGTCCGCCCCGAGACCGACCATCTTCAGCAGCTGTGCGGGCGTGCCCACGCCCATGACGTAGCGGGGCTTGTGGGCGGGCAGCAGGGGCGCGACGAGGCCGACCTGATGGAGCATGTGCTCCTCCGGCTCACCCACGCTGACGCCGCCGATGGCGTGTCCCGGGAAGTCCAGCCCGCCCAGTTCCTCGGCACAGCGGCTGCGGAGGTCGTCGTGGACCGAGCCTTGGTTGATGCAGAAGAGGTGGCGGCCGGAGGCGAGGAAGCCCCGTTCCTTGGCGAGGGCAAGCATCTCCTTGGCCCAACGGACCGACCGCGTCACGGCCACCTCGCAGGCCGCGCGCTCGCAGGGATAGGGCGGGCACTCGTCGAGCACCATGGCGATGTCCGAGCCCAGCTTGTCCTGGATGTCGAAGCAGTCCTTCACGTCGAGGAACAGCCGGTTCCCGTCGAGGTGGGAGCTGAAGTGGATCCCGTCGTCCGTGATCTGACGGAGCTTGGCCAGGGAGAAGACCTGGAACCCGCCGCTGTCCGTCAGAATCGGCCGGTTCCAGTTCATGAACTTGTGCAGTCCGCCAGCGGCGGCGACAACGTCGCGGCCCGGCCGGAGGTTCAGGTGGTAGGTGTTGCTGAGCAGAATCTGGGCGCCCGTCTCCTCCACCTGGGCCGGCGTGAGCCCCTTGACCGTGGCCTGGGTGCCGACGGGCATGAAGACCGGCGTACGGACCTCCCCATGGGGGGTCTGGAGGACGCCGAGACGGGCCGCCGAGCGCGCGTCGGTCTGCAGGAGCTTGAACACCCCGAAAACCTAGGGCTCGGCCGGGCACGCTGGCAAGGGGAAGGCGACGCGCCGGCGGAGCTTGCGCGAGCGGACGCCGGCGCGCCACGTCCCCCTCCCCGGACTACAGCGAGAAGCTCTCCCCGCAGGAGCAGCTGGCCTTGGCGTTCGGATTGGAGAACTTGAATCCCCCGCCGATCATCTTGTCCGAAAAATCCAGCACCGTTCCGCGCAGGTAGAGGGCCGACTTCGGATCGACC
The DNA here is from genome assembly GCA_016871415.1 of Verrucomicrobiota bacterium. Taxonomy (GTDB): domain Bacteria; phylum Verrucomicrobiota; class Verrucomicrobiia; order Opitutales; family UBA953; genus UBA953. The sequence goes on from VHDL01000006.1 coordinate 14,787, forward strand.
AGCACCTCCACCCCCGCGGTGCGGACCAGGATGTCCCCGGCCTTGGGGGCTTCGGCGAAACGGAGACGGTAGGAAAGGCCGTTGCAGCCGCCGCCGGAGATGGCCACGCGCAGGAACGGGACGCCGCCCTCCCGCTCACGGAGCGCCATGACCTTCGCTCCGGCGGGCGCGGTCAGGCGGACGAGCCGTTCATCGGCCTGCCGCGGGGCGGTGGTGACGTCGCCGTCCATGATCGGAAGGGAACGTTCCGGCCCGCGGATGGCAAGCGTGCGCCCAAATCAGGCTTGCCCGGAACGGGCCGCCCCGCCATCTAGGAACCTCTTGGGTGACGGTCGCGTAGCTCAGTTGGTTAGAGCGCTGCATTCACATTGCAGAAGTCACAGGTTCAAGTCCTGTCGCGACCACCACCCGGGAAGCGCCGCCCAAAATTACAACTTTATTAGATTATTATACTTTAGTCGGACGCCGTTCTGGGCTTCCTTAAGGACGTCCGTTTCTACAAAAATGCTTCTGGTCACACACCCGAAGAAGCATGTCAGAGAGCCCCGCATCCCGGTCCAATGAGACCGTCGCCCAGCTGCTGATCCGCATCCGCGAAGTCCACGAGAAGCGCGGCAACTGCACCATGGCCCTGAGGGCGGACGTCTGGATGCGCCTGGGTGGGGAGGACCTCGACATCAGTCCCTCCAACTTCCATCGCGCGGTGGCCCGCTGGCTGGTGAACGCCGGCCTGGTCTCCAGACGGGACACGGACGACGTGGCCGCGGCCCTCTACTGCCTGGGCGTGACCAACTCCAACAACCTCTTCCAGAAGGTCCACCAGGGCAAGACCGAGCCCCATGGCATCGGCCGCAACGGACGGCTGAACGGCCGCGGACGCCGGCGCCTGCAGGGCTGAGGCTCGCTCGGCGGCCCGCCGTTGACTTCGCCCCGGCCGTCCGAGATGATGGACGGATGAGCCGCCACCAGGAGAGGCGCGAAAAGGACAAGGAACGCGCCCGTTCCTTCATCGAGCGCCGTCTGGACGACATCCGGCGCCGGCTGGGGCTGAAATCGCATGACGCCCCGCTGCCCGGCGAGGCCGCCTACGATGACACCGAGATCGGCCGGGCCCCGGGGCAGCTGCCCGCCGCCTCGCCCTTCGAGTCCACCGCCCCCACCCGCTTCCGGGTCCACTGCTACGACGAGAACACGTGCAAGATGGAGGAGTTCTCGGACCTGGACGCCATCGGACGCTACGCCGGGCGGCCCGGCATGGTCTGGATCCAGGTCCTCGGCATCACCGACCCCCAGGTGGTGCACGTCGTGGGCGCCTTCTTCGACATCCCGATGCTCGCCCAGGAGGACGTGCTGACGAGCACCTCCCGCCCGAAGTTCGAGGAGCATGGCGACAAGATCCTGGCCGTGGCCCGCTCCGTCCGCATCGGCGTCGAGGAGGACACGCCCCGCGGACAGCAGATCTCGGTCATCGCGGCCCAGAACTGGGTCATCTCCTTCCACGAGAACGACGAGAAGGTCTTCGACGCGGTCGAGCGGCGCATCGCCGAGAACAAGGGCAACATCCGCAAATGGCATGCGGGCTACCTCTTCTACTCCCTGCTGGACACCCTGGTCGACCGGCTGCTTTACCAGACCGAGGAGATCGAGGACGCCATCACCGAACTGGAAGACTCCATCCTGAAGGGCACCGACGACTGGGACCTCAACGAGGTCTACCGGCTCAAGCGCGTGGTGGTGCGGCTCAGCCGCCTCGCCCAGCCGCTCAAGGACATGGTCAGCGTGCTCGAGCACTACGAGCACCCGCTACTCCCCTCCTCGTTGGACATCTTCCTGCGCGACCTCTACGACCATTCAATCCGCGCCGCGGACCGCATCGAGCACGCCCGCATGGTCCTACAGGACCTCCAGGAATACCACCATACGCAGCAGGAGCGGAGGACGAGCGAGGTCGTCCGGGTGCTCACGGCGATGAGCTCGGTCTTCATCCCGCTGACGTTCCTCGTGGGCGTCTGGGGCATGAACTTCGAGTTCATGCCGGAGATCCACACGGAATGGGGCAGGGAGTACGGCTACCTGATCGCCTGGGGTACCATCGCCCTGACGGCCCTGGGCATCACGCTCTGGATGAAGCGCAAGCGCTGGTGGTGAAGGCGGGGAACGCGCTCAGCGTTGAGGACTGAGCCGATTGCTGAAACGAGTACTGGATCGATCACGGATGAGAAACGTCACCCAAAATGACCGACCCAGGCCCAAGGGTACGAGTTGCCCTGCCTTGTCTGCCATTGACGCAGTCATCGATCCAGCACTCGACTCAGTGATCCCCTTCAAGCGCAATCCTGGGCGTCGACGTCCAGGACGTCGGTGACGTCGGCGTCGCGCAGAAACTTGGCGCGGAGCGGCAGCAGCGCGGCCAGCAGGGGCTTCACCGCAGGCACGAGGTACCACACGTGGAAGCGGTGCTGATCCTGCACCTTCTCGAAAGGACACGGGGCCGGGCCGCGGATCTCGGCGAGGCCCGGATGCAGCCGCTCGAACTCCTTGACCCACGCCTCGGCCACGAAGGCGGCCTTCTCGGCGTTGCGACCCCGGAAAAGGTGACGCACGAGATGCCGCTCGGGTGGATAGCCGAACTCGACGCGACGCTCCAGTTCGGCCGAGACGAAGCCCACGTAGTCCAGCCGTTTGGCGAACTGCACGGGGTCGGAGGCGGGCTGGAAGGTCTGCACGACCACGACCCCCTCGAGGTCGCCCCGTCCCGCCCGGCCCGCCACCTGCGTCAGGAGCTGGAAGGTGCGCTCCGGGGCGCGGAAGTCCGGCATCTGCAGGGAAAGGTCGGCGTCCAGGATGCCGACCAACGTCACGCGCGGGAAATCGAGGCCCTTGGCGATCATCTGGGTGCCGAGCAAGACGTCGTAGCGTCCGGCCCGGAAGTCGGAGAGCACCTTGCGGAAGAGGTCCTTGCGGCCCATGGTGTCGGCGTCGAGACGGGCTACCTTCATCCGCGGGAAGAGCTGGGCGAGGGCCTCCTCCGCGCGTTGCGTGCCGTGGCCCTTCCAGCGCACCTTGGGTGAGCGGCAGGAGGGGCAGGCGACCGGAGCCGGCTCCCGGTGGTCGCAAAGATGGCAGCGCGCCGTGTCGTCGGTGCGATGCAGGGTGAGGGAGACGCTGCAGCGGGGGCACTGCACGGCCGCACCGCAGTCCGGACAGACCAGCGACCGGGAGTGCCCGCGGCGATTGAGGAAGAGGATGGACTGCTCCCGGCGCTGCATGCGCTCGCGCAGGCCGTCGACCAGCTCACGGGAGAGGATGTGCTGGCCCTTGGAGTGCAGCACCTCGCGGCGCATGTCCACGATGCGGAAAGCCGGCATCGGTCGGTCGTCGACCCGCGCGGGCATGATGTCCAGTGCGTAACGGCCCGCCGCGGCGTTGCGCCAGCTCTCCATCGAGGGCGTGGCCGAGCCCAGGACGCAGGCGGCCCCCAGCAACGAAGCCCGCATCACGGCCACGTCGCGCCCGTGGTACATCGGCGTCTCCGACTGCTTGAAGGAGGCCTCGTGCTCTTCGTCGACCACGATGAGCCGCAGGTCCGGCAGCGGCGCGAAGACCGCAGAGCGGGCTCCGACCACCACCCTCGCCTGCCCGAGCGACATCGCCATCCAGGCGTCGAAACGTTCGCCCGCGGAGAGATGACTGTGCCAGACGACGACCTTGGTCCCGAGGTCGGCGAGACGGGAACGCAGACGCCCGACGGTCTGGGGCGTGAGCGCAACCTCCGGCACTAGGAACACGGCGGAGCCGCCTTCTGAGACGACCTTGCGGATCAGCGAGACGTAGACCTCGGTCTTGCCCGAGCCGGTGACGCCGTGCAGGAGATGGGCCCGGAAGGCCCTAGAATCGAGCGTTGCGGACACGGAGGCGACCGCGGCGGCCTGCTGGGGATTGAGGATGTGGCCGGCGGCGGGGACGCCCTCCGCCTCGGCGAAGGGGTCGTCATATGCGACGCGGAGCAGCACGCTGGAATCCTCATGGACGACGCCCGAGCGGATGAGCGCGTCCACCGCCTGCTGCGACAGTCCGAGTCCGTTAACCGCCTTGGCGCGGTCGACTGGCCGCTTCTGAGCGGAGAGGAAATCGATGAGCTGGGCCTGCCGTGGCGCGCGGCGTCGCAACTTGTCCAACACCTCGGCTTCCGGAGGACGCGCGAGCGTGAGCATGCGGCGCAGGACGGGACGGACGCCCTTGCGGACGGCCGCGGGCAGGAGCGTCTCCAGCACCGAATTGAGCCCGCATCCGTAGTACCCCGCCATCCACTCGGCGAGCCGGCAGCAGTCGGGAGTCATCACCGGCTGCTCGTGTTCGAGCAGCATCACGCTGCGGAGCTTCGCGTCCAGCGGAGGCTCCGCCGGACACTTCCAGACAACGCCCAGGCTGGTGCGCCCGCCCAGCGGGACGCGCACGAGATGTCCCGGGCGCAGCTGGCCCTTCAGCGCCGCCGGCACCGAATAAGAATAGGCCCTCGCGCCACCGTCGAAGGGGACGACCTCGGCCACGCCGGGCTCGATCTCTCCGAAAAGGTCTGGCACGCGGGGACAGTCGCCCAATGGTCCGGGCTTTTCAAGCGGCGGCTGGGGTCAGCCCCCGTCGCCGTTGGAATGCGCCGCGATGCGGGCGCACATCAGGGCCCAGAAGCAGCCGATGCAGTTCGCCACGACCAGCTGCAGGGAGGTCGGGAGGGAATAGAAGATGAAGGTGCCTGGCAGCCACACACAGTAGTTGGGCAGGAGATTGGGCAGGACGAGCCGGCGGTACCAGCCCGGTCCCATCGAAGCCCGCAGGCGGGACAGATCCCAGCCGTAGTCCTTCCAGAGGTGGGAGATGGCCTGCAGGGGCGCGCCGATGAACACGGTGAAGCCGAGCATGTCGACCGCGACCTTGAGGCTGACCGCGCGGAGGCTGGGCTCCTCGCCGAACCAGCGTGCCTGCAGGGAATAGAAGCCGCTGATGAGCACGCCCATGAGCGCCCACCAGACGAGGCAGTGCACGAGATCTGGCAACGGGTGCCGGGGGCGCAGGCGGGGGAAGGCCATGCGGAAGCACCAGGGCACGAGCCCGGCGGAAAGGGACGACCAGACGGCGGCGAAAATGAGCGGCGACTCCACGTTGAGCGCGCCGATACGGTCCAGGGACGCTTTCACGGCGTCGACGCGGTAGTAACTGACGGTCAACGCGGTCGCGATGCCCAGGATGATGAGCAGCGGGAAGAAGTTGTCCCGCACGGCCCGGAGCCCGGCGGTCCAGGGAGGAGGCAGCGCCTCCTGGCTCATCCGAGAATGCGGCGCAGGAGCTGGTCGACCAGCCCCGGGTTGGCCTTACCCTGGGTACGCTTCATGATCGGGCCCTTGAGCGCGTTGATGGCCTTCTCATTGCCGGCGCGGTATTCGGCGATGGACTTGGCGACGGACGGATCGGCCACTACCTCACGGATGATCTTCTCCAGCTCGCCGGTGTCGCTGTTCTGGCGGAGGCCCTTGGCGTCGACGATGGCGGCCGCCTCCTGTCCGGTGTTGAACATCTCGGTGAACACCTCCTTGGCCTGCTGCTTCGAGATGACCCCCTCATCGGTGAGCTTCACGAGGCCAGCCAGGGAGGCGGGTCGGATCGGGCAGGCCGAAAGGGGGATGGGCGGCACGGCTGCGGTCAGGTCGCGCAGGAGGTCGTTGGCGACGAGGTTGGCGACGCCCGACGGGTTGGCCGGGTGGGCGGCGACGGCGGCCTCAAACCACTCTGCCAGCACACGGTCGGCGACCAGCACGGAGGCGGCAGTGTAAGGCAGGCCGAGCTTTTCGACGTAGCGGCGCTGGCGGTCGTAAAGATTCTCGGGGACCTGCTTGGCCAAGCGCGCGACCGTCTCGCGGGAGATTTTCAGGGCCGGGATATCCGGATCCGGGAAGTAACGATAGTCGTGGGCGTCCTCCTTGTCGCGCAGGACGTAGCCCCGGGCGAGCTCGGCGTTCCAGCCACGCGTTTCCTGCGCGATGGAGCGGCCGGCCCCGAGTTCACGGATCTGGCGGGCGGCTTCGTAAATGACCGTATCACGGACGCTCGAAATCGAGTTGAGGTTCTTGGTCTCGGTGCGGGTGCCGAGCTGGGCATCGCCGCGGCGGCGGACGGAGACGTTGCAGTCGCAGCGCAGCTGGCCCTTCTCCATATCGCAGTCGGCGACGCCGGCCTGCGTGAGCATCGCGACCAACGAACGGAGGAAGGCCTCGGCCTCGGCGGCGGAACGGAGGTCTGGCTCGGTGACAATCTCAAGGAGCGGCACGCCCGCGCGGTTGTAGTCGATGAGCGATCCGCCGCCCGCATGGCTGAGCTTGCCCACGTCCTCCTCGAGGTGCGCGTGATGGATACGAACGGACTTGTGCTCTCCCATCACGTTGCGCGAGGGACCAGGCAGCTCGATTTCGACGCGCCCGCCGACTACGACCGGGAAGTCCTTCTGGGTGAGCTGGTAGTTCTTGGGATTGTCCGGGTAGAAGTAGTTCTTCCGGTCCCAGGCGCAGCGCTCAGGAATCTCCGCGCCCACGACGAGTCCGAAAAGCACGGCCTTCTCAACCGCCTCGCGGTTGACCACCGGCAGCGTGCCGGGGAGCCCGAGCACGACCGGATCGACCTGGGCGTTGGGTTCCTGACCGAACCCCCAAGGGGAGGACGCGAAGACCTTGGCGCGGGTGCGCAACTGGACGTGGACCTCGAGGCCGATGACAACTTCCCAATCCGAAGGCACTTGGCTCATAGCGGGGCTTGCTGATGGGCGTAGCCGTGGGCGTCCTCGAACAGACGGCCCGCGGCCAGCAACTTAGACTCGGAGAGCGGCGCTCCGACGAGATGGAATCCGACCGGGAGACGGCCAGACTTACCGCAGGGCACCGAGATCGCCGGAAGACCGGCGAGGTTGGCGGGAATCGTAAAAACGTCCTCGAGGTAGAGCTGCAGGGGATCTGCGGCCTTCTCTCCGACCTTGAAGGCGGGCGTCGGGACGGTCGGGGTGAGCAGGACGTCGACGCCCGCGAGAGCGGCGAGGTATTCGGCGCGGATCTTCGCGCGGGCGCGGAGGGCGCGGACGTAATAGGCGTCGGCGTAACCGGCGCTGAGCACGAAGGTGCCGAGGAGGATGCGGCGCTTCACCTCCGGGCCGAAGCCCTCGGAGCGACTGGCCGTCATCATCTCGACCGGCGTCCCGGAGACGGCGGAGCGATGTCCGTAGCGGACGCCGTCATATCGTCCGAGATTTGAGGAGGCCTCGGCGGTCGCGACGACGTAGTAGGTCGGGACGGCGAGGTCGGCGGAGGGCAGCTCGACCTCGGAGACCGCGCAGCCCTGCGAGCGGTAGAATTCGACGGCGGCGTTGACGGCGGTGGCCACCTCGGGGGCGACGCCCTTGCCGAGGAAGCCCTTGGGGACGCCGATGCGCAGCTTGCGCGCGTCTCCGGCGGGCGTGAGCGCGCGGTCGGAGGGACCGAAGCAGGTCATGTCGCGCGCGTCGGCCGAAGCCAACGCGTCGAGCAGCAGTGCGCAGTCCTCAACGCTGCGGGCCATGGGACCGATCTGGTCGAGCGAGGAGGCGAATGCCACGAGGCCGAAGCGGGAGATGAGGCCGTAGGTGGGCTTGAGCCCGACCACGCCGCAGTGCGAGGCGGGCTGGCGAATCGAGCCGCCGGTGTCGGAGCCGAGCGCCAGTGGCACGAGGCCGGCGGCCAGGGCGGCGGCGCTGCCGCCGGACGATCCGCCCGGGATGCGTTCGAGGTCCCAGGGATTGAAGGCCTTGCGGAAGGCGGAGTTCTCGGTGGAGGAGCCCATCGCGAACTCGTCCATGTTCAGACGTCCGAAGAGGATGGCGCCCGCGGCGCGGAGTCTCTCGGCGACGTGCGAGTCATAGGGCGAGACCAACGGCGCGAGCATCTTGCTCGAGCAGGTGAGCGGCTGTCCCTTGACCGCGACGTTGTCCTTGATCCCGACTGGGATGCCTTCGAGCGGCCCCCTGCCCTGCCCCGCCTTGCGACGGGCGTCGGAGGCATCGGCCTGCGCGAGCACGTCGGCCTCGTCGAGGTGCGTGAAGGCTCCGAACTTGTCGTTGATCGCCTGGTGGCGGGCGATCAGGGCCTCGCACAGCGCGCGCGAAGCGAGCGCGCCGGACGCCAGACGACGTCCGAGTTCGGCAGCGGAAAGCTCATGGAGCGCGTCGGCCATGGCTTACGACTCGTCGTCCACGACGCGCGGGACGGCGATCTGGCCGTCGCGCGAAGCGGGCGCGATGCGCGTGACGACCTCGGCACCGAGGATCGGACCGGGCTCATCGGAGCGCAGGACGGATTCGTCGACGACGCGAGCGCCGTCCGCCGTCGCGGGCAGGTCGGCCTGCGCCAGCGTCTGGAAGTGACCGAGAATCTGTCCCAATTGGGAGGCGTAGAGCGCCTTCTCCTCGGCCGTGAGACTCAGACGAGCGAGCTTGGCGAGGTGGTCGATGTCGAAACCTTCGGCCATGCTCAGCGCTGCACCGTCCAGCCGGCCCCCTTTTCCAGCGCCGTCATGACCGCCTCGAGCGCCTTGGCGGCCTCCTCTTCGGTGAGCGTGCGCGACGCGTGGCGCCAGCGCATCTCGAAGGCGAGCGCGCGGGAGCCCGCGGCCAGTTTGCCGCCGCTGAAGACGTCGAAGCAGGTGACGGCCTCGAGGGCGAACTCCTTGCCGGCGGCCTTGGCTGCGGCCTGACGGACGCGGGACTCGACCTCGGCGGCGGGCACCGCCTCGGGCACGACCACGGAGACGTCACGGGTGACGGGCGGGAAGGAGGAGAAGGCCTCGAAGCGCGGCGTCCTGCGTCCTTCGGCGAGCGCGGAGCGGGGGATCAGAGCCTCACCGGCGACGACCGGCCCGCGCAGCCCAAGCGAACGCGTCCAGCGAAGGTCGAGCACGCCCGCGGCGCCGTCGAGGGACCGGGCGCGGTCAAGCAGCGCGGAGGCGTGGCCCGCCTGCCAGAGTCCGCCGTCGGCGGCCCCGAAGGAGAGACGGACCTGGCTGGCGCCGGCGAGCGCGGCGACGTCGAGCACGAGACGCTTCATGCGCAGCGCGTCCCAGGGCTCGCGTGACTTCCAGGAACGCGTCACCGGATCGGCGAGTGCGGCGAAGGACACGGCGAGATGCTCGCGCACCTGGCCGTCGGGCTGCGGGCGGAAGACCACGCCGACCTCGAAGACCGCGCGCAGGTCGGCATGGACCGAGGCGTTGAGCGCCAGGGCGCCGGCGAGGCCGGGCAGCAGGGATGCGCGCAGGTGCGTCTGCTCGGCGGTCAGCGGATTGTCGAGGGCGAGGGCGGCGGCGCGCCCGGCGCCGAGCGTGCGAGAGAGCTCGGCCGCGTCGCGCATCGAGTAGTGGCAGCACTCCATGAAGCCGGCGCCGATGAGCCGGGCGGCGACCTCGCGGGCGAAGGCGGCGGAAGGCGCGTCCTCGTCACCGGGAACCGGGGCGGCCGGACGGCCGACGGGGACGTTGTCCGTGCCGTGAACGCGCACGAACTCCTCGACCAGGTCGATCGGGCGTGTGACGTCGGAGCGAAAGGACGGAACCGTGACGGAGAGTCCGGAGGCGGTGGCCTCGATCGTGAATCCGAGCCGCGTGAGCGCGGCGGAGACGTCGGCGTCGGCGACCGGGGCGCCGACCTTGGCGGCGACGAAACCGGCGGGGAGGTCGACCGTGACGTCCGCGCGCGGCGGACGGCCGGCGGTGACGGCGGGACCGACGGGCTCTGCGCCTGCGAGCCTGACCAGCAGGTCGGCGGCGAGGCGCGAGGCGAGCTCGACCCCGGCCGGGTCGACGTCACGGGCGAAGCGGTGGGAGGAGTCTGTGCTCACGCCGAGACGGCGGGCCGCACGGCGCACGTCGGCCGGACGGAACCAGGCGGACTCCAAGAGGACCTCGGTCGTGGCGTCGGACACGCCGGAACCGGCGCCGCCCATCACGCCCGCGAGCACCAGCGCGCGCGTCTCGTCGGCAATCACGCAGACCGTGCCGTCGAGCGGGACCTTGCGTCCGTCGAGCAGTTCGAGCGTCTCGCCGTCATGGGCGGGACGGACCTCGACCGCGCCCTTCACGGAGGCGGCGTCGAAGGCGTGAAGCGGCTGGCCCAGCTCGAGCATCACCCAGTTCGTAACGTCGACCACGTTGTTGATCGGGCGGAGTCCCGCGGCTTCGAGGTCACGGCGCATCCAGTCGGGCGAAGGACCGACCTTCACGCCACGGAAGGCTCGCAGCGTGTAGTGGGGGCAGGCTTCGGAGGAAAGACGGACCTGACGCGGACCGCCGGAGGGCTGCGAGCCCGCCGGCGTGGCGAGGACGAGCGGCAGCAGCGGACGGCCGAGCGCGGCGGCGAGCTCACGGGCCACCCCGCGGAGTCCCAGGCAATCGCCGCGGTTGGGCGTCACCGAGATCTCAAGCACCGTGTCAGTCGGACCGTAGAGGGCGTTGAGCGGCGTGCCGACCGCGGGGGCGCGGGGCGTAAGGATGAGGAGGCCATCCTCGCCCTTACCGAGCCCGAGCTCCTCCGAGGAGCACATCATGCCGGCCGAGTCGACGTCGCGCAGCTTGGAGACCTTGATCTCGAAGCCGCCGGGCATGACCGTGCCGGGCAGCGCGACTGGCACCCGGTCGCCCGCCCTGAAGTTCTTGGCCCCGCAGACGATCTGGCGCGGCGCGCCGTCGCCCACGTCGACCAGGCAGACGCTGAGACGGTCCGCTTTCGGGTGCCTCTCGAAGGACTTGATCTCGCCGACCACCACCTGCGGGAGCGGGGCGAGACCGAAGGTCGTGACCGACTCGACCTCGAGGCCGAGCATGGGCAGGACCTCCGCGACCCTGTCGGCGGTGACGCCGGCGAGGTCCACGTGACGGGCGAGCGACTGGAGGGAGACCTTCATGCGGGGCTCAGGCGAACTGGCGCAGGAAGCGCGCGTCGTTGGCGTAGAAATGGCGTATGTCGTCGATGCCGTGGACCAGCATCGCGATGCGTTCGAGGCCGAGGCCGAAGGCGAGCCCGGACCACACCTTCGGGTCGAGGCCGCAGAGCTCGAGCACCTTGGGGTCGACGAGGCCGCAGCCCATGATTTCGAGCCAGCGTCCCGAGAGACGTCCGAGATTTGGCGAACGCAGGTCCATCTCGAAGCTCGGCTCCGTAAACGGGAAGAACGAAGGCCGGAGGCGGATCTCGGCGTCGGGCCCGAACGTCTCCTTCACGAAGAAGTCGAGGACCCCGCGGAGGTCGGCGAGCGTGACCTGGCGGTCGATCCAGAGCCCTTCGACCTGGTGGAAGTTGGCGGAGTGCGTCGCGTCGACCGCGTCGCGACGGAAGCAGCGGCCCGGCGCGACGATGCGAAACGGCGGCTTACGCGAGAGCATCGTACGCACCTGCACGCTGGAGGTGTGGGTGCGGAGCAGCACGGACTCGGCTCCCTTGCGCGGGGCGTCGGCGGAGCGGAACGCGGCGGGCAGGTAGAGGGTGTCCTGCATGTCACGCGCGGGGTGGTCCGCCGGCGTGTTGAGCGCGTCGAAACAATGCCACTCCGTCTCGACCTCCGGCCCTTCGGCCACGGTGAGGCCGAGCTTGCGGAACGAGGCGAGGATGCGCTCCCGCGTGCGGCTGAGCGGGTGGGCCGAGCCGGCGGGGACTTCGGGCGAAGGCAGCGAGGGGTCGGTCGGGGCTCCGAGCGCGTCGGCGATCTCGGCATCCTCCACCTTGGCGAGGAGGGCCGCGAGCAGCTCCTCGATCTCGCGCTTGGCCTCATTGAGCAGACGGCCGACGACCGGACGCTCCTCCTTGGAGAGCGCGCCCAAGCCCTTCATCACCTGGGTGAGGGAGCCGTTGGGACCCACCACGCGGGCCTTGAAGGCCTCCATCTCGGCACGGGTCGTGACGGCGACGGAGTCCTGCCGGGCGGCGTCGACGATGCTGGCGAGCTGCTGCTGCATGCATGGTGTTTTGTGCGTGACGGAAGCCGGGCGGCAAGCGAAAGCACCCCCTCGGAAAAAAGGAAGCCCCGGTAGCCGGGGCTTCGCGAGGAGGGCCGCTGGGGGCGCGGACTCAGGCGAGGGCGGCCTTGGCCTTCTGGACGATAGCCTCGAAGGCGGGCGCGTCGTGGATGGCGAGCTCGCTGAGGTTCTTGCGGTCCATGAGGATGTTGGCCTTCTTCAGGCCGGCGATCAGGCGGCTGTAGGTGATCCCCAGGGGCCGGCAGGCGGCGTTGAGGCGCACGATCCACAGCTGGCGGAACGTCGACTTGTTCTTGCGTCGGTCGCGGTAGGCGAACTTCTGGGCGCGCTGCGACGCCTCGAGGGCGTACACGTAGAGGCGCGACTTGTTTCCGAAGTAGCCCTTGGCCGACGCGATGGTGCGGCGCTTGCGCGCCTTGGTGGCCGGACCGTTGGTTGCTCTAGGCATGTTGGGTTATGGTTTACTTGGTTTTTAGGGGCGGGCCTCGGGGTCGCCTTGAACACCCGTTCGGCCCAAGAGGGGACTCAGGCGAAGGGCATCGAAGCCAGCATCTTCTTCTCGAAACCGGAATCGACCCGCTTGGACTTGTTGGCACGGCGGCGCTGCTTGCGGGACTTGGAGCTCAGCAGGTGACGCGTGTTGGGGGAGCGACGCATGACCTTGCCGGAACCGGTGATCTTGAAGCGCTTGGAGATGGACTTGCGGGTCTTTTGCATGGCGGAAAGAGGGCGAACAAAGAGGTCGGGCCGCGGCTTGTAAAGGGGAAAGGGGGCGAAAAGGCCGTCTCCTTGCCCGGTTTGACTCGGTGCGGAGCGTCCATCTCTATGCCTCGAACCTCCATCATTCCATGATTTCCATCGGAAAAGTCCCCAAACTTAACTTCAAGGTCGACGCGGTGGTCGGCGGGAAAACCGTCTCCCTTCCCTTCTCCGAACTGATGGACGGTCCGACCGTGGTCTCCGTCTACATGCGCAACAACACCTCGGCCTGCGACAAACAGGCTGCTGAACTCTCAAAAATAATGCAAGTTATTGCTAAAAAAGGATTTAAGTTGATAGCCATCTCCAGAGACAAGGTCGGGTCCCACGAAAAGTACGCCCAGAAGCACGGCTACAAGTACGCCCTAGTGGCGGACCCTGGTGACCTCTTCTCCAAGTCGGTGGACGGCATGGTTGAGAAGTCCATGTACGGAAAGAAGTTCCTCGGACCGGCCCGGGCCGCCTATGTTTTCGACGTCAAGGGAAGGCTCGTGGCCGCGGTACCCAAGGTCGAGGCGGCCGCGCACGGCGCCCAGGTGCTGGAGGCGGTCGCGTCCTTGAAGTGAGGGGAAGCCCCGTTGAATCGGGGCTTGAACCTCCTCCGGGAAAAAGTGACTTTTCCCGGACAGACGCACGCACAGTTACCTAATGGCAACCCCGTATCGCCCCTCAGGCCCCAGGCCGAAACCGTCCAATCTGAACCAGAGGAGGGACCAGCGGAAGGAGGACAAGGGTCCGCGTCGCAACGACCGCATCCGCGCCACGGAGGTCCGCGTCCTCACCGCGAAGGGCGAGATGGTCGGCATCATGCCCACCTTGCGGGCGCTGGACCTGGCTCGCGAGGCCGGCGTCGACCTCATCGAGATTTCAGCCAACGCCCAGCCTCCGGTCTGCAAGCTGATCGAATACGGCAAGTTCCTCTACGAGGAGGCCAAGAAGCACAAGCATCAGAAGCCCGCGAGCAAGGTGAAGGAGATCAAGCTCCGCCCCCGCATCGACGTGCACGACCTCATGATCAAGGTGCGCCGTGCGGAGAACTTCCTGTACCACGGACACAAGGTGAAGCTGCTGCTGCAGTACCGCTACCGCGAGCTCGAGCACCCTGAGATTGGCGTCGACACAATCACGCGCGCGATTCAGGAGCTCGCCCACATCAGCACGCACGATAACGAGCCCAAGCGCAACGGACGCACCATCATCGTGGGCCTGACGCCCGTGCAGCAGAACCGCCGCAAGCTCGTCCACAACGCCGCCCCGGGCGAAGAGGACGGGGAGGACGATTCAGCGGAGACGGACGGCGACGAGCAGGGGTGAGCCAGTGGAGAGGCCTGGGAGCATCCTGACAGCGGCCCTAGCGCTGGCCGCGGCCGCCACGGCTGAGCTGCGGGCTGCCGACGTCTACCTCGGCGAATCGCTCCGTCAGCTGGGCGCGACCGTGCTGCCGGCCCAGAAGGGAGACCGCGCGGGCTCCGAACGTCACGGCGGCGCCGGCAAGCCGACGCTCTACGCCGAGCGGGATCGGGACCACGTCCTGGTGGACGGCGTCAAGGTCATGCTCTCCGAGCCCGTGGGGCTGCTGAAGGGGCGGCTCACCGTGGCCCGCGTGGACTACGACAAGGTGCTCGTCCCGCTCTTCTGGCGCACCGCCGAGCGCAAGGCCGTGCGTCGGATCATGCTTGACCCCGGGCACGGCGGAAACGACCCCGGCAAGCAGCACGCCAAGTACAACGAGAAGACCGTCGCCTTCGACACCGCCGTGCGCGTCAAGGCCGCGCTGGAGCAGCAGGGCTTCGAGGTGCTCTTGACCAGGAGCAAGGACGCCTCGCTCGACCTGCCGGCCCGGCCGGCGCTGGCGGGCAAGTTCGCGGCCGACCTATTCGTCAGCATCCATTACAATTCGGCCGGGACGAACGACACGACCAGCGAAGGCATCGAGACCTACTGCCTGACGCCTCCGGGTACGCGCTCCACCAACGTTGCCAAGGGCAAGGCCGACGTCTCCGCGGAACCGGGCAACCGTTTCGACGCGCGCAACCTGCAGCTGGCCTGGTGCGTGCAACGACAGCTCCTGGCCAGGACCCGGGGCGAGGACCGGGGCGTGCGCCGGGCGCGCTTCGCGGTCCTGCGCACCCTGCCCTGCCCGGGCATCCTCATCGAGGGCGGATTCGTCTCTAGCCGCCGCGAGGGTGCCCTAATCGGAACCCCCGTCTACCGCCAGCAGGTGGCGGAGGCCATCGCGGCCGGCATCGCGGAATACGCCCGCGCGGTGCAGCCGGCCGGCCGCTGACCCTGAAAGGGCTTGCCAAGGACCCGGCCCGGGGTTTTTTCAACGTTCCCTCGGACCCGTCGGCAGTCGCCGCCGGACCTTCCCGCGGGAAAACCACCACCACAACCAAACCCCGGACCCGTCCTCAGCGACGACCGGGACAAACAGTCCAAAAAAATGAGCATCATGGAGAAACTGCTCGCCGACTCCAATTTCGGCGCGCTCAAGGCCCACTCCGTCGTGAAGGCGAAGATCACCGAGATCCGTGACGACAAGTTCGTCATCGTCGACATCAACGGCAAATCCGAGGGCTTCATCCCCCAGTCCGAATTCCCCGACATGGCCGAAGTTCAGGTCGGCGGCGAGATCGAGGTCTACCTCGAGCGCCTTGAGAACAAGGACGGCACCCCGACCGTCTCCTACGACCGCGCCCAGCAGATCCGCAAGTGGGAGAGCATCGAGGCCAACTGCCAGGAAGGCAGCGTCGTGCAGGGCCGCGTGAAGGCCGTCGTCAAGGGAGGCCTCATCGTCTCCGTCGGCGTCGACGCGTTCATGCCGTCCTCCCAGATCGACGTCAACCCGCCCAAGAGCCTCGAGCCCTACGTCGGCCAGACCTTCGACTTCAAGATCATCAAGATCAACAAGGACAAGAAGAACCTCGTCGTCTCGCGTCGCGAGCTCATCGAGGAGCAGCGCGGCGAGAGCCGCCGCAAGCTCCTGGAGGAGGTCAAGCCCGGCGTCGTCCGCCGCGGCGTCGTCAAGAACATCACCGACTACGGCGCATTCGTGGACCTCGACGGTCTCGACGGCCTACTGCACGTAACCGACATGTCCTGGGGCCGCATCGGCCACCCGAGCGAAGTCGTCAAGGTCGGCGAGGAGATCACCGTCATGGTGGTCGAGGTCGACCGTGAGCGCGAGCGCGTCTCCCTGGGTCTCAAGCAGACCCAGCCCAACCCCTGGGAAGGCATCGAGAAGCGCTACCCCGCGGGTCAGAAGGTCAAGGGCAAGGTCGTCAACCTCGTCGCCTACGGCGCCTTCGTCGAAATCGAGGGCGGCGTGGAGGGCTTGGTGCACGTCTCCGAGCTCTCCTGGACCAAGCGCATCCAGAAACCTTCCGACATCCTCAAGGTCGGCCAGGAGGTCGAGACGGTCATCCTCAACGTCAACAAGGACGAGCAGAAGATCTCGCTCGGCGTCCGGCAGCTCGAGGCCAATCCGTGGGAGAAGGTCCGTCACAACTACCCCGTGGGCGCGCGCGTCCGCGGCAAGGTTCGGAACCTCACCAACTACGGAGCCTTCGTGGAGCTGGAGGACGGCATCGACGGCATGGTCCACGTCTCCGACATGAGCTGGACCCGCCGCATCAACAACCCGGCCGAAGTCATGAAGAAGGGCGACGAGGTCGAGGCCATCGTGCTCGACGTCGACGTCGACCAGCAGCGCATCTCCCTCGGCGTCAAGCAGACCCAGACCGACCCGTGGAGCGAGATCGACCGCAAGTTCCGCATCGGCGACCTCGTCACCGGCAAGGTCTCCAAGATCGCCAACTTCGGCGCCTTCGTGGAGCTCTCCGACGAGATTGACGGCCTCGTGCACGTCTCCCAGCTCGCCGAACAGCGGGTCGAGAACGTCAAGGACGTCGTCAAGGTCAGCCAGGAAGTCACCGCCCGCGTCATCAAGATCGACAAGGAGGACCGCCGCATTGGCCTCTCGATCAAGGCCGCGAACTACGACGCCGACCGCCTGCAGGCCGAAATCTCCAGCTACGAGCGCATCAGGGGACCGTCCACCAGCGGCGCCCCGGCGTCCTCGGGCTCGGGCTCCTCGAGCTCGTCATCCAGCAGCGGGGACTTCAACAGCCTCGGCGACCTGCTCGACAAGGCCGGCAACTGAGCCGGTCCTCAGGCAGAGACAGGGCTCCGGGCGACCGGGGCCTTTTTTTTGTGCCCATGGGTCGGAGGGAGGCCAAGATACGACCATGGCTGTCCGCGCCCATGGCTACCGCAACTTCGCCCTCCGCGCGGCCTTTGCGCTGGGCTGCGTGCTGGTCTTCTCGCTTTCGGGCGCGGCGGACCGGCTGCCCTGGGCGGCGCTGGCGCTGGACGCGACCTGCGCCGCCTTCGTGGTCTGGCGCGTGATCACGGCAAGGACGTCCGCGGTGTACCTCCTGCTCTGGGGACCGCTGGCCTGGCTCGCGCCAAAGACCACCGCCGCGGTGGTCTTTCTCTTCGGCGGCCGCAAGCACGGGGTGCTCGCCGCCGCCAAGCGCGAAGTCAACCGGGTTGCGCGCTCGCTGGGCGGCAACCCCGAGGCGGAAGGCAACCGCATCCGCGTGCTGGGCGATCCCGAAGGCTCCGACACCCTGCGGGAGCTGCGGGCCCAGATCCTCGGAGCCCGCCGGCGGATTCACATCTCCACGTACATCCTGGCGGATGACCGGGTCGGGCGGGAGCTGATCGGACTCCTGGCGAAGCGCGCCAGGGAGGGCGTGGCCGTGCGCCTGCTGGTGGACGCCGTAGGAAGCTGGGGCGTCCCGCTCACCCTGTGCCGGCCGCTCCGGCGGGCGGGCGGGCGGGTCGCGCGCTTCAATCCCGTGCTCCCCTTCCAAGGCAAGGGCTCGGCCAACTGGAGGAACCACCGCAAGATTGCCGTCTTCGACGGAGCGCGCGCGGTGATCGGAGGCCAGAACCTCGGGCTCGACTACATGGGCGACACGCCCTCGCGCCGACGCTTCCGCGACTGCTCGTTCCTCATTGAGGGTCCGGCGGCGGGCGCCCTCGAGCAGGTTTTCATCGCGGACTGGTGCCAAGCGACGGACGAATCCCCTTCGTCGCACGAGGCGTTGCTGCGCGAAAGGCCGGCCCGGGCCGGAACGGCGCGGACAGAGATCGTCGCTTCCGGTCCCGACAGTCTCGACGACCCGCTGTGGGACGCCTACGTGCGGCTCTTCTCCTCGGCCCGGCGCAGCATCACGGTGGTCACACCGTACTTCGTGCCCGACCGCATGACCTTCTCGCTGCTGCGGGCCGCGGCACAGGCGGGGCGGCACGTGCGGCTGATCGTACCTCGGAGGTCGGACCATCGGCTGGTGGACTTCGCCCGCCGCTGGCACCTGCGCACCTTCCGCGAATCGGGCGGAGAAGTCCTATTCTACGGACCCGGCGTGCTGCACGCCAAGCTGACGCTCGTGGACGACGAGGCCGCCGTCATCGGGTCGGCCAACCTCGATATGCGCTCGCTGTTCTTGAACTACGAGGTCGCCGCGGTGGTGAAGGACGCGGCCGCGGTCGCGGAGATTAAGGCCTACTGCGGCACGCTCGCGTCCCAGTGCGGAGACTACTCCGAAGACCTGTACCGGCGGAGCCGCACCCGCACGGGACGCGCGGTCGAGGCCGTCTCACGCGTGATCGCCCCGCTGCTCTGATTAGCCGAGGAAGGCGTTGAGCCGCACCGACAGTCCTTTGTCGGGCAGCAAGAATCCGTCGTGTCCGGCGTCGGTGACGACCTCGTGGTAGGCGGCGTTGACGCCCGCGGCGGCCGCGGCGGCCATGAGCATGCGGAGTTCGCTGGTGGGATAGAGCCAGTCGCTCGAGAAGCCGACCGCGAGCAGCTCAGGACCGTCGGCCTTGAAGAGCGTGCCGGCGGCGGCGCGGGCGGTGAGGTCGAAGCGGTCAACGGCACGGGTGATGCGCAGCCAGCTGTTGGCGTCGAAACGCCGGACGAAGGAGGCGCCCTGATGCTCCAGGTAGCTCTCCACCTGCCAGCGGACGGGGTCGCCGGGACGCGAACCGGGGACGACGGCCCGGCCGAATTTCTGGTCGAAGGCGGCCGAGGAGAGGTAGCTGATGTGGGCGAGCATGCGCCCGACGGCCAGGCCGGACGACGGCCCCTCTCCGGGGAGGTAATGTCCGCCGCGGTAACCGGGATCGCGCTCGACGCAGGCGCGCGAGACCGTGTTGAGCGCAATCGCCATGGGTGACTGGCTGAGTCCGGCGGCCAGCACGCCGATGCGCCCGACTTCGGCGGGGTAATCCGCGCACCAGAGCAGGGCCTGCATGCCTCCCATGGATCCGCCGACCACGGCATGGAGCCACGAGACGCCCAGATGGCGGACCAGCAGCCGCTGGGCCCGCACGATGTCACCGAGGGTGATCTCGGGGAAGAATCCTCCATAAGGGGCCCCGGTACGGGGGTCGACGCTGAGCGGACCGGTCGAACCGCGGCAGCCGCCTAGGCAGTTCATGCCGATGACGAAGAAGCGGTCCGTGTCTACGGCCTTGCCCGGCCCCACGTAATGGTCCCACCAGCCCGGCTTGCGGTCGTCCGGCGCATACTTGCCGGCGACGTGATGATCCCCGCTCAGCGCATGGGCGACGAGAATGGCGTTGGAGGCGTCGGGCAGGAGCGTGCCGTAGGTCTCGTATCGGAGCGTGAGACCCGGCAGTTCGCCTCCCAGTTCCAACGGGAAGGGGGCTTCCGAGACGAAGTCTTGGAATGCGGGCGGGGGCAGTTCCCGCGCGGCTTGGGCCTTCGGGTCGGACATGGCGCGACGGCACTCCAACCCCAAGCACGGGCGGAGGCAAGTGACCATTCGGTGTTGCCACGTCATAACGAGGACGGAGAATGACCTGCGATGTCCCACGAGCACGGTCATGAGGACGGGTGCTGCGGCGACGCTGCGCGGCGCCTCGACGCGGCGGTGACCCGGATGAGGGAGAAGTCCCTGCGGGTGACCGCGCCCCGGATGAGCATCCTGCGGGTGCTGTCGGAGTCCGCCAATCCGCTGAGCGCCGAGGACGTACACCGCCTGGCCGGCCACGGCGCGTTCGACCTGGTCACCGCCTACCGCAGCCTCGGGGCACTCGAGGAGGTCGGCGTGGTGCAGCGGCACCGCATAGAGCGCGGCAAGACCCTCTACGCCCTCGCCTCGGGCCACCATCACCACCACGTCGTCTGCCGCCGATGCGGACGCGTCGAACGCCTGCCCGACTGCGACATCTCGCGCATCGAGGGCCCGGCGTGGGCCAAGGGATACGCCGACCTCACCCATGTGATGGAAATTTACGGCGTCTGCCCGAACTGCGCGGCAAATGGCTGAGTTCCCGCGGACGGCCTTCATCCTCGGGGCCGGACTGGGCACGCGGTTGCGCCCGCTCACAGAGCGCACGCCCAAGCCCCTGTTGCCAATCGGAGGCAGGCCCATGGTCATCCGGGCGATGGAGCGCCTGCGCGCAGCCGGGGCGCGACGCTTCATCATCAACACGCACCACGCCGCGGAAGCCTGGGCCGCCGCCTTCCCGGAAGGCCGCTGGCAGGACGAGGAGGTCTTGCTCGTGCATGAACCGGAGCTGCTGGACACCGGGGGCGGACTGGCGAACGTGGCTCCGCTGCTGAAGCCGGAGGACCGCGACCTGGTCATCTGGAACGGCGACATCCTCAGCTCCTGCGACGTCGCTGCCGCAGTCGCGCACCACCGCGCCAACGGAGCGGAGGCCACCCTGGTGGTCCGGGAGCAGGGGCCCAACGCGAACGTGCGCATCACCGATGAGGGTGAGGTGACCGACATGCGCGACCGGCTGGGAGCGAACGACCGGCCCTACCAGTACGTCGGCGTCTGCGTCGTCACGGCCGACTTCGCGCGGGGGGTGCCGGCCCGCAAGGAGTCGCTGGTCGAGCACTTCCTGAGTCGGATCCAGGCGGCCCGCGGCTCGGTGCAAGGCTTCCTCGACCGCAGCGAAGAGTGGCACGACCTCGGTACGGTCGAGGAATACGCCTCCGTCCGGGCGCGCATGGAGCGCCCTGCGCGAGGTTCGCTCGACGTCGCGGCCGCCGCGGCGCTGCACGGGTGCGCGCCGGCCGAAGGGGGCGCGGTCCTGAAAGGAGGGTCGGGGCGGAGATTCCACCGTGTGCTGACCGCCGCGGGCTCGCCCGCCGTGCTATGCGTCTATGACGACAGCCGGCCGGAAAACCTCGGATACGGGGCCATCTGCACCGCGCTCCACGCCGCGGGCATCAACGCCCCGACCGTCCTGGCGGAGGACCGTGCGGCGGGCACGCTGCTACTCGAGGACCTCGGAACGACCGACCTCTGGACGCTGGCGCAAGGCTCTGGCTTCCCCTGGGAAGCCTTCGCATCCGCGGTCGAGGCCGCGGCCGGGCTGCATCGCGACGGAGCGGCCGCGACGGCGGGGGTGACGCTGATGGAGCCCTTCGGGGAGCCGCTCTACCGCTGGGAAAGGCAGTACTTCCTGGAGAACGCGGTCGGACGTCGGAAGCTGGACCAGGGCGCCGTGCGCGAGGCCGAGTCACTCGCCGCCGAACTGTCCGCCCAGCCCCAAGTCACGCTCCATCGCGACCTGCAGTCGCAGAACGTCATGGTGCGCGACGGACGGGCCTGGTTCGTCGACCTGCAGGGCCTGCGCATGGGCTGCGCGGCCTACGACTTCGCCTCCTTGGCCTTCGACCCCTACCTGACCCGGCCGGACATGCAGCTCTGGCGCGTCGACCTCGAGGACCACGCTCGGGAGGCCTCGGGTTGGAGCGGATCGCGCGACGCCTTCACGCATCTCCTGCACGTCGCAGCGGCCCAGCGCCTGATGCAGGCGTGCGGCGCCTACGGCTTCCTGGGCAGGGTCAAGGGACGGCCCGAATACCTCGCCCACCTGCCTCAGGGCCTGCGCAACCTTGCGACGGCGGCGGCGGTGGCCGGCAAGCGCAGACTAGCGGCGCTGGCCGCGGAGCTGGCGGAGGAATCCGTCAGGCCTCGTTGACTTTCTCTTCGAGGAAGCGGACCAGCTCGTCCTCCGTCATGCGCACCTGGGAGAGCGTGTCGCGGTCGCGGACGGTGACGCCGGCGTCCTTCTCGACCGTGTCGAAGTCGACCGTGATGCCGTAGGGCGTGCCGATCTCGTCCTGACGGCGGTAGCGGCGGCCGATGGCGCCGGAGGCGTCGTAGAAGACGTTGAACCGGCGGCACAGACGTCGGTGGAGCGCTTCGGCGCGGGCGACAAGCTCGGGCTTGTTCTTCACCAGCGGGAAGACCGCAGCCTTGAAAGGCGCGACGCGGGCCGGCAGGCGCAGCACCGTGCGGGCCTCGCCCTCGACGACGTCCTCATGGTAGGCTGTGGTGAGGAGCGCGAGGAAGACGCGGTCGACGCCGACCGAAGGCTCGATGACGTGGGGGATGAAGCGCGCCTTGGCCGCCTCATCGAACCAGTCGAGCTTCTGTCCCGAGACCTGGCTGTGCTGCGTGAGGTCGAAGTCGCCGCGGGCGGCGACGCCCTGGAGCTCCTGGACGCCGAAGGGGAACTCGAACATGATGTCCGTCGTGCCCTTGGAGTAGTGGGCGAGCTTCTCGGCCGGGTGCGCGTAGAGCGAGAGCTTGTCGCGCGGAATGCCGATGGACTCGAACCAGGCCAGGCAGCGCTCGATCCAGTCGCGGTGGGCCGCGGCCCAGTCGGCCGAGGGCGCGATGAAGTACTCGATCTCCATTTGCTCGAACTCACGCGAGCGGAAGATAAAGTTGCGGGGGTTAATCTCGTTGCGGAACGCCTTGCCGACCTGCGCGATGCCGAAGGGCAGCTTCACCCGTCCCGTGTCGACGACGTTCTTGAAGTTAATGAAGATGCCCTGCGCGGTCTCCGGACGCAGGTAGGCCGTGGCCGAGGCGTCCTGCATGGCCCCGACGTACGTCTGGAACATCATGTTGAAGGACCGCGGCGGCGTGAGCGAGCCGGGCTTGCCGGTAGCGGGAGAAGGGATGAGCGCGTGCTCCTCGGGCTTCGCCTCGGTGTAGTCGCGGAGCGTGACGGGCTCCATCTGGCCCTGCTTCGCGAGCTTGCGCTTGAGGTCGGCGGCCATCTCCTCGGCGCGCGCCTGCATGCCCTCGGACTCCAGCAGCGAGACGTAGCCGATGGTCTCGCCGGCGACGCGGACGGGAGCGAAGAACAGCTGGTCGGCCCGGTAGCGCATCTTGGACTCCTTGCAGTCGACGAGAGGGTCGGTGAAGTTGTCCACGTGACCGGAGGCCTTCCACGTCGTGGGGTGATGGATGATGGAGGAGTCGAGGCCGACGATGTCGTCACGACGGTGCACGAAGTCCTGCCACCAGGCCTGCTTGATGTTGTTCTTCAGTTCGACGCCGAGGGGGCCGTAGTCGAAGAAGCCGTTGAAGCCCCCGTAGATGTCGGAGGAGGGGAAGACGAACCCGCGCCGTTTGCACAGGTTAATGATGGAATCCATCTTGTCGGTCTTTTCGGCCATGGCTGACCTCACCTAACCTCGCATCCCGCGGGGGCGGCAAGCCTGTTCACCGGGCCGGAGGAAGGGGCTCGGTCGTTAGGTCGCGGGCCTTGGCCCGCCAGGACTTAGCCGCTTCGGAAAGCGCGCGGAAGGCCGCGGAGAGGTCGGACGAGGCGCCCTCCATCACACCGCGGGAGGCGTCCAGCGAAGCGGCGAATGAACCCAGGGCCGCGGATGCGTCGGCCAGTCTGACCTGCAGCAGGGCGACGCGTTCCGGAGAGACCGAGGCGTCGGCCGACTCCACGGCCTCGCGGAGACGGCGGCAGGCGCGGGCGGCGGCCGTGAGACCCGGCCCCTCGGCCAAGTCCCTCGCCCCGGCGGCCAGCACCTCCGACTTGGCCACCCAGGCCGCGTTGAGTTCTTCAGCCCGCTGAGGATCCGCGAGCGAATCCCATCGTCCCAGGTCGGACTCCAGCTCCGCCGCCAGCGCCACGAGGTCGCGTTGGGCGAGGTCGTCGAACCGGGCGGCGAGGCTTTGATAGGTCTGCTGCAAGGTCCCGCCGGTGGCGGGAATCTCAGAGGGGGCGAGGCCGGAGCGCGGCGCGCGGTCCGTCTCCCAGAGCAGCTCCACCTGCAGCATGCCGGAAGCGGGGCTGACCGTCACGAGACGGCCGACCAGCCCACGGGCGACTTCCTCATGCAGGCGGTCTCCGCGCAGACGGTCGGCGAATCCGCGGTCCTCCAAGGAGTTTGGATCGAGGCTGAGCCGCAGATCGGGTGTCACCCTGCCCTCGGAGTCGCGGTGCAGGCCGACGGACGCCACCTGTCCGACCACGACGCCGTTGACGCGCACGGGCGTTCCGGAAGTGACCCCTTGGACGGAGAAGGGCGGGCGGAGCACCACTTCGACGAAGGGTGCGGACCAGGCGCGCCACCAGGCCCAGACTGAGAAAACGAGGCCGGAGAAGGCGAGGCCGAGCAGCAGCGCTCCCGTCGTCCGTCTGCTCATCCGGCGGACTGCGGGTAGCTACCCAGCCACTTGACGACCTCGCACCTCCCCTTGAGCTCGGAGACGGCCGACTGGACTTCAGCCGATTCCCAGTGTCCCGGGAAATCGATGAAGAACTGGTATTCCCAGGCGCGGCGGCGGCTCGGCCGGGACTCGATGCGAATCAGGTTAATACCGCGGTCGGAGAAGGCCTTGAGGGCCGCCTGCAGGGAGCCGGGCTCATGCCTGAGCGCGAGGACCACGCTGGTGACATCCTCCTTGGCGCCGGGAGGATTGGCGGCGGCGCCGATGACGAAGAAACGGGTGGCGTTGTCGCGGCGGTCCTGGATGCCGCGCGCGAGCACGGGGACGCCGCGGGACTCGGCGGCGGAGGCGGAGGCGACGGCGGCGCGTCCCGCCGGCTCGCGGGCCACCTGCTCGACCGCACCTGCGGTGCTCTCGGTCTCGGTGAGCGTCGCGCCAGGCAGATGACGGGAGAGCCAGCCGCGGCATTGGGCGAGCGCGATGTCCTTAGAGAGCACCTGCTTCACCTCCGCCAGGGGGCCCTGCCCCACGAGGCACTGCTCCACCGAGAGCGTCACTTGGGCGACGACCTTAAGTTCGGATTCGGCCAGCAAGTCGAGGGAGTGGCTGACCACGCCCTCGGTGGAGTTCTCGACCGGGACGACGCCGTAGGAGGCCTCGCCCGACTCGACCGCGGCGAAGACGTCGGCGATCGAGCGCAGGGGCAGCGCCGGCACGCTGGAGCCGAAGGCACGGACCTGAGCCTGCTGCGTGAAGGAGCCCTCCGGCCCGAGGTAACCCACGGGACGCTGCATCTGGGCGCCGATGGAGAGCGAGATGACCTCGCGGAAGACCGCACGGACTCCGGAGGCCGGGATGGAGGGAGCCGCCTCGGTCAGCGAACGCAGCAGCTGCTCTTCGCGCTGCGGAGCGTAGACGGGGGCGCCAGCGCGCTGCTTGGCCTCGCCGATCAGACGGGCCATCTCGAGCCGGCGACCCAGCAGGGCCAGGATCTCGCGGTCGATCCGGTCGACCTCCCGCCGATGGTCCTCGAGGCTCATGAGGAGGGCGGCGCTGCGCCGGCGCCTTCGGTACCGCCCTCCGCGGGCAGACCGACGTCGGCGTCGCCGACCGCAACCGGCGTGGTGGCCCGGGCGATCCATTCCGAGATCTGGGCGGGGGAAAGCACGTCAGACGCGGGCAGTTCGCCGAGTGAACGCAGCCCCGTGAAGTCGAGGAATCGGTCGGTGGTGCCGTACTGGATCGGCCGGCCCGGCAGGTCGGCCCGGCCGGTGCCCGCGACCAGCTCGAGCTCGAGCAGACGCGTTAGGGCGCTATCGACGGAGACGCCGCGGATGGCTTCCATCTCCGGACGGGTCACGGGCTGGCGGTAGGCGACGATTGAGAGCGTCTCGAGGGCGGCGGGACTGAGACGCTGCGGGCGCGGCTCGCCGCGGAGCAGTCGCACCCAGACGGCGTAGACCGGGGAGATGACGAGACGGAAACCCTCGGGTCCCTGCAGGATGCGGCAGGAGTCGTTCGACTCACGCATCTCGGCCTCGAGCGCGTCGACCGCCTCGCGGATCTGGGTGGCCGTCAGGAGCGTGGGTACCTGGTCGATGATGTCCTGGATGACCTCCTGCACGGGTGCGGACGGGGGAGCTGAAGCCGGCTCGGACGGGAGACCTTCGGCCGGCTCCGCGGCGGACGAGGCCTGGGCGTGATACCGCTGGACCACCTTCTGGATGTCCCTGATGGACACCGCTTCGGAGGTCGAGAGCAGCAGGGCCTTGATAATCTTCTTGAGATTGAATTCCACGGGCGGGCGGACTTTTTAAAACGGATTGTCGGCTGATGAAGGGCGGCTCAATGTCCGCACCCGCACCCTTGATAGACGGGCCGCCTCCACTGACAACCGCAGACTTTCCCATCCCGATGACCACGCCCTCCTCCTGCCGCCAGCACTCCTCCGTCGTCGTCGACGGACCCGACCGAGCCCCCAGCCGCGCCATGCTGCGGGCGGTGGGCTTCACGGACGCCGACTTCGGCAAGCCCGTGGTGGGGGTGGCCTCGACCTGGTCGATGGTCACGCCTTGCAACATGCACATCGACCGCCTCGCGGATGAGGCCGCCCGGGGCGCCGACGCCTCCGGAGGCAAGGCCGTCATTTTCGGCACCATCACCGTCTCCGACGGCATCTCCATGGGCACGCCCGGCATGCGCTACTCGCTCGTGTCGCGCGAGATCATCGCGGACTCCATCGAGGCAGTCGCAGGCGCGGAGGGCTTCGACGGCCTAGTGACCATCGGCGGCTGCGACAAGAACATGCCCGCCTGCGTCATGGCCATGGCGCGGCTCAACCGCCCCTCCGTCTTCGTCTACGGCGGCACCATTATCCCCGGTCTGCACCGGGGCCAGGCGGCCGACATCGTCACGGTCTTCGAGGCGGTCGGCAAGCACGCCGCCAAGCAGATCGGCGACGCCGAACTCAGGGAGATCGAATCCTGCTCCATCCCCGGGGAGGGCTCGTGCGGCGGCATGTACACGGCCAACACCATGGCCAGCGCCATCGAAGCCCTCGGCCTCAGCCTGCCCGACAGCTCGGCGCAGCTGGCCAACTCGAAGGACAAGCTCGCCGACTGCGAACGGGCCGGACGCGCGGTCATCGAGTTGCTGGGGCGCAACATCCGCCCCTCGGACATCCTCACCGACCAAGCCTTTGAGAACGCCATCACGGTCGTGATCGCCCTGGGCGGATCGACCAATGCCGTGATGCACCTCATCGCCATGGCCCACAGCGCGGGCATCGCGCTTTCACTCGAGGACTTCGAGCGCATCGGCCGCAAGGTGCCTGTGCTCGCCGACCTCAAGCCGAGCGGCAAGTACAATATGGCCCACTTCGTGCGCATCGGCGGCCTGCAGCCTCTCCTCAAGATGCTCCTCGACCAAGGCCTGCTCCACGGCGACTGCCTGACGGTGACCGGCAGGACGGTGGCCGAGAACCTGGCCGACGTGAAGGGCTACTCCGCCGACCAGGACGTGGTGCGTCCCTTCTCCAATCCGGTGAAGGCGGATAGCCACCTGCGCATCCTCCGCGGCAACCTCGCGCCGGAGGGCGCGGTCGCCAAGATCACCGGCAAGGAGGGCAGCAGCTTCACCGGCAAGGCCATCGTCTTCGAGTCGGAGGAAAGCGCGCTGAGGGGCATCCTCGAGGGCAAGGTGACGGACGGCCACGTGATCGTGATCCGCAACGAGGGCCCCCGCGGCGGACCCGGCATGCGAGAGATGCTCGGGCCCACGAGCGCGATCATGGGCAAGGGGCTCGGCAAGACCGTGGCCCTCATCACCGACGGACGGTTCTCGGGCGGCAGCCACGGCTTCGTGGTCGGCCACATCACGCCCGAAGCGGCCTGCGGCGGCCTCATCGCGGCGGTGAAGAACGGCGAGACGATTACCATCGACGCCGTGCGCAATGAAATCAATTTGAACGTGCCCGCGGCGGAAATCGCCCGGCGATTGGCCGAATGGAAGCCCGCGCCCTGCAAGGAGCGCCGCGGCACACTCGCCAAGTACGCCAAGCTGGTCTCCTCCGCCTCGCGCGGCGCAATCACGGACGGCGACTAAGGGGAACCCGGGGCTGTCCGATGTTGCCAACTCCGAAGCCCCGGGCGAAATGAGTTCGTGGCCTCCTCCTTCGACCGATTCCGCGCCGGACTCCTCAACTTCAACGCCGACGGCTTCTCGCTCGACCTCAGCCGGGCGCCCGAGCCGGAGGGCTTCGCCGCGAAGATGGAGGCACCCCTGGGTCGGGCCTTCGACGCGATGGTCGCCCTCGAGAAGGGCGCAGTCGCGAACCCCGACGAAGCACGCATGGTAGGCCACTACTGGCTGCGTGCGCCCGGGCTCGCGCCCGACGCGAAGACGGCCGAGGCCGTCCGTTCGGCAGTCAAGGCAGTTGAGGCCTTCGCGGCCGACGTACACCGCGGAGCGGTCCACGGCGAGAAGGGCGCATTCACCGACCTGCTCTGCATCGGCATCGGCGGCTCGGCGCTCGGCCCGCAGTTCGTCGCCGACGCGCTGGGCGGAAAGACGGACCGCCTGCGGGTGCACTTCATCGACAACACGGACCCCGACGGGTTCGACCGCGTGTTCGACGCCATCGGCGACCGGCTGGGCACGACCCTCGCGGTCGTGACGTCGAAGTCGGGCAGCACGCCCGAGCCGCGCAACGGCCAGATCGAGGCGGCCGCCCGCTGGAAGTCCGCGGGCCTGAACTTCGCCAAGCACGCCGTGGCGGTCACCGGCGAAGGCAGCCAGCTGGACGGGGTCGCCGTCAAGGAGGCCTGGCTGGCCCGGTTCCCCATGTGGGACTGGGTTGGAGGCCGCACAAGCGAGCTCGGACCGGTCGGCCTGCTTCCCGCCGCCCTGCAGGGGCTGGATATCCGCGGCCTGCTCGCTGGGGCCGCGCGCATGGACGAGCTGACCCGCATCGCGGACGCCCGTCGCAACCCCGCCGCCCGGCTCGCCCTCGCCTGGCATCATCTCACGGAGGGGCGCGGCTCGAAAGCGATGGTCGTGCTGCCCTACAAGGATCGGCTGCTGCTGCTCTCCCGCTACCTGCAACAGCTCGTGATGGAGTCGCTCGGCAAGGAACTCGACCTCCGCGGAGCGAAGGTCAACCAGGGCCTCACGGTCTATGGCAACAAAGGCTCGACCGACCAACACGCCTACGTCCAGCAACTGCGTGACGGGGTGGACAACTTCTTCGCCGTCTTCATCGAGGTGCTGAATGATCGCGCCGGCGCCTCGCCCGAAGTGGAGCCAGGCGTGACTTCGGGCGATTACCTGCAGGCCTTCCTGCTGGGCACGCGGGAGGCGCTCACCGGCGGAGGTCGGGCCAGCGTCACCATCACCGTGGAACGCGTGGACGCGCGCACCGTGGGCATGCTCATCGCGCTCTTCGAGCGGGCGGTGGGGCTCTACGCCTCACTGGTCGGTATCAACGCCTACCACCAGCCCGGGGTCGAAGCCGGCAAGAAGGCCGCCTCAGCGGCCCTAAGCCTCCGCACCAGAGCTTTGGCCGCCCTGCGCTCCAGACCCGGCCAGTGGATGAAAACCTCTCAAATATGCAGTGAAAACGGGCTTGAAGGGTCGGAAGAGTTGGTCTACAAAATCCTTCTCCACGTCGCCGCCAACCCCAGCCCCGTGACCGCACGCCTCTCTGAGGATCCGGCTGAAGCGCTTTTCACCCACTCCTGACCCCAGCCCCATGAACAAGAAGCTCGACCTCTTCATCCGGATCTTCGGCATCGCCGCCGCCCTGGCCGCAGGCGCCTTCGCCTTCCTGCTCAAGGGCAAGATGGACGCCGCGATGAACGCCACCGCTTGGGCCGTGGCCGACCCCGAGGTCGGTGCCCGTCCCGAGTTCGTCGCCCGCATGTCCGACATCGGGTCCAAGGTGAAGCCCCTGCTGGATGCAAAGTCGAAGAAAATCCTCGAGCTCGAAGGCAACGTCAAGGACCTGCGCGCCGAGGTCGCGGACAAGACCACCAAAATCGAAGGCCTCACCGCCAACGTGGCCACCCTCGAGGGCGAACGCGCCGAGCTCACCCGCAAGCGCGACGAGCTGACGGGCCAGCTCACCGAGGCTACGAGCAAGCGTGACTCCATCGCCGCCGATCTCGACTTGGCCAAGCAGGAGATCGTGGCCGAGAAGCAGAAGACCGCCGCCATGTTCACCAGGGAGCAGATGGAGGAGAGCATCACCAAGGTGACCCAAGCCGAGGAGAAGCTCGACAAGGCACGCGGTCGCTACGTCCAGCTTTACGGATGGGCCGCCGGCAAGTCCGACACCAAGCCCCCTTACCCCCGCGATCCCCTCGTCGATGAAGCACCGGCCGGCACCCCCGGCGCCCCCAGCTTCGGCGCCGAGGGCATCGTGACTAAGATCATCTCCCTCGATGCTTCCACCGGACTCGTCGCCTTCTCGGTCGGCGAGCACAGCGGCGTGCGCGCCGACGTCGGCTTCGAGCTGATGGTCGCCGGCGTCAAGGCCGGCAACGTGCGCGTCGCGGCCGCACGCCCCAACGTCTCCTACGCGCAGATGCTGCCCGGCTTCGAGCTGAAGCAGGTCACCAACGGCACGGTGGTCAAGCTGGTCCCCTTCACCGGCGGCAACTGAGATGCGAGCCCTCCTCATCCTGCTCACGCTCTCCGCGCTCGGCCTGAGCGGCTGCGGCACCGTGGAGAAACGTGCGGACGACTCCCTGCCCCAGGCCATGCCGGCCAACTGGCAGGGCGGTCTCCCCGGCTTCCAGACGCAGGGATCAGGCTACCGCTGATGGCGGCCGGCGAGCCCGTCCCCGCGCAAGCCCGCAGGGGACGCCTGCTCGTGGTGGCCACGCCGCTGGGCAATCTCGGCGACATCTCCCGGCGCGCACGCGAATCCCTGACGGCCAGCGACCTCGTGGCCTGCGAGGACACGCGCACGACGGGCAACCTGCTTCGTCTGCTCGGCATCGACGGCCCCCGCCTGCTGGCCTACCACGAGCACAACGAGCGCGAGGCGGCTGAGGCGGTCGCGGAACGCATCCGGCAGGGCCTGACCGTCGCGCTCGTGACGGACGCAGGCACTCCGGCCATCAGCGACCCCGGTTTCCGCCTGGTGCGGGAATGCCGCCGGCTGGGCCTCGAGGTCTCACCCGTTCCCGGGCCGTGCGCGGCGACGGCCCTGCTCTCGGTCAGCGGCCTGCCGACCAACGCCTTTCGCTTCGTCGGATTCCTGCCGCCGAAGTCCGCGGCCCGGCGCAGGTTCCTCACGCAGGAGGCGGCCGAGGCCGGCGAGACGCTGGTGCTGCTCGAGTCCTGCCACCGGATCGAGGCGCTGCTCGGCGAGATGCTCGAGATCCTAGGACCCGACCGGGTCGCGTGCATTGGGCGCGAGCTGACCAAGGCGCATGAGGCCCTGAGAACGGGGCCTTTGGGCGAACTGGTGCCCGCGACCCTCTCGGGCTCGCTCAAGGGCGAGTTCACCCTGGCCGTCGCGCCGAAGGGATTCGCGCTCTGAGCCGCAGGGATTGACCGGTCACGGCGCGTCGTCACGCTACGGGTAAGATGGCGGGATTTGACGACAGCCTGGTCCGTGAATACTTCGAGATGATCGGATTCTTCGTCCGCCAGTCCCGCAAGTACGCCGTCCAGTCGCGACGCAAGCGCGCGGACGAGGAGGGCGACCTCCTCGTGATCAATCCGGCGCCACGACGGGGCGGCGAACTGCCCTTCCAGCTCTTCGGCTCCGACCTGCCGGGACTCTCCGCGGCCGTCGTCGCGGTGAAAGGATGGCACACCACCAAGGCCGTGACCCCAACGATGATCCGCAAGGGCGACCTGCTGGAGTTCGTGCGCAAGGAAGCAGTGGAAGCGGCCAAGGACGCCTTTGCCGACCTGACGGCCGAGGACGGCCGGGCCCTCTCCAAGGTGCTCGTGCTGCCCGGCATACCGGCCCAGGAGCCGCAGCGCTCCGAAAGCGTGACGTTGCTCAAGGAGAGCGGCGTCGACCACGTGCTCACCTTCCGCACCATCCTGGAGAACCTGGTGCAGGCCGTGGAGGCCAACCAGAGCTACGCCAAATCGGACACGCTCCAGCTGCTCCGTCTGCTGCGCGTCTACGAAATGGTCAAGGTCGCGCAACTCGAGCTGTTCGGAGGGCCGCCGCGATGATCCACCCGCTCGCAGCCGTCTGCGACCGAGCCAGACTGGACGCAACGGCGGACGTCGGCCCTTGGGCGCTCGTCGAAGGCGAAGTCGGCGCGGGTTGCACGGTGGCGGCCTACGCGGTGATCAAGGCGGGCGCACGTCTCGCCGAGCGCGTCCACGTGGACCATTTTGCGGTGGTCGGCGGAGATCCGCAGGACCTCGCCTTCGACCCCACGACCGAATCCTTCGCCCTGATCGGCGCAGGCACGGCGCTGCGCGAACACGTCACGGTGCACCGGGCGACGCAACCCGGCGGCGCGACCACGGTGGGGACCGGCTGCCTACTGATGGCGGGCAGCCACGTGGCGCACGACTGCCGCGTGGGCAACAAGGTCATTCTGGCCAACGGCTGCATGCTGGGCGGGCACGTCCAAGTCGGCGACTCGGCCTTCATCAGCGGCGGAACCGCCGTGCACCAGTTCTGCCGGATCGGCTCGGGAGCCATGGTGTCGGGCAACGCCGTCATCACCGAGGATGTGCCTTCGCAGGTGATCGCCCACGGCCGCAACGAGGTCTCCGGACTCAATCTGGTCGGTCTGCGCCGGCGCGGCGTGCCGGCCGAGACCGTCGCCGAGCTCAAGCGTGCCTACCACGCCGTCTACGGCCCCGGCGGCGACTGTGCCAGGCTGGCCGGCGAGGCGCTGGCCGCAGGAGAATGCCGCTCGCCCGAGGCGCGGGAATTCCTCCAGTTCTTCCTCGGCGGACATCGCGGACGTTTCGCCTCCCCCCGATGACGCACCCTCCCATTGCGATTACCTGCGGCGATCCCGCCGGCATCGGACCTGAGATCACGGCCGCTTGGCTGACCTCCAACCCGGCGCTGGCGGCCGAGACCATGGCGATCGGCTGCGAGGCCTGGACTTCGGCGCTCAGGTCGCCCTCGCTGGCGGTCGGAGACCGGAATCACCGCCCGATGCCAGGCAGACCCG
The DNA here is from genome assembly GCA_016871415.1 of Verrucomicrobiota bacterium. Taxonomy (GTDB): domain Bacteria; phylum Verrucomicrobiota; class Verrucomicrobiia; order Opitutales; family UBA953; genus UBA953. Next base: position 47,788 of record VHDL01000006.1, read on the forward strand.
ACGTGGTCGGACAGTGCGTCGCGCTGGCCGCGATGGAGGAGGCGGCGGAGGGCGTAAAAATCGGGCGCTATCGCGCGGTCGTGACCGGGCCAATCAGCAAGGAGGGCCTTGCGGGCATTGGATTTGCGCACCCTGGACAGACCGAATTCTTCGCGGCCAGGTGGGGCGGCACGCCCGTCATGGCGTTCGCCGGCGGCAGGATGACGGTCGGGCTCGTCACCTGGCACATCCCGCTCAGCGCCGCCCCCACGGCCGTGACGCAGGAAGCGATCCGTCGCACGGTCCTCGCCCTGCATCGGCTCAAGGTCCGGCTCGGCGTCCCACGCCCCAGGATCGCCGTCTGCGGCGTCAATCCGCACGCCGGGGAGAAAGGCCTGATGGGCGGCGAGGACATCGCCGTGGTGCGGCCGGCGGTGGAATCATTGCGCGCCGAAGGCGTCGATGCCGAAGGGCCCCTGCCGGGAGACACCGTCTTCCACCGGCATCTGATGGGCGATTACGACGCCGTCGCGGCCATGTACCACGACCAGGGGCTAGGGCCGCTCAAGTCGGTCGACTTCGCGACTACAGCGAACCTCTCCCTCGGCCTGCCTTACGTACGCACGAGCCCCGACCACGGCACGGCCTACGCGCTCGCCGGCACGGGGCGCGCCGACCTCGGAAGCTTCGACTCGGCGGTGCGCCTGGCGCTGCGGCTGACTTCGTGAGGATCGTCCCTCTGCTAGTCTTGGCACTCGCCTCCTGGTCGCAGGCGGCTACCCGCATCGCGTCATTCAGCCCCGGCGCCACACGCACGCTGACCGACCTCGGGGCCGGCGAGGAGATCGTGGCCGCGACCCGCTGGTGTCCGCTACCCGCCGAGCATCCTGCGCCAAGGCATTGCGACGCGTTCGCCCCGGACATGGAGAAGCTACGGTCGACGCGGCCGGAACTCGTCATCCTGCCTCGGTTGGCTAATCCGCTCTGGGCGGAACGTTGCCGCAAGGCGGGATACCGTACGCTCGTGCTTGAGCCGGAGTCATCCGCCTCCGTGGAGGCTGACATCATTGCCATAGGCGAGGCCGTCGGGAGGAAGCCGGCCGCCAAGGAGCTGGCGGCGAAGCTCGGCCCGACGCATCTCGACGCGGGCCCGGGACGTACGGTGACCGTCATCTGGAGCGGCGTCACCGCCGGGGAGAATTCTTATCTCGCTGGACCGCTGAAGACCTTGGGCTTAAGGCTCGTGCCCGCCGGAGGCTCATGGAACCGGCTCGACTGGGAAACCCTGGCCGCAGCCAACCCAGGGCTGATCATCTGGGTGGAGGAATCGCCCCGGGACGGGCCTGTCATCAAATCGGAGACCAAACGGGCGCAGCTGAGCCAAGTCTCTGCCGTGAAAGACGTTATGGCCGTGCGAGAAGGAGCGGTCTACGTGGCGCCGAGCGGATCCGAATGGCTGCCAGGCTCGGGGCTGGTCAGTCTGAGGGCCAGACTGAGGGATTTGCCCCGCTGAGCAGCAGGGCGGTCGGATTGACAGCGGGGCGCTCGCTTGCAGATTGAAACTCCAATCCACAAACCATGAACACCAAGATCCTTAAGCTACTGTCCACCTACGCCTGCGTGCTGGCGCTCTCCTCCGGAGTCCTCTTCGCCGATGACGAAAAGAAGAAGGAGTGCCCCTGCGAGAAAGAGAAGCCCAAGGCCCTCGTGGTTGCCGATGACGAAAAGAAGAAGGAGTGCCCCTGCGAGAAAGAGAAGCCCAAGGCCCTCGTGGTTGCCGATGACGAAAAGAAGAAGGAGTGCCCCTGCGAAAAGGAAAAGCCGAAGGCCTGAACGCTTTACACCGCATCTGACCCCGGAGGCGGACATTGTCCGCCTCCGCTGTTTTCAAGTCAAAGCGACCAAGCGAGACCGAGCTCCTGGCGCACGAAGGCCGGGAAATCGGGATGGATGGGGACTCCAGAGGTGCGGGCGAAGGCCTCATCCTCAGGGCCGAACTCCTTGCCGCTCCTCACTGCGCAGGCGCGGATGCCCGCGTTGAGTCCGGCCTCCCAGTCCGTGCGACGGTCACCGACCATCCAGCTGCGCGACAAGTCGAGCCCATGCGCGGCCCCCATCTCCAAGATGAACCTGGGGCTGGGCTTGCGGTAGGCCGAAGGCTCGTCCGGCCGCTCCGGGGCCGCCATCACGGAACGGAAACCAGGGGCCGGCAGGTCGAGCAGGTCGAGCATGCGCGCATGACAGGCATGGTACTGCTCCCAGGTGAAGAAGCCGCGGCCGATCCCGCTCTGGTTCGTCAGGATGAAGAGAGCGTAGCCCTCATCCATCGCCGCCAACAGAGACTCCCTGACCCCCGGGATGAGCTCGATCTGCTCCACCCGGCAGGTGTGGTGGTGGTCTCGGATGAGATTGCCGTCCCGGTCCAGAAATAAGGCTGGTTGGCCTGCCATGGGAGCCCAGCGAACCCGCTCCGTCCCCGGGGGCAAGGCCAAGGAAAGGGGGCTTGACCGAGGGGGCGGCAGGGGTAGAACCGACCCTCAACCCAGCGCAGAACCATGGCCAACCCGAAACGCAAGCAGTCCAAGCGCCGCAGCCGCCTCCGCCGTGGAGCCAACCAGTTCCGCGCCCCCAAGCTCGTCCGCGACGCCGAGTCCGGCGCCCTCCGCCGCTCCCACCGCGTCGACCCGATCACCGGCAAGTACCGCGGTCGCCAGGTGATCGAGAAGGCCGCCTAAAGGCCGTCGTCGGGCTGAGCCCGCACGCATGATTGACGAAGCTCCGAAGACCGGCCATCGCATCGCCCTGGACTGTATGGGGGGCGACCTCGGTCCGTCCGAAGCCGTGGCGGGCGCCGCCCTCGCCGTCAAGGAGGGCAGCATCGGCCCCGCCGACACCGTCGTGCTCGTCGGGCATGAGGACAACCTCCGCCTGCTGGCGCAGGAACATCGCACCCTGCGCGGCCCACGGGTCGAGTTCAGGCACGCCCCGGGCATCGTCTCCTCCGACGACGCGCCGATGGCCGTCCTCAAGTCGAAGCGCGACTCCTCCATGGTGATCGCCTTGGAGATGCTCAAGGAGGGCCGGGTCGAGGCGGTCGTCTCGACCGGCAACACCAAGGCGCTCGTCGCCGCCGGCACCATCAAGGTCAGGCCGATGGAAGGCGCGGAGAGGCCGGCCCTGGCCGCGATCATGCCTCGTCGCGAGGGCCACTTCATCATGCTGGACGTGGGCGCCAATCCCGAGGCGACGCCCGAGCATCTCGTGCACAACGCCGTGCTCGGGTCCATCTACGCGCAAAGCTCGCTCGGCATTCCCCGGCCGCGCGTCGGCCTGCTCACCGTAGGCACCGAGGAAGGCAAAGGCGGCCCGCGCATCAACCGCGCGCACGCCCTGCTCAAGGCCATGGGTGACCGCATCGAATACGTCGGCCCCGTGGAGGGCTTCGACGTCTTCGGCGACGCCTGCGACGTGGTCGTCACCGACGGCTTCACCGGCAACCTCATCCTGAAGACCATCGAGGGCCTGGTGTACATGCTCCGCGACATGGTCGGCAGCAAGGTGAAGAGCAACCCGGTCTACCTGGCGGGCGGTATCGCCATGTTCCCGCTGCTGCGCGAACTCAAGGGCAAGCTGAAACCGGAACGTTACGGCGGAGCGCCCCTGCTGGGACTCAACGGACTGGTGATGAAGGCGCACGGCTCGAGCAACCGCCAGGGCATCGCCAGCGCCATCCGCCTCGGCTCGGAGGCGCTCGGTCACGGAGCCGGCCGGCGCATGCGGACTGCCCTGGCCGAGGCCAATGCGGTGATTTCCACGACTCCCGCGGAGTCCTGAGGATTTTGGTTCCCTTCCGGGCTCACCGGGGCTTATTTCGGGGGGCGATGAGCAGCGCGCCTTCCGTCTACATGCGGGCCATCGGGGTCCATGCGCCGGAGCGACGCCTCACCAACGCCGAGCTTTCCACCCGGGTGGACACTTCGGACGAGTGGATCAGGACGCGGTCGGGCATCACCGAGCGTCGCATCGCCGGTCCCAGCGAGAATCCCTCGGACATGGGCGCCAAGGCGGCAGCCCAGGCCCTGGAAAGAGCCGGGCTGGGTCCGGAGGACATCGACCTCCTGGTGGTGGCCACGATGACCCCCGACGTGCCCTTCCCCGCCACCGCCTGCTTGCTCCAGGCCAAGCTGGGGCTGCGGCGGGACATCCCCTGCTTCGACATTTCCGCCGCGTGCTCCGGCTTCATCTACGCCACCCAGGTGGCCTCCGACATGATGCGGGCGGGCGCCTACCGGAGGGCCCTCGTCGTGGGCGCCGAGAAGCTCTCCAGTGTCGTCGACTGGCAGGACCGGTCGACGTGCGTGCTCTTCGGCGACGGCGCCGGGGCGACCGTGCTTGAGACGACCGACGAGAGGGGCGTGGGTCTGCTCGGCAACCTGCTCGGCGCCGACGGCACGAGCGCGGAGCTGCTGCACTGCACCCACGGCGGATCCGCCGAACCGGCCTCGGAGACCTCGGTGCGCGAACGCCAACACTGCCTCCGCATGAACGGCAAGGAGGTCTTCAAGCAGGCCGTCCGCGTAATGGCCGACGCCTGCGAACGTCTGCTGGCCCAGTGCGGCATGAAGTCTGACCAGGTCGCCTGCTTCATCCCCCATCAGGCGAACATCCGCATCATCGAGGCGGTCGCCGATCAGCTGAAGGTCGGCATGGACCGCTTCCCCTGCAACCTGGACCGTTTCGGCAACACCTCCGCGGCCTCCATCCCGCTCGCGCTCGAGGAGGCGTGGCGGAACGACCGCGTCCGCCACGGTGACCTCGTCCTCCTCGTCGCCTTCGGCGCCGGGCTCACCTGGGGCGCAACCCTTCTACGCTGGCATGAACCCAAAAACTGACATCCTCATCCTCCTCTTCCTGACGGCCCTGACGGGCGCCGTCGAAGCCGCCGAATACGTCCGTGAAGGCGGCCATTGGCGCGTCAAGGCCGGCCAGCCCGACGCCGACGAGATAGTCGTTTTGGCCAAGATGGACGAGGCCTCGGCCGCCCAAGAGACGGGGGACCTCGGCCAGGCGGTCAAGACCTGGGAACGCATCGCCGACGCCGAGATCAATTCCGAGTCGACAGGTCGCGCCCTGGTCGAGATCGCCCTAATCCGCATCCATGAGCGTCGGTTCGACGACGCCTCGGAGCTCATCGCCAGAATCGCCTCGAAGCACGGCTCCTTCAGCCGGTTCGATCAGGCCGTGAAGGTGCAGTTCGACATTGGCGCTACCCGCGCGGCGGGCGAAAGCCAACGCCTCGGCGGATGGTTCCCCTGGTTCAGCGACCGGGCGGCGGCGTTCGCCGAATGGGAGAAGACGGTCAAGCTGGCCCCGAACGGTCCCTGGGCGGACGAGGCGCTCATCCGCTCAGCCCGGCTCGCGCTGGTGCTAGAGGACAAGCCGCGCGCAGACACCGTGCTGGAACGTCTCGTCAGCGACTACCCCGCCTCACTTCACCTGCCCGAAGCGCTTGAACTGCTCGCCCGCCTGCGGAGCTCGGAATCCATGGGCGCCGCCTGGGACCAGGCCGCCTGCCTCGAGGCCGCCGAGCACTGGCGTGCGATCATGGAGCAGTTCCCGGCCGACTCCCGCGCGAAGGTCGCGGCCGAGCAGGTCAAATCGCTGCGCGACCGCGCCGCGCGCTCCCGCCTCCTGATCGCCCAGTTCTACTGGCGCAGCCGCAACAACCCCGACGCGGCCCGGCTGATGGCCAACGCCTGCCGCACCGTGGCTCCCGAATCCGAGGCGGCCAAGGAGGCCGAAGTCCTGATCGCCGAAATCGAGAAGCTCGGGGAGCCCCCGCGCAGCCTAGCCGACGCCGTGCTCGGCCCCTATCCCCGGCCCCGCAAGGCGGCGGAGGCTAGGCCCGCCCCGGTGGGGGAGGACATCGACGCCCTCGGCTTCCGCAATGAAGGCGCGCGCCCGGTGATTGACAACGAGCGACGCTGATGCGCTCCCGGCTGTCACTCGCGCTCCTGCTGCTGACCGGCTGCTCCGCCTACCGGCTGGGCGGCCCGCCAGCGCCCTTCAAAACCATCGAGGTCGTCGCGGTGCGCAACGCCACCTCGCGCACGGGCGTGCATGCGGCGCTGCACACCCGCCTCGCGGAGGCGTTCGCGATGGACCCTCGCGTGCGGCTAGGGCCGGGCGGAGCCCGCCTCGAGGCCGAGCTCATCAGCTTCCGCCGCGAGGCGCTCTCGGCCCGGGTCGATGACGCGCGCGACTTCGCCAGCCATCGCATCACCTTCGTGATGCGTTGCACGCTGACAGCGGAAGGCGGAGCGAAGACCGTCTTCAGGGACAGGGACTTCACCGCCGTCTACGTGTATCAGCCCACCGGCGACACCGCGGCCGGCGAGCTCAGTCTCGGCCCCGCGGCCTATGCGGACATCGCCTCGCAGGTGCGTGAGGCCGCGCTGTCCGCCTGGTGAGCATGCCGGACCGGATCGTCGCGCCCTCCCTGCTCGCCGCCGACCACGGCGACTTCGCCGCCGGCGTGCGACTCGTCGAGGAGTCCGGCGCCCCATGGCTCCACCTGGACATCATGGACGGGCATTTCGTGCCCAACATCAGCTTCGGTCCGCAGGTCGTGGCGGACCTCCGTCCGCGCACCCGTCTGCACTTCGACGTGCACCTGATGCTCTCCCGGCCCGACCGCTACGTGGACGCCTTCGTGAAGGCGGGCGCGGACAGGATCACCGTGCACGTCGAGGCCCAGCATGACGTCGGCGCCACGCTCAAGGTCATCCGCGCCGCCGGCCTGCCCGCGGGCCTCGCGCTCAATCCGGACTGCGACCCTTCCCGCGCCCTGCCCTATCTCGACCGGGCGGACCTCGTCCTGTGCATGACCGTGTTCCCCGGCTTCGGAGGGCAGTCCTTCATGCCCTCGGTCCTGGAGAGCGTCAGGACCCTCGCCGAGGAAAGGAAGCGGACGGGACTCGCCTTCAGGATCGAGGTCGACGGCGGCGTCAACCTGAAGACCGGCGCGCTGTGCCGCGAGGCCGGCGCCGACACCTTCGTCACCGGCACCGCCTTCTACAAGGCGGCCGATCGGCGGGCCTTCGTCAGGAGGCTCACGGACTAGCCGCGCCCTCCTCGCGCTCCTTGCGCAGACGGAGCTGGCCGCAGGCGGCCTCGATGTCGTGCCCCTTCTCCCGCCTCAGCGTGGCGGTCACCCCGCCCGTGCGGAGTTCTTTCACGAAACGGTCCTGGCGCGTCAGCGAGGGCCGCTTCCAGGGCAGGCCTTCGACCGTATTGTAGGGGATGAGGTTGACGTGCGCGTGGAGGTCGCGGGCGATGGCGGCGAGCCGACGCGCCTGGTCGAGCGAATCGTTCACGTCCTGGATGAGGATGAACTCGAGCGTCAGCATGCGACCGTGCCGGCGGGCGAAGGCCCGTGCGGCGGGCAGCAGCTCCTCCAGCGGATACTTGCGGTTCACCGGCATGATCTGCTCACGGACCTCGTTGGTCGCCCCGTGGAGGCTGATGGCCAGCCGGAAACCGAGCGGCTCCTCCGCGAGCCGGAGGATGCGGGGGACGAGGCCCGAGGTGGAGATCGTGATGCGCCGGGCTCCGAAGCCGAAGCCCCAGGCGGCGTTGGCCGTCCGCAACGCCGCCATCAGATTGTCGTAGTTGGCCAGCGGCTCACCCATGCCCATGACCACGATGTTGTCGAAGGATGCCAGGCCCCGGGAGGCGCGGGCGGGGTCAGCCTGATCCTCGATGCGGCAGACCTGGACGAGCTGGGAGACGATCTCACCGGGGGAAAGGTCCCGCTTCCAGCCCTCGAGGCCGGAGGCGCAGAACTTGCAGCCGTAGGCGCAGCCTACCTGGGTGGAGATGCAGATGGTGCGACGGGACCGGTCCAGACCGACGCCCTCCATGGGAGCCCGGATGATGACCGTCTCGATCAAGGAGCCGTCCCTGAGGCGCTGCAGCACCTTCTGGGTAACGTCGGAGGCCGTCTTCTTTCCCATCAGTTCGGTGGCCGAGAAGTCAAACGTCGCCGCGAGCCAGGAGCGGAGTCCTGCAGGAAGATTGGTCATGGCATCTGGAGATTCGGCCCGGCGTCCGTAGACCCATTCCATGATCTGTCCGGCGCGATAGCGCGGGTGTCCGTCGGACGCTAGCCGCTCAGCCAGACTGTCAGGATTTTCACCGTGAATCGGAAGTTTTTCGGGCTTGAATGCCATGTCAGGGTGATTGGGACGGGGGGCGTAGCTCAGGGCTCCGGGAGGGGCCGCCTTCCTGCTTGCAAGGGGGTTTTTTTATGCCCACAACCCACTTTTACAATGAGCAACAAGGACTCCAACCCGCAAGCCGTCAAAGCGCAGCAACTCCAGTCGGCGATCGACCGGGCGGCCGGGGGGAAGGAAGCCTTCTGCATCCACCAGACCTGGGGCATCGGCATCATCCGGGCCTACGACGCCGACAAGAAGCTTTTCACGGTGGACTTCCCGGAGCAGGGCAAGAAGGGCCACGTCATCGACTCAGGCTTCTTCCTGGCCAAGATCGACTTCCTGAACCCCGAAGGCGTCATCGCCCGTTCCTACTCGGAAGCCAGCAAGTCGGCGGTGGCCCAGATACTCACCGAAGATCCCGCCGCCCTGGTCAAGGTGCTGCTTGCCGAATACCCGACCGGGGAGTGCACGTCCTACGCCCTGGAGGCGGCCCTTGACCGCATCCATTTCGCCTCCCTGAGCGCCGGCAAGGACCGAGCCGCCGCATTCAAGTCCTGGTGGACCAAGGCTCGCGCGGCCCTGCGTCGCGACCGCGCGATCCTGGTGCCCGAACGCAAGGGCGGCCTCTACGCCCTGCTCGAGGCCCCGAAGGACCTCGGAGAAGACCTCTTCGCCCAGTACGAGTCCTCGCCCGGCCTCGAGCGCAGGCTCGCCCTGCTCGCCGAGCTCGCCGAAAGCCCGGCCGCCGAGACCCGTTCCGCCGCCACCGAGGCCAACCTGGCCAAGGTGTCCGGCGACCTCGCCAAGGCCGTGTCCGCCGCCTCCTCCCCGGCGCGCCGCCGCGAAGGCCTGCCCGCCGCCCTGGTCGGCATCTGGAACCGCGACAAGTTCTTCCGCTCCGCCATCGAGCACGTCGAGACCGTGAGCCCGACCGCCTCGGACATCATCGCGCTGTGCGACGAGCAGGATCTTGCGCTCCTCGCGCTGCACATCCCCCACACCAGCGAGAAGATCCGCGCGCTGCTCGACCTCATCCGCGCCCATCATGGCGAAAAGTGGTCCGAGCGCGCCTTCGACCTTCTGCGCAGCCGTGAGATCGGCACCGCCAAGAGCGGCTCCGCGAAGCTCGTCTCCGAGACCGTCTCCTACCTTTGCGACGCCGGCCTGACCGCCGAGGTAGCGGCCCGCCTCTCGCAGTGGCTGGAAACCCGCGAGCTCCGCGCCCCCGTGATCATCTGGGTCATCAAGAACCGCGACTCCCGCAAGTACGCCGAGATCGTCGGCCCGCTCGTCGGCCCCTCGCTGCTGGGCGCCATCCTGTCCTCCATCGACACTGAGGCCCTTGAGTCCAACTCCTCGGCCCGTATCCCGCTGGCCTACGAACTGGTCAAGGACAAGGAACTGGTCGGACAACTCATCGCGCCGGCGGGAGGCCCGAAGGCCGACACCGAGACCATCTGCGACCTGGCGCGCACGCTGCGTGACAGCCAGGGCTTCGATGACATGACCCGCATTAAGCTCATCAGCCGCATCGCCAAGATTGAGCCGCTCGTCCAGCGCCTGACCCAGGGCAAACGTGGCGACGAGGAGAAGGAGCTCGTGGTCTCGGAGACCAGCCGGGTCGAGAAGGAGCGCGAGCTGACCGACATCGTCCAAAACAAGCTGCCCGCGGTCAAGGAGGCCATCCAGGTGGCCAAGGAGCACGGCGACCTCCGTGAGAACTCCGAGTACAAGATGGCCCGTCAGGACCATGACACCCTTTCCGCCCGCCGGGCTGAACTGGAAGCGCTTCTCAAGAAGGTCCGCGTGACCGACTTCAAGGACGCCAAGCCCGACGTGATTGGCATCGGCTCGACCGTGACGCTGGAGCGCGGCTCGGACAAGGCGCGCGTGACCTACGACATCCTCGGGGCCTGGGACGGCCGGCCGGAAGAAGGCGCCCTCGCCTACATCTCCCCCTTGGCCAAGCAGTTCCTGAACCACCGCACCGGAGACACCTTTTCGACCAACATCAACGGGCGCACGGAGAACTGGATGGTGCTTTCCGTTGGTCGCTGGGTCGACAAGCGCTGAACGGCCGGGCTTACGCTTTTGACACCGCGGCCGCGGGCGGTCAGAAGCAGACAGCCCGATGCCGTCCCCCTGGGAATCACTTCGCCTGCTCGCGGACCCGACGCGGGCCAGGATTGTCGCCCTCCTGCGGCGTGCCGAACTCGCCGTGGGCGAGCTCCAGGAGGTCCTCTCCATGGGCCAGTCGCGCATCTCCACGCACCTGGCCCAGCTCCGCAAGGCGGGCCTCGCCGAGGACCGTCGCGACGGCAAGCGCACCTACTACTCGCTGGCCCACGGCCTCCCCGCGCGGGTCTCGGCCCTGGTGGACGCCGCCTGTGAGGCCGCCTCCGGCGAACCCCAGTCCGCCGCCGACCTGAGGGCCCTCGGCAGGATCGTCGAACGTAGACGGCGCAAGGCTGAGCAGCATTTCGACCGCGTGGCGGGACGGCTGGGCAAGCATTACTGCCCCGGACGGTCCTGGGAGGCCGTGGGACAGATGCTGCTGCTCCTAACCCCGAAGGTGCGAATCGCCGACCTCGGCGCCGGCGACGGCGCGCTTTCACGGCTCCTGGCCCGGGGGGCGGAGAGCGTCCACTGCGTGGACAACTCGCGGCGCATGGTGCAGGTCGGACGTGCGCTCGCCCGCAAGGAACGGCTGGACAACGTCACCTACCTGCTGGGCGACATCGAGAAGGTCCCCCTGCCGGACGGCGCCGTGGACCTCGCCCTGCTCAGCCAGGCACTGCACCACGCCGAGAACCCCCGCCAGGCCCTGGCCGAAGCGCACCGCATCCTCCGTCCCGGCGGTCGGCTGCTCGTCCTCGACCTGAAGGCCCACAAGTTCGAGAAGGCGCGGGAAATGTACGCAGACCGATGGCTCGGGTTCCAGGAGAACGAACTCTGCGACTGGATTGAGGAGGCGGGCTTCCGGGAGGCGTCGGCCCGCGTCGTGGCCCGCGAACCCAAGGAGCCGCATTTCGAGACCTTGCTGGCCACAGGGGCCAAGGCGGGGCGCTGAAGTTATTCACAGTCCGGGAGGTTCCGCCCGGGGGGCTTATGGCTTGGCATTTCTCAAGGCGGAGGGTTATCTGAAGAGCCCCACCCCCCAAGGACCCTTACCGACCATGACGGCCCATACCGAATCGAGTACCTTCCGACTGGCCAGAGCAGCCATCCTCGCCGTCCTGATCGCCGTCACGCCGGCCCCCTCCGTCGTGCGGGCCCAGGCGGCCGGCGCGGTCGTCGGCGCCAAGGCGGGCGAGGATCCGGTGACGACGCTCTTCCGGGAAGCCGAGCAGCTCTATGACGCCAAGAAGTACCGCGAGGCGCTGGGGAAGTACGTGGAAGTCGAGCAGAAGGCCCAGGAAGCGGAGGACATGTACAAGGCCGTCATCTCCTTCCGCAAGGCGAGCTGCTACTACTTCATGAAGGACTGGCCCCGCACGGAGGCCGAGCTCACCTCGTTCCTAGCCAAGTTCCCCAAGGGCACGCAGGACTTCTTCGATGCCGACAACCGCCGGGGCGTGGCGGAACTGACCCTCATCGAGTCCTTCTCGAACCAAGGCAAGTGGGACGCGGCCTTGGTCCGCCTCGAGAAGATCCGTAACAGCCTCACCGAGCGCGTCGAGGTGCGCGTGAACGCCTTCGCGCTCTCCGCCAAGATCAGCGTCGACCGGGCCAAGTCCGGCACCGAGGAGGTCAAGAAGGCCGGCTATTCCCAGGCCATCGGCTTCCTGCAGCAGGCGATCGGAGAAGGCGTGAACACGCCGGAGCGCCGTGAGGCAGCAATCCAGCTCGTCGAGATCTACACCAAGCTCGGGCTCGCCAAGGAGGCGGAGCAGCTCAAGGCCAAGGTCGACGCCTTCAAGACCGGCTCACCGGCCGACCTAATCCGCTCCAACTTCCAGCTCCTGAGCATCGGCGACGCGCGCTTCACCTCCGCCGACTCCGCGGTGGACGAGGCCGTGCGCGACACGCTCTACCGCCAGGCCCTGGCCAGCTACCAGGGCACGATGCGTTCGGCCGCGGTCGCGCGCGACCTCGCGAAGGCGATCAAGGCCAAGGAGGAGGCGCTGGAGGCGCTCACCAAGGCGAACCCCAAGCCCAACGATGAGACGAAGGTCCGCATCGAGCAGTCCAAGCAGGACCTCGAGGGCTTCCGCAAGATCGACGCGGACTTCAAGGCCAACAAGGACTACGACGCGTTCATCTCCTACCGCATCGGACTCTGCCTGCTCGAGCTCGGACGCCCCTGGGAGGCCTACGTGGCCTTCAAGGACATCTTCGAGCGCAACGCCGGCTTCTCGCGCATCACGGGGGCCTACTACTACTACGTCATCACGCTCCGCCAGATGGGTCGCCGCGACGAGGCCCAGAAGGTCTGCAAGGAGTTCCTGCAGAAGTTCCCCAAGGCGGACGAGACCTCGCCGGTCGCCATCACCCTGGGCGAGATCTCCCAGGACAACGAGGACTACAAGGAGGCCATCAATCACTACCAGTGGGCCCGGGACAACGTCTCCAACCTCTCGCCCGACGCCGCCATGGAGCTGGATTTCCGCATCGCGGCCTGCCAGTTCTCCCAGTTCGAATGGGACGAGGCCCGCAAGGCGTTCGACGCCTTCTCCGCCAAGTACGTACGGTCACCCGTCCGCCAGCAGGTCCTCTACATGACCGCCCTCTGCTGGTTCTACCAGGGCAAGTACAAGGAGACCAAGGAGGGCTTCGACAAGTACCAGGCCGAATACCCCAAGGGCATGTTCATCCCGGACGTACGCTACCGTCAGGCCATCGTCCGCTTCGGGGTCCAGCCGCCGGAGACCGAGGAGACCATCCGTATGTGCGAGGAATGGCTGAAGGACTACGCGGACGACAAGTCCGACGAAATCCAAGTCCAGTTGCCCGACGTGCACACCCTAGTAGGCGACGCCAACATCCGGCTCGCCGAGGGCTTCGACAAGGCCATCCGCGAGGCCGACCTGGTCGCGCGCGCCGCCCAGAGCCCCGCGGCGCGCGCCCAGGCGCTCGCCAAGAAGGGCGAGATCGAGAAGCAGAAGGAGGCCTTCACCGGCAAGGCCATCGACGCCTACGTGGCCGCGGCCAAGCTGGGCATGCGCAACGCGAACGCCCTGGAGTTCGTGCTCCGTGAGCTTAACAAGATGCTGCCCGGCCGGGGCGAGCACCGCCGCATGCGCGAGCTCTACATGGAGCTCTACAACTGGGACACCAAGGACCCCAAGGCGCTCACCTACCTCTACGAGGTCATCCGCGCCACCGAACGCATGGGGGACCGCAAAGAGTTCGGCGAACGCTCCGAGGAAATCCAGAAGAAGTTCAGCGGCGAGCTCGCGAAGGCCCGCCTCAAGGTCGACCAGCTCGAGCGTGCCACGCCCCCGGTCAAGGCGTCAATCGACGCCGCCAAGAACGAGGTCAAGGCCCTCTCGGCCAAGCTCGCGGACGAGCTAGCCGTGGTCGAGAAGGAGCGCCAGGCCGCCATCGCCCGCGCCAAGGATAACGCCCTCAAAATCCTCTCGGACGCGGTGGCAGAGAACATCAACGACCGCCGGCAGGAAGGCGCCGAGAAGCTCATCGGCTTCCTCGCCGAGAAGCTCGCCAAGAAAGTCAAGCGCGTCCGTCCCGGAACCAAGCCCGAGCCCGGCGCCTACACTTCCGCCGACGCCGAGATTGAGATGCGCAAGCTGCTCCGCCTCGACGAGAACAAGGACTCCCTCGTAGCCCAGGCCCGCGGATTCTACGCGCTAGGACAGATCGCGGTGTTCACCCGCGAACCGGCCAAGACCGAGCTGAACTTCAACAAGATCGCCGCCAACTACAAGGCGGACGAACTCAGCCCGACCATCCTCGCGGTCGTTGGCGACCACCTGCTCGAGAAGGGCGACCTCGCCAAGGCCGAGACCTACTTTGCGGCCATCCTCACCGTCGCCCGCTCCTCGGAATACGCCGACTACGGCTACGCGGGCCAGGCCGAAATCCAGATGCGCCGCAAAAAGTACAAGGAGGCGCTCGCGCTCTGCGACGAGGCCATCGAGGCCCGCGCGCTCATGTCCAAGGAGCTCAACGTGATGTTCATCCGCGCCCAGTGCCTAGCCGAGACCCAGAAGTACGACGAGGCGAAGAAGGGCTTCGAGGAGATCGCCAAGACCAAGGAATGGCGGGGCGACAAGACCGCGGGCTCCCTCTTCTGGCTGGGCATGATCGAGGAACGTCAGGGACGGCTCCCCGAGGCCCTCGCGTTCTACCGTCGCTGCTACCAGGGCTGGAAACGTTACGAGAGCTGGTCCGCTAAGGGCTACCTCGGGGCGGCCAGAATGCTCGTGAAGCTCAACCAGCGCCCCGACGCCAAGGTCCTGCTCACCGAGATGCTGTCCAAGGACCGCATCAAGGAAACGCCCGAGGCCGACGAGGCCAAGAAGCTCTCCCTCACCCTCTGAAACGCCATGCGCACCCTCCGTACCCTCCTACCCGCCGCGCTCCTCGCCGTCTCGGCCTCGGCCCAGACCTTCGTCATCCGCAATGAGCGGTGGGAGGTCAACGACCCCTTCAAGATGGACACCGCGTCCATGCCTCCGAAGCCGCTCGTCGACCCGAAGAAGGCCATCATCAACCAGGTCACCGGCTCTGTCCAGCGCACGGTCCTCCAGAGCGGGATTGAAGTGACCAACACGCGCAAGCTCTCGGAGGTGACCCAGGTCATCTGGCCAGAGATGCCCCGGCTTACCGAGGCCCGCGCATTCGTCAACCGCGGCGATCCCGCCAAGGCCCTCGACAACGTGGAGGCCGTGATTAAGCTATTCGAACCGCTGAAGAAGGTGCCAGGCAGCCTGTGGCTCGACGCAACGGTCATCAAGCTCGACGCCCTCGACCGCCTCAACAACGACGCCGCCCTGGGAGGCTTCCTCGACACCCTCGAGAAGGATGAGGCCGCCTCACTGCCCGAGCTGGCCACTAAGATCCAGCTCTCGCGCCTGCTCCAGCGCTCCCGCCGCGGGGACCACGAGTCGGTCATCCGCGAGACCGACGAACTGATCGGCAAGATGGACGACGCCGGGGTGCTCGCCCGCCTGCACATCGTCAAAGGCTCCTCCCTGCTCGCCACGCGCAAATACGAGGCGGCCATGAACGCCTACCTTCGCGTGCCGGTCTTCTACGGCACGGAACAGGACCAAGTACCCAAGGCCCTGCTCGGGGCCGCCCAGGCCTTCCGCGGCATGGACGGACCCGCCGTCCGCGAGCAGAAGCTCGAAGAGACCTCCTTCCGCTACCTCCGCGACATCCTGGTCACCTACCCGGTCTCGAAGGAGGCCGAAGAAGCCCGCAAAATCCTGCCCAAGGAGGAGATTGCCAAGGCCGAGGCCGAGCAGAAGAAGCTCGCCACCGCCGGCCTGCTCCCCGACGGCGCAGCCATCAAGAAGGCCGCGGTGCGCCCCGAGGACGACCAGTCCGCGAACCGCTAACAGTCCTTGCCCACCTCCCGAACCCCTCCTATACAAACCCGACATCCCACGTCCTAATCATGAAGACGAACCTTCGCCCCCTCCTCTCCCCCGTGCTGGCGCTCGCGCTCCTGACCGCCTTCGCCGGCGCCCAGGAAGCCGCGCCGGCCGCAGCAGCCGCCGCGGTGCAAAAGAAGACCCTCATGGACCTGTTCCATGAAGGCGGTTGGGTCATGTACCCCATCGCCCTCGCCTCGGTCTTCATGATCTGGCTCATCGTGCAGGGCTTCATCAGCACCAGCCGCAAGCGCCTGCTGCCCGCCGACCACGTCACGCAGCTGCGCGAGCTCTTCAAGGCCGGCAACTACGTTGGCGCCTACGCCTTCGCCAAGTCCAACGCCTCTCCGATCTGCGACGTCGTGCGCGCCGGCGTGGCCCTCACCCCGGACGGAAAAACAATGACCGAGGAGTCCATCATCTCCGAAGTCACCCGCGTCCAGGGCGACCTGATGGGCAGCGCCTCCTACCTCTCCGTGATCGGGGTCTGCACCCCCATGATCGGCCTCACGGGCACGGTGACGGGCATGATGACCGCCTTCGAGACGCTCAGCTCCTCCGGCGTGGGCGACCCCTCGAAGCTCTCGGGCGCGATCGGCGAAGTGCTCGTGGCCACCGCCTCCGGCCTCTTTATCGCCATCCCGGCGTTCATCGCCTACTACCTGCTGCGTAACCGCATCACCATCGGCATCCACGACGTCCAGGAAGTGGTCGCCGGCCTGTTCCGCGCCTTCCCTTACAACGAGGTGGCCGGACACAAGATTGGTGACGAGGAGATCTACGCCGGTAAGCCCGACTGGAACTCGGCTTCAATCACCCAGCCCCAGGGCTGATTGTCCACCCCTGAACCCCCGGGACACCCAGCACCATGGCAGGCGGAGGCGGAGGCGGAGACGGAGAGCCGGAATTCCAGGTCGCGCCGATGATCGACGTGCTCCTGGTACTCCTCATCTTCTTCATGTCGATCACGTCCTCGCAGGTGCTTAAGGTCGACAAGAACATCTCGCTCCCCGTGGCCAGCCACGGCGTAAAGCGTGACGACAAGGCGGCGGCTGGACTGATCAACATCTCCTGGGACGCAACCACGGGACAGGCGAAGTACAAGCTGGACGACCGGGAGCTCGACCCGAACGACAAGGACGGTATCTCTAAGGAGCTGGAGCGCCGCAAGGGCGGCAACGAGAAGTTCCGCCTGCTCATCCGCGCCGACCGCAACTGCCACGCCAAGTACATCTCGAAGGCCCTCGAATGGGGAGCCGAGGCCGGCGTCGACAACATCGCCTTCTCCGGGCTAAACCGCGAGGAATGAGACCATGAGACAGGCTAAGCAGGACGTCACGTCCGACGCAGGATTCCAGATCGCCCCGATGATCGACGTGGTCTTCGTGATTATGCTCTTCTTCATGGTCATGGCTGGAGCGGTCAAGGTGGAGCATGAGCTCAAGACGACGCTCCCCGGCAACGCCGAGACGGCCCAAGAGACGGAGCTGCCCGACGAGGTCACAATCGGCATCTCGGAAACAGGCGAGGTCACGCTCAACGAGGACCCGCTGGGCGCCCCCCTAGACCGGGCGCTCGAAGGTCTCTACTCCCAGATGGTCCAGATGCGCAAGGCGGCCGAACAGGCCAAGACGAAGATGCTCATCACGGTGCAGGCCGAGGAGGCCGCCCGCTACGAGCGCGTGATGAACGTGCTCGACGTGCTGGCCCGGGCGGAGATCACGAACGTCACGTTTGCGGTCTCCGAGACGGAGTGAGAATCCTGACGGTCGTCCCCGACCAGGCCGGCTGAAGCCGGCCTTCTTCTTTTCAGGCGCGGCCGGCTCCGGAGAGCAGCACGTCGCGCAGCGCTTCGAAGTCGTTGCCGACCTTCAGCGGCGCCGGGGGCGGAAGCTCGCCTGGGAAGCGAGAGACGGCGGCGTCGCCGAAGGCCTCCCGCAGGACGTCGGGGAACTTGGCCGGATGCGCGGTGCCGAAGACGACGGCCTCGTCCGGAGCGCCGGGCACGGCCAGCATATCCTCCGCGGCCTTCCAGCCGACAGCGGTGTGCGGACACATGACGTAGCCGCCGGCCGCTCGGACGCGGCGCATGGCGTCCAGGGTCTGCGCGTCGTCCACGGTGACGGAGGCGACCGCGGGGCCTCCTTCCCGCCACGCCAGCAGGCGGTCAAGGTTGTTGGGCGACCCGATGTCCATGGCGTTGGAGAGGGTCGGTGCGGAACGGCGCGGGCGATAGACGCCGGTACGGAAGAGCTCGGGCAGCGGGGAGTTGACGTTGGTCGCGGCCACGAGCGCCCTTAGGTCGAGGCCCATGCGTCGCGCGAGCTGGACGGCGCCGACGTTCCCGAGGTTGCCCGAAGGCACTACGACCGCCATGGAGCGGCCGGCCGGCAACAGACGGCGCGCATGGAAGGCGAAGGGCACCTGCGCGATGAGTCGCACGGGGTTGATTGAGTTGGCGGTCAGCAGCGGCTCACCGCGGCGGAGCGACGCGTCGGCCAGCGCCCGCTTCACCAGGGCCTGGCAGTCGTCAAAGGTGCCGTCGACAGAGAGCGCGACGACGTTGGGCCGTCGGCGAGCGATCTGCGACTCCTGCACGGGGCTCACCCCGACGCGGGGGTAGAGTACGACGGCACGGACGCCGGGGACTCCGTCGCAGGCCTCGGTGACCGCCCCGCCGGTGTCGCCGGACGTGGCCGCCAGGATGGTGAGCCGGGGATGCTCGGCGGACAGCACCCGGGCCGTGACGCGGACGAGGAGCCTGACCGCGAAATCCTTGAAGGCGGCGGAAGGTCCGTGGAAAAGCTCCAGCACCGAAGCGCGTCCCCCGACGGAAGGGGGCAGTCCTTCGGGTCGCACGAGAGGCACGGGGAAATTGAAGGACTCCTGGCAGAGGTCGCCGAGGACTTCGGGCCCCAGGTCGCGCGCGAGGTAAGGCGCGATCACCGCCTCGGCCAGCACGGCGTAGCCGGACCTTGCATGGCAGTCGAGAAAGCCGGCGGGGAGACTCGGGATGCGGACCGGCACCCAGAGTCCGCCACCCTCCGGCACGGAGGAAAGGAGGGCGTCGCGCAGGCCGGCGCGGAGGGAAGGATTCGCAGTGGAGACGAACTCCAGCTCAGGACTCGGAGACGACATGGACGCCCTGGGGATTGATGCGGGAGACGTACGGGGTCGCCTTCAGCTGGGCCGCGGTGAAGACGGCGGCCACCGCCTCGGCGGCGCGGCGGGCCGTCTCCTCGCCCTCGCAGAGCGCGAAGACGCTGGGCCCGGCGCCGGAGATGGAGAAGCCGAGCGCGCCGGCCTCCATGGCGGCCCGCTTGGCGCGGTAGAACTCAGGAATCAGGCGCTGACGGTGCGGCTCCGCGATGAAGTCACGCAGGGAACGGCCGATCAGGCCGTAGTCCGACTTGAAAAATCCGCAAAGCAGGCCGCCGAGGTTGCCGCTCTGCTGGGTCGACGTCTCGAGCTGCACCTGACGGGGCATGATCTCGCGCGCCACCTTGGTCAAAACGACGATGTCCGGATGGACGACGGCGGCCCAGAGGCGGTCGGGGATGGGCACGTCCATCACGTCGAGCTCGGCGTTGGAACGGATCAGGGTGATGCCGCCCAGCAGGCAGGGAGCGACGTTGTCGGCGTGCCAGGCGCCGTCCGCGGCGGCCTCGCCTGCGACAACGAAGGGAAGGAGCTGCCGACGGCTCAATGGCGAACCGAGCAGGTGGTTGATCACGAAAGCCCCGCCCACCGCGCTCGCTGCGCTGGAGCCCAGTCCGCTGCCGAAAGGCATCTTCTTGTGGATTTCAAGTTCGACGCCGAGCTCGGGACGGGCGAGGTGGCGCAGGAGGCCCTGGGCCGCCACGCCGGCGGTGTTCTTGGCCGGATCGAGGGGCAGCCGGCCATCGTCTCCGGTGATGCAGGTGATCCGCAGGCCGGGCTTCGAGGAGAGGTAGGCGACAATCTCATCCCCCGGTCGCTCGATTGCGAAACCGAGCACGTCGAAGCCGCAGGCGACATTCGCCACGGTGGCAGGTGAGAACACCCGGACTTCTTTCAACGCAGTTTTGGCCATGTTTCCCCGTCTTGGAGCGAGACGGCTGACCTTTCGGATTGCTCCGCCAAGGGTCAACGGTGAACATGGAATTTGCACCGTCGCCGATGTCCAACCGTATACACCAGAACGGGTTCGTGACCGTCGCCGCCGCCTCCCCCGCCCTGCGGCTGGCGGATCCGGCGGCGAACGGCCTGCTTTGCGTGCAAGCCCTGGAGAAGGCCGCCCAGGAAGGCGCGGAACTGGTGGTGCTGCCCGAGCTCTGCCTGACCGGCTACACCTGCGGCGATCTCTTCGGGCAACGGACGCTCCTGCAGGGCGCCCTCAGGGCCCTGGGGGTCGTCACTGAGGCCACGCAAAGGCTCGGACTCAGCGCGCTGGTTGGCCTTCCTCTCGAGGTCGACGGCCGTCTCTTCAACGCCGCGGTCTTCGTCTCCCACGGGAAGGCGCTCGGCGTCATCCCGAAGACCCACCTACCCAACACCGGCGAGTTCTATGAGCAGCGCTGGTTCGCCTCGGCCCGGGTGGCGGGCCGCAAGGAGATCGAACTCCTCGGCGCGTGCGTCCCCTTCGGGACCGACCTGCTCTTCCGGGCGGCCGAAGTCCCCGACTGCGTCGTGGGCGTCGAGCTCTGCGAGGACCTCTGGGCCGTCGAACCGCCCAGCGGAGCGCAGGCGCTCGCCGGCGCGACCGTGCTGTGCAACCTTTCGGCCAGCGACGAACTGCTGACCAAGGCGGCCTACCGGCGCGACCTGGTCAGGTCGCAGTCGGCGCGCTGCCTGGCGGCCTACGTCTACGCCGCGGCCGGCGCGGGTGAATCCAGCACCGACGTGGTCTACAGCGGCCACGGCCTCATCGCCGAGAACGGCGTCGTGCTGGGTGAGTCGGAACGCTTCCGCTTCGACCTGGCCCTGCTGGTCTCGCAGGTCGACGTCGACCGGCTCGCCGCCGAGCGGCGCCGCAACAGCACCTTCTTCGGCACGCCCTCCGCCCTGACCGTCCGCGAGATCCGGTTCGAGCTGGGGCATCCCGTCGGCCAGACGCCCCGCCTCCGCCGCAGGTTCAGCCAGCACCCCTTCGTGCCGCCAGACGCCCACCGGCGCGACGAGCACTGCCAGGAAATCTTCGCCATCCAGTCGACTGGTCTCGCCCGGCGCCTGCGCCACACGGGCTCGAAGCACGTCATCATCGGCGTCTCCGGCGGCCTCGACTCGACCCTAGCCCTGCTCGTGACGCTGGAGGCGTTCGGCCGGCTGGGCCTGGACCGCAAGGGCATCGTTGGCGTGACCATGCCGGGCCCCGGCACGACAGCGCGCACCCGGCTCAACGCGATCAAGCTGATGGAGACGCTCGGCGTCTCGTCCCGGGAGGTCCCAATCGGCCCGGCGGTTGAACTGCACCTGCGGGACCTCCATCATCCCGCGGGCCGTCATGACGTGACCTTCGAGAACGCGCAGGCGCGGGAACGGACCCAGATCCTGATGGACGCCGCCAACCAGATCGGCGGGTTCGTCATCGGCACCGGCGACCTCTCCGAAGCCGCCCTCGGCTGGTGCACCTTCAACGCGGACCACATGTCGATGTACCACGTGAACATCGGCGTGCCGAAGACTCTGGTGCGGCATCTGGTGTCTTGGGCCGCGCACGCGCGCCACGTCGGCCCCGAGCGCACGGTCCTCGAGGACATCGTGGCGACGCCGGTCAGTCCCGAACTGCTCCCGCCCGGAGCCGACGGCGCCGTCGCCCAGCAGACCGAGCTCATCGTGGGCCCCTACGAGCTGCACGACTTCTTCCTGTTCCATGTCGTACGCAACGGCTTCCGGCCGGCCAAGGTGCTGTGGCTGGCGGAGCACGCCTTCGCCGGCAAGCACAACGCCAAGGAGCTGCGCCATTGGCTCAGGACCTTCCTGTCCCGCTTCTTCTCCCAGCAGTTCAAGCGTTCGGTCATGCCCGACGGCCCCAAGGTCGGTTCGGTGGCCCTCTCGCCGCGCGGCGACTGGCGCATGCCCTCCGACGCCGAGGCGGCGGCGTGGCTTGCCGAACTCGGCTGACCCTGCATTGGTGGAGGCGTGACGACGCCCGTCCAGACCCATCCCAAAGCCACCGCCGAGCTCCTGCGGTCACTCGGCCCGTCCCGGGTCCTCACGGACGAGGCGACCTGCTTCGCGGCCTCCTTCGACAACATGCGGCTGTCCTTCATGCCGGAGGCGGTCGTGAGGCCCGCCGCAGAGGAGGACGTGGGCGTCGTGCTCCGGCTGGCCAACCGTCACAGGGTGCCCGTCACGGTCCGCGGCCGCGGGACGGGCAGCACGGGAGCTAGCTCGCCGATTCGCGGCGGCTGGGTGATCCACCTCGACCACTGGGACCGCATCGAGATTGACCCGGTGTCCGCGATGGCCACGGTGCAGCCCGGCGCCATCACGGCCCAGATTAATGACGCGGCGGAACCGCACGGGCTGTTCTTTCCGCCCGACCCGTCCTCGATCAAGCACTGCAGCATCGGCGGCAACATCGCCACCAACGCGGGCGGCCTGCGCGCCGCGAAGTACGGCGTGGTCCGCGACCACGTCTACGCCCTCGAGGGCTTCCTGCCCACCGGCGAGAAGGTCCGCTGGGCGGCGCCGTTGCGCAAGTTCGTCAGCGGACTGAACCTGCGGGACCTGTGGATCGGCTCCGAGGGCACGCTCGGGGTCATCACCTCGGCCACGCTCAAGCTGGTGCCCCTGCCCGCCGCCCGCCGGACGTTCCTCTTCGCCTTCCGGACCGACGAGGGCGCGCTCGAGGCCGCCGCGGAGCTCATGCGGCTGCGCCTTAACCCCGCGGTCCTGGAATTCCTGGACACGCAGACCGTGGCCGCGGCGGAGCGTCAGCGCGGCGCCCGCGTGTTCCCCTCCGCCGAGCTGGGCTCGGAGGAGACGCACGCGGTCCTGCTCCTCGAGCTCGACGGGCATCCGGCGGCGCTCGCGGACGACGCGGCCAAGGCCCGGCAATGGATCGCCCGGTACGCGGCGGCTTCGCGCGAGACCGACAATCCGGCGGAAGCCGAACGGCTGTGGGACATCCGCCGCACCTGCTCGCAGGCGATGTACGCCCTGGGGAACGCAAAACTCAACGAGGACGTGGTCGTGCCCTTCCGCAGCTACGTGCCGCTCATCCGTTACACCCGGGAACTGCGCGACCGGCTCGGACTCGCCACGCCGACCTTCGGGCACGCGGCGGACGGGAACTTCCACGTGCACATCATGTTCGACCGCGACGACGCGGAACACCGGCGGAAGGCCGAGACGGCCATCCACGAGGTGATGACCAAGGTCGTCGAGCTCGGCGGCGCCATCACGGGCGAACACGGCATCGGCATCGCGAAGTCCCCCTTCCTCCGCCTCCAGCATACTTCCGCCGAGGTGGGGGCGATGCTGGCGGTCAAGCGGGCGCTCGACCCCAACGGCATCCTCGCACCCGGTCAGATCTTTGAACCGATGAACATCTGGGAGCACCGCCCGGTGAAGGTCACCCTGCCCTGGGACAAGCACTGAGATGGGCCGCGCCGTCGCCGTCTTCGACTGGGACGGGGTCGTCATCGATTCCGCCCGCGCCCATGAGCTCTCCTGGAAGGAACTGGCCGCGCAGGAACGACTGCCCCTCCCGCCCGACCACTTCGTGCGCGGCTTCGGCAAGCGCAACGATTTCATCATCACGGAGATCCTCGGCTGGTCGCGCGACCCCGCGGAAGTCCGAAGGCTGGCCGACCGCAAGGAAGCGCTCTACCGCGAGCACGCGAGACGCGGCCATGCCGCCGGCACCGGCGAAATCCGGCTGCTGCCCGGGGTCATGGAACTCACCGCCGGACTCCGGCGACTGGGCGTGCCCTGCGTCATCGGGACCTCGACGCCCCGGGCCAACCTCCTGCTTTCCTTCGAGCTCTTCCCCGGCCTCGGCGACGGATTCGCGGGCGCGGTCGCCTGCCAGGACGTGACGAAGGGCAAGCCAGACCCGGAGGTGTTCCTCAAGGCCTGCGCGCTCGCGGGCGGCGACCCCGCCTCGTCCTTCGTCTTTGAGGACTCCTTATCCGGACTGCAGGCCGGATTGTCCGGCGGCTTCGTCACGGTGGCCCTCGCCACCACCAACAGGCCCGAGGCCCTCGCCGCACAGAAGCCCCACCGCATCGTAAAGGACCTTTCGGAGGTCGATCCCGCCTGGCTCGTCCGGGGACTGCCCTGCTGAGCATGGAGTTCCGCCTGCACTCCGAGCACGCGCCGGCCGGCGACCAGCCCGCGGCCATCGAGGCCCTGGACACGTCGCTGCTGGCCGGCAACGTAAGGCAGACGCTCCTCGGGGTGACGGGATCGGGCAAGACGTTCACGATGGCCAACCTGATCGCGCGCCGGCAGCGGCCCGCACTCATCATCTCGCACAACAAGACCCTGGCGGCCCAGCTCTACGGGGAGTTCAAGCGCTTCTTCCCCGATAACGCGGTCGAATACTTCGTCAGCTACTACGACTACTACCAGCCGGAGGCCTACGTGCCGCAGACGGACACGTTCATCGAGAAAGACGCCGCCATCAACGAGGACATTGAGCGGTTGCGCATCAGCGCCAGCAGCGCGCTCCTCTCGCGGCGCGACGTCATCGTCGTGGCCTCGGTCTCCTGCATCTACGGCCTGGGCTCGCCCGAAGACTTCTTGGCGGCGATGATCCCGTTGCGGACCGGCATGACGCTGCGCAGGGACGACCTGCTGGCGCGCATGGTCGCCAACCAGTACTCACGCAACGATGCGGTGCTCGAGCGCTGCACCTTCCGGGCCCGAGGCGAGACGGTGGACGTCTGGCCGGCCTACATGGAGTCGGCAGTGCGGCTGGAGTTCTGGGGGGACACGCTCGAGGGCATCCGCGAGCTCGATCCCGTCAGCGTGCGGCCAGGCCGCCGGCTCGAGAAATTCGACCTCTACCCGGCCAACCAGTACGTGACGGCGCCGGGAAGGCTGAAGTCGGCGACGGAGGCCATCCGGCAGGAGCTGGAGGAGCAGGTGGCGCGCTTCGAGCGCGAGAACCGGCTGATCGAGGCGCAGCGCATCCGCATGCGCGTGGAACATGACCTGGAGATGCTCCGGGAGACGGGCTTCTGCCCAGGAGTGGAGAACTACTCGATGCATCTCTCGGGCCGCGCCCCCGGCGAACGGCCCTGCTGTCTGCTCGACTTCTTCCCGGAGGACCGGATCACGTTCATCGACGAGAGCCACGTGACCTGGCCGCAGATCGGCGGGATGTACCACGGGGACCGCGCCCGCAAGGAACGGCTGGTCGAGTTCGGCTTCCGGCTGCCCTCCGCGCTGGAGAACCGCCCGCTGCGTCCCGACGAATTCGAGCAGGTGGTCGGCCAGACGGTCTACGTCTCGGCCACCCCGGCGCCGCACGAGCACCAGGTCTCAAAGGTCATCGCCGAGCAGGTCATACGCCCGACGGGTCTACTCGACCCGGTGATGGAGGTGCGGCCGACGGCGGGCCAGGTCGAGGACGTGATCGGCGAGGCCAAGTCGAAGGCCGCACGCGGGATGCGCACGCTGGTCACCACGCTCACGAAGCGGATGTCGGAGGAGCTGACTACGTTCATGCGCGAACAGGGGCTCAAGGTGGAGTACCTGCACTCGGACATCGACGCGATTGAACGGGTCGAGATCCTGCGCCGCCTGCGCACGGGCGCCTTCGACGTGCTCGTTGGCGTGAACCTGCTGCGCGAGGGGCTCGACCTGCCCGAGGTGGGCCTGGTCGGCATCCTGGACGCAGACAAGGAGGGTTTCCTGCGCAGTGAGACGAGCCTCATCCAGACCGCGGGACGCGCAGCCCGTCACGTCGAAGGGAGGGTGCTGCTCTACGCCGACGTGATGACGCGTTCGCTGACGCGCGCGCTGACGATCTGCGGCGACCGTCGCAAGCGCCAAGAAGCCTTCAATCTGAAGCACGGCATCACCCCGAAGAGCGTCACGCGCCGCATCGAGGAGAGTCTGGTCGAAGCCGAAGCCGAGCAGGCGCTAGCGGTGGGCGAAGGGACGGCTGACCGGGACGTGACCGCGGTGCTGGCCGACATGGAACGGGAGATGCTGGCCGCGGCCGACGAGCTGCAGTTCGAAAAAGCGGCCGCGCTGCGCGACCAGATTGAAGCTCTCCGCACGGGCAAGCCCGCGACCAAGGGACGTCGTCGGGGGCGGCGCTAATCAGCCGAACCGTCGGCCGAGATCGGCGTCGGTCCACTCGATGAACGTCCGGCGACCGCGGGGACAGGAACCCGGCTGCGAGGTCCGAAAGAGTGCCTCGGCCAGGGTCAGGACCTCCGCGTCGGACATGGCGTCGCTACGTCGTCGGGCGCCGCGCACGGCGACCTTGGCCAGCGCTTCGTAGGCGAGCTCGGACCGGCCGAAATCACCTTCACGTCGGGCCATCTCAGCGAGAAGATCGCGGATGAAGGACTCCGCGGCGGCGGGCTCCAGCCAGGAAGGCAGCGCGGCGACACGCCAGAAGTTACGCCCGTATTCCTCGAAGACGAAGCCGGCCGCGGAGAGGAGGCCGGCCCTCTCCTTCAGGACCGCGGCGGGCAGCGGTTCGAGTTCAAGGGCCATCGGCACCAGCAAGGGCTGGCTGACGGCGCCTCCGGTCGTGAAACGGGCCAGGATGTCCTCGTAAAGAATCCGCTGATGGGCGGCCCCGAGGTCCAGGAGCACGAGTCCCGTAGGTGTCTCAAAGATGACCCGGTCCTCACGGACACGGCCGACCGGCCTCCATCCGAGGCGCAAAGGGGCGGCACGGAGAGAATCCGCCCGAAGAACTTGCGCGTCGGGAGCTGAGGGACCGGGAGCGATGGCCCCCGCGCCACCGGCCGCCGAGACCATGGCGGACGCCGGAGGGCCCGGAGGGGTCGACGCAACGGAGGCGACGGAGGGCGGCAGGGTCTCGACGGGCAGTCCATCGCCTCCCCGCGCACGCAAGGCGGCGAGCACGGAGCCGATGATGAAGCCCCTGACCTTGGCCTCATCGCGGAAACGCACCTCACGCTTGGCGGGATGCACGTTCACGTCGACCCAGGCCGGATCGATCTCCAGGAAGACGAATGCAAGCGGATACCTGCCCTTGGGAATGAGCGTGTGGTAGCTCTCGGTGAGGGCGAAGGCCATCGTGCGGCTATCGACCGGCCGGCCGTTGACCACCGTGATGAGGTCCTGGCGCGTGCCACGGCTCACGCCGGGCTTGCCGAGTAATCCGGTCAGACGCATGCCCTCGCGCTGGAAAGGGGGCATGACCGTCACTTCTTCCGCGACCTGCCTTCCCCAGATCTCCCGCACGCGGTCGAGCAGCGGCGCGTCCCCGGGAGAACGGAAAATCTCGCGCCCGTCCTCACGCAGGAGGAAGCCGACAGCGGGATGCGCCACGGCGTAGAGCCTCACGAGCCGGACGATGTGCGCGGACTCGGTCTCATCGGTCTTGAGGAACTTGAGCCGCGCGGGCACCGGGTTGAAGAGGTTGGCGACCTCGATGCGCGTGCCCACGGCCATGCCGTGGTCGCGGACATGGACCGTGCGTCCGCCCAGGACGAGGACCTCGGTGCCTGAAGGCTCCCCGGTGGACCGGGTCTGGAGGGTGAAACGGGAGACGCTGGCGATGGAGGGAATCGCCTCGCCGCGGAAGCCGAAGGTGGCCACGCGGTCGAGGTCGGCCACGACGCGGATCTTGCTGGTGGCGTGACGCAGGAGGCAGAGGGAGGCCTCCTCGGCCGTCATGCCGCGTCCGTCATCCTCGATGACGATTTGCGCCTTGCCGCCCCGGGAGAAGTCGATGACCACCCGGGTCGCGCCGGCGTCGAGCGAGTTTTCCAGGAGCTCCTTGACCACGGCCGCGGGACGCTCGACCACCTCGCCGGCGGCGATCTGGTTGGCCACCCTGTCTGCAAGCACCCGGATCGAACTCATGACCGGATTGAGACGACCGCCCTCCGGGGCCCGGCGGGGGCTCGTGCGAGTGAGGGGCGCGACGGCATCGGGACACCTTGGAGCCGCCCCGGGGACGCCGCAAGCCCACGGACCTGCGGTCTTTGTTGCACCCGACGGCAGGTCCGCAAGGGTGCTCCCGTGCCCAACCGCCTGGCCCAAGAGAGATCCCTCTACCTGCGACAGCATGCGGAGAACCCTGTCGACTGGCGCCCGTGGGGTCCGGAGGCCTTCGCGGAGGCCGCGGCCAAGGACAAGCCGCTGCTGATCTCGGTCGGCTACTCCTCCTGCCACTGGTGCCACGTGATGGCACGGGAGTCCTTCGAACAGCCCTGGATCGCCGACCTGATGAACCGGCACTTCGTCTGCGTGAAGGTCGACCGGGAGGAACTGCCCGAGGTCGACAAGCTGATGATGGACGCGGTGCAGATGGTCCAGGGTCACGGCGGCTGGCCGCTCAACTGCTTCTGCCTGCCGGACGGACGGCCCTTCTTCGGAGGCACCTACTTCCCGCCCGAGGACCGGGGCGGAGGCACGGTGCCCTGGCCGCAGCTGATCATGCGGGTCTCGGACTTCTACCACCGCAACAAGACCGAACTGGAGGCGAACGCGGACGCGATCGCGCGCAACCTCATCCACATGACGCGCGCCCCCGACGCGGACGGGGCGCCGCCCACGCCGGAGCTGCTGCTGACGGCCGCCAGGGAAATCTGCGCGCGCCACGATGATGAGCACGGGGGCTTCGGCGGCGCGCCCAAATTCCCCTCCCCTCCCACGCTCGGGTTCCTGCTCTCGGTCCGCAACACCGCCGCGGCGGCGGCGGACCGTCCCCTCTCCGCCCGGCTCGACTTCGCGCTGAGCGTCACGCTCGGCGCGATGGCCCGAGGCGGGCTGTACGACCAGGTCGGCGGCGGCTTCCATCGCTACTGCGTGGACCGCACGTGGACGGTGCCGCACTTCGAGAAGATGCTCTACGACAACGCGCTGCTGCTGGGCGTCTACGCCGAGGCTTGGGCGCGCTACCGCGATCCGCTGCATGCCGCGGTCTGCGAGGAGACGGTCGGATGGCTGAGGCGCGAGATGGCGGTCGGCGGTGGCCTGTTCGCCTCTTCGCTCGACGCCGACACGCACCATCACGAAGGCACGACCTACGTCTGGACCCCGGCCCAGCTGCGGGAGGTCCTCGGAGCGGAAGCCGAGGGCTTCGCCGCCGCCTACGGCGTCACGGAGAAGGGGAACTTCGAGGGATCGAACGTCCTGCGGCTCGCCCCGCAGCCGGGGCTTCGTGCGCGCTTCGCGACCGAACGCGCACGGCTGCTGGCCGCGCGCGACCTTCGTCCGCAGCCAGCGCGCGACGACGGACCGCTGCCGGGCTGGAACGCCCTGCTGGCGACAGGCCTCGCCAAAGCCGCCTGGGTCTTCGGCCGGAAGGACTGGCACGCCCAGGCGGCGGAGGCGGCCGCCTGCGCGGAGAAGGCCCTCGCCGCGAGACCGTCCGCACCCCTGACGGATCACGTGTGGACGGCCGAGGCGCTGCTCGCCGTCGCCGCCACCGCGGCCTGGGCTGGCGGCCCGGACGCCGCACGCCTGAGGTCGGAAGCGGCGCGCATCATGCGCTCCGCCCGCGGACGCTTCCGCGACCCGATGGAGAAAGGCTGGTTCCTCACAGAGGACGGCAGGACGGACCTGGCCGTCAGGCAGAAGGACTGGTTCGACAACGCCACACCGGCGGCGAACTCATCGCTCATCCATGTGCTGTCCGCGCTGGGGACGCTCGATCCGGAGGGCGGCTGGGCGGAAGAACTGTCCGAGCACGCAGGCGCCTACGGCGGCGCCTGCCGAAACGTCCCCGCCGGCGTCGCGCACGCCCTCGAAGGCCTAGTCCGCGAGGCGACCGGCATGGCCACCGTGAAGGCAGCCCCGCAGTCCGACTGGGAATCGTTCCGTAAGGCGGCGCTGGGAGACGCCACGACCCGGCCGCACGCGCTGCCCTGGCGACCCGTCCACCTGGTCGCCGAGGAGGCCGCGTCGGGCTGGCAGGTGTGCGTCGGACGCAGCTGCCTGCCTCCCGAAGCCTCCACAGAGAAGGCCGCCGCGCTCATCTGAACCAATCGGCTCTTGCCCGTCCGCGGGGGAAGGGGAAAATCACCAGGATGCCCGAAGAGCCCCACTTCGTCTACGGCCAGCGGGCGGAAGACCGATCCCGAGGCAGGCTCTTCTTCGGCCTGATCATCGTCGAGATAGAAGGTTACCGCCAGAAACGCTACCGACCCGACTGGCGGCGTCTGGCGGTGGCGCTTCCGCTCATGCTCCTGGCGCTCTGGGCGCTCTCCTCCGAGGCCTACCTCTTCAAGGAGAAGTACATCAACGGCGTGGCGACCACGCGACGGTCGGACATGTACCTCTACCTGCCTGACAGCGTGGGCGACTGGGTGACCAGCAAGTTCATCTCAGCCGAGGAGGCTAGAGTGCGCGCACGGACACGCCTGCTCACCCCGCCCTCCCGTCCCGGCCGGGACGCCCACCTGCGGCGCAAGGGCGATTATTACGTCGAAATCGCCAAAGCAGCGCTGGCCCGCCAGGACTACGCTGAGTTCGCCAAGTTCATCGGGACCGGCGCCCAGATGTCCCCCGCCAATCTGGAGGCCCAGCGCCTCTGCGCCGACCTATTCTTAGCGTTCGGTCGGCCGCTCGACTCCTACCAGCTGCTGGAGGAGTCGCTCGAGTTCGCCAAGCGGGACCTTGAGCACGTGCGTTACTTCGTCCAGCGATGCCAGATGATGGACCAGGACGCCCGCGTGATGGCTGCCGCCGACCGGCTGCTCCCCGACGCGGGACTCTCCACCGAGGTGCGCGCCGAACTCGAGCTGGCCAAGGCGCAGGCCCTCTTCATCCGCGGCGACTACCCGGCCGCGCTCGACTTCATACGGGAACGCGGCCTCACCGCCACGGCCGAGGGCTACCTGCTGCGCTGCCAGACGCTCTGGGAGTCAGGCGACCGTCCGGAAGCATGGAAGTGGCTGGAGGAGGCCCTGAGCCTGCATCCCTCGGCCGCGCCCCTGCTCGAGATGAAGGCGCGCTGGCACAAGGAGGCGGGAAATCTGGCCGCCGCGCGCGACTGCCTCGAGCTGCTCGCCATCAGCGCCCCGACGCGCTCCGCGCCCGTCGTGCAGTCGCTCTACCTGCTGCCCGGCGAAGCCAACCGCGCCCGACGCGAACAGGTGGTCGAGCGCTGCCTGCGAGAATTCGGCGGACAGGAGCAGGCGATGCTCGACCTGGCACGGTTCGGCAACGACACCGCCGACACGGCCCTGACGGCCCGCATGATGCGCCATGCGGAGACCCGACGCTTTCCGAACCGTGAACGCTTCGTGCTCGTGCACGTTGAATGCATGATTAACGCGGGACGGGTGAGGGAGACGATCCTCACCCTCGATGAGCTGCACCGCCGTTCGGAACGTGAGCAGTGGCTGCCAGAGACGCGGACGGCCTTCGAAGCCCTCCGGGCGGTGGCCTACTTCGCGGACGGGCAGCCCGAGGTCGGTATGATCAACCTGAGGCGCACGCTGGAGAACCCCAAGGCTCCGCCCCATCTCCTGCTTTCCGCCGCCCGCAAGCTCATCGCGGCCCGGCGCACGACCGAGGCCGACGAGGTGCTGGTGCGGGCCCACCTGATGAACGAGTCCAATCAGGCGCTGCTAATGCAGATCGTCAGGCTGAAGCTGGAGACGCCCGCCCTGGCGGGCGACCTGGAGACCTACCTCCGGAGGCTGATGGCCACGCGTCGGCCGCCCAAGGACGTGCTGTCCGAGGCACAGAGGAAACTCTGGTCCGACGCCTATCTGTTCTCCGACGGCCGCGAAAAGCTGCTCGACGACATCGCCAAGCTGCTCGATTAGGCGCGGTCGGTGATCTCGTAGTAGCCGAGGGAACCGGTCTTGGTACCGTCCGAAAGCCAGGCTCCGCGGCTGCAACCGCGATTCACGAGGTCCTCGACCTCGGAAGCGCTCAGCAGCGCCGCGGCGGCGGCGATGCTCTCGGCCTCGAGTGCCGAGGTCGCCAGCGCCCGCACGGGGCCCTCCGGAACGGCCCGCGTGCCCGACCGGGCGTCGACCAGTGGCCGGGCGCGGCTGGCCAGGGCGTAGCGGCAGAGCCGCATCTCCTTGTCCGGACCGACGCCGATGCGCCATCCGTTGGAATCGCCGGGAGGATCCAGGGTAAGGGTCACCGAGCCGGACGCCATGATGAGGGCCCTGTGCACGCCCCAGGTGTTCTCCAGCTGGTCGGCCATGCGGTCCAAGGCGAAGCCCCGGATGACGGCGCTGAAGTCCAGCCGTCGTCCCGCTCGCACGCAAGTGACGACATCGCCCTCGGCGGTGAGCAGGCCTTCACGGTTCGCCTTCATGGCGTCCGCCCAGGCGACGTCATCGGAATCGAAAGGCCCGTCGCCCCGCGCTTTCCAATACTGGAAGAGCGGGCCGGCGGCGCAGTCGAAGGCTCCGCCGGTATCCTCGCGGAACGAGGAGGAGAAATCCCAGAGGGAACGGAAGTCCTCCGAGACCTGGCAGGTCGCTCCGGGGCCGAGGGCGTTGACGGCGGCGACCGGACCCCCTTCCGCGTCGGGCGCCAGCCGGGTAATCTCGTCAAGGCGCTGGAACATAGCCTCGGCGGCGTTGCGCGCGTAGACGGCATCCTCGTCGGCGATGCGGACCCAGAACTTAGATCCCAAGGCGTCATGGGAGAAGCTGTGGATGCTGGGGGTGGATTCCATGACTGTTCGGGAAGAAAACGTTTCGGACGCCTTTGGCAACCAGCGGCCTATCGCAGACCGGTCACCTCGAGCTCCGCCCCGACGCCCCCGACGTCCTGCAAAAGCAGCCAGAACCGCTCCCCCTCACGGATGCTCAAGGAATAGGTGCGGCGGCCTGGCGCGGCCGGGCGGCTGTCGTCCTGCGCCTGCAGGAACCTGACGGGAGCCCTCTCCGCGCCCTCGAAGTCGCCGTAACCCACCTGGAAGGCCCGCAGGTAATAGGGCAGCGGCCAGTAATGCCCGCCGTCGACCGCCACGTAGAAAGGCTTTCCGGGATTCGCCCGCTGCCACGAGCGGCGGTATTCCGCGATCCCGCGTGCAAGTCCGTTCCCATGGAAGCAGGTATCCGTGTGACGCTCCAGCACGAGCGCGGACGCGCACACGAAGGCCGTCGCTAGGAACGCCGAGAAGGTCCGACTCAGGACCGACTCTTCGGCCAGCCTGGGCCAGACGACGGCGAGACTGAGGCAGACGGGCAGGAAAAGCAGCCACGGGGTCTTGTAGGGCAGGGCGAGATGGAACAGGAAGCAGCCGACGGCCAGGGCCAAGGGAACGTCCCTGACCGAGCGCGCCCCGGCGCGCAGAAGTCGCATCACGGCCAGAGCCGTCAACCATAGTCCGACGGTCCACCAGTAGCCGGGATTGGTCAGAGCAAGCGTGTCCTCATTACCGGAGGCCACGGCGAAGGAGCGCCAGAACTGACGACCCCAGGCCGCGACGCCGTCCATGTCGGTGAACAGCCAGGTCTGCAGGCTCAGCCAGATCAGGGACGCTCCAGCGACCGCCCAGGCGGTCCGACGCCAAGTCAGGGTCTCACGGGCGAGGAAGAGCAGGGCCAGCAGGAGGATGACTAGGTAGGCGGCGGCGGTCACCTTACAGGCCAGAGCCAGTCCGAAACCGGCGCCGGCGGGCGCGAGCTTCCACCCTGGTCGCGGATCATCGGCGGACTCCGTCCACAGTAGCGTCCCCCAGACAAAGCCCGCCACGAGCAAGGACTCCTGGATGTAATACTGGCCGAAATAACATCCGGCCGAACTCAGGAACAGGATGACGGCGGCCGACGCCTTCAACGGCCAGGAGACGCCGCGCAAAGCGAGAGGGGCGGCGCAGACGAGGAGATGGAACAGGAACGGGACGAAACGCAGGTCCGATTCGGTGGCGTCATCGAATTTCAATCCGCGCAGGGCGAAGACGCCCCTGGCCGCCAGGGCGAGCGCCGGCCCGTGGAACTTGTCCTGATTGTCGCTGTATGCGGCGCCCTCGGCGGCGGCCTTGGCGAGGGACCACTGCACGGCCTCGTCGGCGTGCAACGACGGCGGGGCCATCATGAGCCCTGAGAAAAGCGTGGTCTCCGAGTGCGTCGCCGCGCCGACCATGTCCAGCACGAGGACCCAGGCGATGACGCCGGCCGCCGCCACGACCTTCAGGAATGTCCGGAAGATCGGTGACATCGATCAGACGCCGAATCGCTTCTGCAGCGCCTTCTTGATCTCAAGCGGGACGAGCGCGGCCGCCATGACGCCCTGCCCTTCCCGCCAGGCGTAGACGGTGATCAGGGATCCCTTGGCGACGGGTCGCCCTTCCACCGTGGCTTCGAACGACCAGGCGAGCCGCTTGTCGCCGATCTCGGCGGGGGCCAGCGAGACGGCAACGAGATCGCCCCGGTGGACGGGAGCGAGATAGTCGCACTCGACCCTCACCCGGGGGAAGCCTGACGTGCGCGCACCCTCCTGCCTGAGAAAGGGTATGCCTAGCTCACGGAAGAGGGCCTCCTCCGTGGCCTCGACCCAGAGGAACATCGTCGAAAAATGGACGATGCCTGCGGCATCCGTATCGGCGAACTGGGCGCGATGCTCGGCGAAGAACGGGGACATGCCCCCATCCAATCGCCGCCGGCGCCCGGCGCAACCGCCAAGCCTTCAGCGGGCCTTGCGCCGCAGCCAGCCGACCGCGACCGAGCCCCCGCCCGAGGCCTCCACGCAGCGCCGCAAAAGGTCCTGGGGCTCCCGTTGAAGGCTGAAGAGGTAGAGTCGGGGGCCTCGGCCGCGAGAGGCCCTCCCGAAGGCCTCCAGCCACGCCGACTGCCAGCGGTAGGAGGCGCGCACCTCGCCCTTCATGGGTGCATAGACGCTGTCGGAGTAGACCTGCCGCGGCCCCTTGGGCGTGCGATGATAGATGCGGACGCCGTCCTGGAAGTCGGAGAACACCACCAGGGCGTCATAGGGCTCGTGCAGCATGCGGTCGATCCAGGCGCCGAGGGAGCCCTTCTCGCAGGCGGGCCTCAGGGACAGGAATGCGGAGCGTCCGGCGGTGGTCAGCGTGGCGGGGTCGGTCATCGTCGGCTCCTCACGCAGCCGGGGCGGATCGCCGGTGAATCCGCGTCCGTGCACGATTCGGTCGTCGAGCCCGACGATGCGGGCGCCGTCGAACCGGAACACGTCGGCGTCGGGATACTGGGAACGGATCTCGGCCTCCACCCTCGGGAGATAGGGCCGCATCGAGCCGGAGCAGTCGAGGTAGACCGCGACCTTGGTGGCCCGCATGCGCAGCCCCATCACCGACCTATACGCGCGCGCCGCCCCGACGCCCAACCCTGCGCCCACGCCGGCAGACGAGCCCGATCCGAAGCCCTTGCCTCCCATCCGGCTTGAAAGCGGCGACCCCAAGGCGGACCCTTGCGCCGACGCCATGGGCGCGGGCGGAGGCAGCCTAACCCCGGCGGGTCTGCCCACGGCCGCGATGCGCTTGGGCAGCTTCTTCATCGGAAGCTTCTTCATCCTCTCGACCCGATGGAGGACGGCGGGCGCGACGCCTCCCCCGGGACCGACGTAGGCGCTTGGCACGGGACGTCCTTGCTTGGCGGGTTCACGCACCACGATCCAGCAGGCGGCCAGGACGAGCAGCGCATGCAAGGACAGTGAGACCAGCGCGCCGCGCCAGTCGCGTTCACGTCTTGCCCGCCGGAAGAGAAGGTCCGTCACCATCCGAAAAGCATCCCCACGGGGACGCCCGTCCCTCAACCGCAGTACCCTGGGTCGGACAGCTCCCGCCCGGATGAGGACTCCCCCTTGGCGGGACCTTTCAGATTGTGAACGCCTTCTCGGGCGACAGCCTGCCGTCATGCGCCCCGCCCTGCTGCTCGCCGCCGTGCTGATGACGTCGCCCCTGCAGGCCGCGCCGTTCGAGGTCGAAGCCCGGACGAGGTCCAAGGATCTGAAGGAGGCGCCGTCGCTGCGCCGCGAGCCCATCGAGCCCGCCCGCACCGCCGCCATCGTCTGCGACATGTGGGACACGCACACCTGTCCTGCGGCCGCGGCGCGGGTGGCCGAGATGGCGCCACGCATGGAGGCCCTCCTCAGCGAACTCAGGAAACGCGGCGCGCTCATCATCCACTGTCCGAGCGACACCATGAAGTTCTACGAGGGCGCCCCAGGGCGGAAAATGGCCCAGGCGGCGCCTCAGGCTCCCACGAAGACGCCTTTGCAGCGATGGGTGCGACTGATGCCTGAGCGCGAGGGCGCGCTCCCCATCGACGACTCGGACGGAGGCTGCGACGGCCCGCAGACGTGGAAGCCCGGCGACCCCTATCCGTGGACGCGCCAGATTGCCACCCTGTCCATCCTACCTGGTGACGCCGTCACCGACAGCCGCGAAGCCTATGACCTGATGGTCGCGCAAGGAAGGGACACCGCCGTCATCATGGGCGTGCACCTGAACATGTGCGTGCTGGGACGGCCCTTCGGCATCCGTCAGCTCGTCTCCCAGGGCTTGCGCACCCTGCTCGTCCGGGACCTCACCGACACCATGTACAATCCCGAGCGCGCCCCCAAGGTGAGCCACTTCGAGGGCACGCGCCTCATGGTCGAGCACATCGAGCGCCACTGGTGCCCGACGATGACGAGCGCCGACGTCCTGGGCGGAACGCCCTTCCGCTTCAGCGGAGACCGCTGATGGCCGTCAGCGGACCGGCTTGACCGCACCTGCGCCCTGCGTGACGCCGGGCGCCTTGGAGTCACCCTTGCCGAGATTGGCGGGGTTGATCTTCGTGACCGCGCCGCCGGAGGCCGTGGCGAGGGAGGTCATGAACGCGCCGGGATTGTTGCGGGTCGTGAAGATGTAGAGCTTGGGCCCGTTGGCCTGGGGTGAGAACGACTTGATCCAATCCTGCTCCCATTCCTTCTCCTGCGGCTTACGATTGTCCACACCACGGCCGACCCCGTAGTTGTTGTCGTCGGAGAAAAGCACGAGGGGCGTGGCGGCGAAACCCTTCTCAGCCTTGACGCCCTTGACGCGGATCTGCGTCAGACCGTAGTCGGCGAAGTCGGTGAACACCACCAGCGCGTCGTAGGTCTTCTCCTCGCGCATGATGTCGAGCCAGGCGCCGAGACGGCCGGTCTTGAAGTGCTGGTCGTAGCGGGTGAGCAACGTGCGGCCCTTGCCGGAGAGCGACTTGGGCTCCGTGACCGGCTTGAGCGTCTTGCCGTCGGGCCGCTTGGTGTTGGTGTTCACGCCGCGGGCGACGCGGACCTTGCCCTTCATGAAGTCCTTGCCGCCCACGACGTCGCCGTCCTGGATCGTGATGGCCGGCTGCTCGTAGACGAATACGTCCGCGTCTTGGAAGGCGTTCTTGATCTCGGACTGCACCGCGTCGAGGTAGTCGATGAGCGAGTCGGACGAGTCGAAGTAGACCGCGATGCTCTGGGCGAAGACCTGCGCGCCCATCATCGGCTTGGCCACGAAGTTCTTGCCGCCGCCGACGCCCATGCCGCGTCCAGCGCCGATGCCGCCGCCGGATCCGCCGCCGAAACCCTTGGAGGAACCGCCGCCCATCATGCCCGAGATCATCGAGGACATGGAGGCCGCCGGAGGAAGGTCGGGAAGGGCGATGGAGGACGTGGAGCTCTTGGACGTGATGCGGGCTGTGGTCTTGGCCATGTTCTTCACGTTCTTGGGCTGCACCTTGCGCGGCTGGTTGTTGACCCGCTCACCCCCGCTGCCGCCGCCGGCTCCGGTGGCGAACGTGTTGGGGTCCTTCTTGGCCTGCGTGGTGATTTCCGAGACCACCCAGGCGGCGGCGAGAAGGACGAGCAGGGCGTGAATCGCCAGGGAGACCGTCAGACCTTCGCCGCCGAGACGGCGCCAGAAGGAGCCGCGCGGACGCACCATGACGACGGACTGATTCTTGGCGGAGGGCGCCTCAGGGGCGTCGCCGGAAGGGGGCGGGGGCGGGGTCTCGCTCATCGCTGAAAGGGGGATACCATCATTGAGCGCCGCCGAAGTGCATCAACCCATTTCCTTTCCCAACGCGCCTTGAGAAATGACTTGCGGGAGGCTGGCAGAAGCCCCTTTGTAAGCCTCTCCCACTGATTGCAGGGTGGAGCAGCCCGGTTAGCTCGTCAGGCTCATAACCTGAAGGTCGTAGGTTCAAATCCTACCCCTGCACCCAATTTAAAGCCATAGAAAACAAGCGGTTACGGAAATAGTTCGATACGGCTTGCCTTGGGCTCTAATAATAGCACGATTGCGACAGTTAAATTTGCCCTACGGGGCAATGGGGTAAGTAAGATAAAGCAGTAAAAAAACAGGCGGCTTGCATAGGGGTATGCAAGCCGCCTCCTTTTTGGGGTCTCGTCGGACCCGTGTAGTCGGACCTCAGCCTCCGCCGGTCATCTTGGTGATGAGCGCGATGAGCGGCAGAAACATGGCGAGCACAATCGTGCCGACCACGACGGCCAGGAAGACGATGAGGACCGGTTCGATGATCGAGGTGAGCGCGCTGACCGCGTTGTCCACTTCCTCGTCATAGATGTCCGCGACGCGGTTGAGCATCTCGGGTAGCTGGCCAGTCTCCTCGCCCACCTGGATCATGGAGGTGACCATCTGGGGGAAGACGCCCGTCTGCTCGAGGGGGACGGAGAGCGGTTCGCCGTCGCGGACGCGGTCATGCACACGCTCGAGCGACTTCGCGATCACGACGTTGTCCAGCGTATCACGGGTGATGGAGATGGACTGCAGGATCGGGACGCCGGAGGCCATCAGGGTGCCAAAGGTGCGGGCGAAGCGCGACACCGAGACAATCTGCACGAACGTGCCGACTTTAGGCAGACGGAAGATCATGCGGTCGAACAGCGCCTTGCCCTTGGGCGTGGCCAGCCAGTACTTGAGGCCGAACCAGAGGCCGGCCACCACCACCGGTGTCACGAACCAGAACTCTGTGAGCGCCTTGGAGATGCCCACGACGAGCTCGGTGAGGGGCGGCATCTGGGTCTTCTGGCCGTCGAGCAACTTCTGGAAGGAAGGCACGACCTTCACCATCAGGACGTAAACGATGATGATGGCCACGGAGAGGACGACACCCGGGTAGACCATGGCGGACTTGACCTTCTTCTGGATGCGGGAGGCCTTCTCACGGAACCTCGCCAGACGGTCGAGGACCTTGTCCAGCACGCCGCCGGCCTCGCCCGCTCGGATCATGTTGACGAAGAGCTTGTCGAAGACTTTGGGGTGCGACTGGAGCGCATCGGACAGGTTGTTGCCCTGGGCCACGCTTTCAGCTACATTCGTGAGGATGTCCTTGAAGGCGAGGTTGCGCTCCTGCTTGACGATGAGCTCGAGCGCCCGGAGCAGCGGCAGTCCCGCGGTGATCAGGGTCGCCAGCTGGCGGGTCATCACGGTGACGTCATCCTGGGTGACCTTGGCCCGTAAGCCGAAGGCGCCCTTCTTAGCACGGGGCGCCGGTGCGGCGGCGGGCGACTTGGAACCCGCCCCGGCCGCGAAACCTGTGACCATCAGGCCCCGGGCCATGAGATTCTTGCGGGCCTGCGCCTCGTCGGCGGCGGCGATGGAACCGGAGGTCTGGGCGCCGGTCTTGTCGATGGCGGTGTACTTGTAGTCGGGCATGGTGTTTCGGTGAAGGGGTTCAGGTGTACTTGAGGACTTCCTCGATCGTGGTCAGGCCGTCGAAGATGCATCGCAGGCCGTCCTCCCGGAGCGGGCGCATGCCGGACTCGATCGACTTCTGCTTGAGCACTAGAGTCGGGGCCTTCTGGGTGATGAGGGTGCGGATGCCGTCGTTAATGGGCATCAGTTCGAAGAGGCCTTGGCGGCCCTTGTAGCCGGAGCGGTTGCACTCGGGGCAGCCCTTGCCGAAGAAGAACTGCTTGCTCGCGATCTCCAGCGCGTCGACCTCGAGCATGGAGACCACGTCCTTATCGGGCTCGTATGCGGTCTTGCAGGAGCGGCAGACGCGGCGCAGGAGGCGCTGGGCGAGGACGCCTTCCAAGGAGGCGGAGATGAGGAACGGCTCCAGCCCCATGTCGATGAGTCGGGTGACGGCGCCGGGGGCGTCGTTGGTGTGGAGCGTGGAGAGCACCACGTGGCCGGTGAGGGAGGCCTGGACGGAGATCTGCGCGGTCTCCAAGTCGCGGATCTCCCCGACCATGATCGTGTCCGGATCCTGTCGGAGGAAGGCGCGGAGGGCGGCCGCGAAGGTCAGGCCCACCTGATGGTTGATCGGCACCTGCATGATGCCCTCGACCTCGTACTCGACCGGGTCCTCGGCGGTGAGGATCTTGATGTCCTCAGTGTTCACCTCCCGAAGGGCGGAGTACAGCGTGGTGGTCTTGCCGGATCCGGTCGGGCCGGTCA
This sequence comes from Verrucomicrobiota bacterium, assembly GCA_016871415.1. Lineage (GTDB taxonomy): Bacteria > Verrucomicrobiota > Verrucomicrobiia > Opitutales > UBA953 > UBA953. The sequence continues at coordinate 88,026 of VHDL01000006.1, forward strand.
CGATAAAGATCCCGTTGGGCCGGTTCACCATGGTGCGGATGCCTTCCTTGATATCATCCTGCATCGAGAGTGCGTCTAGGCTCAGGTTGACGACCGACTTGTCGAGGATTCGGAGCACGACGGACTCGCCGAACTGGGTCGGCAGGGTCGAGACGCGGAGGTCGATAGCCCGGCCTCCGATTGTGGTCTTGATGCGGCCGTCCTGAGGCACGCGGCGCTCGGCGATGTTGAGGGCGGAGAGCACCTTGACGCGGGCGATGACGGCCGGGGCGAGATTCTTCGGCGGAGGCGCCATCTCGTAGAGCGAACCGTCGATGCGGTAGCGGATGCGGAACTGGTCCTCGAAGGGCTCGAAGTGGATGTCGGAGGCCTTGGCCTTGACGGCCTCCTGCAGGACGAGGTCGACGAAGCGGATGATCGGCGCCTGGCTGGCGGCGGCGGCGACGTCCTCGTCGGTCTTGACGGCCTCGGCCTGGTCGAACTCGCCGAGGAGGTCCTCCATCGAGGAGGCCGAGGGTTCGCCGTAGGCACGGATGACGGCGGAGTCGACCTGGTCGGGGTCGGCCACGGCGAACTCGACGTCACGCTGCAGGATGAACGTCAGTTCGCCAACCGCGGCGGAATTGAAGGGGTCCTTGGCGACCATGATGACCTTGCCGGCCTCGTCCGACACGGGCACGACGAGGTACTTGTGGGCCTGAGCGGGCTTGAGGAGCCGCAGGATCTCCGAGCCGGCGTCGACAGGGACGGCCGAATAGAACTGGACCTGAAGATGGTCGGCCACGGCCTGGAGCAGGGCCGGCCGGTCGACGAGGCCCGCGTCCAGGAGGGCGGCGGTGAAGGACTTGCCGGTGGCGGAATGGGACTCCCAGAGCTCGTCGGCCTGAGGGGCGTCGACGAGGCCGGCCTGAAGGGCGATTTCGCGGATGGTGTCGCTGTGGTCGTCGAACATGGATGTCAGGAAGCGGTGGACGATCGCAGGCGGGCCCTCACGGCCTCGGAATCCTGGCAGTAATTCAAGACTTCGGCCTCGGGGATGACGCCCTGCGCGTGCAGCGCGAGGAGGTCGGCGTCGAGCGAACGCATGCCGCGCACGGCGCCGGTCTCGATGTCGGAGGCGATCTGGAAGGTCTTCTTGTCACGTATCTTGGCGGCGACGCCCAAGGTGTTGACGAGGATCTCGAAGGCGGCGATTCGCGAGTCATCCTTGGTGTGCAGGAGGCTCTGGGAGATGACCATGCAGAGCGATGAGGCGAGCTGCACCTGCACCTGGTCGCGGCTGCCCGTGGGGAAGGCATCGACGATGCGTTCGATGGTGCGGGCGGCGCCAGACGTGTGCAGGGTGCCGAGGACGAGGTGTCCGGTCTCGGCCGCGGTGAGCGCCGCCTCGATGGTCTCCAGGTCCCGCAACTCCCCGATGAGGATGACGTCGGGATCCTGACGGAGGGCGGCGCGCACGCCCTCGGCAAACGAGAGCACGTCGGTACCGACCTCGCGCTGGGTGACGGTGCACTTCTTGTGCGGGTGGACGTACTCGATGGGATCCTCGAGGGTGATGATGTGCCCTTCCTCGTTCTGGTTGATCCAATCAATCATCGACGCAAGGGTCGTCGTCTTGCCGGAGCCTGTCGGGCCGGTCACGAGCACGAGGCCGCGCGCACGACGGAGCTGGTCCTTGATCACGCCGGGCAGCCGCAGCTGCTCTAGGGTGAACATGCTCGTGGGGAGCAGGCGCAGGACCAGCCCGGTCTCGCCGCCAGCGCGGAAGACGTTGCAGCGCAGGCGGCCCTTCTTCTTGAAAGCGAAGGCGAAGTCGCAGCCGCCCTCCTTGGCCAGCCGATCGCGCAGGTGCCGGGGGACGATTTTCACCGCCAGCGCCTCGGTGTGCGCCGCGGACAACGGAGGACCGTCGAGCGACACGATGGAGCCGTTGATGCGGAGGGAGGGAGGACGGCCGACGTGCAGGTGGAGGTCGGACGCCCCGTTCTCGATCATTGCTTCCAGCAGCTGGTCCAAATCGTAGCCCATGGGCTCAGAGGACGTCGTCCGCGACGGTGGCGCCCACAATCTCCTCGACGGTGGTCATGCCGGAGAGGATCTTGCGGAGGCCGTCCTCACGCATGGTGCGCATGCCGGCCTCGCGCGCCTTGCGGCGCAGTTCGACGAGGGTGGAGCCGGCGTAGATCATCTCCTGGACCTCCGCGGTGACGACGAAGAGCTCGAAGACGCCGCGGCGGCCCTTGTACCCGCGGTCGCCGCACTTGGCGCAGCCGGCGCCCTTCATGGGCGTCGCCGCGGCGAGGTCCTTCTCACTCAGGCCCACGGACATGAGCTCCTTGGAGGTCGGGGCGTAGGGCTGGGCGCAGGCCTGGCAGACGCGGCGCACGAGCCGCTGCGCGAGGGCTCCGCGAAGCGCGGCCGAGACGAGGAAGGGCTTCACGCCGATGTCCACGAGACGGGTGACCGAGGAGACGGAGTCGTTGGTGTGAAGGGTCGAGAACACCATGTGGCCGGTGAGGGCGGCGTTGATAGCAATCTCGGCGGTCTCAAGGTCGCGGATTTCCCCGATCATCACGACGTTGGGCGCCTGACGCAGCATGGCGCGCAGGGCCGCGGCGAAGGTCATGCCGACGTCGCGCTTCACCTGCACCTGGTTGATGCCGACCATCTGGTACTCGACGGGATCCTCGACGGTGATAATCTTACGGTCCGGCTTGTTGATGTAGTTGAGGGCGGAGTAGAGGGTGGTCGACTTGCCAGAGCCGGTCGGGCCGGTCACCAGAAAGACGCCGTCCGAGCCGCCGATGAGGGACTGGAACTTGGCCTGGTCGTCCGCGAAGAAGCCGAGCTCGGGCAGGCCGAGCTTGAGGCCCTCCTTGTCGAGGATTCGCATGACGATGGACTCGCCGTAGACAGTGGGGAGGACGGAGACGCGGAGGTCGATGTCGCGCCCGCCGGTGCGGGCCTGGATGCGTCCGTCCTGCGGGATGCGCTTCTCCGCGAGCGAGACGTCCGCCATGAGCTTGAGCCGGGAGATGACGGAGGGCTGCAGGCGCTTGGGCGGGCCCTTCATCTCCTGGAGCACGCCGTCTATGCGGAAGCGCACGCGGAAGCGCTTCTCGAGCGGCTCGAGGTGGATGTCCGAGGCCTTGCGGCGGATAGCGTCGACGATGAGGGAGTTGACGTAACGGATGATTGGCGCATCGTCCTCCTTGACCTCGCCGCCCTGCGGCAGCTCGACAGAGACGCCGTCCTCGGACTTGCCGAAGACCTGATCATAGGCGACGTTGACCTGGCCGCCGCCGTAGCAGCGGTCGATTGCGGAACGGAGCTCATCCGGCGGCGCGAGCTTGGGGTGCAGGGGCACCTTGAGGATGCGGGACAGGGAGTCGAGGGTCTCGGTGTCGAGCGGATCCGCGATGGCCACGAGCAGCTCGACTCCGTCCATCTGGAGAGGGAGGATGCAGTGGCGCTCGGCCTGCTCGCGACCGACGAGCTTGAGGAGCTCATCGGTGGGAGCGACCTGGGAGACGTCCACGACCTCCATGTCGAACTCAGCGCCGAGGGCCGAGGTGACGGCCTGCCAGGTGAGCTTCTTCTCGGCCACGAGATGCTCCAGGGCGGCGGTGTCCGGATTCTGACCCTCCTTGAGGTCGCCCAATGCGGCACGGGTGGCGGCGACGTCATCAGGAGAGACGAGCGCCTTGTCCTGGATGAATTGGATGACAAAATCGTCGGCGGACGTCACAGGCGTATGTTCCCAGGGTGGAAAAAGGGGCTTTGATGAACGTCCCCTTGGGGGGAGACGGCTGTAAAAAATTAAGTTAAAACGCCCCTATCCAGCGGCAATCGCAAAGTATCCTCAGGAAGGCATACCTCGGCCGGCGCAAAGCTCTCCGACCAGCCTCTCAACCTGGCCGCGCAGGAACGTCCGGTCGCAATCGTTCCAAATCACGTAATCTGAAAGCTTAACTTTCTGCCCGACAGGCATTTGCGACTTTATACGTCGTTCAGATTCTGCCGCCGACAGCCCCCGGTCCTGCAATCTGCGCATGCGCACCGAGTCGGAACAGGCGACACAGACGATGCAGTCAAACCCGGCCGCGAGTCCCTTCTCGAACAACAGCGGAATCTCCACGATGTACGACTTCGATTCATCGGACATGGCGGCGCCGCGGAGTTCGGCCACAATCGGGTGGACCAATGATTCGAGGAACTCCAGCTCCGCCCTGTCCCCGAATGCTTTTTCAGCGACCCATGACCGCAGAGGGGTCCCATCCGGCGCCAGACAGGCCTCCCCCCACCTAGCCTTCAGGGCCTCGACCACCTCCGGACGACGCAAGGCCTGATGAGCCAGGGCGTCGGCATCGACATGCACGTAGCCCAGCTCGACGAAGCACGCGGCGGCGGCGCTCTTGCCGCAGCCAATGCCTCCCGTGAGTCCGATTACCATGCCTCCGAGGCTGGAGACGAAGCCGGGAGGCGCAAACCTCAAGCGGGGCTGGGGGCAGATTCGGCGCCGGGTGCCCTTCCGGTGGAGGGCTCGCGGGGGACGGGAGCGACCGGCGCGCCGACCACGGGGGTCTGGATGGCGCCGGTGCGGAGGATCTCGGCGACATGAACGCCATCGAGGGTCTCATGCTCGAGCAGGGCCTCGGCCACCTTCCGGTGCGCCTCCCCGTGTTCGGCGAGGATGGCCTCGGCGCGGGCATACTGTTCCTTGATGATGGCGGCCACGGCCTCGTCGATCCGGCTTGAGGTCTCGTCGCTGTGCGACTGGGTGCGCGCGATTTCGCGCCCGAGGAAGATGGTGTCGGAGTTCTCGCCCAGCGCGACGGGTCCGAGGTCGCTCATGCCCCACTCGCAGACCATCTGCCGGGCCATGCGGGTAGCCTGCTTGATGTCCGAGGAGGCCCCGTTGGAAATGTCTCCCGTCACGACCTTCTCGCCGATGCGGCCCGCCATCGCCATGCAGACGTAGTTGAGCAGGCGGGTCTTCGAATAGCCAAGGATCTCCTTCTTAGGCATGAGCATCGCCATGCCCAGGGCCCGCCCACGCGGGATGATGGTCACCTTGTGCAGGGGCATGTGCCCGTCGTCGACGACGCTCTGCACCACGGCATGGCCGGCCTCGTGGTAGGCAGTGGCGCGGCGGTCCTCCTCGTCCATGACCTTCTTGCGCTCGCGGCCGAAGGCGATTTTGTCACGCGCCTCCTCGACGTCGGACATCTCGACCCTGTCGCGGTTGCGACGTCCGGCGTGCAAGGCCGACTCGTTGAGAAGATTGGCCAGGTCGGCGCCGGACATGCCGGTGGTCATGCGCGCGACGCGCGCGAGGTCCACCGACGGGGCGAGCTGGAAGCGCTTGGCGTGCACGGCCAGCACGGCCTCACGGCCCTTGAGGTCGGGCAGGTCGACGAAGACTTGGCGATCGAAACGGCCTGGACGCAGCAGGGCTTGGTCGAGCACGTCGGCGCGGTTGGTTGCGGCAATCACGATTACGCCGGCCTGACCGTCGAAGCCGTCCATCTCGACAAGGAGCGAGTTGAGGGTCTGCTCACGCTCGTCGTTGCCGCCGCCGAGTCCAGCGCCGCGCTGGCGGCCGACCGCATCGATTTCATCGATGAAGATGATGCAGGGCGCAATCTTGCGCGCCTGCTCGAAGGTGTCGCGCACGCGGGCTGCGCCCACGCCGACGAACATCTCGACGAAGTCTGAACCGCTGATACTGAGGAAGGGCACGCCGGCCTCGCCGGCCACGGCCCGGGCGAGCAGGGTCTTGCCGGTGCCGGGAGGACCGACCATGAGGATGCCCTTGGGGATCGAGGCTCCGATGCGGGTGAAACGCTTAGGATCCTTGAGGAAGTCGACGACCTCCTTGACCTCCTCCTTGGCCTCGTCGCAACCCGCGACGTCCTTGAAGGTGGTGGTCTCCTTCTCGGTCGCGTTGAGACGCGCCCGGCTCTTGGCGAACTGCATGGCGCCGCGGTTCGCGCTCTTGAGGAACCGGTACATCATGAACAGCACGACGCCGGAAACCAGGAGGGTGGGCAGGACGTTCCACAGGAACATGGTCCAGCCGGTCTGGGCGGGGACGTCCTTGAACGCCTCGACGGGCACGGAGGAACGCAGGGCCTCGAACTCCTTGTCGGTGAGGCGGCCCGCGGCCGAGAAACGCGACTTCTCGCCATCGGCGGCCCCCTTGACCATCAGCTCACCGGTGATCTGGTACCACCCCTTGCCGCCGGAGGGATCCTCGCGCACGGACATGGTGCGGATCTTCTTCTCCTGGGCCATGGTGAGGACCTGGGAGACGTTGAAAGGCTGCACGGACGCAGGCTCGGGTCCCGCGAACTGGAGGAGGGCGAAGACGGCCAGCAAGAGGAGCAGCCAGACGAGGACTGGCTTGCCGCTCAATTTCTGCCCGCCCTTGTCATCGTCATTCTGGCTCATCGGACCAACCAGACTAACCGGCCGGGAGGCCAAGTCAAACGGAGAGCCCCCCCGCAGGGGCCGTCCAGCCGATGGGCGTCGGAGGGCGGGATTCCGGGCACCCACAGGATTTCATCACCGGCCAGCACCACGGGCAGGGAGTCGCGACTCTCCTCGGGCAGCTTGCGGTTGATCAGGAGATCGGAGAGCTTGGCCCCGCCGGGCGCCCCCAGCGGACGGCAACGGTCGCCCTCCGCGCGGCCCCGCCAGACCAATCCCGTCGCCGGCGACCGGAGATACACTTCCTCCGTATTGGAAATCACCCCGCCGGACAGGGCCCTCCAAAGCGCTTCGTCCACGTCCACGGTCTCGGCCAGAAGTCCGCATTCGGGGTCGGGCACGCCGAGCCGCAGAGGTCTGGGCGTCACGCCCCATGCGGCTGGCTCGGCGCTCAGGGAGAGCCGGCCCGCCCGCAGGCGGTGCACGCGGCCGCAGAGCGAAAACCGCCCTTCTCCGCCCTCCAGCGCCGCGGCCACGACGGGCGCGAGGGACTGCGGCGAAGCGTCGGTCCCGGAGAGGAGCCGGAGATGCTCCGCCAGGACGGCGTAAGCGAGCGCGGCGGGACGCGCGCGCAGTCCGGCGAGGTCCAGGGAATCCGAACCGGGAACGCAACCGAGCTCCCGCGCCCACGCGAGGAGGGCGTCATGCGATTCCGCGAGGATCCGTGCGGAAAGCGCGAAGCCCGCGGCGTGGCCCTCGCCGAGCGCCGCGTCCGCTCCGCCCCCGACCCAGGACCGGACGCGGTTGCGTGCGGTCACAGGCAGGGCGTTGGTGGCGTCCTCACGCCATGTCACGCGCGCCGCAATGAGGGCTTGCGCAAGGTCGCGCTTGCGCAACCCGGCGGCCACCAGCGGACGCCACCTCACATGCCCGTCGCGGAAGCGCCGTCGGACGCGTGGGGAGCCGAGTCCTCCCGGGCCCGCGCCCCGGGCCAGCCGGAGCAGCACGGTCTCGACCACGTCGTCGACGTGATGCGCGGTCACCAGCACGGCCGACCCCGCGTCGGCGCGGACACTCGCGAAGAAGGCCTCGCGGGCGTCACGCAACGCGCCCTCGGAGGCGGGGCCTTCGGAGGCGCGGGAGCCGAGCCGGCAGGGCACGCCGAGCGAGGCGCAGAGGGCCGCGACGAATTCCGCGTCAGCCGCGGACGCTCGGCCGCGCACCCGGTGGTCGAAATGCGCGACGACGAGCCGACCGGCGAAGGCCTCATCCGCGCTCAGGGCCAGGAGCAGGTAGACCGAATCCGCGCCGCCCGAGACGCCCACCAGCAGCGGACCGCCGGGATCGTCCGCAAGCCGGGGCAGCCGGGGCAGCGAAGCGGCCGCGGCGCGGAGGACCTCGGTACTGGGCGGGCCTGCGTTCACGGACGCACCCTAGGCCGCCGGGGGCGGCTGACAAACCCAACCGCTCAGAGCGCGATCGTGTCCTTGCCGTACCAGCGGCGCAGGGCCTCGGGCACGCGCACCACGCCGTCCGGACCGACGTTGTTCTCCAGGATGGCGGCGAGCACGCGGGGCAGGCCGAGGCCGGATCCGTTGAGCGTGTGCACGTGCTCGGGCTTGCCGTCCTTGGGCCGGAAACGGATGCCGGCGCGACGCGCCTGGAAGTCGGTGAAGTTGGAGCAGCTGGAGACCTCGAGCCAGCGCTTCTGCCCGCCGGCCCACACCTCGAGGTCGTACTGCTTGCTGTGCGCGAAACCTATGTCCCCGGCGCAGATGAGCAACACCCGGTAGGGCAGGCCGAGCTTCTGGAGGAGACGCTCGGCGTCTCCGCGCAGCGACTCCAGCTCGTCGAAGGACTTCGACGGATGCACCCACTTGACCAGCTCGACCTTGTCGAACTGATGCAGGCGGTTGAGCCCGCGCACGTGCGCGCCCCAGCTGCCGGCCTCACGGCGGAAGCAGGGCGTGTAGCCGCAGCGCTTCACCGGCAGCGCGGACTCCTCAAGGATCTCGTCGCGGAAGAAATTGGTGACGGGCACCTCGGCGGTGGGGATGAGGTAGAAGTCGTCGGTCTGCGCGTGGTACATCTGCCCCTCCTTGTCCGGCAGCTGTCCGGTGGCGGTGGCGCTGGCGGCGTTGACGAGCAGCGGGGCGTGCACCTCCTGGTAGCCGGCGGCGCCGGCCTCCTCGAGGAAGAACTGGACCAGCGCCCGGACGAGCCTCGCCATGTCGCCCACGTAGAACGGGAAGCCCGCGCCGGTCACCTTGACCCCGCGCTCGAAGTCCACCGCCCTGGCGAACCAGGGGATGTCCCAGTGCGGCCGGGCGGAGGCCGAAACGAGGGCGGAGACGTCGCCCCACTCGGAGACGACGCGGTTGTCGGCCTCGGTCCGGCCGGGCGGCACGGATTCGTGGGGGACGTTCGGCACGGCGAGGGCGGCGGCGTGCCAGGCGGACTCCGCGTCCTGCACGCGCTTCTCCAGCTCCTTCACGCGGGCGGAGGCGGACTTCATCTCGGCGACCTTGGCGACGAACTCGGGCGACCCCTTGGGCAGCGCGGCCATCTCCTTGTTGGCGGCGTTCTGGGCGGAACGCGCGGCCTCGAACTCGGCCAGGGCGGTGCGGCGCGCGTCATCGGCGGCGAGCACCGCGTCGAGGTCGACCTGGAACTTCTTGCGGGCCACGCCCTGACGGACGAGGTCGACGTTCTCACGGAGCAGCTTCGGGTCCAGCATGGACGCAGATTGCCCAAGACCACGGCCCGAGGGCAACGGGGAATTCAGCGCCCGAGCCGGATGCGGGCGGCCAGAAACCGGGTCGTCCAGCGCAGGCGCTCGGCATCGATTCCGGAACCGAGCGAGAGAGGCTTGTCACCGCGCACCGAGACCTCGTGCACGGATCCGTATCGGCGCCGACCCCGCGCGGGCCTCTCATGGAGGCGCGCCGACTCGACGTCACGCCAGTCGACCGAGCGGCCCCAACGCAGACCGAAGGCGCCGACATGGACGTGCAGACGTCCGCCCTTGAGCTCGATGACCTGACGCCCGGCGACGGTCATGGCCGTGAAGCCGATGAGGAAGACGGAGCCGATGAGGAACGGGATGCCGAAGAGCGACATCATGAGGTTGAACTTCCCCCTTGGCTTTCTGCGTGCCGTAGATGCCGCCGAGCGAACCTCCGGCCCAGAACAGCGTGAAGGGGACGAGGAAGAGGGCCATGCGGCTGCGCGTCGACACGCTCACCATGAAACCGTCCATGCCTTCGGTGACCGTCACGCCCTTGGGTGGCGCGCCGAGCGGAAGGTCGGCGCGCTCCTCGATCGGAAGCGCCTCCTGGCATGCCGCGAGCGGGTAAGTGCGGTCGCACAGCCGGCAGACGGCGAGTCCCGCGGACGGCGCCACCTCCGCGGTCGGTATCGGCAGACCGCAGTCAGGGCAGTGCAAGGCCATCGGGCGCAGGATGACGCCGGCCCGAGTCATGACAAAGCCAAAGGCAGTCCCGTCGCTCTCACGACGGGACCTGCTGGAGCTATGTCCGGATCAGACTCGGCTCGCCTCGGGGGCGTGCACTTCGTCCGGCTGGAAAAATCTGCGGATTTCGACCTCGGCGGCCGACGGGCTGTCGGAGGCGTGGCAGACGTTGCGCATCATCTCAGTGCCGAAGTCGCCGCGGATGGTGCCCTTGGGGGCGACCTTAGAATTGGTGGGCCCGAGCAGCTCGCGGACGCGCGCGATGACGTTCTCACCGATCAGCACGGCCACGATGACGGGGCGGGAGGACATGAAGGCCTCGATGTCCGGATAGAAGGGCTTGTCCGCGACGTGGGCATAGTGCTCACGGAGCTGGGCGGAGGTCAGACGCGTCATCTTGCAAGCCTGGATATCGAACCCGGCGGCCTCAAACCGGGCGAGGACGATGCCGGCGAGACGGCGCTCCATGCAGTCGGGCTTGAGGATGATGAGGGTCTTTTCCATGACGGCTCCTCCAACAAGGGAGGGTCATTTAACATGTCCGTTTTACCCCGTTTTGACAAGACCGAATCGCCATTGGAGCCCGACCAAGGGGGCCTCAGGCCCTGAAAAGCAGGCAAACCGCATGGACGGAGACGGCCCTGCCCTGCCCCACCGCGTCCATCCCTTCGTTGGTAGTGGCCTTGACCCCCACCCGGGAGGGGTCGATGCCCAGGATTTCGGCCACCCGGGCGCGGATGGCGGGCACATGGGCGGACAGCTTGGGACGCTCCGCGATGACCACGACGTCGAGATTGCCGACGGACCAGCCGGCCCTGGCGGCCTCGTCCGCCGCCCGACGCAGGATTACGGCCGAATCCATGCCCTTGCAGGCCGGATCGGTATTGGGAAAAAGCGTGCCAATGTCACGCAGTCCGGCGGCTCCCAGGATCGCGTCCGCGGCCGCATGCAGGAGCACATCGGCATCCGAGTGACCGTCGGGTCCGACGTCGGAGGGGATGGTGACGCCGCCTAGCACGCAGGGCCGTCCAGGCTTGAGCGGATGGATGTCAAAGCCGGTGCCGATGCGGAAAGACGGCTGCGTCATGAACGGAAACTAAGCCCAGGCCGGGCGGAAGGGAAGCCCTGGCACAAAAACCCTTGAAAGAAGAAAAGGCGAAGGGCAATCTAACGGCCTTCGATAGGAACGGCGCGGTAGCCAAGTGGTAAGGCCGGGCTCTGCAAAAGCCCCATACGTCGGTTCGATTCCGACCCGCGCCTCCAGTCGGAAACCAGCAGGGGCACCCTGAAGGACGCCCCTGTCGGTCGGCTGCGGCAGGACTCAGCGCGCGGTGCGGCTGAGATTCCCGACGCCGTTGACCTTGGAATTCACCCGGAGGCGGAGCCCATTGAGACGGATGAATCCGGTGGCGTCGTCCTGGTTGTAGGCCTTGGTCGGGTCGGCCTCCATGGTCGCAATGTGCGGATTGTAGAGCGAGCGGGCGCTCTTGCGGCCGGCCACATAGACATTGCCCTTGTAGAGCTTCACGCGGACCGTGCCGGTCACGTTGCGCTGGGACTCGGTAATCAGGGCCTGGAGCGCGAGGCGCTCCGGGGCGTACCAGAAGCCGTTGTAGACCAGCGTGGCGTAGCGGGGCACGAGGGAATCGCGCAGGTGCATGACCTCGCGGTCCATCGTCAGCGACTCGATCTGGCGGTGGGCGAAATGGAGGATGGTGCCGCCGGGAGTCTCATAGACACCGCGGCTCTTCATGCCCACGAAGCGGTTCTCGACCATGTCGACGCGGCCAACGCCGTGACGGCCGCCGAGGCGGTTGAGGGTCCGCATGACGCCGAGGGGATCGAGCTTCTTGCCGTTGACGGCGACACAGTCGCCCTGACGGAACTCGAGCTCGACGTATTCGGGCTTGGCGGGCGCGTCCTCGGGCGAGACGGAAAGCTTGAACATCGCCTTGTTGGAGGGATGGAAGGCATCCATCCAAGGATCCTCCAGGATGCCGGCCTCATAGGAGATGTGCAGGAGGTTGCGGTCCGAGGAGTAGGGCTTCTTGGCACTGGCCTCGACGGGGATGCGGTTCCGCGCGCAGTAGGCGATCATCTCGGCCCGGCCGGGGAAGTCGCGGCGGAAGGCCTCGTTGCGCCAGGGGGCGATGATCTCGAGGTCGGGCGCGAGGGCGGCGCAGGTGAGCTCGAAGCGTACCTGGTCGTTGCCCTTGCCGGTGGCGCCGTGGGCGATGGCGGTCGCGCCCTCCTTGCGGGCGATCTCGACCATGCGCTTCGCGATGAGCGGGCGGGCGATGGAGGTGCCGAGGTAGTACTGACCCTCGTAGATGGCGCCGGCCTGCATCATCGGGAAGATGAAGTCGCGGGCGAACTCGGCCTGAAGGTCGTCCACGTAGAGCTTGGACGCGCCGGTGCGGAGGGCCTTCTGACGGAGCCCCTTCAGCTCCTCCTCCTGGCCGATGTCGGCGCAGAACGCGATCATCTCGGCGCCATGACGCTCCTTGATCCAGGAGAGGAGGACCGACGTGTCGAGTCCGCCGGAGTAGGCCAGAACGATTTTCTTCTTCTTGCTCATGTTGGGAGGTGGGGAAGTTCAGCGGGCGGACGCGAGGTGGGCGAGGACGGCCTTCTGCACGTGCAGTCGGTTCTCGGCCTGGTCGAAGACGATGCTGCGCGGTCCCTGCAGCACCTCGGCGGTGACCTCCTCGCCGGGATGGGCGGGCAGGCAGTGCATGAACCAGGCGGAGGGCTTGGCCGCTGACATCAGCCGTGCGTTCACCTGGTAGGGCTGCATGATGCGCAGACGCTCGGCCCTCTCGGCCTCCATGCCCATGCTCACCCAGACGTCGGTGTAGACCATGTCGGCGCCCCGGACCGCCTCGGCCGGATCGGTCGAGAAGGCGAAGGTGCCGGCCAGTCCGTCCTTCTTCAGCTGGGCGCGGATCCCGGCTCCGGGCTCGTAGCCGGCCGGTCCAGCGAGCGCGACCTCGACGCCGAGGGCGGCGCCGCCGAGCACGAAGGAGTTGGCCATGTTGCAGGCGGTGTCTCCCAGGAAGGCGACCTTCCTGCCCTTGAGCGACTCGGCGTAACGGTCCGGACGGCCGGGCGAAAGGCGCTCCGCCAGCGTGAACATGTCGGTCAGGAACTGGCAGGGATGGAGAAAGTCCGAGAGCGCGTTGACCACGGGCATCGTCCCAGAGGCCGCGAACTCCTCGAGCAACGCGTGCTCGTGGCAGCGGATGACCATGCCGTGGAGGTAGCGGGACAGCACCCGTGCCGTGTCGGCCACGGTCTCTCCGCGCGAGATCTGCATGTCATCGGCATTGAGCATCACGGGCAGGCCGGCCAGCTCATGCACGCCCACTTGGAAGGAGACGCGCGTCCGGGTGCTCTTCTTGAAGAAGAGCAGGCCCCAGGACTGCCGGGCCAGCGCGGGGGACTCCGAGCCCCGGCTGGACTTCATCCGTGCGGAGCTCTCGAAGACCCGGGCGGTCTCGGCGGCGGTGAGGTCCGTCTCCTTGAGGAAATGGCGCATCTCGGGAAAGGGTCGAATCTACCGCTGCCGTCGGGTTTGGACAGAGGAAAATGCGGCCCGCCGGGGCCTCAGGCGGGCTTCCAGTCGCCGAGCACACGGGCCATGACCTCGACCGACTCCTCCAGCTCCTGGGCCGAGGCGGTCAGCGGCGGCAGCATACGGACGACGACGCCTCCTGCGGGCGCGGTGAGCAGACCCGCCTCACGCAGGGCGACGCAGACCGGCACGGGGTCGCACTTGAGCGCGACGCCGACCATGTAGCCCTCTCCGCGGACCTCCGCAACAAGGTCGGGTCTCAGCCGCACCAGCCCCCGGAGCCTCTCATGCCAGGGCGCGGACTGCCGCGTGACCTTGTCGAGCAGCCCCTCCTGTTCGATGACCTCGAGCACGGCCAGCGCCGCGGCGGAGGCAAGCGCGCCACCGCCGAAGGTCGTACCGTGCGAGCCAGCGGTGAAGAGATTGTCGTGAGGAGGCGCGATCCAGATGGCTCCGATGGGGAAGCCGCCGCCGAGGCCCTTGGCCATGGCGATGGCGTCCGGCCGGATGCCGGTGCGCTCGTAGGCGAAGAACCGGCCGGTGCGGCCGACCCCGCACTGGATCTCGTCGATCATGAACAGCACATTCCGCTCGCGGCAGATGCGCTCCACGCCGCGGAGGAACTCCTGCGAGGCCGGGTTCACCCCGCCCTCCCCCTGGATGGTCTCGATGAGCACGCCGGCCGTGGTGCGCGCGTCGATTACGCGATCCCAAGCCGCGAGGTCGTTGAGCGGGGCCGCGGTGAAGCCGGTCAGCAGCGGACGGAATCCCTTCTGGATCTTCTCCTGCGGCGTGGCGGACATGCCGCCGAAGGTGCGGCCGTGGAAGGCCTTCTCCGCGACGACGACGACGTGGCACGCGCCCTCCTGGCCCGACTTGCGCACGCCGTGCAGGCGGGCGAGCTTGAGAAGCGCCTCGTTGGCCTCGGCGCCGCTGTTGCAGAAGAGGGCGCGGCCCGGTCCGCAGCGGCGGGCCAGGGCCGCGGCGAGGGCGCCCTGCCCTTCGTTCCGGTAGAGGTTGCTGACGTGCGTGAGCCGAGCCGCCTGCTCCTGGACGCGGCGCACCCAGACGGGATGGGAATGGCCGAGCGCGTTGACGGCGATGCCGGTCGCGAAGTCGAGATAGCGCCGGCCGGCCGCGTCCCAGACATGGCTGCCCTGCCCGCGCACGAGGGTGAGCGCTGGGGCGGCGTAGCTGCGGACGACGTGCCTGTCATACTGCGCCGCGGCGGAATCTGGAGTCTCTCCCGCCATCAGCCGTGCACAATCTCGGTGCCAATGCCCCGGTCGGTGAACACCTCGAGCAGGAGCGCGTGGGGCACCCGGCCGTCGATGAAGTGGACGCGGCGCACGCCCTCGCGGAGCGCCTTCACGGCGCTGTCCACCTTGGGGATCATGCCGCCGGCGATGACGCCCTTGCGCTTGAGCTCGTCGACCTCGCTCACCTTGAGGGTGGTGATGAGCGAAGCAGGTTCCTTCGGGTCGGCGAGCAGTCCGGGGACGTCGCTCATGAAGATCAGGCGACGGGCGCGGAGCGCGTCGGCCACCGCCGCGGCGGCCACGTCGGCGTTGGTGTTGTAAGGCTGGTCGGCCTCGTCGAGCGCGACGGGCGAGACCACGGGCAGGAAGCCGTCGGCGAGGGCCTTCTTGATGAGCTTGGCCTTCACGAAACGGATGTCGCCCACGTAACCGATGTCCACGGGATTGCCCTGGTCGTCCGCGCCCATCAGGCGCTGGCAGAGGTTCACATGGTTGCCCGGCATACCGAGGGGGTTTGCGCCGCGGGCCCGCAGCGACTCGCAGATCTGTCCGTTGATCTCGCCGTTGAGGGTCTCCTCGACAATCTTGACCGTGGCCGCGTCGGTGACGCGCATGCCGCCCCGGAACTCGGACTTGATGCCAGCCTTCTCCATCGCGCGGGTGATAGCCTTGCCGCCGCCATGGACGACGACGACCTGGATGCCCACCGCGGCCAGGAAGGCAATGTCGGTGGCCACGAGGTTGCGGCCCTCGGGATTGGGATCGTCCATGAAGCTGCCGCCGTACTTCACCACGAAGGTGGAGCCGCGGAACTTCTGGATGTAGGGAAGCGCCTCGAGGAGGACCTCGGACTTCTGCGCTGCGGGTGTGGTCATCGGACGATTGCGGAGCGTTGCGGACGCGGGACGGGGGGCAAACGGAAAAGAGGCCTCACTCGCTCTTGTTGTAGTTTACGTAGCCGTCGGTCAGGTCCGACGCGAGCAGACGGAAGCGTGCGTCGCCGAGTCCGAGGCCGATCCGCACCGTGAAGCGGGCGGCCTTCACGACCTCCTTCCAGCTCGGCTTGTTCTCGGGCAGCGGGCGGCCGGCGAGCACGGCCGGTACGTCGCCGTAATGGATGTCCAGCTTAGCCTCGTCGAGGCCGGTGCGGGCGTAGCCGGCGGCGTCCGCGAGCCGGCCCCAGTTGGGGTCTTCGCCGAACCAGGAGGACTTCACGAGCAGCGAGTTGCCGATGGCGCGGGCGATCTTCTCGGCATCCGCGCGGCTGCGGGCGCCCTCGACCTCGACGGACACGACCTTGGTGATCTTCTCACCGTCGCCGACAATCTTCTCCGCGAGGGCGAAGCACACACGGCCGAGCGCCTCCCGGAAGAGCGCGGTGGCGGCGGGATTGCCCTCCGGGCCGACCTTCACGCCCGAGGCGCCGGAGGCCAGCAGGAGGACGGTGTCATTGGTCGACATGTCTCCGTCCACGCTCACGCAGTTGAAGGAGTCGTCCGAGGCGGTCCTGAGGGCCTCCTTGAGGAAGGCGGGGGCGGCCTCGGCGTCCGTGCACACGAAGGCCAGCATGGTCGCCATGTTGGGCTCGATCATGCCGGCGCCCTTGGCGATGCCGGAGACGGTCACGGTCCTGCCGCCTTGGACGAACCTTGCGGTGCAGGTCTTGGGCCGGGTGTCGGAAGTCAGGATCGCCTCCGCGGCCCTGCGGCCCTCGGCCGAAACGCGCGAAAGACGACCGGCGGCCTCCGCGACGCCCGCGGCCACCTTGGCCATCGGGAGGAGCTCGCCGATGCGGCCGGTGGAGCAGACGAGGAAGACGTCGGACGGCGCGCCAAGGGCGGCGGCGGCGAGACGGGCGGTCTCAGCGGCGTCGGCGTCGCCCTGGACGGACGTGCAGGCGTTGGCGTTGCCGCTGTTGCCCACGATGCCGCGGACGCTTCCTCCCGAAGCGAGCAGGCGCTGGCAGAGGCGCACGGGGGCGGCCTTGACGTCATTGGTGGTGAAGACGCCGGCGGCCGCGCAAGGCTGGTCGGCGACCACCAGCGCGAGGTCGAGGCGTCCGTTCGCCTTGTTCCGGATGTCGCAGGCGGAGGCGCCCACGCGGAAACCAGGCACGTCGGAGAGGCCGGGTGAATTGTCGATGAACTCGATGGACATGGCGGAAGGATCGTCCTCAGCGCAGGCCCTCGGCCTCGTCCCAGCCCATGATGAGGTTGAGGCACTGCACAGCCTGGCCGCCGGCGCCCTTGAGGAGGTTGTCGAGGACGGAGGTGATCACGAGGTTGCCCGTGCGCGCGTCGGACACGGCGGAGACGGCGACGCGGTTGGTGCCCGCCACATGGGCGGTGTCAGGGAAGTCCCCCGAAGCCAGCAGGGTGATGAACGGCCGTCCCGCGTAGGCGCGACGCCAGACTTCCTCGACCTGGGCGGCGGTGACGCCGGGCGCCGGGACGACAACGGTGGTCGCGATGCCGCGGTGCATGGGCGCGAGATGAGGGCTAAACTGCACGACGACCGGGGCGCCCGCCGCAGCCGAGAACTGCTCCTCGATCTCGGCGATGTGACGGTGGCCCGGGATGCCGTAGGCCTTCATCGAGCCGTCCCGCTCGGAGAAGAGGAAGGCGACGTCGGCCTTCTTGCCGGCCCCGGACACACCGCTGCTGGAATTGATGACGAGCCGGCCGGGTTCGGGCCGCAGCAGGCCCGCCCGCAGCAAGGGGATCAGCGGCACCTGCGCGCCGGTGGGATAACAGCCGGGGCACGCGATGAGCCGCGCCGACCTCCAGGAGTCATCCGTCTGCAGCTCCGGGATGACGTAGCGCGCCTGCGAGGCCAACTCGGGGGCGGGATGGTCGTGCCCGTAGTATTTCCGATAGAGGGCGAGGTCGCGCAGACGGAAGTCGGCCGAGAGGTCCAGGACCCTGCGTCCGGCGGCCACGAGCGGCCGCGCGTATTCGGCCGCCACGCCGTGCGGCAGCGCGAGGAACCACGCCTCGACGTCGGAGGCGGCGCACTCCTCGGGCGAGGAGGCGGAGAACCTGAGCGCGGGATCCACGACGCCGCGCAGGCGCGGCAGCTCGTCGGCGACGGCCTTGCCCGCGAGGGTGCGGGAGCACACCGCCGCGAGGCGAACGCGCGGATGGCGCGCCAATACCCGGACGAGCTCCTCGCCGGTGTAACCGGAGGCGCCGACGACGCCGACTTTGATGACGGGCTGTGACATGGCTTTGCGGATGGTGGAGGATTAAGGGAGGTGGGCCTTGGGGACACGGAAAAAGAAAGGCCCCGGGGAGCCGGGGCCTTGGTCGTTCCTGTCCGGGAAGCTCAGCGCTTCGAGAACTGGAAGCGCTTGCGGGCGCCGGGGCGGCCGGGCTTCTTGCGCTCGCGCATGCGGCCGTCGCGAGTCAGGAGACCCTCCTTCTTGAGGGGGGCGCGGAGGCCGGCGTCGAGCTTCTGGATGGCGCGGGCGAGGCCATGGGAGATGGCTCCAGCCTGTCCGTTGGGACCGCCACCGATGACGTTGACGGAGACGTCGACCTGACCCTCGAGTCCGGCGGTGCGGATAGGCTGGGTGGCCGACTTGACCAGGGCCTCGGTGTAGAGGTACTCCTCGGCCGGGCGGCCGTTGATCGAAATGGAACCGGTGCCGCGGGTGAGGCGGACACGGGCCGAGGCCGTCTTGCGACGGCCGACGGCGGTGATGGCGGAGGACTTGGCGCTCATTTACTTCTGGAAAGGGTCTCAGCCGCGGGGGGCGGACGGCAGGGGCTGGGGGTTCTTGTCGGCGTGGTCATGCTTGCCGCCGGCGAAGACGCGCAACTTGCGGAGCATGTCGTTCGCCAGGCGGTTCTTGGGCAGCATGCCCTTGACGGCGTGGGTGATGATGAACTCCGGACGACGGGCGCGCATGGCGGCGACGGTGCGGCGGTAGGAGGTGCCGACCCAGCCGGTGTAGAACATGTAGGTCTTGTCCAGTTCCTTGGAACCGGTGAGCACCACCTTGTCCGCGTTAATCACGACGACGTAGTCACCAGTGTCGACGTGGGGCGTGTAGGTGGGCTTGTGACGGCCGCGGAGGACGTTGGCGATTTTGACCGCCAGACGGCCAAGATGCTGGTCCTTAGCGTCAACGACGTACCAGGTCTTGTCCTTGGGCTGGACGTTCTTGGCGAGCGTGGTCTTCATAAAGAGAGAAAGGCGGAACATGGGAACGCCCCCATGCTCGTCAACACCCGAATAAAGAGGGGGTTTGGCCCTCCAAACCCCTCCTGCGCACTACTCATCCCCCTCGATGGAGCGAGGCCCTTCAGAACTTGAACTTGGCAAAGACCCCCGTCCAGACTTGGGAATTGCGGGTGGCGGCCAGATTGTCGTTGTTCACGGCGTAATTGACCCCGACGCCGATGACGGACCCCTGCCCGACGGGCATGGACAGGTCGAGACCGGCGCCGGCGTAGGCGTAGCCGTTCTGGGCCCCTGAGCCGTCGTCGCGGGCGTCATTGGCGAAGAGATTGCCGGCGAAACCGCGGAAGGTGACGTCCAGCTTAAAGGGACCGACTCCCTTGAAGTCGTGGTAGAGCGAACCCTCGACGACGACTTGATCGAGATTGAAGCCGTAATTGACGTAGAGGGCGGGCTGCAGAAAGGACTTGGGCAGGATGACGCCGAGGTAGGCCTCGTCTTCGACTCGCAGCTGGGTGAAGCCTTGCGCGGCGTTGCTAAAGAACTTGGCGCTGGGCGAGGTCATGCGCAGGTAGCCCGCGTCGACCACGGCGCCGCCAACGGCCTTGCGCAGTCCGTAGCCGTAGGAACGCTCGATGGCGTCAGCATTATAGAAGGAGGCGTAGGTGGACAGCCCGCTGACCCCGGGGACGAAGTATTCGACGCCGACCTTGGTCTGGAAGAGCCCGTCCTCATCGGATCGCTCCTTGCCGCGGAAGACGTTCTTGCCCTGCCAGCCGACCTCGGCGCGCACGGACAGGTCCTTGGCTAACTGGGCGGAATCGAGCTGCTTGACGGACTCCTGGCCGGAGGCGCCTCCGCAGACGGCGAGGGCAAAGGCGGTGATGACGGGCTTCTTCATGGTGTACGCAGGGATAATGCCCCGGGCGGGGTAGGTGGCAAGTCCCAACGGCCGGCGACGCGGCCGCCGGTCACATTGCGGCGATGATGGCGTCGCCGAACTCCGAACACTTGATCTCCTGCGCACCCTGCATCTGGCGGGCGAAGTCGTAGGTGACGCGTCCGGCGCCGATGGCACCGTTAAGCCCCTTGAGGATGAGGTCGGCCGCCTCGACCCACCCCATGTAACGGAGCATCATCTCGCCCGAAAGCACGACGGATCCCGGGTTGACCACGTCCTTGTTGGCGTACTTGGGAGCGGTGCCGTGGGTCGCCTCGAAGATCGCATGGCCGGTTAGGTAGTTGATGTTGCCGCCGGGGGCAATGCCGATGCCTCCGACCTGGGCCGCCAGGGCGTCGGAGAGGTAGTCGCCGTTCAGGTTGAGGGTAGCGATGACGTCAAAGTCGGTCGGGCGGGTCAGGATCTGCTGGAGGGTGATGTCGGCGATGGCGTCCTTGATGACGATGCCGGCGCCCGGCCCGCCCTCGGGGATCTTGCACCAGGGACCGCCGTCGATCGGCTCGGCGCCGAACTCGCGCTGGGCCAGCTCATAGCCCCACTTCATGAAGGCGCCCTCGGTGTACTTCATGATGTTACCCTTGTGGACGAGGGTCACGGACTTACGCCTGTTCTCGATGGCGTACTGGATGGCGGAACGGATGAGACGCTCTGAACCGGGCCGCGAGACGGGCTTGATGCCGACGCCGACCGAAGCGGGCTCCTCGCCGCCGAAACGGATCTTTTTGAACTCCTTGGGAAAGTTGGCCTTGATGAACTCCAGGGTCTTGAGCGCAATCTCGGAACCCGCCTCGAAGTCGATGCCGGCGTAGATGTCCTCGGTGTTCTCGCGGAAGATGACCATGTCGACCTTGCCCGGGTTCTTGACCGGAGAAGGGACGCCGGTGAACCACTGCACGGGACGCAGGCAGACGTACAGGTCGAGCTGCTGGCGTAGCGCCACGTTGAGAGATCGGATGCCGCCGCCGGTCGGCGTGGTGAGCGGCCCCTTGATGCCCACGAGGTAGTCGCGAAAGGCGGTGAGAGTCTCCTCCGGCAGCCATTTCTGAGTGCGGTTGAAGGCCTTCTCTCCGGCAAGCACCTCGAGCCACTGGATCTGGCGGCGGCCGGCGTAGGCCTTGGCGACGGCCGCGTCGAGCACGCGCACCGCGGCGCGCCAGATGTCAGGACCCGTGCCGTCACCCTCGATGAAGGGGATGACGGGGCGGTCAGGGACGTCCAGCCTGCCTTGGGAGATGGTGATGCGTCCGGAGGAGGGGTTGCTCATGGCTCAGTCCCACAGGAAACCGCTTCAGGACGGGCGGTTTCAAGCCCATTCGGGCGCCCGGATTAAATGGGAAAAGAAAAGGACCCCCTTGCGAGGGTCCTTGTTTGACCGGCGAAGCCGGCGCCATCCGCCCCGGAGGACGGAAAGTCTAAGAAGAATTACTTCTTCTTGGACTTGGTGGCCTTCTTCTTGGCTTTCTTCTTAGCCATAGTTTTTTCCTTATTTTGGGTCGTTGTTGGGTTAAAGGGCAGCGCCTGAAGCGCCACCCTGACGATTCGCCCCACGCTCACCCGGGCGTTGCGCGCCTGGCGGGTGATCCTACTGCGGAGCTCCGACGGTACTCGGAAAGAAACTTGGCGCGACCGGGAGGCCGCTAGGTCGGGACGGGAGTCGGTGTAGCAGTCCAGCGCATGCCGGATAGCCTGGGAGAGCGTGGCGAAGCCCGACCTCTGCTGGAAGGCGACGGTCTCGGAGTGGAGCTTCTCGGGAAGCGACACGGTGATGAGACTTTCGCTGAGGGGTTCGGTTCGGTTCGTCACGTTGCGGTAAACTCTTGTTACTTTTATTAGGCGATGCGCGCGCATGCGCAAGAGCAAATTTCACCCTCCCCGGCGCGACGCGTCCGAGGCGAGCGCGGCGCTCAGTGTAAACGCGATTCGGATACGCGCGCGCGGTTGACGGAACGTCACGCGCGCCGCATGATCAGCGCCGCGATGAACACTCGGGACGCGGCGCGCAGAACGACCGCGAGGTGGCGACGCGAGGCCGCCCTGGCCGTGGCGTGCGGCGCCTGCGGCGCGCTGGCTTTCGCCGCGGACGGCACGGCGGGCCGTCCGCTGGCCGTCCTCGCCTGCACGGCCGGCGGCTGGGACGCCGCGCGCGAGGCGTGGAAGTCGCTCCGCGGCGGCCGGGCCGACGTCCATCTGCTGATGCTGCTCGCCGCGGGCGGGGGTGGGCGCTGGGCCAGCCGCTCGAGGCGACGCTGCTACTGTTCCTGTTCTCGGCGGCGGGCGCGATCGAGTGGTACGCGATGGAGCGGTCGCGCGGCGCCGTCGAGTCGCTGCTCGACCGCTCGCCGCGGCGGGCGCGGCTAATCGGATCAGACGGGGCTGAGAGCATGGTGCCAGTCGAGTCGCTCCGACCCGGCGACCTCATGGCCGTGCTGCCGGGCGAGCTGGCGCCGGCCGACTGCCGCACCGAGGCCGGGGAGAGCGAGGCGGACGAATCGACGCTCACGGGCGAGGCGCGGCCGGTGCGCAAGGGGCCGGGAGACCCGCTGTCGGACGGCACGCTCAACGGCTGGGGGCGGCTGACGGCCAGGGTCGTACGGACGCAGCAGGACAGCGCCGCCCTCGGCATGGCGGCCTACGTCGTGGCGGCGGGAGCGCCGCTCACGGTCGGCGTGGCCGTCCATGAGGGCAGCACCGTGCTGGTGTGCCTCAACGAACTGCGCCTGCTGGCCTTCCGGCCGGGACGCCGCTCAGCGCAGCTCCCGCCCTGAGGCGTCGAAGAGCCGGAAGGACTCGACGCTGTAGGTGGGGTCGGCCTTGGTGCCCAGCTTCACCTTGCACGACTTCATCAAATCGCGGAAGAAGTCGCGGTCCTCGGTGACGATGCGCTCGAGGTTGACCGGGTGGAGCAGGATGTTGATCTCCAGCTCCTTGTCGGGACCGTGCGTCTCGCGCAGGCGCCGGATGACGCTGAGCAGCTTGCGCTGCACCTCGACGGAGACCGTGCGGGGGTTCTTGACGATGCCGCGCCCCTGGCAGTGCGGGCAGGCGGTGTACATCGAGGTGGTGTTGGACTCGGTGTGGCGCTGGCGCGTCATCTGGAGCACGCCCAGCTGGGAGATCGGCAGAATCTGGTGCTTGGCGCGGTCGTTCTCCATCGACTCACGCATCTGGTCGAAGACCTTCTTCCGGTCCTTCGGGTTCTTCATGTCGATGGTGTCGATTATGATGAGGCCGCCGAGATTGCGGAGCTGGATCTGGCGGGCGGCCTCGGTGACGGCCTCCAGGTTGGCCTGGACGATGTAGTCCTTGCCGTCCTTGCCCGCGCCCCTGTGGGAGCCGGTGTTGACGTCAATGGCCGTAAGGGCCTCGGTCTCGTCGATGACGATCTCGCCGCCGCTGGGCAGGGGCACGCGACGCTGGAACAGCTGGTCGATCTGGCGCTCGATGTTGTAGCGCTCGAAGACGGGGATCGGATCGGAGTAGGGCTCCACCCTGCCCTTGGAACGCGGCGAAACCTCGCCGACGAGCTCCAGGACGAGGCGGAAGTCCTCCTCGTTGTCCACGAGGATGCGGTCGACCTCCTCGGTGAGGAAGTCGCGCACGGTGCGTTCGATTAGGCCGGGCTCGCTATGCAGCAGCACGGGACGGCGGTCGGGCTGGTTGATCTTCTCCACGATTCTCTGCCAGCGCAGGAGGAGCATGTGCAGGTCGCGCACGAACCAGCGCGCCTGCTTGCCCTCGCCGGCGGTGCGGATGATGACGCCCATGCCCTCGGGAATGGTCAGCGACCGAAGGATGTCCTTGAGGCGCTCGCGCTCGGAGGCGTCCTCGATCTTGCGGGAAACGCCGCAGGCGCCGCTGAAGGGCATCAGGACGACGTAACGGCCGGGCAGCGCGATGTTGGTCGTCGAACGCGGGCCCTTGGTGCCAATCTGGTCCTTGACGACCTGGATGACGATGTCGGACCCCGCGGGGAAGAGCTGGGGGATGTCCTTGGCCTGGTAGCGGGCCTTGCGCTGCTTCTGCTCGGCGGACTCGTTATCGCGGATGAACTCGACCTGGGAGTCGTTCGCGGCCGGGAGCATGTCCCAGTAGTGAAGGAAGGCGTTCTTGGGCTGGCCGATGTCGACGAAGGCGGCCTTCAGGCCGGCCTCCAGGTTCTGGACGCGCCCCTTGAAGACGGCGCCTACCATCCGGTTCTCGCCCTTGTGCTCAATCTCGAACTTGTCGAGGACGCCGTTGGTGAGCAGGGCCACGCGCTTCTCGAGCGTCTCGCCGTTGATGACGAGCTCACGGTAATTGGCGCGGTCCTTGGAGAAGTGCTTGACGATGCGCTGGAGCAGCGGGAGGTCCTTCCGGCGACGGGCGGCCTCCTCCGCGATTTTGCGCTGGTCGATGAGCTCTTGGCCGGACGTCGGCTCGGATTCTTCTTGGATTTCTTCGGGTTCGTTGTGTTCGGACATCTCGGGTTCAGGCCGTCAGGCCTTTTGCCGGAGAATCCCCGCGCCCGCCGCCGCCGGCCGAATGCCGGTGCACGCTCTGGACCAATCCGAGGAGCAGGAAGCAGCTGAGCACGAAAGACCCTCCGTAGCTGAGGAAAGGAAGGGGGACACCCGCGACCGGCATGAGGTCGACGTTCATCCCGACGTTGATGACGACATGGGTGGCCAGCACCGCGGCGGCGCCGGCGGCGAGCAGGGCTCCGAAGCGGTCCGCGGCACGGAGGGCCGTCCGGATCACGCGCCAGAGCAGGAGCGAGAAGGCGGCCACGACGCCGGCGGCGCCGACGAAGCCGACCTCCTCGGCAAGGACGGAGAAGAGGAAGTCGTTGTGGGCCGCGGCCTCCGGCAAGTAGCCCTGCCGGGCCTGGGTGCCGTTGCCGACGCCCTGGCCGGCGAGCCCGCCGCGGCCGACGGCGATGACGGCCTGACGCACGTTCCACGTCACGCCCAGGCCGCGGGGATCGATGACGTCGGGAGCCACGAAGGACATGATGCGCTCGCGCTGATAGTCCTTGAGTAGCACGAACCAGGCGCGCTCTTGATGCTGCCCCCGCACCTTGCGGGCGGGATCACGCTCCTCAGGATGGGCCTTGGAAAACTCCGCGACGCCCCGGGCGTATTCGGTCAGGTCCACGGCCAGCACTCCCGCCAGCATCAGGGCCGCCGCTCCCGCCGCCGCGAAGAACTTGTAGGTGAGTCCGGCGACGTGCAGCAGGGCGAATGACAGGGGCAGGTAGATGAGGGCGGAACCTAGGTCGGGCTGCACGAAAATCAAGAAAAAGGGCACCCCGGCCACCGCGGCCGCCAAGCCGAGCGTACGCCAGCTGGCCGCGAAGGCTCCGATCGGACGGCGGGCGAGGAGGGAGGCTAGGAAAAGCAGGGTGCCGACCTTCGCGAGTTCCGAGGGCTGAAGGGAGAAGGGGCCGAAATCCATCCAGCGGCGCGCGCCGTAGACGTTGCGGATGAACGACCCAAGGTCGGCGTCCAGAAGCGCGCAGGCGGAGACGGGAACGAGCAGGCCCAGGGTGAGGAAGTAAGCGGTGCGAGCGTGCAAATGGAGGCGGCGGTAATCCAGGGAGGACACGGCCCAGTAGGCCACCCATCCGATGCCGATGAAGACGGCCTGGTTCTCGTGATGCAGGGACGCACGCGCCTCACCGGCGGAGCGGATCGCGACCCAGCCGAGGACGCTCAGGCCGGCGATGATGAGGACCTGGGTCCAGTCCGTCCTCCAGGCGAAATTGGCGAACTTGTCCCACCACTCAGAGACGGCCTCGCCCTGCTCTGCCTCGGAAAGGGACATCAAACCCATCGAACCCGCCCGCGGCCGGGGTGGCAAGGCCAACCGTCCCAAATGGAGGCTTGCGACCGGGTCAGGGCAAGCAAGGGTAAGGGGCTCAGGACTAAGGTCCCGAGCGATACCATGCCAGTGGCCGCCGACCAGAGCATCCTCGCCGCCGTGGCGTTTTCCTCGGGCGCCATCGTGGCCTACGCGGTGGCCAAATGGAGGGAAAGCACCCTGGGCGCAATGAGGGACGCCAAGTTGCGCTCGGAAGTAGAACTGGCCAGGCGTGAGGCCACGGTCGAGGCGGCGGAAATGCACGCCCGGGCCGAGGGTGAGAAACGCGAGGCCGAGGACTTGCGGCGACGGGCGGAGACCGAGAAGCGGGAGGCCGAGGAATTGGCGGAAGACCTGGCCCGTCGAAGCGACCAGCTGGGCCGGGAGCTGCTGCTCCTGGGCGGCCTCACCCCTGAGGAGGCGCGTCGCCTGACGGTGGAGAGGATGCGCGGCGAACTCAGCGAGGAGGCCGCCCGCCTCCGGGCCGAACTGCTCGACCGCACAGAGGACGAGGTCGAGGAAGCCGCACGCAGGACTTTGCTCGCCGCCATGCAGAGGCTGACCACGCAGACGACCCAGGACGCGACCGCGGTCTCGGTGTTGTTGCCCAACGAGGAGATGAAGGGCCGCCTGATCGGCCGCGAAGGGCGCAACATCCGCGCCTTCGAGCAGGCCACGGGCGCGACGCTGCTCATCGACGAGACGCCCGGCGTCGCCCTGCTTTCCTGCTTCGATCCGGTCCGGCGCGAGACGGCTCGCATCGCCCTGGAACGCGTGGTGAAGGACGGAAGAATCACGCCCGCGCTCATCGAGGATGCGACGCGCACGTCCGAGGAGGAAGTGCTGCGTCTCGCCCGTCGGCTCGGCCGGGACGCCGTGCGCGACCTCGGACTGCCTTCGATGGACCCGCAGGTGGAGGAGCTGCTCGGGCGGCTGCACTTCCGGCTCTCCGCCAACCAGAATACGCTCGCGCACTCGGTCGAGGTCGCCCAGCTCTGCGCGGTGCTGGCCGCCGAGGTCGGCCTGGACCCGACGCCCGCCAAGCGGGCCGGCCTGCTCCACGACATGGGCAAGGCGCTCGAGGCCGGGGCCGGCGCCAGCCATGCGCTCGCCGGAGCCTCGCTGCTCCGACGGCTGGGCGAAGACCCGCGGGTGGTGAACGCAGTGGCGGCCCATCATCGCGAAGTGCCGGCGGAGTCGCTCTACGCGCCGCTGGTGATGATCGCGGACGCGGTCTCGGGCTCTCGGCCGGGCGCACGCGCCTCGACCTTGGAGAGCTACGCCCAGCGCATCCGTTCCCTCGAGGAGGTCGCGGCCTCCTTCGACGGGGTCCGCGAGGCCTACGCCTTCCAATCAGGACGGGAACTGCGGGTGATCGTGGAACCGGGCAAGGTCGGGGATGCGGAAGCCGCCGAACTGGGCCGGAGGATCCGCAACCGTATCGAGGAGGCGGTGGCCTACCAAGGCTCGGTGCGAATCATCATCATACGTGAACAGAGGTTCACCGAAGAGGCCCGCTGACCGAGTTTCGGGTTGTGAACAAGACGGGGCAGGGTCATTGAGAACCTTCCGGCCTTAAGCCGGACACCCGGCGCAGTCCATCAGGACCCCGCCAAAGCGGCACGCCCCCACGACGGGGGCCCGCAATCCCGGACGGCCCCGCCGTCCCACAACCACAACCATGAGCAACGAAGAAAATACCGGGCAGAAGCATGACTCAGCCCACCACCCTGCGGCCGAACAGTCCGCCTCCCAAGAAAACCGCAACGAAGCCCCGCAAGTCCGTGAATCCAAGCTGGAATCCGAACATGCCGACCTCCCCCCGATGTCCGTGATCGGCGCCTCCGCCGAGCCGGCCGCCAAACCCGGCACCATCGCCACCCCGAAGCAGTTCGGACGCCGCGGCGCACCCCGTGGCGCCCCCGCGACACCCGGAGCCCCGGGCGTCCGCCCTTCCATTGGAGTCGTTGAGAATCCAGCCGAGGCGCAGGAGTCCATCTCCGGCGCCCTCGCCGCCCGCCCGGCCGCCCCTCAGGGCCAGCCTCGCGAGCCGCGCGAACATCGCGAGCTGCGCGAGCACCGCGAACCCCGTGAACGGAACGAGCGCCGTGAGGAACGTCGCGAGCCGCGCCACGACGGCGAGCGCCAGGCGCGCCGCGACGACCGCCCGCGCCGCGAGGACAAGCCCAGGCTGCAGATCGAGCCCGTGGTCATCCCCGTGCAGGAACCGATCGGATTCTGGGCCTCGCTGAAGCGCAAGCTGGCGACGCTCTTCGGCATTCCCGACAAGGCCGTCTTCGTGCCCTCGGGCCGCGGACCTGAACAACGCGACGGCCGTCGCGACGACCGCGGCGGAAGACACGGCGGTCGCAGACGTGACCGCGGCCGTAGCCGGGGACGCGACGGACGCCGCGGCGACCGCGGCCACCGCGGCGGGCCCCGCGAAGGCTGAAGACACTGGGGGCGCCGAAGGCGCCCCCGCTTCTTGGCACGCATGCTCGAAGTCGCGCGCATACTCGGCGGCGTGCCGCTGAAAGGCGAGGTCCGCGCGGCGGGCGCGAAGAACGCCGCGCTGCCGCTCATGGCGGCCTCCCTGCTCTCGGCGGAGACCGTCACGCTGCGCGGCGTGCCCGACCTGAGCGATGTCCGCTTCATGGCGGAGATCCTGCGCCACCTCGGCGCGTCCGCCGAATCGCCCGAGCCCGGCGTCTGGCGCATCAGGGCGGCGCAGGTCTCCCACCGGACGCCTTATGAGCTCGTGCGCAAGATGCGCGCCTCCGTCTGCCTGCTCGGCGCGCTGGTCGGACGGCTGGGTCGCGCCGAGATGGCCGTACCCGGCGGATGCGTCATCGGCCCGCGGCCCATCGATCTCCACCTCCGCGGGCTCGAGTCGCTCGGCTGCCGGGTCACGCTCGAAGCCGGCGCGGTGTCGGTGGACGCGACGGCCGCCCGCGGCGGCGAAGTCGACATGGGCGGACCGATGGGCAGCACCGTGCTCGGCACCGCCAACCTCGTGATGGCGGCCGCCCTCACGCGCGGCTCCACCCGCGTCCTCAACGCGGCCAGGGAGCCCGAGGTCTCCGACCTCTGCGACCTGCTGCGCAAGATGGGCGCGCGCGTCTCAGGCGACGGCACGGCGACGATCGAAGTGGAGGGCGTCCCTTCGCTCGGCGGAGCGGACCATGCGATCATCGCCGACCGCATCGAGGCGGGCACCTACCTGGCCGCCGGGGCGATTACCGGCGGCGACGTCACCGTCCGCGGCGCGGAAGCCGCCCATCTCGGCGCCTTCCTCGGCCGGCTCGAGGCCGCCGGCGTGGAAATCTTCCACGGGCCCGGCTTCGTGCGGGCCCGCGGCCTGCCCCGCCGGGGCGTGGACGTCGTGACGGAGCCGCACCCGGGATTCCCGACGGACCTGCAGGCGCAGTTCATGGCCGTGCAGCTGATGGCCCCGGGCGTCACCACCGTGACGGAGAAGGTCTACCCCCACCGATTCATGCACGTCGCCGAGCTCCAGCGCATGGGCGCCGACATCCGGCTGGACGGCGCGGTGGCCACGGTCCACGGCGGCCGACCGCTCTCCGGGGCGCCGGTCATGGCCTCCGACCTCCGCGCCTCCGCCGCGCTCATCCTGGCCGGGCTGGCGGCGACGGGCGAGACGTGGGTGCAACGCCTCTACCATCTGGACCGCGGCTACGAGAAGTTCAAGGAACGTCTGCGCGGCCTGGGGGCCGACGTCGTGCGCCTGCCTCAGTCGGAGATGCCGTCGTCGCTGCGCGCGGAGGACTGAGTTGCTTGCCAAGCGCCCCGCGCGAGGGCACCTTGCGCCATGGCCCGCGCGCCCGAACCCTCCGACCGATCCGGCAAGCAGGGCCTCGCACGGCCCGACCGCGCCCTGGACGCCGCGCTGCGCCCGCCGCGGCTGGACGACTTCATCGGGCAGGCGCGCACGGTCGAACGACTGCGGGTGATGGTCGGCGCGGCGCGGCGCGAGGGGCGCACCCTCGACCACGTGCTGCTGCACGGCCCGCCCGGCCTGGGCAAGACCACCTTGGCGCTGATCCTGGCCGAGGAGATGGGACGGCCCCTGCGTCAGACTTCGGGACCGGTCGTCGAGAAGGCGTCCGACCTCGCCGGCCTGCTGACCGGCCTGCAGGAAGGCGACCTGCTCTTCATCGACGAGATCCACCGCATCCCCAAGTCGGTCGAGGAGTTCCTTTACTCCGCCATGGAGGACTTCCGCATCGACATCATGATCGACCAGGGGCCGAACGCCCGGAGCGTGCGGCTCGACCTGCCGCGCTTCACGCTCGTGGGGGCCACCACGCGCACCGGCCTGCTCACCGCCCCGCTGCGCAGCCGCTTCACGCTCCAGACGCGCCTCGACTACTACGACCGCGCCCAGCTGCTGACGATCGTGCGGCGCAACGCCGCGCTGCTCGGGCTCGACCTCGACGAAGGCGGCGCGACGGAGATCGCGCGACGCGCGCGCGGGACGCCGCGGGTGGTCAACAACCTCCTCCGCTTCACCCGGGACTTCGCGCTGGAACGCGCGGGCGGCAAGGCCGACGCCGCGGTCACGGCCGCCGCGCTCGAGCTGCTGGAGATCGACCGGGACGGACTCGATGAGATGGACCTGCGCATCCTCCGCGCCATCGCGGAGAAGCACCAGGGAGGCCCCGTCGGGCTGAACAGCGTCGCCGCGTCGGTCGGCGAGGACGCGCACACACTGGAGGAGGTCCACGAGCCGTTCCTCGTGCAGGAGGGCTACGTGCTGCGCACCCCCCAGGGCCGCGTCATCTCGGAAAAGGGCTGGCGGGCGGCCGGCGTGACGCCTCCCCCCGCCCAGGGCGGACTGCTCTGACGCTGGACAAGGGCGGGAGGCGGCAGTTAGGGTCTGCCCTCCATGGCGAAACGTTGGGTCATCAAGTTGGGCTCCGGCCTGCTCACCCGCAAGGACGGCAAGGTCGACCGCGCCCAGATCGGACGCATCGCCGACCAGGTCGCCGCCCTTTCCCGCAAGGGCGTCGAGGTCGTGCTGGTCTCGTCTGGCGCCGTCGCCTCAGGCATGACGGCGATGGGGCTCGAGAAGCGCCCGAAGGACGCCCGCGAGCTGCAGGCGTGCGCAACGGTGGGGCAGCCCGAGCTAATGTCGGAATACGGGAGGCGCCTCCGCCGGCACGGCCTTCTCGCCGCCCAGATGCTGCTCACGTACTGGGACCTGGACAGCCGCGGCTGCACGCGCAACGCCCGCGCGACGCTCGACCTGCTGCTCCGCCGCCGGCGCTTCGTGCCCATCATCAACGAGAACGACGCCATCGCCGACGAGGAGATCAAGGTCGGGGACAACGACCGTCTCTCCGCCCACGTCGCCGCGCTCGTGCAGGCCGACCTGCTCATCATCCTCTCAGGCGTGGACGGCCTGATGACGCGCTCGGACGGCACCGGCGCGCTGGTGCCCAAAGTCACGCGGCTCGACGAACGGGTGCGCGCCCTGGCGGGCGGAGCCGGGTCCGAACGCAACGTCGGCGGCATGGTGACCAAGCTGCAGGCGGCCGAGATTGCCGCCGAGGGGGGCGCCGACACGGTCATCGCCAACGGACGGTGCCCAAAGGTGCTCCTCGAACTCGCCGCCGGACGGCGAATCGGCACGCGGTTCTCCCTGCGCCGCCGATGAGCGACCTGCTCGCCAAGGTCTCCGCGCTCGCCCGGGCGGCCAAGAAGGCGGCGCGCCCGATTGCGCTCGCCCCGGCCGCCACGCGCGACCTCGCCCTCCGCGCGGCCGCCGCGGCCCTCCGCCGCGACGAGGCTGCCGTGCTGGCGGCCAACGCCGAGGACCTCGCGGCCGCGCGCGACAAAGGACTCGCCGAAGCCATGGTCGACCGCCTGCGGCTGGACCACGGGCGGCTCGAGGCGATCGCCAAGGCCTGCGAGGAGGTCGCCGACCTGCCCGACCCTGTGGGCGAGGTCATCGAGGAATGGAGCCGGCCGAACGGCCTGCGCATCGTCAAGCGGCGCGTCCCCATCGGCCTCGTGGCCATCATCTTCGAGTCGCGTCCCAACGTGACCGTCGACGCCGCCGCGCTCTGCCTCAAGTCCGGCAACGGCTGCGTCCTGCGCGGCGGAAGCGAGGCCATCCGCACCAACCTCGCTCTGGCCTCGTCCTTCGCGACGGGTCTCCGCGCGGCGGGCCTGCCCGTTGAGGCCGTCACGCTGCTGCCCTTCACCGACCGCGAGGCGGTGCCCGCGCTCGGCTCCCTCCGCGGCGTCGTCGACGTGATCGTGCCCCGCGGAGGCCCCGGCCTGATCGAGGCAGTGAGCGCCGCCGCGCGCATGCCCGTCATCAAGCATGACGCCGGCGTCTGCCACGTTTACGTCCACGCTGCCGCCGACCTCGCCAAGGCGCTCCCCGTCATCGTCAACGCCAAGTGCCAGCGCCCGAGCGCGTGCAACGCCGCCGAGACCGTGCTCGTCGACGCCGCCGTCGCGCCGACGCTGCTCCCGACGCTCGCCCGCGAGCTGTCCGCCCGGAAGACCGAAGTCCGCGCCTGTCCGCGCGCGCGGGCCCTCATGCCGGGCGCCCGTGCCGCCACGGACGAGGACTTCCGCACCGAGCACCTCGCGCTCATCCTCAACGTCAGGGTCGTGGACGGGCTCGCCCAAGCCGTGGACCACGTCGAGTCCTTCGGCTCGCATCACTCCGACGCGATCCTGACCGAGGACGCGCAGGCAGCCCGCGCCTTCCTGGCCCAGGTGGACAGCGCCTGCGTCTACTGGAACGCCAGCACCCGCTTCACCGACGGCGGCGAATTCGGCTTCGGCGCGGAGGTGGGCATCAGCACCGAAAGGCTGCACGCGCGGGGCCCGATGGGCATCCGGGAGCTCACCACTTGGAAGTTCGAAGTCAGAGGAGACGGGCAGGTCCGGGCCTGACGGCTTTTCCGTTTGACACCCCTAGGCGGGAGGGCGTTTGCTAAACGTCCTTTCGGCTGTCCGGGGTGGTAGCTCAGTTGGTTAGAGCGCCTGCCTGTCACGTAGGAGGTCGCGGGTTCGAGTCCCGTCCATCCCGCCAGCCGAAAGGGGCACTTCGCCCCGAAAGGCCGCTTCCGACGTCACCCCGCCGTCACGGTTCCGGACGAGGTTTTGTCTTTCCCCCGCGGAAGGCGGCGGGATGATGACGCCACCCATGAGCAAGAAAGTCCTCATCATCGGCGCCGGCGGCGTCGGCAACGTGGTCGCCCACAAATGCGCAATGGCCCCCGAGTTCTTCTCCGAGGTCATGCTCGCCTCGCGCAACGAGAACAAGTGCAAGGCGGTGGCCGCCGACGTGAAGGCCGCCACCGGACGCACGATACACACGGCCGCCGTGGACGCCGACAACGTCAAGGCGACGGTCGCACTCATCAGGTCGTTCGGGGCGGACCTCCTCATCAACGTCGCCCTGCCCTATCAGGACCTGCCGCTCATGGACGCCTGCCTCCACGCTGGCATCAACTACGTCGATACCGCCAACTATGAGCCCCCGAACCTGGCCAAATTTGAGTACTCCTGGCAGTGGGCCTACCGCGAACGCTTCGAGAAGGCGGGCCTCATGGCGCTGCTCGGCTCGGGCTTCGACCCCGGGGTGACCAACGTCTTCTGCGCCCACGCCCAGAAGCACCTCTTCGACTCCATCGAGACGGTCGACATCATGGACGCCAACGCGGGCGACCACGGCTACCCCTTCGCCACGAACTTCAATCCGGAGATCAACATCCGGGAGATCACCCAGCGCGGCCGCTACTGGGAGCGGGGCGAATGGAAGGAGACCGATCCGCTCTCCGTGAAGTGGGTCTACGACTACCCGGTGGTCGGTCCGAAGGACAGCTACCTGCTCTACCACGAGGAACTCGAGTCGCTGGCCAAGAACATCCGCGGCCTGAAGCGCATCCGCTTCTTTATGACTTTCTCGGAACGCTACCTCACGCACCTGCGCGTGCTCGAGAACGTCGGCATGACACGCATCGACCCCATCGAGTTCCAGGGTCACAAAATCGTGCCGATCCAGTTCCTCAAGGCCCTGCTCCCCGACCCCGCCTCGCTGGGCCCGCGCACCAAGGGCAAGACCTGCATCGGCTGCGAGATCACGGGCGTGAAGGACGGGAAGCCGCGCAAGGTCTTCATCTACAACGTCTGCGACCACCAGGCCTGCTACGCGGAGGTGAAATCCCAGGCCATCAGCTACACGACGGGCGTGCCCGCCGCCATCGGGGGCGCCATGATCGCCTCCGGCAAGTGGCTGAAGCCAGGCGTCTGGAACATGGAGGAGATGGATCCGGATCCCTTCATGGCCGAGCTCAACGTGCGCGGACTGCCGTGGCACGTGAAGGAGCTGCCGGTCTGACCGGACGGGAGCCCGCCTCGCGGTGGGCTTTTCATTTGCGCCCCTCCGCCGCGCGGGCAACCCTACCAGCGTGTCCGACGCGCTGACCGAAGCCTTCTCCCGCATCGACCTCTCGCAGGTCCCAAGCCCCTGCCACGTGCTCCATCGTGGGCTGCTGGAGGCCAACCTGCGGACGCTGCGCTCGGTGATGGACCGCTCCGGCGCCAAGTTGCTGCTCGCCCTCAAGGGCTTCGCCCAGTTCAGCGAGGCCAAGCTGGTCGCGAAGTATCTCGCGGGCACCACCGCCAGCGGTATCCATGAGGCGCTGCTGGGCCGCGAGGAGTTCGGCGGCGAGGTGCACGCCTACTCCCCCGCCTTCAAGGACGATGAGTTTGACCGGCTGCTGCGGGTCGCCGACCACGTGTCGTTCAACTCACCCTCGCAGTGGCGGCGCTTCCGCGAACGCGGGCTCGCCGCCCCCCGCAAGGTCTCCTTCGGGCTGCGCGTGAACCCGGAGCACGCGGAGGTGGAGGTCGAGCTCTACAATCCTTGCACGCTCGGATCGCGGCTCGGCACGCCGCGCCCGGAGATCCGCTCGGCCGACGACCTGGCCGGCCTCGAGGGCCTCCACTTCCACACGATGTGCCAGCAGGGCTCCGACGTGCTCCAGCGCACGGTGGCGGCCTTCGAGT
This sequence comes from Verrucomicrobiota bacterium, assembly GCA_016871415.1. Lineage (GTDB taxonomy): Bacteria > Verrucomicrobiota > Verrucomicrobiia > Opitutales > UBA953 > UBA953. Next base: position 122,798 of record VHDL01000006.1, read on the forward strand.
CCCGCTTCGGCGAGTTCATCCCGAAGATGAAGTGGGTGAACTTCGGGGGCGGACATCACATCACGCAGCCGGGCTACGACCTCGACCTGCTGGTGAGGGTCATCACGGACTTCCGGCGGAAGTGGGGCGAGCACATCCAGGTCTACCTGGAGCCGGGCGAAGCCATCGGCATCGGGACCGGCGTGCTGGTGGGCACGGTGCTCGACGTGGTCCGCAACGGCATGGAGATCGCCATCCTCGACGTCTCCGCGACCTGCCACATGCCCGACACGCTGGAGATGCCCTACCGCCCGGACATCGTGGGCGGAGGCCTTCCAGGCCGGCTCGCCCACACCTACCGGCTCGGCAGCTCGACCTGCCTGGCCGGCGACGTGATCGGCGACTACTCGTTCGCGGAACCCCTGCGGCCGGGACAGCGCCTGGTGTTCCTGGACATGTCCCATTACACATTCGTCAAGAACACCACCTTCAACGGGGTGCCCTTGCCGGCCATCGCCTCCTTCGACCCCACGGACGGCAGGATTCACGTGGTCAGGCGCTTCGGCTACGCGGACTACAAGGACCGGCTGTCCTAAGGGCGGGGACTTGACCCAAGGGGGCGGGCGGGCATTATTCTATCCACATCGCATGAAGACCTCCGAAATCGTCCTCTCCCTCGTGGCCGCCACCTTCGCCGGCATCGCCGTCGTCACCTGGAACGGCGAAGCGGAGGCCGTCGAACGCGCGGACAAGGCCCAGGCCGCGCTCAACGCCGCCAATGTGCGCAATGCCCAGCTGACCAAGGCCGACGGCGAGCACCGCGCCCGCATCGCCGACCTCGAGAAATCCCTCAAGGCCGCCGAGGCCGAGGCCGCCGCCGTGAAGACGCAGCTCAGCGCCGCGGTCGAGGCCATGAAGGCCGCCAAGAAGGACCTCGAGGCCGCCCAGGCGGCCGCCAAGGACGCCAAGGACGCCCTCGCCAAGGCGGTCACGAAGGCCGCGGAGCTGGAGAAGGCGCGCGCCGACGCCGCCGCCCAGGTGAACGCGCTCTCGACCGAACTCGCCGGACTGCGCAACGGAGCCGAGCTCCGTGACGCGATCGAACGCCGCAAGAAGGCCGAGGCCGACCTCGAGGCCGCCTCCTCGGCGCTCCGTGAGGCCAACGCCAGGGCCGCCAGAGCCGAGGCGAGGGTCAAGGAACTGGAAGAGGAGCTCGCCCGCCTCAAGGGACGCGCCCGGGGTCTGGACAACGGCTCTTCGAACTACCGCGGCATCTGAGCTGCCGTCGACGGCCCGTCTGAAAGGAGACCCGCGCAAGCGGGCCTCTTCGTTCGGCGGCGGACGCAAAAAGGGGCCCTCCTCCCAGAGGGCCCCTGCCATGAAGACTGACCCGCGGATCAGTAGTTGAACTGGAGCTGGAGCGCGAGGCGCTGCGAATCGGCGATGACCGTCGGGTTGGAGGTGCTGGTGTTCGAGCGTTCGTTGGAGATCGTGTACTGGACCTGGAGCTCGACCTCTTTGCGCCATTGCCATTCGAAACCGAAGTCGATCTCGTTCACGCACATCTTCGGGGCGTTGGTGACGAACTTGCGGGCGCCGTCGAAGTAGTTCCAGCGGACGAACGGGATGAACTCGGACTGCTCACCGTAGATGTGGCGGTAGTTCAGCATCACGTAGCCGCCCTGGAGGGACTGGGTGATGATCTGCGTACGGGCATCGTTCATCTGCGGTCCCTGACCGGTGGTCCACTCGGCCTCGATGCCCCACGGCTGGGCATACTTGATGAACGTGACGAAGGAGCGGCGGTCCACGAAGCCATCGGCGCTATCCCGGGCGTTGGGAGTGGTGGTGTTTCCCCCAGCACCGGGTCCGTTGGCGACCTTGAAGCGACCATGGTAGGCGCCGGCGCCAAGTTCGTAGATCTGACCCGATTCGGTGACCCAAGGATAGCTGAAGCGGACGATGCCATGGGGCTCCTGGTTATTATCGGCGACATTCAGACCGGCGCCGCTGTAGCCGCCGATGGTGAAGACGCCATAGTCGCCGGAACCCTTGAAGCCTTCCTTGACCAGGCGCTTGAGCAGCTCGCGCTTCTCCTTCGAAGCCCACATGTAGTAGAGACCCTGGTCACGTTCGCCTTCGACCGCGGAGTTCAGGGCTTCCGGACGCTCCATCGCGACTCGGTTCTGAGAGGACTGGAGGTTGACCCAGCCGTAAGGAACCTTGGAGAGACCCGCGCGGATGCGGTGCTCCTTGTCCTCGTCGAGGGCGATGTCAGCGTAAAGGTCGCGAGCCTGCAGGGCGAAGCGGGTGGCTCCGGTGCTGGCAGCGAAATCGAGCTGGGAGTAGAGGTAAAGACGGCCGAAATCACCGGCGATCTTGAAACGGCCTCGGCGGATGACGAAGTTCTCGTCGCGGCTCACGGAGCGGTCAGCCGGCAGACCACCTGTGAGGTAGGCCGCATCGTTCAGCTGCTCGGTTTGACGGAACTGGGTGTAGCCGTCGATGGAGAGCTTCTCGTACCAGGGGGTCTCCTTGGGCGAGTTGAGCTTGGCGATGGCGGCCTGCTGCAGGGCCTGCGCACGTTCCTCGGCGGTGATGATGCCCTTCTTGACGAGGAGGTCCAAGGCGGGGTTGCGCTGCTGGGCGCCGGCGGGCAGTACGGCCAGCGCGGACGCGGCGAGAAGCGTGGTCTTGAGTAGGTGGTTCATGGATTGGTGGTGCGTTTGGGCACGGTCATCCTCTCGCGGCGTCATGTCAGAATGACGGCCGTGACGTGAAGAACGCGTCACGCCATGGAGACGGTGAGGCGTCCGTCGAGTTACGGACCGGTGACGCCTCGGTCCGCGAGGCAGGCCTCGAGGCCGGCGCGGACGTCACTGAACCGCGGAGACCAGCCCAGTTCACGCAGGATCCGGGAGGAGTCGACGCGGCGGCTCGGCTGGGTCCTGCCGCCCTTGCGCATGCGGGGACCGGCCTCGGCCTCGGGCACGAACGCGGGCGGCGGCAGACCGAGCCGGGTGGCGATCCATCGGGCCAGGTCAGCCTTGGTCAGGGGCCGGCCGTCGGTCACGTTGTACGTCCGGTGGCCGTGCGGCCCGCCCTCGAGGGCCGCGATCACCGACGAGGCCGCGTCATCGCCGTGCAGATAGTTGATGAGGTGGTCGGACCGGCCGCCGACGACAGTCTCCCCGCGCCGGAATGCGTCGAGGAGGTAATGCCTGCCGGGACCGTAGAGTCCGCCGAAGCGCAGGGCGCGCGTGAACGGGATTCCGGAATCCGCGGTCGCGCGCTCGCCCGCCAGGATGGCGTCCGAGGCGGCGTCGCCGCCGGCCGGCGAATCCTCGTCGACGGTGACGCCGCCGTCCTGCCGGTAGACTCCGGTGGAGCTGGTGAAGACGAAACGCTCCGCGCCGATCGCGCGGGCCCACTCCGCCGAACGCCGGACGCGCACGTCATAGGCGGCCGCATAGGCTTCAGGTCCGCCGCCGCCGGCGCTGGCCGCGTAGACGACGCAATCGAAGTCACGGGGCAAGGCCGACCAGTCGGTGACGTCGAGGTCGAGCGCGAGGGCCCGCAGGCCGGAGGCCGAGAGGGCGTCACGGGACGCGGAGGAGCGGACCACGCCCAGGGCGTCCACGCCACGCTCCCGCAGGAGACGCAGCACGCGCACCCCGACGTAGCCGCAGCCCAGGACGGCGACGCGCCTCATGGCAGGAAGGAGGCGGCCCACTCGGCGGGGGAGAAACCGGGGCGGGCAGAGAGCAGTTCGCGCAGCTCCGCGGCGTCACGCAGGGCCCGCTCGCGCGGCTCCGGTGCGCCGACGCAGGCGCGGAGCCGGGCGGCCAGCGCCTCGGGCTCGCAGGCGGACTGCAGGAACTCGGGCCACGCCTCACGCCCGAGGAGGATATTGGCGATGCCCAGGCGGTCGACGCCGCGCGCGACGACATTGCGCCCGAGGAACCAGGTCAGCGCGTTCGCACGGTAGACCACGGCTCCGGGAATCCCCGCAAGCGCGACCGAAAGCGACATGGTGCCCGAGCTCACCAGCGCGGCGCAGCCACCGGCCTGCCCCTCCCCCACCGGCCGGAGGTCGACGCCCTTCGCGGCCTCGCCGTATTCGGCCAGCAGTCGGTAAAGCTCCGCGTGCACCGCGCCGCCGGTGTGAAGCACGAGCGCCCGCCGCTTCGGGTCGTGACGCCGGTATCGGGCGAAGGCCTCGACCAGGGAGGGGAAAATCTTGCGGACGGGCTTGGGACGGCTGCCCGGCAGGAGCAGCACCGGACCGTCGGGATCGTGGCGGACCGGAGGGACGTGCGCCTCGTTCGCGAACGGATGCCCGACGAAGGTCGCCGGCAGGGTCGTGTCGGCGTAGCAGCCGACTTCGAACGGGAAGATCGTGCCGACGGCGTCAAGATCACGGGCCATCGGGAAGCGGCGCCGCGGCTTCCAGGCCCACAGCTGGGGGCTGACGTACTGGATCACGGCCGTCTCACCGCCGCCCTGACGGGAAAGGCCCGCGGCGCGCAGGTCGGAAGCGAGACGGAGGTTGAGCCCGGGATAGTCGACGAGGATGACCAAGGAAGGCCTCCAGCGCAGGGTCCAGGCGCGCATGGCCCCGAAGAGCCGCCGGTAGAAGGGATAGGCGGACACGACCTCCACGAGTCCGACGGCCGAGAAGGCGGTCATGTCGAGGAGCAGCTGCGCGCCCGCCTCGCGCAGGCGGGGCCCGCCGAAGGCGGCCACGCGCAGACCGGGCCTGGCGGCGGCGAGGCTGCGCACCACCTCCGCCGCATGCTGGTCGCCGGAATGCTCGCCGGCCACGACCAGCACGTCGACTCCTCCGGCCCTCGGGCGGGGAAACTCCGCGGGAATGGCCGGGAAGGCGCTCATCGGCGCGCCATGCCGGCGCGGATCTGCTCGGTGATGCGCAGGGCGACCTCGAGGGCCGTGCGGCCCAGCTCGCCGCCGACCTTCGGCGTGGCGCGGTCGCGCACGCAGGCGACGAAGGAGCCGAGCTCGATGGCGAGGGGCTCGCCCTTCTCGATCGGCAGGTCCTCCTTGGCGAAACCGCCTTCCGCGGCGGGATCGACGCGCACCGTGTGCCCCTTCTGCTGCATGAAGTCGATGGAGAGGTAGCCGCCGGTCTGGAAGACGCGGATCTCGCGGTTCTTCTTCAGCGAGACGCGGCTGGCGCTGAGGTTGGCCACGCAGCCGTTGCGGAAGGCGATCCGCGCGTTGGCGATGTCCTCGGTCCGGGTGACCACGGAGACGCCCACGGCGTCGATGCGCTCGACCGGAGAGTTCGCCAGCTGGAGCACGATGCCGATGTCGTGGATCATCAGGTCGAGGACCACGCCGACCTCGGTGCCCCGCGGCGTGAAGGGCGCCAGGCGCTCGGCGGTGATGTAACGGGGCTCGCTGACGGCCTTCTCCAGGAAGGACATCACGGGGTTGTAGTGCTCGATGTGCCCGACCTGCACGATGCGGTCGGCCTTGGCGGCGGCGTCGAGGATGCGGGCCGCCTCCTCCATGGTCACGCAGAGGGGCTTCTCAATGAGGAGGTGGACGCCCTTGGCGAGCAGGGGCAGCGCCACGGCGGCGTGATGGTTGGTGGGTACGACGACGCTCACGGCGTCACAGCGCTCGGCCATCTCCTCTAGGGTGGCGAACCGCCGGCAGCCGTGACGTCCGCAGATCTCGGCCGCCCGGGCGTCGTCCGGCTCGAAGATCCCCGCGAGCTCGGCCCCGGGCAGGGAGGCGTAGATGCGGGCGTGGTGCTGGCCGAGCGAACCCGTGCCTGCGACCCCGCAGCGGATGCGGCTGACGGTCATGCCGGAGGATTCAGCGGCGCGGGGGCACCTTCAATCCGAAAACCCGCCGGGGCGGGGACGGAAGGCCAGCGCGCCCGCCTTGACGAGCGAGACCTCGACGGAGGCGCCGTCCGGAACCTCGCCCGCCAGCATCATCCTCGCGAGCGGCGTCTCCACCTCGCGCTGCAGGAGCCGGCGCAACGGACGCGCGCCGTAGACGGGATCGAAGCCCCTGTCGGCCAGACGGGCGAGGGCCTGCGGCGTGAAGTCGAGCCGGATGCGACGCGCGGCGAGGCGGGCGTTGAGCCCGGCGACGAGCAGGCGTGCGATCGCCAGGACCTCGGACTCGCCCAGGGGGCTGAACAGGGCCACCTCGTCGACGCGGTTGAGGAACTCGGGGCGGAAGTGGGAACGGAGGTCGGCCATGACGGCCTCGCGGACCGACTCCGACAGGCCCAGCCCGGCGCGGTCCGCCAGATGACGGCTCCCGATGTTGGAGGTCATGATGAAGATGGCGTTGCGGCAGTCCACCGTGCGTCCCTGCGAATCGGTGAGACGGCCGTCGTCCAGCACCTGGAGTAGGATGTTGAAGACCTCGGGGTGCGCCTTTTCGATCTCGTCGAGGAGCACGACGGCGTAAGGATGACGCCGGAGGGCCTCGGTGAGCTGTCCGCCCTCCTCATGCCCGACGTACCCGGGCGGGGCGCCGACGAGACGGGAGACGGCGTGCTTCTCCATGTACTCCGACATGTCTAGGCGGATCATCGCCTTCTCACCGTCGAAGAGCTCGGCCGCGAGGGCCTTGGCCAGCTCGGTCTTGCCGACACCGGTGGGACCGAGGAATAGGAAGGAGCCGACGGGGCGACGGGGATCCTGGACGCCCGCGCGGGCGCGCTGCACGGCCTCGGCGACCGCGCGCACCGCCTCGTCCTGGCCGACCACGCGGGCCCGGAGACGTTCGTCGAGCTTCAGCAGCCGCTGGCGCTCGCCCTCGAGCAGCTTGCTCACGGGCACGCCGGTCCAGCGGGCGACGACCTCGGCGACCTCCTCGGGCGTGACGGTCTCCCGGAACAGTCCCGTGGCGGACTTCGCGGCGCCCTCGAGCCTCGCGACCTCCTTCTCCAGCTCAGGAATGACGCCGTAGCGGAGCTTCGCGACCTCCTCCAGCCTTCCGGCGCGCTCGACCTTGGCCATGTCGGCCTTGGCATCCTCGAGCTTCGCGCGGGCGGTGCGGACCTTGGTCACGGCCTCCTTGTCCGCGGTCCAGCGGGCGCGGAGGGCGGTCTGCTCCTCGCGGGCGGCGGCGAGCTCCTTGCGCAACGCGGCCAGACGCGACTTGGAGGGCTCGTCGGACTCGTCCTTCAGCGCGCTCTCCTCGACTTCCAGCTGGAGCACGCGGCGGTTGAGGGCGTCGAGCTCGGAAGGCACGCTGTCGATCTCAGTGCGGATCTGGGCGCAGGCCTCGTCGACGAGGTCGATCGCCTTGTCGGGCAGGAACCGGGAGGTGATGTAACGGTCGGAGAGCGCGGCCGCCTCGACGAGCGCGGCGTCCTCGATGCGCACGCCGTGGTGCACCTCGAACCGCTCCTTGAGCCCGCGCAGGATCGAGACGGCGTCGGCCACGGAGGGTGGCTCGACGAGCACCTGCTGGAAACGTCGCTCCAGGGCGGCGTCCTTCTCGACGTGTTCGCGGTATTCCTTCAGCGTGGTGGCGCCGATGCAGTGCAGTTCGCCCCGGGCCAGCATGGGCTTGAGGAGATTGGCGGCGTCCATCGCGCCGTCGGCCTTGCCGGCGCCGACGAGGGTGTGCATCTCGTCGATGAAGAGCAGCACACCTCCCTGGGCGGACTTGACCTCGTTGAGCACGGCCTTCAGCCGTTCCTCGAACTCTCCGCGGTACTTGGCGCCGGCGAGCAGCGCGCCCATGTCGAGGGAGAAGACGACCTTGTCGCGCAGGCCTTCGGGCACGTCGCCGTTAACGATGCGCTGGGCGAGGCCCTCAACCACGGCGGTCTTGCCGACGCCGGGTTCGCCGATGAGCACGGGGTTGTTCTTGGTACGGCGGGAGAGGATACGGATCACGCGCCGGATCTCCCCGTCACGGCCGATCACGGGGTCGGTCTTGCCAGCGCGGGCGCGGGCGGTGAGGTCGTTGCCGTACTTGGCGAGCGCCTCGTAGGTCGCCTCGGGATTGGACGAGGTGACCCGCTGGCTGCCGCGCACGGCCTGCAGGGCGGCGAGGATGGCGGGTCGCTGGAACTGCGCCTCGGCGAAGGATGGACGAAGGGAGGCGGACTCCGACAGCGCGAGCAGGAGATGCTCGGCCGAGACGAAGTCATCCTTCATCGCCGCGGCCTCCTCGCCCGCCTTCACGAGTGCCTGATGGGTCTCGGAGGAGAGTCTGGGCTGCCCGGCAGACTGGGCCAGGCGGGGCTGACGGCCGAGCGCGGCGGCCACCGAGGACGCCACGGCCCGCTCGTCCTTGCCGGCCCGACGGAAGAGCGAGGACGTCACGCCTCCCTCCTGGGCGAGCAGGGCATGCAGCAGATGCGCGGGCTCGACCGAAGGGTGGCGCCGTCGCTGGGCCTCGGCCAGCGCCAGACCGAGGGCCTCGCCGGCCTTATCCGTGAAGTTTCCGTAGGGCGTGCTCATGCCACGATGATGCAGGAACCGTTCCCGTTCGGGCCGTGACTAAAGGCCGATTTGCCGCCGGATCCGGGGATGCTCCGGGCCGGCGGAGCGACATTGCGTCGCTTCCGCGACGAGTTGTCGCTGGGCGCACGGAGTCCCTTGTTGCGGTCATCGCCCGTTTCGGACAGCCTCGGACGGATGAAAGAAGACGCACGTCTGGCCCCTCTGGGGAGACTGCTCGACGACCCGTCGCCCGTCGTGCGCAGGGCCGTGCTCGAGAGGTTGCGTGAGGCGGGCGCTGCGGGCGTGGAATGGCTGGAGGGGCGCCTGTCCGAGGGCAAACTCTCCCGCCACGCCCGGGCGCTGCTTAAGGACCTCCGAACGCCGGAATCGGCGGCCCGGGAGTTCTTGAGATATGTCTCGGGGGAAGGGGCCGAACTGGAGAGGGCCTGCCTGCTCCTTGAACGCGCGGCGGACCCGTCCCTGGCCGACGACGCCCATGCCGCGGAATTCGACCGTCTCGCCGCCCGGGTGCGGGAACTGACGGTCGAGCCCCTCGAGATGAGGGGCCGCTGCCGCGTCCTCTGCCGCGTCATCTTCGGCGAGGAAGGCTACCGAGGGGCCAGGGAGAGCATGTCCTCGCCCGGGTCCTCCCTGCTGTCCCGCGTCATCGCCACGCGTCGGGGCATCCCAATCTCGCTCTGCCTGCTCTGCCTGTTCACCGCCCGCAGACTCGGCCTTCCGCTCGAGCCCGTCGGCCTGCCCGGCCGCTTCATGCTCGGCGTCTTTTCGGGCGACGAACGCTTCTACCTGGATTGCTTCGAGGGCGGGTCCTTCCGGACGCGCGCCGAAGTGCAGCTCATGCTGCTCGACAACCATCTGCCCGCCGACGAGGCCTTCCTCGGCCCGGTCTCGGCGCGCCAGACGCTGGCCCGCTGCTGCCGCAATCTCATCTCGCAGTGCGAGGCGGCCGGAGATGACCGGCTGAGCCGCATGTACCAGGGCTTCGCCCAAAACTTGGACCGGGAAGCATGAGCCCGGACGACGCCCTGGACGCCCAGGCCATCGCCGCGCTGAGGCTCGACGGACCGAGGCTCGGCGTGCTCGGCGACCCGATTGCGCACTCACTGAGTCCACAGATGCACGCCGCGGCCATCGCGGCCCTGGCGTCAACCTCGCCCGAAGTCGCGAAGCTCCGCTACCTGCGCCTGCACGTGAAGACCGGGGAGCTGCCGGACGCGCTGCGCGCGTTGCACGCGGCCGGATTCATCGGGCTCAACCTCACGGTTCCCCACAAGGTGAACGCGCTCAAGCTGGCGGAATCCCTCTCGACCGAGGCCCGCAAAGCCGGCTCCGTCAACACGCTCGTGCGTACCGAGAAAGGCTGGGCGGGGCGAACCACGGACGGACGCGGCTTCCTGGAGGCGCTCAAGGAGCGGTCCGGCCGAGGCGTGCAGGGTCGGCCGGTAATCATCCTCGGCGCCGGCGGGGCCGCGCGCGCGGTGGCGGCGGCGTGCCTGGACGACGGCTGCTCCTCGCTGCTCATCGCCAATCGCGACGCGGCGAAGGCGGCCTCGGTGACCAATCAGCTCGGCGGTGTTGCGCGGCCGGCCGGCCTGACGGCCTCGCTGCGTCCGCCGGACGACGCGGTGATCGTGAACTGCACGACGCTGGGCCTGAAGCCCGACGACCCTTCGCCGCTCCACCGTGATGCGCTGCTCGCCGGACAATTCGTCTTCGACACCACCTACGGCGGCACGGAGTCACGCCTGATCCGCGACGCCCGCGCGGCGGGCGCCGCCGGCTGCGACGGACGGCCCATGCTACGATGGCAGGGAGCGCTCGCCTTCCGGGAGTGGACCGGCATCCTGCCGCCCTCCGAACCCATGCGCTCAGCCATCGGGGAGAGGAACTGAGATGACCGAAGCCCTCCAGAGATTCGCCACGCTCCATCCGGGGCCGACCTTGGTCTTACTGGGCATGCTGGGGGCCTGCGTCGGAAGCTTCCTCAACGTGTGCATCCACCGGCTGCCCAAAGGGGAGTCCGTCGTCACGCCCGGCTCACGCTGCGCGTGCGGAGAGCCGATCCCCTGGTGGTGCAACCTGCCGATTGCAGGATGGCTGATGCTGCGCGGCAGCGCCCGCTGCTGCGGCGGGCGCATTTCCACGCGCTATCCGACCGTGGAGCTCATCACCGCACTAGCCTTCGCCGGATCCTGGTGGCTGCTGCCCCCGGCCAAAGCCTGCGCGGCCTTCGTGTTCCTGTCCCTCCTAATCCTGCTCGCCGGCTGCGACCTCGCGGACATGCTCGTGCCCGACGCGCCTAACTTCGTCCTGGTGGGTGCCGGACTCATGGCCTCGATATTCCTGCCGGAACTCCAAGGGCAGACGGAGCATGCCCTGCCGGCCATGCACCGCCTTCACTCGGCCGGGGCATCCCTCTTCGGCATCGCGGCCGGCACGGCCGTCGTCTGGTGGGTGCGGACGGTGGGCACCGTGCTGGCCGGCCGAGAGGCCATGGGTGAGGCGGACATTATCCTGTGCGCCGGGGTGGGGGCTTGGTGCGGCTGGGAGGGCGCCCTTTTCTGCCTTTTCGGCGGCTCCGTCGTGGGGGTCGTGACGGCCCTGCCGGGGGTGCTTTCCGCCCGAATCAAAGGAGAGGAGTATGACGGGGTGGTGCCCTTCGTGCCCAGCATGGCGGTGGCGGGCGCCCTCTGGTTCCTCCGAGGCCCCGAATTGGTGAGGGCCTGGAACCATTGGGTGACCGGGTGAGCTAGGTTCGGACTTGTCACATCGGACCGTCCTCCCATCTTTAAACCACCCCCCAACCATGAAGTCCCTCGCCTTCGCGTCCCTGCTGCTGCTGGCAGGTTGCACCACCTACGACACGCCCTACCACGGCAAGTCGGTGGCGGCCGAGCCCAGCCACAATTTCTTCGGAATCGTTACCACCGAGCCGGCCTCCTACGGTTACAACGCCGGCACCAAGATTAACCTCAGCACCACCGAGATCTCAGCCCGTCGCAACACGACCGGCGACCGCATCACCCTCCTCTGGGGCACGATCACGATCTCGGACTACTGAGCCCGGGCGACCGCCCTGCCGAAGCCCCGGAGACGGGGCTTCTTCATTTGAGGACATGAATGACCCTGGCGCCAATGTCGCCCGACATCTGAGAGAGGCGGCCCTCCGCTCTCCGGAGGGCACGGCGACCCTCACGCCCTCGGGCCGGGGGCGTGACGGGCAGGTTCTTCATGAGGCGAGGAGCTTCCGGGAGCTCGACCGCGAGAGCGACGCCGTGGCGACCCTGCTCGAATCGGAGGGCGTCCGGACGGGAGACAGGGTCTTGCTCGCGGTCCGCCCCGGGCGCGAGCTCATCACCGGGATGTTCGGGCTGCTGAAGATCGGGGCGGTCCCCGTCGCGATCGATCCAGGAATGGGGTCGCAAAGCCTCCTCGGCTGCGTGAAAAGCTCGGCCCCGACGGCGGTGCTCGGCACCCGGATCGCCACGTTGCTGAGCCGGCTGCCCCTGACCGCACTAGACTCGATCCGCATCCGGCTGACCTGCGGTGGAAGGCGCTGGCGCAAGTCCATAGCCGCGGTCGGGACGACACCCCGCCCGCTCACGCCCCGGGGCCCCGACGACGAAGCGGCGGTGCTCTTCACCTCCGGATCGACCGGCGCCCCGAAGGGCGTCCGCTATGGACATGGGATGTTCGACGCTCAGATCGGTATCGTCCGCTCCACCTTCGGCATCCTCCCCGGAGAGGTCGACATGGCGATGCTGCCGCTCTTCGCGCTCTTCAACCCGGCGCTGGGAGTGACGACAGTGACGCCCGCGCTCGACCCGTCCCAACCCATGCGCGCAGACCCGGAGCCGCTGGTCTCCGCCCTGCTTTCGGAGAAGGTGACCACGTCCTTCGGCTCGCCCGCCATCTGGGGCAAAGTGGCCGACCATTGTGAGACGCGGGGCATCACCCTGCCCTCGCTCCGACGCCTCCTCATCGCCGGCGCCCCGGTGTCCGCCGAACTCATCGCCAAGCTGCGAGTCATCGCTCCGCACTGCGTGACGCACACGCCTTACGGCGCCACCGAGTGCCTGCCGGTCACGACGATCAGGGGCGATGAGCTGCTCGGGGAGGCGCGCCAGCTCGCCCTGCGCGGTGAAGGCACCTGCGTGGGCAGACCGGTGGACGGTGTCGAGGTCCGCGTCATCCGCGAGACGGACGGCCCGATCGGCTCGCTCGACGACGTCGCTGAATGCGGACCAGGAGAAACGGGGGAGATCATCGCCACGGGACCGAGCGTGACGCGGGAATACGACGGTCTCCCGGAAGCGACCCGGCTCGCCAAGATCCGGGAAGGCGGCCGCGTCTGGCATCGCATGGGCGACCTGGGCCGGATCGGGGCCGACGGTCGGCTGTACTTCCTGGGCCGCCGCGCGGAAAAGGTGCGCACGGCGGAAGGCGACCTCCCGACGGAATGCCTAGAGCCTGCCTTCCGCCAGCATCCTCACGTCGTGCGCTGCGCGCTCATAGGGCTCGGCGAGCCTCCCCGGCAGATTCCCGCCCTCGTGGTGGAAACCAGGCCGGGCGCCCATCCGGAGACGCGCGAGGCCCGCGAACGCTTCGGGGCGGAGCTGCGCGGTATCGCCAAGGTGAATCCTCGCTCGGAGATGGTGCGCCACATCGTCTTCCAACGCGCCCTGCCGGTGGATGTCCGCCACAACGCCAAGATCCATCGGCTGCGGCTCGCCGAAGAATGGACCGCCCGACTCGCACCATGAGCACGCCCGCCGTCCTCGTCACCGGCGGCGCCGGCTTCCTCGGCCGGGCCGTCGTGCGACGTTGCCTCGACCGCGGCTGGCGCGTCCGCGTTCTGGGGCGCACGCCGCCCGGAGGGGAACTCGCGGGCCGGGTCGAATTCCACCGCGGCGACATCGGAGATGGCGCCACGGTCGACCTGGCGGTGAAGGGATGCGACTACGTCTTCCACGTGGCGGCCAAGGCCGGTGTCTGGGGTCGGTGGGAGGACTACGTCCGCGTGAACATCGAGGGCACGCGCAACGTCGTCGAGGCGTGCGAGACCCATGGCGTGAAGGCGTTGGTGCATACCAGCACACCGAGCGTCGTTTTCAACGGCGAAGCCTTCCGGGGCGCCGACGAGTCACTGCCCTACGGAGGAAACTGGCTCTGTGCCTACGCCGAGACCAAGGCCGCCGCTGAGGCGCTTGCGCTCGGGGCCGCGTCGGAGAGGCTGAAGGTCTGCGCGCTCCGTCCGCACCTAATCTGGGGTCCGGGCGATCCGCACATCTTCCCCCGCCTGCTCGCCCGCGCCCGCGCCGGCAGGCTGCGGATCGTGGGAGACGGACGGAACCGGGTCGACGTCACGCACGTGGACACCGCGGCCGACGCGCACCTCGGCGCGCTCGACGCGCTCCTCGCCGGACGCGCCAACGGCAAGGCCTACTTCCTCTCGCAGGGCGAACCCGTGAACCTCTGGGAGTTCATCAACCGTCTGCTCGTCGGCGCCGGCGAGAAGCCCGTGTCGCGGCGCATCAGCCTGCGCGCGGCGTACTGGCTCGGAGCCGCGCTCGAAGGCGTCTGGACGCTCTTCCGCCTCAAGGGCGAACCGCCCATGACCCGCTTCGTCGCCGTGGAACTCGCCAAGGACCATTGGTATGACGTCTCCGCCGCCAGACGCGACCTCGGCCTTAGGCCCGCCGTCGGCACCTGGACCGAACTGGACCGGCTCGCAGGGACGCTGCGCCAGAACTGAAGCGTTCGCTTGCCCCGGGACGACTTCACCCCATCCCTCCTGACCATGCCCGCCGACGGTCTCCAGCCTGACCGGTCCTTCGTTGTGACGATGAAGACGTGGTTCGACCAGACGGACGGCCTCGGCATCCTGCACCACTCGCACTACGTGCTCCTGATGGAACGCGCCCAGAAGGCGATGTTCGTGGCCCTGATGGGCAAGGACACGCTCGACCCAGCGGTGGCACCCGACGTCTACGTGGTCGTCCGCGACATCGAGCTGCACTACCTCTCGCCGATCCGCCCCGAGTGCGAGGTGAAGCTGGTCCTGAGCGTACGCAAGGTGCGCGCGGCGGGACTGACGGTCGACTTCGAGTTCCGCAGCGACGACCTCTCCGTCCTGCACGGAATGGCGTCGCGCACCGTCTGCCGCATGGACGGCACGACCCATCAGCCCGCGCCCTGGACCGACGAGTTCAGGGCGAGGCATGAGGCGTTGATCAGGGCTTGAGAGTAGATGACTGAGTCGATGGCGGATGACAGAGTGCTGCATCGATAAAAACAAACGAGGCAGATTAACGGACTACGCAGCCTTGGTATTCTGGACTTAATCGATTCAGCCATCTGCCATCGATTCGGTCATCTGCCATCGATTCAGCACTCTGTCATCGACTCAGTCATCTATCCCGCGCGTAGCGCCGCGCAGATCCCACACGTCCTCCCGTCGCACCCTCGCGCGGTGCAGTGCTCACGGCCGTAGAAGATGATGCGCAGGTGCAGCTGGTTCCAACTGTCCTCGGGGAAGAGACGCTTGAGGTCCTTCTCGACCTGCTCGACGGACTTCCCAGGACTGAGCTTCCAGCGCCTCGCGAGACGGTGAATGTGGGTGTCGACGGGAAAGGCCGGCACGCCGAAGGCCTGCGCCATGACGACCGAGGCCGTCTTGTGCCCTACGCCGGGGAGTTCCTCGAGCTCCTCGAAGGTGCGGGGCACCTGCCCGCCATGCTTCTTCATGAGCATCTTCCCCAGGCCGACGAGAGCCTTGGATTTCTGCGGGGCGAGCCCCAGCTGACGGATG
>VHDL01000007.1 GCA_016871415.1 Verrucomicrobiota bacterium
CGACGCTGACTTCCTTTCCGAACGGCGTAAGAAGGAGCGGGTCAACCTCGTGCTCTGGAACCTCGTGCGGGCCTCGGCGGCCGTGCTCGCGACGGCGGCCCTGCTCGACGCTGCCGGCCTGTTCCTCGGCTGGCGCAACGCCTCGGCCCAGGCGACCGTCGACGGACGCCGCGAACTCGTGGCCGACCTCGAGTCCGCCCAGGCCGTCTCGAACCGCATCCTAGAGATGGGCGCCAAGCGGCCCCTGCCGCTGGAGATGCTCGCGCTCATCAACGAGCACCGGCCCCCGGCGCTGGAGTTCCAGCAGGTCACCTGCAAGAGTAACGTCCTCCTCGAAGTCGAGGCGCGCTCCGCGAACGCTGGTGACATCGGCGAATATGAGAGGGCCCTCTCCGTGCTGCCCGAAGTGGCCTCCGTCGTGAGCAGCGACATACGCGCCCGCGACAGCAACACCACCTTCACGATGACCGTCACCTTCCGCCTCGACGCACTCCGCAAAGCCGTCGCGGCCTCGAAGCAGACCCCGCCCCAATGAAGCTCCTCTTTTTCCAACTCCAGCCACGCGAGCGCGTGATGGCCGCGGCCGCCGCGGGCGTCGCCGCCTTCCTCTGGTCGACCGCCGCCTGGGAGCGCACCCGGGGGGAATGGGACACCACCCGCGGGCTAGAGGAGGTCGCCGGCATCCAGCAGGGCTGGATCGGTCGCGAGAAGGAGATCCGCGCCGCCGCGGCGGAGGCCATGCAGGGCCTCGAGGCGGGACGCGGTTACGACGAGGCGCGACTGGTCGCCGAAGCGGTCCAGGCCGCCAAGGACGCGGGTCTGAGCGCCAGCACGGACGCGCCGAAGTCCCAGAAGGCCGGCAAGTTCGCCATCCACTCGCTGCAGATGAACTGCCGGCGCGCCGACATCGGCTCCGTGGTGCGCTTCTACGAAAGCATCAGCCCGCGCGCGCCCTACCTCGCGCTGGGCAGCTTCTCGCTGCAGGCCGACCGCGGCGATGCGGGCACGGTCTCAGTCAACATGCAGGTCACCGCGCTCGAGCTGCTCGAGCCGCCCGCGCCGCAGACGCCGCCCGTCAGTCCGCCGGCGAAGGCCCCGGGCGCCGCAACGCCTCCCGACGGGAAGTGAGCCCGCTCAGAAGCGGAAGCTCGAGCTGACCTCAAAGACCGCCGATACGATCGCGAAGGCGATGAAGGCCACGAAGGAGAAGGCGGCCATGAGGACGCTCGCGGAGATTGTCTGCGACAGCGTGCCCAGCCAGCGGTCGAGGTCGGCCCGGTAGGAACGCGCAATGTCGCGCAAGCCCGGCGCAAGGTTACCCGTCTGCTCGGCGATGGCGACGCGGTCCAGCAGCAGGCGCGGGAAGTAGCCCGTGCGGCTGAGGGACTTGGAGAGGCTGTCGCCCTCGAGCACGCGGTCGGTCGCGGAACGCAGCTGGGTGCGGATGGCGCGGTTGGGCGCGGTCCGCTCGGCGAGACGCAGGGCTTCGGCGGTGGTGATGCCGTTCTCCAGAAGGACGGCCAGGGTGTGGCAGAAGTTGAGCACGGCGACGCGCATCACGAAGGCGCCCGCCAGGGGGACGCGGAGCAGCAGGGCGTCGGAGGCCAGGCGGCCCTCCTCGGTGCGACGCCAGCGCCAGATCCCGAAAGACGTGGCCGCGGCGAGCACGAGTCCGACCGGGGCCGCGACGACGAAGAACTGGCTGAAGCCGACGAGCAGGCGGGTGGCGAGGGGCAGGTTGCCGCCCAGCGAGGCGAAGAGCGTCTCCAGACGGGGCAGCAGGAAGGTGACGAAGAAGAGCACGACGCCCGTCGCGACGAAGCAGATGAAGGCGGGGTAGGAGAGCGCGGCGACCAGCTTGCGGCGGAACTCCTTCTGCTCGGTGAAGTGCGTGATGAGCCGCTCGATGACCTCACGGATGTTGCCCGTGGCCTCGCCCGCGGCGATGAGGTTGAGCGTCTGGCCGTCGAAGACCTGCGGGAAGGAGCCCATCGCGGCCGAAAGGCTCTGGCCTTCGCCGAGGCGGCTCCAGAGGCCGGCGCAAAGGGTGCGGAGGCGGGACTTCTGCAGGCGCAGGGAGAGCAGGCGCAGCGCCTCGCCCGCCGACATGCCGCTGCGGATGAGGTCGGCCAGGGCCTCGAGGAAGGGGAGGCATTCCGCCGCGGTGGGCGGCTGCTCCGGGTCCTTGGAGCCCTTGGCGGCGCGTTCGGCGGCGGCGACGTCCTCGACCTTGACCGGCCGGACGCCGCGCGCCTGCAGGCGGCGGAGCGCCTCGCGGCGGCTGGGCGCCTCGACGTCCCCTTCGGTGACCGAACCGTCCGGTGACTTCGCGACGTAGTGGAAGGTGGCCACCGGAC
Organism: Verrucomicrobiota bacterium; assembly: GCA_016871415.1. GTDB lineage: Bacteria > Verrucomicrobiota > Verrucomicrobiia > Opitutales > UBA953 > UBA953. Next base: position 2,358 of record VHDL01000007.1, read on the forward strand.
TACTCGTTCGAGCTGAGGTTGCGCACGAGCTCGTCCATGGTGGTCAGGCCGGCGACGACCTTCATCCAGCCGGCGCGGGCGAGCGGCCGCATGCCCTGCTCCATCGCCTTCTCGGTGAGCTCGCGGTTGCTGACGCGGGCGACGATCATGTCGTGCAGGGGCTTGGGATGGAAGATCTCGAAGACGCCCACGCGGCCGCGATAGCCCGTGCCGCGGCACTTGCGGCAGCCGGCCGGCTCACGCAGCTCGCGCACGCCCTCGAGCTCGGCCTCGCCCATGCCCAGCGCCTGGAGCGCGGGGAGGACCTTGGCGCGGTCGACGGGCACGGTGCGCGCGCAGTCGGGGCAGAGACGGCGCACGAGGCGCTGCGCGATGACGAGCTCGACGGCGGAGCCGACGAGGAAGGGCTCGACGCCCATGTCGATGAGGCGCGTGATGGCGCCGGGCGCGTCGTTGGTGTGCAGGGTGGAGAAGACCAGGTGGCCGGTGAGCGAGGCGCGGATGGAGATCTCGGCGGTCTCAAGGTCGCGGATCTCACCCACCATGATGACGTCGGGGTCCTGGCGCAGGGTGCTGCGCAGGGCGCTGGCGAAGGTCAGCCCGATCTCGGCCTTGGTCTGCACCTGGTTGGCGCCGGGCACCTCGTACTCGATCGGGTCCTCGATGGTCACGAGGCGCAGCTCGGGCGAATTGATCTCGCGGAGGAAGGCGTTGAGCGTGGTCGACTTGCCGGAACCGGTCGGACCGGTCACGAGGATGATGCCGTGCGGGTAGTCGAGCACGCGGCGGACGGCCTCCTGCTCCTCGGCGTTCATGCCGATGCGGTCCATGTCGTAGGCCTCCTTGCGCTGGTTGAGGAGGCGGAGCGAGACGGACTCGGCGTAGATGGTCGGGATGGTGGAGACGCGGATGTCCAGGACGTTCTTGCCGTCGCGGAAGTTGATGCGTCCGTCCTGCGGGAGACGGCGCTCGGAGATGTTGAGCCGCGCCATGATCTTGAGGCGCGAGATGATGGCGTCCTGGAAGCGCGCAAGGTTCTCCGGCAGCGGGATGGCGACGAGCAGGCCGTCGACGCGGTAGCGGATGCGGAGGTGGCCTTCCTGCGGCTCGAAGTGGACGTCCGTCGCGCCCTCGGCGACGGCCTGGGTGAGGACGTCGGTGACGAAGCGCACCACGGCGGCGTCCTGGTCGGCCTCGACGTCGGTCTGGGCGACCTCGACGGCCTCGGCGGACTGAGGGTCTTCGTCGAAGCTGCCGGAGCCGACGCCGTAGTTCTCCGTGATGAGCGAGGTGACGCGCTCAGGCGGGGCGAGGTGCCAGACGGGGCGGCGTCCGGCGAAGGTCGACACCCAGTCGGCGACGTCGGGATCGGGCGGCAGCGGGGAGGCGAGGTGCAGGCGGCCCTCCTCGGCGCCGGGGAAGCGGACGGGGATGACCTGGGCCTCGCCGGCGAGCTTCGCGGGCAGGACCTTCACGCCCTCCGGGTCGGCGGCGGGCTCCTCGAGCACGGCCAGCCCGGTCTCGGCGGCGAGCGCCTTGAGCAGCCCGGCCTCGTCCAGGCCGAGCCCCTGGGCGAGGAGACGGAAGCGCACGTCGCGTCCCGACTCCTCGTAGGCCGCACGGGTCTCGTCGGAGAGCCGCGCGGCGAGGGCCGCCGGGAGCCCGTGCCGATGGACGACGGAGGCCATGGTCACTTCTTCTTGGCTTCAGGCGCCGGCATCGCGCCCGGCTTGCGGTCGATGACCTCGGAGAAGTCCTTGCCGACCTCGCCCTTGCGCGCGCGCTGGACGGATTCCGCGCTGTCGGCCGGCGTGTTGGTCAGGACGTACGGACGAAGGAAGATGACGAGGTCCTGCCGCACCTTCTTGGTGGTGGAGGAGCCGAAGAGGTCGCCGAGGAAGGGAATCGGACCGAGGCGGGAGGTGTCCTTGGTGTCGACGTTGCGCTGGACGCCGCCGAGCACGATGATCTCGCCGCTGTTCGCGCTCACGAAGGACTCGGTGCGCCGGCTGCCGATGATGGGCTGCTCATTGCCGTCGAGGAGCACGGTGCCGATGATGTCGTCGACCGTCTGGGTGAGCTGGATCTGCACCGAGCCGTCCTTGCCCACGAGCGGCAGGACGCGGAGCTGGATGCCGATCTCGCGCTGAGAGACCTGGGAGGTGATCGCGGCCGAACCGACGCCGGGCACCGCGGCCGTGCCGGTGATGATGGGGCGGGACTCGCCGGAGAAGATCGTGGCCTCCTTGTTGTGGGAGGTGGTGACGGCCGGCACGGAGAGGAACTTGGTGTCGCCGAGACGGGGCGTGGAGGTGAGGGAGATGATGCCCGACAGGTCGGATCCCGTGAGGAGGCCCTGGGCGGGCGCGGCGCCGACCACGGTGCCGTTGCCGCCGCCGAGGGAGCCGCCCTGCACGTTGGCGCCGACGCCGATCAGCTTGCCGTTCTGGAGGGTGAGGCCGAGGGCGGTGATGCCGCTCTGCTCGTTGTCGCTGAGGGTGACCTCGGCGACGACGCACTCGATGCGGACCTGCGGGAGGACGACGTCGACCTTCTCGACGAGGTCCTTGAGCAGCTGGAGGTCGGACTTGGTGCCGGAAGCGACGATGGAGTTGCTGCGGATGTCCGGCAGCACGGTGAGCATCTGGCTGAACTCGTTGGCGCCGGACTGCTGGGTCGTGGCGGCGGCGGCCCCAGCGGCGGTCGGGACGGGCGTCGGGGCCGGGACGGGCGTGCGGCTGAGCGCGGTGCGCGAACCGCCGGAGGCGCGCTGGGCCGCGGTGGTCTGGCCGGTGACGAGCTGCGTGATGAGCGTCGCGACGTCCTGCGCGGTCGCGTTGCGCAGGAAGATGACCTCGGTGCGCGTGTTGGGGTCGCTGCTCGCGTCGAGGGTGCTGATGAGGTTGTCGAAGAAGGGATGCTGGTCGGCCGAGCCCATCAGGACGACGCGGTTGGTGCGCTCGTCGGCGGTGAAGCTGGTGCCGGTGCTGAGGCGGAAGGGCGCGCCGCCCGCGGTGGTCGGGGTGCGCAGGAGGGCCGTGAGCTTGTTCACGACGTCGGTGGCCATGGCGGCCTTGAGCTCGTAGACCTTGGTGACGATCGCGTCGAGCTGCGGACGGTCGATCTCGGCGACGAGGGCCTCGATTTTCTGCAGGTTCATGACCGAGTCGGTCACGAGCACCGCGTTGTTGCGGCTGAAGTAGACGGGCGGGGAGGCCAGCTGGGTGTTGAGCATGCCGGTGAGGGTCGGCAGGACTTCCTGCGCGGCGGCGTGCTTGAAGGTGAAGATCTTCGAGGCGATGCGCCCGCTGGGCGGCAGCTTGAGGGTCGACTCGCTGATGAGCGAAGGCGACTCGGCCTTGGCCACCAGGTTGGGCACGATCTTCAGGAACTTGTCGCCCTGCTGGATCACGGCCACGCCGTTCAGGGCGAGCAGGGTCTCGAGGGCGAGCAGCGCGTCGTCGCGGGTGGCGGTGTCAGGCAGCGACAGGGAGTAGACGTTGGCGGGGAGGGCCTGCGGACGCAGGATGCTCTTGCCGGTCCAGCGGGCGAGCAGCTCGAGGACCTGCGCGACGGTCTCATCACGGAGGATGACGGGGCCGACGATGTCGGATCCGAGCAGGGGCGCGGCAGGAGTCGCGGCGACGGAACCGGATACGGACGGAACGGACGGAGCGGCGGCCGGCGCTGGCGCGGCCGCAGCCGGAGCGGCGGGCTTCACGGCAGGAGCGGGAACGCCGGCGGCAGGTGCGGACGGCTTGGCGGGAGCCGACGCGGCTGGCGCCGGGGCCGCCTGCTGGGCCACCAGGATCGAACCCGAACATGCAGCCAAGAGGCAGAGGCGGAAAAGAGGGGAAATGGCCCTGCGGTCACGCAGGGTAAAGCGAGGGTAAAACACGTGCTTAGGGTATGCTCGGATAACACCAATGGGGATGATTAGTTCGATAGTTTTTTGAGGTTTTTGCCTTTTTAGGGCGGTCATCAGCCCGAAGATTGGGCCGCCTTATGGTGAACTTTTGTTCAGTTTAGCCTTGCCTTGCTCCCCCTTGCGGCCCAGAAAGTGAGACCCTGATGCGAGAGGACATACCGGAATGGCTCGGTAAGCCGCCCCGCCGCGGAACGGCGGAATGGGACCGCTGGCTGGCCCAATGGCGACGCTATGCCAAGGAGGCCCTGCGGGACGCGGCGGCGGACGACCCGGAATATGACTTCGGGCTGCTGACCCCGGAGGAGCGCTGGCGGGTGAACCTGCGGCAGGAGATCCTGCGCCGCATCGCGGAAGGCCGGGCCGGCTCCCCCGCCCCCCTGGACGTCCGGCGCCGCATCACCGACATCGCCCACGCCGCGGTCGTGGCCTGGCAGGTCGGCCGCTCCACCCGGCATCCGCCGGATGACGAACGCTATCTGGAAGCGGAGGCCTGGGTGACGGACCGGAGCAACCCGAAACGTCGTCGGATCGCCCATGCGGTGCGTTACGGCTTCCTGGCCGGACTCGGCGGCGAACCCTGCTCGCCGCTGTGGAACGCTCCGGACTACGTGTCGGCCTACGAGGCCGCCTGGGAGTCCGGCATCGACCTCGCGATCGAGAACGACCCGCGCGGCTGAAGGCGGGAGGTTGCGAAAGCGCGCGACGCAGGCAGAATCTCCGGCCTTGACCATGGATTATCTCACCCCCGCCCTCCTAATCGCCGTTCTCATTTCGGTCATCTACCTCATACTGAAACCAGGCAAGCCGGGGGCGGCGGCTGACGATGCGTCGCAGTTGCTGGCGCTGCAGCAGGAGCTCGTGGCCTCCAAGGCGACTTTGGCGGCAGAGAAGGTCCGTCGCACACAGGAGACCGAGGCACTCCAGTCGGAGCGCAACGCGGCGCTCAACAAGGCGAACCAGTCGGAACAGGCGCTGGCGAGGGCCGAAGAAGCCAAAGCGGCGGCGGAAAGATCCCTCAATGAGACACGCGCCTCGTTCATGGCCTTGGAACAAAGGATGAAAGAAGCTTTCGCCGCCGCAGCCCAAAGCCAACTAGCGCAGAGCCGCGATCAGTTCATCGGGATGGCTGAGCAGAAGTTCGCCCCTTTCAAAAGTCAGCTGGATGAGCTAGCCAGGACGAACAATGAGCTCAAGGGCTCGATCAGGACGAACGGTGAACAGTCCGAAAAAGTCGCCGAGGAGGCACGGAAGCTCGCGGCGGCGATGACCTCGACCAACAAGCAGGGCAACTGGGGTGAACTCCAACTTGAGCGTGTCGCCGAACTGACGGGCATGTCGAACCGCGTAAATTTCAAGACACAAGAGTCATCCGCGGGAGAGGAAGGCAGCCTGCGGCCCGACATGGTCGTCCACCTGCCCGGCGGACGTTGCATCGTGGTGGATGCGAAGGCCCCGACCAAGTCCTACATAGAAGCCTGCGCGACATCCGACGAGGCCGAGCGCTCGCGTCTCATGGCTGACTTTGCCGCCAAGGTGCGTGACCACGCCCGCAAACTCGGAGCCAAGGAGTATTGGAACCAGCACAAGCCCTCGCCCGACTTCGTGATTCTGTTCCTCCCGAGCGAGGCGCTCTTCAGCGCAGCCCTCAAGGAGGATCCGACGCTCATCGAAGGCGCCTGGGGCCAGCATGTCGTTCTCGCCACTCCGACCACCCTTTTGTCCGTGCTCCGCACGGTCGCGCACTCCTGGCAGCGCGTGGACGTAGAGGAGCGCGCTGAGAAGATCGTGGAGCTTTCCCACAAGCTTCTGGAGGGGATACGGCTCGCGGGCAGCCACTTCGCCAGCGCCGGCGGCAGTCTGAACGATGCGGTCGAACAGTACAACAAGACGCTCGGCAGCCTGCAGAGCAAAGTTTTCAACCATGGGACCGCGATTGTCGGCCTGGGCGCCAAGATGCGGACCGGGAAGCAGCTCGCGAACCCTTCTGAAATCAACCTGCTGGCGCACGAGGCCCTGCCGGTAGGCCAGCGTAAGCAACGTGAAAAGGACGACCCCAGGGGAAGCTTGGGTGCTGAAGGCGGGGAAGATGAGGGCGAAGAAACGCCGCCTCCCGGTTGAGGACGTCCCGCTGGTGGAGCCGATGAGGTTCGAACTCACGGCCTCGTCATTGCGAACGACGCGCTCTACCAACTGAGCTACGGCCCCGTCCAGCAGGAGCAATCCATGAAAAGCGGGGCCGGGCCGGGGTCAAGGCCGTATGCCCTGCCGCCTTGCATGTCGCGGGACATCGGACAATTTCAAGGGTTCACACGCCGCCATGAAAGCCGCCAAAGAGACCGTCGTCGCGATCGAATACACCCTGAAGGACGACCAGGGCAACGTCATCGACGCCTCCGGCGACCGCGGCCCGATGGAATACCTGCACGGAGCGCAGAACATCATCCCGGGACTGGAGCAGCAGATCGAAGGGCTCATCGCCGGCGAATCCCGCAGCGTGACCGTCCCGCCCGAACTCGGCTACGGCGTGTTCAATGAGAAGCTGGTGCAGCGCGTGCCCATCTCCAGCTTCGGCGGGCACGCGGTGCAGCCCGGCATGCGCTTCCACGCCGAGACTAATCTCGGCATGCGCGTCCTGCTCATCCGCGAGGTGCTCGACCAGGAAGTCGTGCTCGACGGCAACCATGGACTCGCGGGCAAGACGCTGCACTTCGACATCAAGGTCGTCTCGGTGCGCGCGGCGGAACTTTCCGAAGTGGCCCACGGCCATCCTCACTCCTCCGGCGGCTGCTGCAGCGGCGGAGGCTGCGGCTGCTCGCACTGAACGGGCGGCTCAGGTCACCACTTCCAGTTGAGCACAATCTCCACCGAGGGGTGGAAGGACTGCTTGACGGGGCAGGCCTCGGCGGCGCGGACGAGGCGGTCGCGCACGTCGACGGACAGGCCGGGGGGCATGGTCATCTCGACCTCGAGTCGCGCGATGCGCCGGGGCGGGGTCGTGGTCATGTGCTTGGCGACGGTCGCGCGCATGCCGGTCAGGTCGAGTCCGGTGTTGCGGGCGTGGATGCCGAGGATGGTCAGCATGCAGGTGGCCATGGAGGTGGCGGCGAGGTCGGTCGGCGAGAAGCCCTCGCCCTTGCCTTGGTTGTCCACGGGTGCGTCGGTCACAATCGCATGACCTGAGGGGCCGTGCACGGCGCGGGTGTGGAGGTCGCCGAGGTACTCGCAGGAGATGTTAACGGACATGCCCGCAGGTTGGCGGGGAGTCGGACGCATCCAAACAAAAAGCCCCGGCGGGCGGGGCTTCTCGGCGTCTCGGACGAAGCTCAGGCGTCGCCGTCCTTGCCGATGGCGTCGACTGGGCAGCCCTCGAGGGCCTCCATGCACTTGTCGACGTCCTCTTGCTCGGTGGGCTGGGCGAAGACGTAGGAGTAGCCTCCGTCATCGTTGCGCGTGAAGAACTTGGGGGCGGTCTCGCGGCAGAGGTCGCAGTCGATGCACTGCGAGTCCACGTAGAACCTGCCCGCCGCGTTGTCAGGACGCTTGTCTTTCTTGTCAGCCATAGAAGCCTCAACAAATCCGGCCATCGAGGGGTGTCAAGTTCGCCTCCGTGTCATCATTCCGCCCGGACGACCCACACGAGGCGGTAACGGAGGCCGTCGCGACCGATCAGGTGGGTGGCGGTCAGCCGGTCCGAAGTGGCGTGCTCAATCTGGAGCGCCGCGCCAGCGAAGGGCAGCGTCATCTTCATGCCCATGCGACGCCAAGTGTCCACGACCTGACTCAGGTGGCCGCGCGCGTCCTCATCAACGCTCACCTTGGCGAGGGGCTGGTCGAGCTCCTGCGCGAGCGCGAGCCGGAGCCGCGCGAGCCCCTCCGGCGCCACGCCGTCGAGGCAGAATAGCGACTCGAGCGCCGCGATGTCGCGGGCGGCGTGCGCGCGGCGGTAGGATTCGGCCAGCTCCCCGAGACGCGCGTCGCGCCACGCGCTGAAGCCGGCCAGGGCGAGCAGCCCGATGAGCCCGCCAGCGACAACGGAGACGATCACTCGATTACTTCGCTGGCTGAAGAGGCTCACGGGGAGAAGGGCGTTGACCGTCCGAACGGTCGGGAATAGGCCATGCAACGTCCCATGGCGTCCGATAGCAAGCCCTCCTCCGACTCCGGCCGCTACGCCGCGCGCGGCGTCTCCGCCACCAAGGGCGAGGTGCACGCGGCGGTCAACCGTCTGGACCCAGGACTTTTTCCGAAGGCCTTCTGCAAGGTGGTAGCCGACCACCTCACCGGCGACCCCTCGCGCTGCGTCGTGACGCATTCGGATGGCTCCGGCACCAAGGCGCTGCTGGCCTACCTCCGGTGGAAGGAGACCGGTGACGCGCGCGTCTTCCGCGGCATCGCGCAGGACAGCGTCATCATGAACGTGGACGACCTGCTCTGCGTCGGCGTGACGAAGGGCGTGATTCTCTCGTCCACGATCAACCGCAACGCGCGCAACATCCCGGGCGAAGTACTCTCGCACCTAATCGAAGGGACCGAAGAGGTGCTGGAGATGCTCCGCTCCCACGGGTTCGGAATCCGCTCCGGCGGCGGCGAGACGGCCGACGTAGGCGACCTGACGCCCACCCTCACGGTGGACTCCACCGCGACGGCCATCCTCACGCGCTCCGAAGTCATCGACGCGGCCCGGGTCGTGCCCGGACTCGCCATCGTGGGCTTCGCCTCGGGGGGCTTCTGCTCCTATGAGAAGGAGGAGAACTCCGGCATCGGCTCCAACGGGCTGACCAGCGCCCGGCATGAGCTGCTCTCCCGGCACTACGCCGAGAAGCACCCCGAAACCTTCGACCCGCGGACGCCGGCCGACCTGGCCTATTGCGGCCCGCACCGGATGGGCGACCCCCTGCCAGGCTCCGCTCAGACCGTCGGGCAAGCCCTGCTCTCCCCCACCCGGACTTACGCCCCCCTGGTCATCCGTCTCCTCCAGACCCTCGGTCACGAGGCGGTCAAAGGCTTGGTCCACTGCTCCGGCGGCGGGCAGACCAAGTGCCGACGCTTCGGCACCGGCGTGCACTTCATCAAGGACGCCCTGCTGGAAGAACCCCCAATTTTCAGGGAAATAGCCCGTGTAAGCGGCACCGACCCGAAGGAAATGCATCAGGTGTACAACATGGGGCACAGGCTAGAGGCCTATCTGGAACCCAAGTCTGTCGACGGCGCCCTGCGGCTGGCCAAGGAGCTCGGTCTCGAAGCCAAGCTGGTCGGCCGGACCGAGCCGACGACCAAGCCGGACGGCTCCAATCACGTCACCGTGATTAAGGGCGGCCAGACCCTCGCCTACGGCTGAGTGTGAATAAGTTGTAAGAGAAGATGGTCGGGCGAGTGGGATTCGAACCCACGACCTTCTGGTCCCAAACCAGACGCGCTAGCCAGACTGCGCTACCGCCCGAAGCCTTAATTCAAGGGGATTTTGTGTTGCCGTCACTCTCAAACCGCTAATCTCAAAATGTTCCTCAACCGAAAACCCACACCACATGGAAAACGACAGCATCTCCTCCACTCCCTCTGAATCCAAGCTTCCGCTGATCATCGGCGTGGTCGGATTCGCCCTCGGCGCCGCCGGCCTCGTCGTCGGCATCAAGGCCAAGTCCGCCGCACAGGGCGCCGCTGACGCCGCCGCCGCCGCTCAGCAGAGCGCCGCCGACCTCGGCGCCTCGATCGCCAGCAAGGCTCCTCTCGCCGAAGTCCAAGCTCTCCAGAGCCGCGTCGACGGCAACCAGACCCAGGCCAATGAGAACTTCACCAAGATGGCCGAAGAACTCACCAAACTCCAGAAGGCCGCGGTGACTTCCAAAGTCACCGCCGTCAAGGGCGGTTCGCCCGCCGGTCCCGGCGAATACGCCGTCGTCAAGGGCGACACGCTGTCCGGCATCGCCAAGAAGAGCGGTCTCTCCCTCAAGGCCATCCAAGACCTGAATCCCGGCGTCGACGCCAACCGCCTCCAAATCGGACAGAAGCTGAAGGTCAAGTAAGCGGGCATGTCGGCGCCGTCTCGCTGGCTCGTCCAGCAGGAATCAGTTCACGCCGACTGCAGGGTTTTCAAGGTACACAAGGAACATTGCAGTCACCCTCTCAACGGTCGGGAGGGTGACTTTTTTGTGCTCCACTCCCGCGACTGGGTGCTCGCGCTCCCGGTCACGAAGGACGGCCGCCTAATCATGACGCGGCAGTGGCGCTTCGGCGCGCGCCGCGTCTCCACGGAGCCGCCCGGCGGCATCATCGACGCCGGCGAAGATCCGGCGGCCGCCGCGATGCGCGAGACCGAGGAGGAGACGGGCTTCATCGGCGGCCGCGCCGAACTGCTCGGCACCTGCTCCCCGAACCCGGCGATCCAATCCAACCGCTGCCACTTCATCCTCATCGAGGGCGTGACCCCGGGGGGACGCACGGATCCGGACGAACATGAGGAGATCCAGGTCCTGGCCCTGCGGCCCGAGGCGGCCCTCGACGCCCTCTCCTCGGACGAGGGCGCGCACGCCCTCGCCCTGCTCGCGCTGCACCGCCTGCGCGCCGCCCGCCCCGCCCTCTTCACCCCTTCCTCATGAGCAACCCCCGCCGCATCCGTACCAGAGGCCGCATGGCCGACCCCGTCCTCGTGGTTGGCTCCGTCGCCTACGACAGCATCGTCACGCCGCACGCATCCGGCGAACGCATCCTGGGAGGCAGCGCCTCCTACGCCTGCCTCGCCGCCAGCTACTTCGCACCGCCGCGCATCGTGGGCGTGGTCGGCCATGACTTCGCGGCCAAGGACCGGAAAAAGCTGGAGAAGCGAGGCGTGGACCTCAGCGGGCTGCACACCGACGGCTCCGGCCGAACGTTCTTCTGGCGCGGGCGCTACCACGAGAACTACAACCGTCGCGACACGGAGGACCTGCAACTCAACGTGTTCGAGCATTTCAGCCCGCGGCTGCCCGAGGCCCACCTCGACTCCCCCTACGTGCTGCTCGGCAACATCCGGCCCGACCTGCAGCTCAACGTGCTCGATCAGCTCGCGGCGCCCCGGTTCGTGCTCGCCGACACGATCGACGTCTGGATCGAGACGCAGCGCGAAAAGCTCGGCGAGGTGATGCGGCGGTCCGACCTGCTGGTCATCAACGACACGGAGTCGGCCAAGCTCACGGGCGAAGCCAACGTGATTACGGCTGGCCGCCGCCTGCGCGAGCACGGCTGCCGCGCGGTCATCATCAAGAAGGGGGAGCACGGCGCGGTGCTCTTCCATCAGGAGGGGATGTTCGCCCTGCCCGCCTACCCGGTCACGGAGGTGCGCGACCCGACGGGCGCAGGCGACAGCTTCGCCGGCGCAATGCTCGGCTACCTGGCCTCGGTCGGAAGGCACGACTTCGCGGCGCTGAAACAAGGCATGCTGTACGGCACCGCGGTGGCCAGCCTAACGGTGGAGGCCTTCTCGACCGACCGTCTCGCCGCGGCCGGCTGCACCGAGATTCGGAACCGCCGCAAGGAGTTGCTGCGGATGACGAAGGCCTGAACGGGCTCAGCGACGCCTTCCGAGCAGGCGCCAGAGCACGAACGCGGTGACCGCCGTCACGGCGAGGTCGGCCGCGACGACCGCCCGCAACGCGGGCTGGGCGCCGGCACGTCCGCCCCAGACGGCCCACACGAAGAAGCCGGCCTGGAAGAGGATGATGAGGAAGAGCACGGGGAGCAGCCTCCGCAGGCCTGCCAGCGGATCGCCGCTCATGGAGCGGTGCGACGGAAGGATTCCGCCAGGCCGATGAGGGTGAGACCGGGCTCATGACGCACGCGGGTCCGCCAGGAGTCCGGCAGGAAGTCCGATGCGCCGCCGGTGAAGAGCACCTGCGGACGGCCGTCGCTGCGCCGCTCCATCTCGGCGGTCACGGCGTCGAGGAGCGCGCCTATCATCCCGGAGAAGCCGATGGCGCAGCCGGCGCGCATGGCGTCGACGGTCGAACGGCCAATGACCGGTCCGCCGAGGAGCTTCGCCGGATCGAGCGCCGGGAGGAGCGCGGTGCGTTCATGGAGGTAGCGCGTCATCACGCCGAGGCCGGGGGCGATGATGCCCCCCGCGTAGCCCCTGGAGGTCAGGATGTCCACGGTGGTGGCGGTGCCCATGCCGACCACGACCGCGGGCGGCCCGACGAGCAGCTGGGCGCCGACGCAGTCGGCCAGGCGGTCCTGCCCCACCTCGGCGGGCGCCGGGTAATCGAAGCCGAGACCGACGACGGTATCGTGACGGAGATGATGCAAGCGTCGCCCTGAGGCCGCGAGGACGGGCAGCGCGCGGGCGGTGGCGGCAGGCACGACGCTGGCGAAGGCCAGGCCCGCGGAAGGACCGTCCGCCAGCACCCGCCCGAGGGACGGCTCATCGAGGGCGGCGGTCTCGAGGACGCCGGACCGGATCACGTCACGGCCGCGCACCACGCCCCAGTGAGCATGGGTGTTGCCGATGTCGAAACAGAGCACGTCCACGGGCGGAAAACTAGGCCGCACGGGACGGACGGGCAAGGACGCTCATCGACGGCGCAGGGTCACCTCGCCCGAGGACACGACGGCGCGACGACGTCCGCCGACGCGGAGGATCAAGGAGCCCTCTTCATCGACGCCGTCGACCACGCCGGCCACGGGCTTGCCGCGCAACCCGACCCTCACCGACCTGCCGGTGAGCACGTCGTGCTTCTGCCATCGGGCGCGGAAGGCCCGTCGCCAGGTCCCTTCGGTGAACTGCTCCCAGGCCTCGAGCAGGGCCCGGATGATCAGCGCGGCCTCGACATTCGGGTCGACGCGCGCGCCGACGGCGGACTCCAAGGTGCCGGCGACCTGCCTGACGTCCTCCGCCATGTCCTGCGGCCGACCGATGAAATTCATGCCCACGCCGAAGACGAGCTCCCGCACGCTGTCGGCGTCGACACGCGCCTCGGTGAGCATCCCTACCACCTTGCGTCCGTCGGGAGTGAGCAGGTCATTGGGCCACTTGAGCCCGAGCCGGACGCCGTGCCGCGCCTCGACGTGGGCGCAGAGCGCGAGGCCCATCCACAGCGTGAAAGGACGCAGGCTCTCCGGAGGCAGGAAGGGACGGAAGGCGAGCGAGAGGTAGAGATTGCCAGCGCGCTCGCTGTGCCAGCGCCTGCCGAGCCGGCCGCGGCCGGCGGTCTGCCTGCCCGCGAGGACGGCGAAGGGCGCCTCGGCGCCGACGGCCAGGCGCCGTTCGGCCTCTGAATTCGTGCTGTCGCACGCGGCGAGGAACTCGACGGGAGTCTGCACGCCCGCGTGACGCAGGTGCGCCTCGAGGAGGGAGGGCTCGAGATGCCTCGGCGTCTCGGCGAGGCGGTAGCCGCGACGGGGGGCAGCGGTGAAGACGAATCCGGCCTTGCGCAGCTTCTCGAGGCGGGCCCAGACGGCGACGCGCGAGACGCCGAGCTCGCGGGCGAGGCGGTCACCGCTCACGGGCTCGTCGCCAGCACGCAGGAACGCGAGGAGGATACTGCCGTCGAGGGCGGGCATGTCAGTCCCAGTCGAGGCCGATGTCGGCCCAGGGCGCGGCGTGCGTCAGCGCGCCGCAGGAGATGAAGTCAGGCCCGAGCGCGCCGAGCTCAGGCAAGGTCGCGAGGGAGACGCCTCCGCTGACCTCGCACCAAGCGCGGCTGCGCACGAAGGGCACGGCTTCGCGGAGCGACGCGAGGGAGAAGTTGTCGAGGAGGATGACCTCGGCACCGGAATCCAGCGCTGGACCGATCTGGTCGGGCCGGTCCACCTCGACCTCGATGAGCAGGTCGGGACGCGCGGCGCGCGCGCGACACACGAGTTCCAGGATGCGGGCGCCGAAGTCGCTCCCGTCCGCCGCGGCGAGATGGTTGTCCTTGACCATGACGCGGTCGAAGAGACCCAGGCGGTGGTTGTGTCCGCCGCCCACGCCAACGGCATACTTCTCGAGCATGCGGTACCCGGGCGTGGTCTTGCGGGTGTCGAGCAGCAGCGAAGGGGTGGCGCCCATCGCGTCGACGTGGCGACGGGTCCACGTGGCCACGCCGCACAGCCGCTGGATGAAGTTGAGGAGGGGCCGCTCGGCCTGGAGCAGCTCGGGCGCCGGACCCTCGATGACGCCGAGCACGTCACCGCGCGCGGCGCGCGCTCCGTCATGAAGGACGGCCCTGCCCGCGCAGGCCTTCCCGTAGGCGGCCAAGACCGGAGCGATTATGCCGAGGCCGGCGACGACCATGGGCCCGCGCGCGACCAGCCGGGCCGAGGCACGGTCGGACGTCGTGAGCAGGCCCGAGGTCGGATCGCCGACGCGCGTCGGACGGCGAAGCAGGCCGCCGCCTTCCAGGTCCTCCTCGTGGGCGAGCCCGGCGAGCCGCTCGAGCCATGCGGGATCGAGCTCCTCCCAGCGGAGGCGGCGGACGAGACGATGGGTGTGTCCGGGATCGCGCGGCACGGACTCACAGTAGGCCCCGGCGAGGACCGCGGGCAAGGTGGTTAATCGAAGAAGCGCCTGAACTTCTGCGCCCAGGATTCCGAGACCGGGGCGACGTCGTCGCCGCAGGCGTCCGCATAGGCCTGGAGGGACTTACGCTGCGCCTCGGTGAGATTCTTGGGCACGTCGACGTCGACGCGTACGAGCAGGTCGCCCGCGCCCGATCCGCGCAGGCGGGGCATGCCCTCGCCGCGCAGACGGAAGACCGTCCCGCCCTGCGTGCCGGACGGGACCTTGAGCAGGGCCCTGCCCTTGAGCTTCGGGACATGGATCTGGCCGCCGAGCGCGGCCACGGAGAACTTCACGGGGACGGCGCAGACGAGGTCGTCGCCGTCGCGTTCGAAGAGCTCGTGGTCGGCGACATGCACGACGACGTAGAGGTCGCCGGCGGCGGCGCCACGACGTCCGGCGGAGCCGTTGTCGGTCGAGCGCAGCTTGACGCCGGTGTCCACGCCGGGAGGGATGCGGACGTTGACGGAGGCCTCGGCCACCGTGCGCCCCTCACCGGAGCAGGCGCGGCACGGGCGGTCGATGGTCTCGCGCTGACCGTGGCAGGTCGGGCAAGTCTGCCGCATCTGAAAGAAGCCCTGGGAACGGACGACCTGGCCGTGACCCTTGCAGGTCGCGCACCGGACTTTCTTGGCGCCAGCCTCGGCGCCACTGCCGGAGCACCTGGCGCAGGCGACGTGACGGCGGTAGGGAATCTTGCGTTCGACGCCTTCGGCCGCCTCCTCCAGGGAGATGTGCACGTCCTGGCGCAGGTCTTCGCCGGAGTCGTCCTGCTCGCCGCCTCCGCCGCCGAAGATATCCCCGAATCCGCCGCTGAAGAACTGGTTGAAGATGTCGCGCGGATCGGCGCCCTGGAAGCCCCCGGACGAGGGGCCGGCCGCTTGGTCGAACGCGGCCTCACCATGCCGGTCGTACAGCCGGCGCTTGTCGGGGTCCGACAGCACCTCGTAGGCGCGCGACACCTTCTTGAACTTCTCCTCCGCCGCCTTGTCGCCGGGATTGCGGTCTGGATGGAACTCCATGGCCTTCTTGCGATAGGCCTTCTTGAGGTCGTCGGCCGAGGCGTCCCGGGTGACGCCGAGCAGGGCGTAGTAGTCCTCGGCCATAATCAGCGCGCGGGCCCGGAGGAGATGAAGACCGCGGCGGGCCGGACGACGCGGTCATGGAGGATCCATCCGGAGCGCACGACCCGGATCACGGCGCCCTCGGGCACGTCGACACTCGGCTCCTGGCCGACGGATTCGTGCCGGGAAGGATCGAAGGGCTGCCCGGCGGGGACGATCTCCACGAGCCCGTGCGAAGAAAGGATGGTCCGCAACTGCGTGACGGCCATCCGGAAGCCTTCGGCAACGGCACGTCCATCCGCCTGCGACGAAGCGGAGGCGAGGCCGAGTGAGAAGGCGTCGAGCGCGGGCAGGAGGTCCTCGATCAGGCCGGCCACGGCGTACCTGCGGAGATCGTCGCGCTCACGCTGATGACGACGCTGCAGGTTCTGCTGGTCGGCCGTGCTGCGGAGCAAGGTGTCGCGGAGGCGGAGCACCTCGCCCTCGAGCTCAGCGACGCGGAGCGGGAGGTCGGAGCCGGGCTCCGGGACGGGGGCGGAATCTGCGGAAGGTTCGGACATCGGAAGAATGCTCAGCGGGAGAGGAGGGATTCGGCGGCGCGCAGCACCTGCTCGCGTGCGCGGTCCACGGCGGCGTCGACGCCGACGCGGGCGGCGAGGCCGGTGAGCCGAGAGGTGAGGGGCTTCCAGACCTTGTCGCCGAGGCTGGCCGCGTCGACATCACGCGCCTCCAAGCTGATGTCCGCCTCGCGGTCGACGACGGTGCGGCGGCGGTCCGTGCCATCGCCGGCGATGACACGGACCCGACGGACATTGAGCGAGAGACGCTCGATGCGGAAGCGCGCCGGCTCCCGGACGTCGGTCCCGCCCGCCGACTCCCGGGGGGAGAAGGAGCGGATGAGGTCGCCGAGATTGTTGTCGTTTAGATAGTCCTCCTTGCCCACGACGACGAGTTCATCGACGTCTATCCTAAGCTCACGGATGACGCGCACGCCGTCGCCGGCGAAACTCACGGGATTGAAGTCGACCTTGAGCTCCCGGGCACTGAGCAGTGCGCGCTCCTGCCATCGAGAGGACCCTTCGACGCGGAGGCCACCGAAGCGCACGCGGCCGAGCAGGAGGTTGGTGTCGTTGGACTCGACCGACAGGGAGCAGCCGCTGCGGGAATGGAGGGCTGAGTCGAGGATCGGCGGCGCGAAACGCCCCGCCGCCCAGACCACCAGGACGCTCAGGAGCAGGGCGAAGACCGCCAGCCCGGCGACGAGCCCGAGCAGACGGCCGAGCACCCGGCCGGATCTGCGGTTCTGTGCGGTGGTGACCATGAACAAGGCGAATTGCGAGCAGTAGGCATGCCACGGCCGACGGTCAACGGCGTAGGGAAAATGAGAGCAAAAGCCCGTGAATCGCAGGTTCGCCAAAGAAAAAACCCGCCGCGCGTCGGGCAGAGCGGGTCCTTCTGTCACGCCTTGCGGGCGCAGGTCACTGGGGAGGCGGGATGGCGCCGCAGACGACCACGTCGCCGGCGTAGACGCGGGCGTAGTTCTGCTGATTGGGCACGATGCCGACCAAGATGGTCTTCTCCGTGTGACGCAGCACCGCGACGTCAATCAGCTTGCCCAGCTTGTCGATGCGCAGGCGGCTGTTGACGTCGGGCTTGTCGCCCGAGCAGACGAGCTCGATGAGCCCCTGCTCCTCGTTGACCGCGACCACGCGGGCCTGGGCGGCGTCTTCCGGAGGGACGGTGAGATCGACCGGGGCGGCGGGTTGGGCGTCCTTCTCCCAGGAGAACTTCTGCTCCTCGCCCGCGACGGCGGCCGATCCGGCAGGCTTGTTGGCACAGCCGACGACGAAGAGGGACACGGCGAGGATGAGCAGGAGGCGCTGCATGGCGGGGAATATGTCAAAATAGGGTCTTTTTCGGGCACCCCTAGTCAACCCCTTAATGCTTGCGAGGGGGCTGGCATGGAGGTTGTCTCGCGGGTCCTATGAGTCAGGAAGCCGCGAAACTGATGCTCGCGCTGCCCAAGGGCAGCCTCGAGGAGGCCACGATGCAGCTCTTCGCCAAGGCCGGCTTCCCGGTCGCCAAGAGCTCCCGGTCCTACCACCCCTCCTTCGACGACCCCTCCCTGGATGGTCGGTTCATCCGCGCCCAGGAAGTCGCCCGCTACGTGGAGCACGGCTTCTTCGACTGCGGCCTGACCGGCCAGGACTGGGTGCAGGAAAACGCCGCCGACGTCGTCCAGGTCTGCGAACTCATCTACAGCCGAGCCTCGTCCCAGAAATCCCGCTGGGTCCTCTGCGTCCCGGAGGCCTCCCCGGTCAGGACCGCCAAGGACCTCGCCGGGAAGCGCGTTGCCACCGAGCTGGTCGAGACGACCCGCCGTTGGTTCAAGTCCCAGGGCGTCGAGTGCGAGGTCGAATTCTCCTGGGGCGCCACCGAGGTCAAAGTGCCTGAACTGGCCGACGCCATCGTCGATATCACCGAGACGGGTTCGTCCATCAAGGCCAACAAGCTACGCATCGTGGCCCAGCTGCTGGAGACCACCACGGTGCTCGTGGCCAACAAGTCCGCCTGGGCCGACCCCGCCAAGCGCGCCAAGATCGAGCAGGTCGTCCTGATGCTGCAGGGCGCGCTCGCCGCCCAGAACATGGTCGGACTGAAATTCAACCTGCCCAAGGAGCGCCTCGAGGCCGTGGCCGGCAAGCTGCCCGCGCTGCGTAACCCGACCATCTCCCAGCTGAGCAATCCCGAGTGGATCGCGGTCGAGACCATCATCGACGCGCGTCAGGCGCGTGAGTTTATCCCGACCCTCAAGGCGGCCGGCGCTGAGGGCATCGTGGAATACCCCATCAACAAGCTGGTCTACTGACGGCCCCATGGGCGACTCCGTCCGCATCGGACTCATCCAGCTCACCGCCGAGGACACCCCAGCGGCCAACGTCCGTAAGACCCTGCCGCGCATCGAGGAGGCCGCCGCCAAGGGCGCGCGCATCATCGGGCTGCAGGAGATGTTCACGACGAAGTACTTCTGCATCGAGCAGGATCCGCGTCACTTCGCCATGGCCGAGCCGGTCGAGACCGGACCCTCCGTGACCGAACTGGCCAAGGCGGCACGCCGTCTCGGCGTCGTCATTATCGCCCCGCTCTTCGAGGCCCGCGGCAGCGAGGTCTACCACAACACCGCGGCGGTCATCGACGCTGACGGCACGGTGCTCGGCAAGTACCGCAAGATGCACATCCCGCAGGACCCTGGCTTCGAGGAGAAGTTCTACTTCACGCCCGGCGACTTGGGCTTCCGCTCGTGGCGCACGGCGCACGGCGACATCGGCGTGCTCATCTGCTGGGATCAGTGGTACCCGGAGGCCGCGCGGCTCACCGCGCTGGCCGGCGCACAGATCCTCTTCTACCCCACCGCAATCGGGTGGCTGCCGGAGGAGAAGGCCTCGCTCGGCCGCGCCCAGCACAAGGCCTGGGAGACGGTCCAACGCGGCCACGGCGTGGCGAACGGCTGCCACGTTGCCGCGACGAACCGCGTGGGCCGCGAGGGCCGCACGGAATTCTGGGGCCAGAGCTTCGTCTCCGACCCCTACGGCGAGATCATCGCCAAGGCCTCTCCCGACAGGGAGGAGGTGCTGCTTGCGGACTGCGACCTGGCCCGCCAGCGGGAGTTCCGCCGCATCTGGCCGTTCTTCCGCGACCGGCGCATCGACGCTTTCGGCGACCTGACGCGCCGGCTGCGCGACTGAGCGATGGCGTCGCCGCGCGAACTCGGCTTCCGGATGCCCGCGGAGTGGGAGCCGCAGGCCTGCACCTGGCTGTCCTGGCCGTCGAACCGCGCGCTCTGGCCCGGCCACTACGACCTGATCCCCGCCAAGTTCGCGGAGTTCGCCGCCGCAATCTCACGCTTCCAGCCGGTGCGCATCAACGCCGCGGACGCGCTCCGCGAGGAGGCTGAACGGGAGCTGCGCGCGGCCAAGGCCGACCTCTCCGTGATCGAGCTGACCGACATCCCGACGGACGACGTCTGGTGCCGCGACCACGGCCCGATCTTCGTGAAGAACGACCGCACGGGCGAAGTCGCGCTCACCGACTGGGAGTTCCACGGCTGGGGCGGCAAGTTCGAGGCATCGCTCGACAACCGGGTGCCGGGACGCGTGGCTTCTCGCTTGGGCCTGCGCCATTTCGCCTATCCGTTCGAACTCGAAGGTGGCAGTATCGAGGTCTCGGGCGACGGGCTGCTGCTCACCACGGAGGCGGTGCAGAACAACCCCAACCGGGCGGAAGGTCGCGACGACGCGGCCTTCCACGCCGCGCTGCGCGAGGGCCTGGCGACCGACGAGCTCCTCTGGATCGGCGAAGGGCTGGCCCATGACGACACGGACGGGCACATCGACAACCTCGCCCGCTTCGTCGCACCCCGCGCGGTGCTCACGGTCACGGAATCCGACGCGACGTCCCCGAACCACGCGCCGATGCGCGAGAACCTCCGCCGTCTGCGCGAGATGCGCCCGGACGGCCGACCGCTCGAGGTGCTGGAACTCCCCCTACCCCGCCCGATCCATCTCGCGGGACGCGACCTGCCGCCGAGCCACGCGAACTTCCTCATCGTCAACGGAGGCGTGCTCGTGCCGACGTACGGTCAGGACACCGACGCAACGGCGCTGGGCGTGATCGGCGAATGCTTCCCGGGGCGCAAAGCCGTGGGCATCGACTGCCGTGCGCTGCTGATCGAAGGAGGCGCGCTGCACTGCCTCAGCCAGCAGCAGCCAGCCTGACTCAGCGGCCGGACTCGGGCTTCGGGCGCTGACGCGCGACCTTCTTGTCGGAAAGCCAGGTGGCGCGCGGGCTGACGAAGGCGGCGGCTCGGCGGCGGGTGTGACGCGACCTAATGGTCATGCGCCGTGGTTGGGCGGACCGGTCGTCCGTGGCGAACGGATTCAGCGCCCCTTGCCGACCTTGTCGGCGCACCCGCAGCCGCCGGCGCAACTTCCGTCCCGCCGACGCCGGGCCGCGGCGATCCACCGCCGGACGAGCCAGCCGAAGGCCGCGCCGACGCAGGCGGAGACGATGACGGCCTCGACGTTCATGCGGGCGGGGCAAACCGGATCACGGCCTGGTAGACACCCGTTGCGGCGAGCCAGGCGAGCACGGTCATGGTGGCGAAGGATGCGAAGGCCCACTTCCATCCGCCAGTCTCCTGGGCGAGGGTGGCCACGGTCGCGCCGCACTGGGAGCAGAGCGCGAAGAAGACCATGAGGGCGAGCACGGCCGCGAGGGAGAAGATCGGTGAGCCGGCGCGGGGACCTTCCTGCCAGCGGGCGGACTGCATGGCGGTACGCAGCTGCCCGCTGTCAGCCTCGGCACCCTCGCCGAGCGAATAGGTGACTCCGAGCGTCGAGACGATCACCTCGCGCGCGGGGAAGCTGGCCAGCACCCCGACGGTGATCTTCCAGTCGAAGCCGCAGGGGTCGAAGACCGGCTGCACGGCCTTGCCGAACCGCCCCATCCAGGACTGCTCGACGTAGGCGGCCTGCACGCGCCGCTCCAAAGCCTCGCCAGTCAGCGAGGGTTCGGCGGTCCGGGCGCGGTCCGCCACGGCGGGGTCGCGCGGAAAGTAGGAGAGGGCCCAGACGATGACGGTGATGGCGAAGATGACCGTGCCGGCCTTGGAGACGAACTCAGCCGCGTTCTGCCACATGCGCCAGAGGACGTCGCGCGGCTTGGGCAGCTGGTAGCGCGGCAGCTCGAGGACGAAGGGCTGGGGGCGCACGCGCAGGACGAAGCGGGTGAGGATGAACGCTACGGGCACCGCGAAGAGCAGCCCGACGCAATGCATGCCCACCATCGCGGCCGACTCCCAGCCAGAACCATAGACCGGACCGATGAACGCCGAGCACATGAGGGCGTACACAGGGAAGCGCGCCGAGCAGCTCATGAACGGGACGGCGAAGGCGGTGGCGAGGCGGGCCTTGGGGTCCTCGATGGTGCGCGTGGAGAGCAGCCCCGGAATGGCGCAGGCGAAGCCGGAGAGCAGCGGCACGAAGCTCTTGCCGCTGAGTCCACACCAGCTGAAAAGGCGGTCCATGATGAACGCCGCGCGCGCCATGTAGCCGCTGTCCTCCAAGATACCGACGAAGAGGAACAGGATGAGAATCTGCGGAAGGAACGAAAGGAACGCGCCGACGCCGCTGATGACGCCGTCCGCAACGAGGCTTTGCAGCATGGGGGTGGCGGCGAACTTCGGCGCGATGTAGCCCCGGAGGAGGTCGACGCCGTCCTGGATCCAGCCCATGGGGAACTTCGCGAGCCAGAAGACGGAGGCGAAGAGCCCGAGCATGATGGCGGCGAAGAGCACGGGGCCCAGAAGGCGGTGCAAGAGCAGGCGGTCGACGGCGGCGGAGGCGCTCCGCGCGGCTCCACCTTCCTCGACGACGCCCTCGAGCAGGACCCTGAGGTGGGCGTAATGCGCGAGAGGCTCGGCCGCGAAGGGATTGTAGCCGCCGCGACGCACCTTGTCGCGGGCCGAGCGGAGGACGAGGTCGCGACGGGGGCCGGTCCAGCCGAAGCGTACGGCGGTGGAGCCCGCGGCGTCGAAGAGCGTGCGCTGCGCCTCGGCGGCGGTGGGCTCGACGCCGAGGTCGGACCGCAGGGCCGCGGTCACTTCGTCCAAGGCCGCGGCGACGGGCGCGGGCCAGGTGGCGCGGACGGCGAGACGGCGGTCGGCGAGCGCCTGGGCGATGGCGCGGCGCACTTCGGACACGCCCTCGCCCTTCCAGGCAGAGGCCAGTACGACGGGCACGCCGCCGAGACGGCGCGAGAGGAGCCCGACGTCGATGCGCAGGCCCTGCTCACGCGCGACGTCAGCCTGGTTGAGCACGACGGCCATGGGCACGCCGAGCTCGGCCACCTGGGAGGCGAGGAAGAGGTTGCGCAGGAGATTGGTGGCGTCGACGACGAGCAGGACGGCGTCGGGACGGCGGTCGCCGGAGATGCGGCCCGTGAGGGCGTCCACCACGACCTGCTCGTCGGGCGAGGCGGCGGCCAGCGAGTAGAGTCCGGGCAGGTCGACGAGTTCGACCCGGCCGGCCGGTCCGAGGTCGCATTGGCCCGACTTCCTGGCGACGGTCACGCCGGGATAGTTGCCGACGCGCTGACGCAGGCCCGTGAGCGCGTTGAAGAGGGTGGACTTGCCAGTGTTGGGATTGCCGACGAGCGCCACCAACGGTTCGGGTTCGGGGCTCACGGCGTGCCGCGGGGTCGCTGGACGGGACAGTCGGCCGCGACGTCCACGAGCAGGCTCTCCGCCTCGGCCTTGCGGAGGCTGATCACCTGGCCGCCGAACTCGATGGCCACCGGGTCCCCCAGCGGAGCCCGACGCACCAGCTTCAGAGTCATCCCAGGAAGCAGACCCAAGGCCATCAGACGCTGGTCCACCTCGCGCTCGGGATTGAGGTGGGCCAACTTCCCGAACTGGCCGGGCTGAAGCTGTGAAACAGGGGTCACGCTAATTGAGAATGAGTCTCAAAAGTAGGGGGACGGAGGGATTTGTCAATGTCGGCCTGTTTTTAATGCATTGCCCGAATGAGGCCTGAAAACGACCCTGCCAGCGGTGTCCCGCCCCGCCCCACTGCCTGATCCGGTCCCGCACGTCCTGGAAATCGTCCCGGAAGGAGGCATCGGCGGTCATCCCAAGGGCCTAAACAATCTCTTCTACGCGGAGATGTGGGAGCGCTTCTCCTACTACGGCATGCGGGCGCTGCTGCTGCTCTTCATGTTGGAGCCGGCGACCAAGGGCGGGATGGGGTGGGATCAGACGCACGCGACGACGGTCTACGGCAACTACACGATGCTCAGCTACATGCTGTGCATCCTGGGCGGATTCGTCGCCGACAACTTCCTGGGCGCCCGCCGGGCGGTGCTCATCGGCGGCGCGGTCATCACGCTGGGGCACTTCACGCTCGTGATGCCCGGGACGACGACCTTCTACGCGGGGCTCTCGCTGGTGGCGGCGGGCACGGGGCTGCTCAAGCCCAGCATCAGCACGCTGGTCGGCGGGCTTTACGCGCCGGGCGACCATCGCCGGGACGCCGGGTTCTCGCTCTTCTACATGGGGATCAACCTCGGAGCCTTCGCCGCTCCGTTGATCACGGGCTGGCTGGCCCAAGGCGAGACGTTTCGAGGCTGGCTGGCCGCCGCCGGCATCGACCCGGCTTCCTCCTGGCACTGGGGCTTCGGCGCCGCGGGCGTCGGCATGACGTTCGGAATGCTGATCTACGTGCGTCGGCTCAGCTGGCTCGGCCGAGTTGGCTCGCCGCCGTCGCACGGTCACCGCCCGTGGGGCCGGCTGGCGGCCGTCGCAGCCGGTACGGCGTCGCTCGGACTCACGCTCTCCTTCGCTTCCTCGGCGCGATGGATTATGCCCGCGCTCTGCGTGCTGCCCGTGGTGGGCGCGGTCTGGCTCGGCGTCATCCGGAAGGACGGCGAGAGCCGACGGCTGGCGGCGGTTCTCATCTTCTTCCTGGCCGCGACGCTCTTCTGGGCGATCTTCGAGCAGGCGGGTTCGACGCTCACGCTCTTCGCCGAAAAACTCACGCACAACGAAGCCTTCGGCGAACCGTTCCCCTCCGCCTGGTGGCAGTCGGTGAACGCGCTCATGGTGATGGCGCTCGCACCCGCCTTCGCCTGGGGCTGGATGCGCCTCGGCCACTCCCAGCCCTCGGTACCGGTGAAGTTCGGACTCGGCCTGCTCTTCCTCGGACTGTCCTTCGCGCTCATGGTGCCCGCGGCCTCCGCAACGGCCGCGGGCAAAGTCGGGCCCGAATGGCTGCTGAGCGTCTACCTGCTGCAGACGGTCGGGGAGATGTGCCTGAGTCCGGTGGGGCTCAGCACGATGACGAAGCTGGCGCCGGCCCGTCTGACCTCGATGATCCTGGGGGTGTGGTTCCTGGCTACGGCGATCGGCAGCAAGCTCGCGGGCTCGCTCGCCGCCGAATTCACCGCGCAAGATCCGGCGGCCATGAGCGCCTTCTTCCTAGAACAGACCTGGGCGGTCGCCGCCGTCGCCGCCGCGCTGTTCGTCCTCACCCCCTGGATCCGGCGGCTTATGGAGGCGCGCTGACATGCGCGTCTTCGGCCGATCGGAGACGGAACGGCCGGGGCCCGGCGTGCCGACGGTGGTGACGATGGTCATCACGCTCTACATGCTGGGCTGGCTCGCCCATTGCGCGGCATTCGAGCTCAACTCCGCGACGGTCACGGGGCAAATCGTCGACCACGAGGTGTTGCGGCACCGACGGCGCGGCGTCCAGCGCGAGAACACGGTGGTGACGGTGCGCTACGTGGACGCCGAAGGCCACCAGCACGAGGTGCGCGAGGATTTCTACGGGCAGGTGCCGCCGAACGGCCGCATCGCGGTGCGCTACGCGAAGCACCGCCCGCAGGACGGGAGGCTGGAAGGGTTCTGGCCGGTCTGGGGCCTGTGGAGCTTTGCAGCGGGGACGCTGCTGCTCTTCGCAGGGCTCATGAAGGTGGCGCTCGCAAAGCGCGGGCTGGACTGGGACGGGCGCCCGAAAGCCGGGACACAGTGAGCGGTCTCAGCCGAGGTCGGCCTGCACGACCACGGAGACGGGACAGTGGTCGGAGCCCCTGACGCGGTCATGAATCTCCGGCGCCGACCACTTTAGGCCGTCGGAAGCGAGGCAGTAGTCGAGACGCCACCCGATGTTGCGCTCGCGGATGCCGGGACGGAAGCTCCACCAGCTGTAGCGTCGCGCGAGATCGGGATGGGCGGAACGGAAGGTGTCGGTGAAGCCATGGTCGTCGAGCAGGACGCCGAAGGACTCCCGCTCCTCGTCGGTGAAGCCGGCGTTGCGACGGTTGGAATCGGGGTTCGCCAGGTCAATCTCCCGGTGCGCGACGTTGAGGTCGCCGCAGACGAGCACGGGCTTGGTCTTGGCCAGGCGCGCCAGATGGCGGCGGAAATCGGCATCCCACTCCAGACGGTAGTCGAGACGCTCCAGCTCGCGCTGCGAATTCGGGACGTACGCACTGACGACATAGAGTCCCGGGAACTCAGCGGTCACGACGCGTCCTTCGGCGGGATGGTCGCCGGGGAAGTCGACCTTCACGGAGAGGGGCGGACGTTTCGAGAGGACGGCCGTGCCGGAGTAGCCCTTCTTCCCGGCCTCATGCCAGAACTGATGGGTGAACGGAAGTCCCAGCGCCGAAGCCACCGCGGTCTCGCACTTGGTCTCTTGGAGGCAGAGGACGTCCGGATCGGCCTGCGCGATGAAATCGGCCAGGCCCTTGCCGAGCGCGGACCGGACGCCATTGACGTTCCATGAGAAGACCTTGGCTCCGCTCATCGCGCCGGAGCGGTCGCGGGCTTGAAAAGCCCATCCATGCGTCGCTTGAGGTCGGCATCCTTGGCCGACTGATCGGCGGATTCCGACGGCGCGGGCGTCACAGGGGCGGAAGGAGAAACGGGAGCGGAAGGCGCGGCGGACGGCGGGGAAGGCGGAGTGACGGGCTCCTCCTTGTTGCGTCCGTAAAGGGCGTCGAGCTTCTGCTGCATCGTGAGCGGGCCCCTGGGCTTCGCAGGCGCGGTCAGGACGGCCGCCGCGACGGGGGCCGGGGCGGGAGCCGCGGCGGCGGGGTCGGCGGACGCAGGCGCGGCCGACGTCGCGCCGGAGGCGCGCGCAATGAGTTCACGGGCCTTCTTCCGGACGAGGCCGTCGAAGTCGGTGAACTTGGCGTGCAAGGTGAACTTGCGCCCCTGGGCGCGCAGTTCGAGCGTACCGTCGGGCTGCACGCCGGAAAGCTGCAGGGTCGTGCCGGAGGCGATGCGCATCTCCTCGGTCTTCTTTCCATCCTCGCTGAAAGTGATCACCGAAGGGACCACGGCCTGGACCTCGGCCGGCCAGAAGGCGGGCCGTCCGGCGACCTGGGCGTATTCAATCGGCGCGTCCGGGGCAGGCGTCACCGGAGGCGGGACGGAGACGCCGGGCGTGGGCGCGGCCGACCTGCCATCGGCGACGGGCGCGCTGACCGGCGCCGGGGGGGGCACGAACTCTGGCTCCTCGACGACGGGCGGATGGGCGTCGACGAGGGTGGTCACGCCGGCGGGGGCGTTGGTGACGACGATGGAGAAGGTGGGCTGCAGGAGCAGCACCGCGGCGGCGCCGGCAACGCCGCCGACGAGGAAGGCGGCGAGGAGACGGATGAAGGAGAGCATGTTTAGGAGCCGGCCTTGATTTCGATGACGTCGTGCGGCGCGGCCTCGCGCTGGCCGGCGGGCGTGACGCGGATGTAGCGGGCATTGCGCCGATGCTCGGCGAGATTGCGCGCGCCGAGGTAGCCGAGGCCGCTCTGGACGCCTCCGGCGAGGCTGGCGAGCACCTGGTCCACCGAACCAGAGACCTCCTTGAGGGCCTCGATACCCTCGGCGGCCACCTTGTTGAACTTGCCGCTGGCGCTGTGCCCGTAACGAGCCGCGGAGCCCTTGCGCATGGCTTCGAGCGAGCCCATGCCGCGGTACTCCTTGTAAGTCTTGCCGTTGATCTCCATCAGCTTGCCGGGCGCCTCGCGGCTGCCGGCGAGCAGGCCGCCGAGGATGACCGCGTCGGCGAGCGTGAGCGCCTTCACCATGTCGCCGCTCTTGGTGACGCCCCCGTCGGCAATCACGCGCACGCCCTTGCGGGCCACAGCGCGGGAGGCGACGTAGAGCGCGGTGAGCTGCGGGATACCGACGCCGGCGACGATGCGCGTGGTGCAGATGGAGCCGGGGCCCTGGCCGACCTTGACCGCGTCGGCGCCGGCCGCGGCGAGGAACTCCACGCCCTCGGCACTGGTGACGTTGCCGGCGACGAGGGTCAGGCCCCGGTGGGCCTTGCGCAGGATGCGGACGGCATCGCCGACGCCCTTGGTGTGACCGTGCGCGGTGGAGACGGCCACGGCGTCCACGCCCTCCTCGATGAGGGCGCCGACGTGGCGGAGGAGACGCGCCCGGTCGATGTCGCCGTCGGCGTCGCGCGAGACGGAGACCGCAGCGCCCACGCGGAGGCGGAAGTCGGCGTCACGGGTCGGACGCACGTGCGCGCGTGACTCTTCGGAGATGCGCTCGATGTCGCTGAGGGTGAAGAGCCCACGGAGGCGGTTGCGGGCGTCGACGACCAGGAGCTTGTTCTGCCCGACGTTCTCGGAGAACAGCTGGTCGGCGGTGGCGATTGGATCCTTGCCGAGGTCTTTCTCCATGACGGAGAACACGCGGTCGCGGGGAATCATGACCGCGGCCACCTTGCGCTCCCGGTGACGCTCCTTGACCGCGCTGCCGGGCAGCAGGCCGGCGAGCTGGCCGTCCGGCGAGGTGACGGGGAAGGTGCTGAAGGCGAGGCCGTCGCGCTCGATACGGGCGAGGACGTCGCCGATGCGGTCTTCGGGCGAGACGACGGCGGGCTCGGCGATCATGCCGTGGATGTGGTTCTTGACGCGGCGCACCTCGGCGACCTGGTCGGGTTCCGACATGTTGTAGTGCAGGAGGCCGAGCCCGCCGTTGAGGGCCATGGCGATCGCCATGCGGTGCTCGGTCACGGTGTCCATGTCCGACGAGACCACGGGCAGGGAGAGCGGAAGGGACTCGGAAAGCGAGGTGTCGAGACGGGTCATCCGCGGCAGGACCTCGGAGTAACGGGTGGCCAGGGAGACGTCGTCGTAAGTCAGGCCCAGGCCGGCGTTAGCGAGGAAGAACGCGTCGGCTGGCAGGTAGAAGCGTTCGTCGAGGGAAACGCGGCCCTTGGTTTTAGCGGAGGCCATGGAAGGTCGGTTTCCCCCAAGGGTGTTAGGGAGCGGGCTCTGGCGAGGCAATTTGTTTTTGCGGAAAAGACCGGATTGCGTGACTTTGGACGGGATGCGCGGGGGAAACTACGAATTCCGGAGAATCCGTCGACGATTCCGCAAGGCTTTCGTCACGGGCTCCGGTACGGTCGACGCGGTCGACCGCGTGGTAATCCGCACGGAGACGCAAGGGCGCGTCGGCTTCGGCGAGGTCGCACCCTGGCCGGGCTTCCCGACAGAATCGGCCGACGAGGCTGCCGAGGCGCTGCGTTCGGCGCAGGGTGACCTTGCCCGCCTGACGGCGAAGGTCTCCTCGCGTCACATGCCCGCGCTGGCCGCCGCGCTCTCCTCCTGCCGTCACTGGCGGGAAATCGCATCATTCACGGGCGCCCTCGAGTGCGCGGGCCTGGTCGCCGGCGGCGAGGGCGTGCATGAGAGGGCGGCGCGGGGGCATCGCACGCTGAAGATGAAGATCGGCCCAAGCGACGGGACAAACCTCGCGCGTGAGGCGCTCGACCGGTTCCCGGGCGTCCTGAGGCTTGACGCCAACGGCTCGCTGGACCTTGCGGCCGCGCGTCTCTGGACGGAATACGCGCGCTCCGAGATGCGCGTCGAATTTCTGGAACAGCCGCTCCCGGTCGGCCACGCGGGCTACGCGTCGCTCGGCTGCGAGAAGGTCGCGCTGGACGAATCGTTCACGACCCCGGACGGACCCGCATGGGCGGGACCGGCAGTGGTGAAGCCCTCCCTGGCGGGCGACTGGGACGCCTTCCTCACCTGGCGTGGGACGCGCACGGCCCCGGTCGTCTACTCTTCGTGCTTTGAGACGGCGATCGGCAGGCAGGCGGGCCTCTGGCTCGCTTCGCTTGACCCCGCTCCTCTCGCGGTCGGGTTCGACACGCTGGGAAGGTTCGAACTGGACGGACGGGATCGGCACGAAGGCGGACCCTTCGCACGCGGCCTGAGCGGCCTCGACTGGGAGAGGTTCTGGAAGGAGCTGGCATGAGCGCGGTCGCGGTATTCCACGCGGACCACGCCGAACACCTGCGTGATACCCTGCGGGCGCATGACGCAGGACTGCCGACGTTTCTCGGCAATCCGCACTGGGGGAGGTCGGAACTCGAGGAAGCCGCGAGGCAGATTCCGCGCGGCACGCTCATCCGGGGCTCGGACCTAGAGCCGCGCGGCCTCGGAGCCTGCGACTGGCCGACGGGCTGGCGCTCACGCCTACTGATCCCGACCGGCGGCACCGGCGGCAAGGTGAAGTTCGTGGTCCATTCTCCGGTGACGCTGCGTGCCGCGGCGCTCGCACTCCGCGACCGCCTCGCCGCGAGGGGGCTCGCGCCCGTGCTGCATGGGATCACCTGCACGCCGCCCTGGCACGTGAGCGGACTGATGCCGGCGATCCGCGCCAGGGTCACGGGCGGCACACACGCGGTCGTGGACGGACGCTTCGATCCGGAACGGGCGCTGCCCCCGGTCGCGCTTCCGTCGGGCGGCACGAAGGTCGTCTCGCTCGTGCCGGCGCAGCTCTCGCGCCTGCTCGCGCGCGCGGACGGCGAAGGCTGGCTGCGCGGCTTCGACGTCATCCTGCTCGGGGGCTCGTCGGTCCCAGCATCTCTGCTCGGCGAGATCCGCTCGCGGCGGCTGCCCGTGTTCCTGACGTACGGCTCGACCGAAACCGCGGCGGCCTGCGCGCTCTGCCCGCCGGAACGGCTCTGGTCGGGCGAGGACGTGCGGGGGACGCCCCTGCCCGGCACGAGACTCGCGACCGACGCGCAGGGCGTGGTGACCGTCGACTCTCCCGCGCTCGGTCTCGGCGTCTGGCCCGACGGCCCGCTGGGCCGGCCCTGGCTAAGCGGCGACCGGGGCGAAGTCGACGCGAACGGCGACGTGAAGATCCTGGGCCGGGCCGACCGCGTGATCGTCACCGGCGGCGAGAAGGTCGATCCGGCCCGCGTCGAACGCGCGCTGCTGGACACGGGCCTGGTCAGGGAGGCGCTCGTGATCGGCGTCGCCGACGGACGCTGGGGCGAAGTCGTGACCGCCTGCGTCATCGCCTCCCGCGACGCCGAGCCCGCGCTCCGGACGGCCTGCGAGGCGCTCGAGCCCGCGGCGCGCCCGCGGCGCTACGTCTTCATGCCTAGCCTCCCGACGGACGCCAGCGGCAAGCCGGACCGGGCGGCGATCGCCAGGCTGGCCGTCTAAGTGCGGACGGCCTTCCAGACGCGCAGGCAGGTCTCGACCAGCGCGGGGAACTCCGCGAGCGGTACCTGGCTGGGTCCATCAGACAACGCCTGGGACGGATCGGGATGCGTCTCCATGAAGAGACCGTCGGCGCCTGCGGCCAGGGCGGCCTTGGCGAGCACGGGCACGAACTCGCGCTGACCGCCCGAGGATCCGCCAGCCGCACCGGGCAGCTGCACCGCGTGCGTGGCGTCCATCACAGTCGGATGTCCGAAGGCGGACATGATTCGGAAGGAGCGCATGTCGACGACGAGATTCTGGTAGCCGAAGGTCGTGCCGCGGTCTGTCTGCCAAATCTCGGTCGCGCCGGCGCCCTCCAGCTTATCCACGACGAAGCGCATCTCCTGAGGCGAGAGGAACTGTCCCTTCTTCACGTTGACGATCCGGCCCGTGCGCGCGGCGGCGACCAGCAGGTCCGTCTGGCGGCACATGAAGGCGGGGATCTGCAGAGCGTCGACCGCCTTGCCGACGGGCTCGCACTGCTCGGGACCATGCACGTCGGTGAGGGTCGGGAACCGGTAGTCCTTCTTCACGAGCCGGAGCAGCTCGAGGCCGGCCTCCATGCCCGGACCGCGCACGCCGGCAAGCGACGTACGGTTGGCCTTGTCGTAGGAGCCCTTGAAGACGACGTTGAGCTCAGGCAGCCGGTCGGCGAGGGCGCGCAGCTCCTGAGCGACGGCGCGGCAGTTGGCCTCGTTCTCAAGCGAGCAGGGACCGGCGATGAGCAGCAGGCGGCGCTTGTCGTGCAGCATGCGCCCAGACTGCGAAGCCCCGGGGCGGAGAGCGAGCCGGAATCGGGTCAGCGGCCCAGCCAGCCGAGCACTTCGCCGAGCGGCCGGGCGTTGAGCACGTCGGCCGCCGTGAGCCAGCCCTTGCGGGCGATCCGCACGCCGTAGTCCGTGAATCCGAGCTGGCCAGCGGCATGGGCGTCGGGATTGATGGCGCAGAGGACGCCCTTCTCCGCCGCTCGCCGCCACCACCGCCAGTCCATATCGAGGCGCCAGGGGTTCGCGTTGAGCTCGATGCAGGTGTCGTTGGCCGCGCAGGCGTCGATGATCCGCGGGATGTCGGCGTCGTAAGGCTCGCGGCGGTTGATGAGGCGCCCGGTGAGGTGGCCGATCATGTCGACGTGCTCGTTCTCGACCGCGCGGATGATGCGCGCTGTCTGGGCTTCGGCGTCGAGCGTGAAAAGGCTGTGGACGGAGGCCACGACGAAGTCCAGGCCGGCTAGGACATCGTCGGAGAAATCGAGCAAGCCGTCGCGGAGGATGTCAACCTCGCTGCCGGCGAGCACGCGCACACGGAACCTGCCCGAAGCGTTGAGCTTCCCGACCGCCTTCACCTGAGCGGCGAGCCGCGCCTCGTCGAGGCCGCCCGCCTGCTGGCTCGACTTCGAGTGGTCGGAAATCCCGAGGTATTCCCAGCCGAAGGCCTCGGCCGCCTCGGCCATGCGCTCGAGCGTGTCGTCGCCGTCCGATTCGGTGGTGTGGACGTGGAAGACGCCGCGAAGCTGCTCAGGGCGGATAAGGTCGGGTAGCGAGCCCTGCTCGGCAGCCTCGACCTCGCCGGAGCCCTCGCGCAGTTCGGGGGGGATCCAGGGCAGCCCGAGGGCGCGGAAGACTTCCTCCTCGCTGGCCGCGCCGGGGGCGGGCGCGGTCCCGTCGACCGACTTGAAGCCCCACTCGCTCATGCTCAGCCCGCGTCCGAGCGCACGGTGACGCATCGCGACGTTGTGATCCTTGGAGCCGGTGAAGTGATGCAGCGCAAAGAAGAACTGCTCCGCGGGCACGACGCGGAGGTCGGCCTGGAGGCCGCTCTCAAAGCGCACGCTGGACTTGGTCTCCCCGTGGGCGGTCACTTCCTTGACGCCGGGACGGGTGACGAACCACTCCATCACCGGACCGGGCTGCTCCGCGGCGACTAGGAAGTCGAGGTCGCCCACGGTCTCGCGGTTACGGCGGAGCGAGCCAGCGGCCTCCGCGTGTTCGACCTGAGGGAGCGCCCGCAGACCGGAAAGGATCGGGCCCGCGACCTCCGCGGCCTGATACCAGCGGTGACGCTTGGCGTAGGCGACGCGGTTCCTGATGCCGTCGAGAATCTTGGCCTGGGTCTTGGCCCCGAAGCCCTTCAGCTCGGCGACGGCACCCGAATCGCAGACCTCCTTGAGCTTCGCGACGTCCTCGACGCCGAGCTCCTTCCAGAGAGAGCGCACCTTCTTCGGGCCGAGGCCGGGAATCTGGAGGACCTCGAGGAGACCGCCGGGGATTGAGGCCTTGAGCTTGCGGTGGAAGGGCAGCTCGCCCTTCCGGCGGAGCTCGGTGACCTTCTCGACGAGAGCCTCGCCGAATCCAGGCAGGTCGCCGAGCCGGCCTTCGGCGATGAGCGTGTCGAGGTCCTCCGGCAGGCTCTCGAGCGCACGGGCACCGGCGGAGTAGGCGCGGATTTTGAACGGGTTCTCCCCCGTGAGTTCGAGCAGCGTGGCGATCTCATCGAGGACCGCGGCGATGTCCTTGGGCTCCATCACGGCCGCCGCGCCTTCTCGGCGAGATAGATCGCTTCCAGTGCGGCAAAGTCCGCCTCACGGGAGCCGCTCTCGATTACATGCGCGTATTCGCCGGCGTGCCGCAGCTCCTCCTCCGCCGCCAGGACGCGTCGCTCAATCTCATCGGCGGCGTCGGTGCCGCGCACAGTGAGCCGGCGACGGAGCTCGGTCCGGTCGCTCACGCGGATGAAGACGGTGACGAGCGCGGCGGCGAGGCGCGGGTCAGCCGCGCCCTTGGTCCGGATGGTGGCGGCGCCTTGGACGTCGACGTTGAGCAGGGCGTCACGACCGGCGGCGAGATGCGTCGCCACGTCGGCGGCGCGCGGGCCGTAGAGATTGCCGTGGACGAGCGCGTGCTCGAGGAAGACGCCGGCCTTGACCTGCGCCTCGAATTCAGGGCGGCCGAGGAAATGGTAGTCGAGGCCGTCCCGCTCGCCGGCGCGGGGCGCGCGGGTCGTGCAGGTGACGACGCGGCGGATGGCCTCCGGATGGGCCCGGGTCAGCCGGTCACAGAGGGTGGTCTTGCCGCTGCCCGCGGGACCGGAGACAACAATCAGTAGCGGACGGCTCACGCGAGGGCCGAGGCAGCGCAGGCGACGCCGAGCAGGATCAGGAATCCTCCGGCCGAGCGCCGGCGGAAGGATTCCGCCAGCACCCAGTCGCAATGACGGACAAAGGCGGGCGGCGAGGAAGCCCACCAGAGGCCGAAGACGACGAGGAAGCCGTAGCTGACCGAGGCAGCGAGCAGGCTATCCGGGAGGCGTCCGAAGCCTGCGTCCAAGACGTGGCGGGCGAGGAACATCATGGCCACGCCCAGCGCCCGGACCGGAAGGAGGTCGGGCATCGTGATCAGCGTGGCCAGACTGCAGACGACGAACCCGATGGCGACGGGCTCGCGCGGCAGGCCGGCCAGATCGGGGTCCGGCAGGTTCAGCAGCCACCAGCCGAACCACGCCGTCACCGTGAAGGTAAGGACGAGCGCGGCGGGGCGCGAACGCCGGAACGTCCTCAGCGGGGCGGCGTCGGAAAAAACGAACCATCCCGAAAGGAGAAGGAAGGCGGCGAGCGCGGCGTAGGCCTGGGCGAGGGTCACGTTGCGAAATTAGGACGGAGGGCGAGGGCGAAGCAACAAGGAGGTTGGGTCAGCGTGCGCGGAGACGGGCGGCCGCCCAGGCGGCGTGCTCCGCAACGACGGGATCCGGGTCGGCGAGCAGGGACTCGACGGCCGGCAGGTCCTCGGCGCCGCCGACGTTACCGAGCACGGTGAGCGCGTTGCGCCGCCAGCGGGCGAGGCCCAGCCGCCGCACAGGCGTGCCCCGGAAATGGGCGAGGAAGGACTCCTCGGTCCAGCGGAGCGTGTCGCGGAGCGGAGGATGGGGCCGGGCGGCAAAGCGTTCCTCCCGGGTGCGTCGCGCCCAGCGGTTCCAAGGACACACGTCGAGGCAGTCGTCGCAGCCGAACACGCGGTCGCCGAGGGCCTCGCGGAACTCCTCGGGGATTGCGCCGCGATGCTCGATGGTGAGGTAGGCGAGGCAACGGCGCGCATCCAGACGGTAGGGCGCGACGATGGCGCGGGTCGGGCAGGCGGTGATGCAGCGGGTGCAGGTGCCGCACCGGTCCGGCTCGGGCGCGGACGCCGGTTCGAGCTCTAGGGTGGTCAGCACCACGCCGAGAAAGAGCCAGGTGCCGGCGCCCCGGTGGATCAGGATGGTGCTCTTGCCCTGCCACCCCAGGCCGGCGGCCGCGGCCACGGGCTTCTCGAGCACGGGCCCGGTGTCGACATAGGGCTTCTGCGCGCCGCCGAGGGCGCGCATCGCCGCGCAGAGGCGCTTGAGACGGCGCAGGATGACGGCGTGGTAGTCCGCGCCGAGGGCGTACTTGGCGATGCGGTAGCCGGCGGGCGGATGCGGCTGGTAGTAGTTGAGCCCGACGACGACGAGGCTGCGCGCCTCGGGCAGGACGCGGGTGGCGTCGGTGCGACGTCCGGGATCCTTGGCCAGCCAGTCCATGTCACCTTGCATGCCGTCGGCAATCCAGCGGCGGAAGTAATCGGCGCGCACGTCGGCGTCGACCGGCGCCACGCCGAAGGCGTCGAACCCGAGGGCGAGCGCCTCGGCCTCGATTCGCTCGCGTAACGCGCGTGGGTCCACGGCCTCAGCCCAAGACGGCCAGCGTGCGGGAGACGATCTCCTCCACCGGAGCCAACTTGCCGACTCCCTCGTAGCCGCAGGCGAGCATGCCCTCGGCCGGCTCGACCACCGCATGGCCGCGGCTGCGCAGGGTCTCGAGGTTCGCGCGGGTGGCGGGATGAGTCCACATCTTGCCGTTCATGGCCGGGCAGAGCAGCACGGGACCGCGATGGGCGAGATAGACACTGGTGAGAAAATCCGGCGCGAGGCCGTGGGCGAACTCGGCCAGGACGTTGGCGGAAAGGGGCGCGACGAGAAGAAGGTCGGTCGTGTCGGCCACCTCGATGTGCCCGGGCGACGTCCCCTGCCCTTCTGACCAGAGATCGGAGGCCACGGGGCGCCGGGAAAGCACCTGCAGGGTCATCGGGGTGATGAACTGGGCGGCGCCCCGGGTCATGACCACTTGGACCTCCGCTCCGAGCTTAATGAGCTGGGACGTCAGGTCGGCGGCCTTATAGGCCGCGATGGAGCCCGTGACCCCGAGGGTGATGCGCCTGCCTTCGAGCTGAGCCATGAGAAAGGGAAAACTTGTCCGTCCCCCTGCGGTGAGGCGAGGCGAAAGGGGCCAGGCACCCCCGAAAAACGGCCAAAAACCCCTTTAAATCCCCTTTATTGGTTGCCATCGCCAGGTGGCGGGTTTGCGATGCGGCCACTTATGCAATCCGACATCGGACTGATCGGGCTGGCCGTCATGGGACAGAACCTCGCCCTCAACATCGCCGACCACGGCTTCGCGATCTCGGTCTACAACCGGACGACGGCGAAGACGGACGAATTCGTGAAGGAGAACCCGAACACCCCGGGCAAGCTCACCGGCTGCCCGACGATGAAGGACTTCGCCGCCTCCCTGAAGAAGCCCCGTAAGGCCGTCATCTTGGTCAAGGCCGGCGGCCCGACTGATGCGGTCATCAACGAGCTGGTCTCGGTGTTTGAGACCGGCGACATCATCATCGACGGCGGCAATGCGCTCTGGACCGACACCATCCGCCGTGAAAGGGACCTCCGGGCCAAGGGCCTGCGCTTCATCGGCTCCGGCGTCTCCGGCGGCGAGGAAGGCGCCCGCTTCGGGCCGTCCCTCATGCCCGGCGGCGACCCCGCCGCCTGGGCCGAACTCAAGCCCATCTGGGAGGCGGTCGCCTCCAAGGTGGACGCCGTGACAGGCGTGGAGCTGACCGGCGCGAAGCCCGGCAAGCCCATCAAAGGCGGCGTGCCCTGCGTGACCCACATCGGACCCGACGGCGCCGGCCACTACGTGAAGATGGTCCACAACGGCATCGAATACGGCGACATGCAGATGATCTGCGAGGCCTACGACCTGATGCGCGGCCTGCTCGGCATGACGCCCGACGAAATCGGCTCCGTGTTCGAGGAGTGGAACCAGGGCGACCTCAACTCCTTCCTCATCGAGATCACCGCCAAGGTGCTCAAGCAGAAGGATCCCGAGACCGGCCGTCCGCTGGTCGACGTCATCCTGGACACCGCCGGCCAGAAAGGCACGGGCAAGTGGACGAGCGCCAACGCCCTCGACATGGGCGTCGCCGCGCCGACCATCGCCGAAGCGGTCTTCGCCCGCTGCCTCTCCGCGGTGAAGGAGGAGCGCGTGGCCGCCGCCAAGGCGCTGCGCGGACCGAAGCGCGCCATGACGAACCCCGACCGCGCCAAGGTGGTCGCAATGATCCGCGACGCGCTCTACTGCTCCAAGATCTGCTCCTACGCGCAGGGCTTCCAGCTGATGCGCGAGTCGCAGAACGAGTACAAGTGGAAGCTCAACTTCGGCGAGATCGCCCAGATCTGGCGCGGGGGCTGCATCATCCGCGCGCGCTTCCTGCAGAAGATCACCGAGGCCTTCGCCAAGAAGCCCCGCCTCGCCAACCTCCTGCTCGACCCATACTTCAAGAGGACCGTGCGCCAGGCGCAGAAGAACTGGCGTAAGGTGCTGGCGCTCGCGGTGAAGCACGGCATCCCGACGCCCTGCCTGGGCTCGGCACTCTCCTACTTCGACTCCTACCGCACGGAGTCGCTGCCGCAGAACCTGCTGCAGGGACAGCGCGACTTCTTCGGCGCCCACACCTACGAGCGCGTCGACAAGCCGCGCGGCGAGTTCTACCACATCGACTGGCCGGATCCGGAGCGTCCGCAGTTCAAGGCCTGACCCGAAGGGCCCCCAGAAGGGAGCCCTTCCTGCGTCCCGGGGTCACCGCGGCTCGCTCCAGCCGCCGCCGGTCGCCGCGGCAAGACGGACGGCCGCCTGCCGGCGCTCCCAGACGACGCCGGCGAGGGTGCGCCGGGCGAGGGCCTCGTCGCGGGCGTTGGCGATGACCTCGGCCTCGGAGGCGACGCCGGCGCGATGGCGTACCTCGGCGTTGCGGAGGCGGTCGCGGGCGGCCTCAACGACGCGGGCGGTCAGCTCCTCCTGCAGGGCGAGCTCACGGAGGTCGGCCAGAGCGTCCTCGACCTCACGGAAGGCGTTGAGCACGGCGCGGGTCCATTCGGCGGCGGCGCCGTCCAAGCGCGCGCGCGCGGCCTCGAGTCCAGCCTCGCGACGGCCAGCGTCGAACAGCGGCAGGTCCACGGTGGGCGCCAGGCTCCAGAATCCGGCCGCGCCTTTCCCGATGCGCGACGCGGGGTCGGCCTGCCAGCCGGCCTGACCGCCGAGGGTGACGGAAGGATAGAAGTCGGCCAGCGCGGCGCCCTCGCGCGCGACAGCGGCGTCGAAGCGCGCGGCGGCGGCGGCGAGATCGGGCCGGCGCAAGAGAAGGTCGGATGGAAGTCCGGGTCCGAACGTGGGCATAGCGGCCGGCGCGCCCGAGGCGGGCAGCGCGAACCCGGGGTCGGCGGCGATGAGCGCGCGGAGCGCGTTCTCAGCGGCGGCGAGCCGGCGGAGCCCCAGGCCCTCGTCGACCTTGGCCTGCGCGGCGGCGAGACGCGCGGAGGACAGCGGATCCCCGGGCAGGATGCCGGCGGCGACAGACTTCTCCAGAATGCGCATCTCGCGTTCGCGCGCGATGAACTCCTGTGAGAGGCACGCGGCCTGCTCACGGGCGGCGCGCACGGCGAACCAAAGGCGTGCGACTTCGGCGGTGAGGGCGAGGTCGGCCTGATCGGAGGTGAGCGCAGCGGCGCGCGCGTCCTCGGCGGCGGCGCGCACGGCGGACGCCTGACGGCCCCAAAAGTCCAGCTCCCAGGAGGCGCGCAGGCCGACCGCGGTGACGTCGGTGCGGCGCGGGATGCCGGGCGGGAAACGGCCGTTGGCGACCGAGATGCGGGAGGACTCGACGCCGGCCGACGCGGTGAGGGCGGGTTCGTCGCCGGCCCCTTCGGCGCGCAGAAGGGCGAGCGCCTCGCGATGACGGGCGCGGGCGACGGCGAGGTCGGGCGACACCCTGCGGGCGCGCACGACGAGCTCCTTGAGCGCAGGGTCGGCGAAGGCCTCGGTCCAGCCGGCGCCGGCGGGCGCGCCCGCGGCGGTGAAGGCCATGGGCGCGACGGGTGCCGCGGGCTTCACGCCCGGGGCACCCGCGCAACCGGCCAGGAGCGCCAACGCGAGGATGAGCTCACTTCTTGGCGGCATCGGGGGAAGCGTCGATGAAAACGTCCATCTGCTGACCGACGAACACCGAGCGGCCGGTCGGACGCTCGAACTGGTAGATGACCTGGAGTACGCGGGTGTCGACGCGCTCGACGCTGCCGCCGGTCAGCGAGACCTTGGGCACGACGAAGGGCTCGATGCGCACGAACTTGAGCGGGATGGCGCGACCGGCCTCGTCGCGGACGGACTCGCCCTTGAGGAAGCCGTGCGCAGGCAACCCTTCTCGCACCCGCGGGGCGAGCTGCTCATCGACGTCGCAACGAATCTGGAGGCGGGTGATGTCGCCGAGCACGGCCGGAGATCGGCCGCCGGAGGCGACATACTCGCCAGCCCGGACGTTGACCTGCAGGACCGTAGCGTCGATGGGGGAGCGCAGGACCATGCGGTCGAGCTGCACCTCGGTCTGACGGAGCTGGGCGCGAGCGAGCTCGAGACGTGCGCGGGCCTCCTTGGCCGCGGCGCGGTAGCCGACCAGTTCGCCGGCGCTGACCGCGCCGCCATCCTTAATCGTCTCCCAGCGGCGTACCTGGTCCTCGGCGCGTTCGGCGACCGCCTCGGCAGCCGAAACCGTCGCGGCGAGCACCGCGCGCTGGGCCTCGAGGTCGCGCGTGTCGAGGGTGATGACCGGATCGCCGGCGCGCACGCGGTCCCAGACCCTGACGTGCACCTTGGCGACCGTTCCCGGCACCGGGGCGCCGAGCAAGGTGTTCTCGGCGACCGCCTCGACCAGACCAGCGGCGGCGATGAGCCCATCCTTCTCGCGGACCGCGGGGCGGTAGGGCGGCGGCTGGACGGGCTTCTCGTCGGCGGTGCCGCGGGTGAGCTGGAGCGCGGCGACCGCACCGGCGGCGGCGAGCAGGTAGAGCAGGATGCGTGGCTTCATGAAAGTCTAGGCGTGCGGCTGATCAAGTAGCTTGGGGTCGTCGACCATGCGCCGGATGCGTCCGTCCTCCATCTCGGCGATGCGGTCGGCGAAACGGTAGATACGGTGGTCGTGGGTGACGACGATCACGCAGCGCCCAGGGGCGCGGGAGAGGTCGCGGATCATCGCGAGGATCTGGGCGCCGGTGTCCTTGTCCAGGGCCGAGGTCGGCTCGTCGCAGATGAGGAGCGTGGGCCCGTGCACGAGCGCGCGGGCGATGGCCACGCGCTGCTGCTGGCCGCCGGAGAGCGCGCCAGGACGGGACTCCTCGCGGCCGGCGAGGCCGACCTTGCCGAGCATCTCGCGCGCGCGGGCGCGCGCCTCCCCATGGTCGGCTCCCTGGATGAGCAACGGCACCATGACGTTCTCCTCCATGGAGAGCGTGGGGATGAGGTTGAAGGACTGGAAGACGAAGCCGAGGTGACGGCGGCGGAAGGCGGTGAGCGCCTCTTGGCCGAGTCCGTCCAGCCGCTGGCCGAACACCCCAATCTCGCCGGCCTGGGGCGTGAGCGTGCCGGCGATGACGGAAAGCAGGGTCGTCTTGCCGCAGCCGGAAGGTCCGACAAGCATGACCAGCTCGCCGGCGCGGGCCTCGAAGGTCGCCTGCTTGAGCGCGGTCACGCGGGACTCGCCCTCGCCGAAGGCCATGTCGACGCCGTGGACGCGGACGGCGGGACTGTCGAGCGTCTCGCTCATCCGCGGAAGACGGTGGAGGCGTCGACGCGCGACACCTTGACGATGCCGATGAGCGCGGACACCAGGCTGATGCCAAGGATGAAGGCCAGCGTGGCCCACAGCACCTGGGGGAACATGACGAAGGGCGGCATGCCCTTCTCAATCATCACGCGTCCGATGGCCTGAGCCATGCCGGCGCCAAGGCCGAAGCCGAGCAGGCCCGCGACCAGCGCCTGGAAGACCAGCATGCGCGACAGCAGGCCCATGCCGGCACCCATCGCCTTGATTGCGGCAAAGTAGCGGAGGTTCTCCAGCACGAAAGAGTAGAAGGTCTGCCCGGAGATTGCGATGCCCACGAAGAGGCCGAGGGCCACGGCGGTGCCGAAGGAGAACGGGATACCCGTGTTGCGCCAGAACCACCAGAAGGTGTGGCGGGCGAGGCTGCGTTCGGACCAGTCCCAGATGACCGTGTCGGAAGTCCAGGCGCGCAGGCCGGTCCCACGCTCGATCCGGTCGCAGAGTTCGGCGGGCGTCACGCCAGCGTAGGGCTCGACGAGCATGAAGCTCAGAGTGCGACGGGCGCCGAGGGTGTAGGCCTTGGCGCGGTCGTAGGTGGTGTAGGCGAAGGGCCCACCGGTGAACGCCCGGCGCACGCGGCAGATGCCGACGATGCGGGCCTCGACGTCGTTGATCTCAAAGGTGTCTCCGGGACGCAGGGGTCGCGTGGTGACGGCTCCGTCAAGGGCGACCTCGGTGCGGCTCATCAGCTGCGCACCCCATTCGTCGATCATGACGGTGTTGGGGAGGCGGAGGTCCTCGATGCGGCCCTGCACGATTTCGGCGGGCGCGCCGGCGAAGGTGTCGGCGTCGAGGCCGACCAGCGTCACGAGCTTGAAGTTACCGTCCGGCATCCGCGCCTGGAGGAAGGAGGTGTGAAGCGGCGCGGCCCAGGAGACGCCATCGACGGACCTGACGCGGCTGAGGTCGGTGTCACGCATCGGCTTGGCGTCGTTGACCTGCTCGACCATCGGGTCGCTGACCCAGACCTTGGCCCGGATGTTCACCACGGGGGTGTACGTCCAGCTCATGATGCCGAAGAAGACCGAGGTCTGCTGGGCCATTAGGAGCGCCGAGAAGCTTAGGCCGCAGAGCAGCATCGCCAACTTGCCCCGGTCCCCGAAGAGCATGTTGAGGGCGAGGCGATACATCGTGGCGGAAGTCGGTGTCACCGCCAAACCAGCGTCAGGTCAACGGGAAGTCAAACGGATGAGCCGATGACCCGGCCGCGACGGATGTCACTTGATCAGCCAGAGCGACTTCGTGAAGGCGGGACCCCAGGAAGCGTTTACGGCCCAGGCGGCGACCAGCAGGACCAGCGCAAGCGAGAAGCAGCGGACGACCTTGGCCTTGTCCTCGCTCTTGGCGCCGGCGTGCAGCAGACCGACGGAGCCCAGGGCGAAGATAGGATGTAGCCAGGAGACATTGCGCGCATCCGGCTGCAGCACGACGATCAGGCCGATGATGAGGTTGATGTCGACGAGGACGGCGACGATGCGCTGCAGGCGGGTGTTGGGTCCCTTGACGAGCGCGTTCACCACCACGATCAGGATAAGAAGCAGCAGGAGCGAGCCGTAGTGCTTGTGGATGGCGAAGAGCGGATTCATGTATGGGAGCGTGGGGGCGTTCCCCGCGACTTCAAGCCCTCGCCGCGGGTTTCATCGTTCCTCGGGGAAAAGGCGGAGGAAGAGCCGCGCGGCCAACGTCGCACCCAGGAGCTGGCAAAACAGCTGGCCGGCCGTACGCGGGAAGGCCTTGGCTAGGAAGGTCCATTCGCGGGCGAAGTCGGCGAGCACGGAGCCCTCGGAACCGAAGGCAGAGGCGGGGCCCTTGATCTGCGAGGCCAGGGTCACGGCCGGATTGAGAAACGGAGCGTTGGCCGAGAACATGCCGGCAGCGCCGAGCACG
Organism: Verrucomicrobiota bacterium; assembly: GCA_016871415.1. GTDB lineage: Bacteria > Verrucomicrobiota > Verrucomicrobiia > Opitutales > UBA953 > UBA953. The sequence goes on from VHDL01000007.1 coordinate 44,820, forward strand.
GTGAGCGCGATCGCCACGCCGTAATAGCCGTTGCCGGCGGTAAGACGGGACGTGGCCACCATGAGAATCACGAAGGCGAGCAGACCAGTACCGAGGGTCTCGGCGACGGCGAGTGAAAGGAAGCCTTCGAAGACGGAGGCGGGCATCGTAGCGGCGAGGGCGGCGGCGCGCTCAGGGTCGTAGTCCACCAGCAGGCCGGCCAGCAGGCCCGCGGCCGTGGCGGCGAGCAGCTGGATGAAGACGTAGGACACGAGCCCGCCCTTCGGCATGCGGCCGCGCAGGCGGAAGGCCAGGCTGACGGCGGGATTGTAATGAGCGCCAGAGACGGGGCCGCCCACGTAGACCAGGGCGCAGAGCAGCGCGGCCACCAGGAGGGGAGCGCCTGCCCCCTCGGTCATCGTGACGGCCAGGCAGAGGAAGAAGGTACCGAGGGTCTCGAAGGCCAGTTTGACTCGCATGGAGGATTGTCGCCGCGGGCCCGCGGCCGCTCAAGGCGGTAATCTCTCAGCGGACGCGCCGGAGCCAGTCTTCGGAAAAGCCCGCCATGTCGTCGACACCGGGCAGGCGTCGGTAACGCGACTGATACTGCTTCGCGGCCTCCTCCTGCGCGGCGAGCAGGAGCTTGAGGGCGCCGTGCAGGGGGACGGGCTTGCGATCCGGGCCGATCAGCGACCACCCGACATACTTCCCGTCCCTCCGCTCGTTGTCGTAAAGCTGCCAATGGAGGACCAGCGGGGGCTTCCAGCCTAGGAACTTGGCGAAAATCTCGCGGTTACGTCGTTCATGGTCGGCCGCGTCGGCGCAGGCGCTCATCGGCAGGCCGCACTCGCCGATGAAGACCCGACGCCCGGGCAGCGAAGCCTTGGGCTTGAGCTGGCGGGAGAGGTACTCGAGCGTCGCCGCCACCTCGGCCGGCGGCAGCAGCTGGCAGTCGTAGGCGGCGTAGGAAACGAAGTCCATGTCGACGCGGGGCAGCACCTGGTCAGCCATCCGCCTGCGTCCCTGCTTCATGGCCTCGCGGACGCGGCTAACCTCGGCGTAGGCGTAGACCTGGCAGCGCGAATACGGCACCTCCTTGCGCGCGTCATCCACGGCCTTCTGCCGAACGTTGAGCCATTCGACCATCGCGTCAACGCGAGCCTTGGGCACGTCGACCGTGGGATCGAGGCCCTCGAGCAGCTGGACGTCGCCCTGCCAGTGACCGAAGAAGAAGATCTTCCCGGAAGCGTCGCGACGGGTGAGCAGGTCCTTGGCGAAAGCGTAGGTGGCGGCGTATTCACGGGCGGACTCCTGGGGCGTCAGGCCGTCCTTCCAACCATCATCGGCCCGGTACCAGAAAAGGTAGTGGGTGAAGGGCATGCCGATGAGCTGCGTGAGCTCGGGCTGGGCCGGTGCACGCAACTTGATGATGCGCGAGCCCAGCTCGGCCACAGCCTTCGCACCCTCCAGCACCACCGGCTCACGGGTGAACTTGTAAGTCGGCGAACCCACCTGCGTGCCCACGATCTGGGGGAACGCGCCGGTGATCTCCTGCACGGGCGTCGGGGCCGGCGCCTCGAGCAGGATGTTGCCAGCCCGCTTCCCCTGCGCCGTGAGCGCCGCGCCAAGGAGAGTCAAGCAAGCTGCTCCCAGCAGGCGACGAGGTGTTGCTCTCATGGTGCGGACCTCAGGGGTAGGGCATTGAAGTGTCCGACCAAGGCCTCCTCCGTTCAAGTCCGTTCCCACCCAAACACCATGAACACACGATCCCTAAACACGCTCCTCCTCGCCTCCCTCCTCGCCGTCGCCCCCGCATTGGCGGCCGAGGACGGGCCCGCGGCCTCCCCAGAGAAGATGCAGCTGGCCGCCGCCCGGAGGAAGGCCGCCGCCGAACCAGAGGTCGTCGCGGCCTCCCAGCAGCACCGCGCCGACAAGGCCCTGGCCGAGAAGGCCAGATCCGACTACCAGGCGGCGCGCAAGAAGGCCGACGCCTCGGAATCTGAATACAAGAAGCTGTTCGACGAGGCGCTGGCCAAGGCGGACCCAGAAGCACCCGCGCTGGTGAAGAAGGAGAAGGACGCCTTCCGAGAGCGCATGGCCAAGGCGCGTGCCTCGAAGAAGTCGGCGGACAAGGACAGCGAGGACGACGGCGACGCGCGCTGAGCCCGCACAACCGGCCGGGGGCTCGCCGCGAGGCGGGCCCTTTTTGTTTCAGCCCAAGGCGCGTTCAAAGTCGGACCAGACCTCGTCCACGGACTCGAGGCCGACGGAGATGCGGAGTAGGTCGGGGTCGAGCCCAGCGGCGCGAATCTCCGCCCTGCCCTTCTCCGTGCTGACCTCCTCGAAGTGTGCGAGCCACATGAAGGGCGCGGCGATGGTGAAGGAGAGCCCGAAGCTGGGGCCTTTGACCACGTTCAGCCTTTCATAGACGCGGCGCATCGCGCCCTCACGGAGCTCGACGGTGACAAGCGAGCCGGCGCCGGCGCCCGGGCGCATGATGCGACGGTAATGGTCGGCGGTCGGTCCGGTCAGCGCGGTGCGCACGCGCACGACGGAAGGATGGGCGGCCAGTCGGCGCGCCAGCTCGGCCGCGTTGGCCGAAAGCGCCGCAGTCACCTCGGCGACCTTCGCGACCTGCGGGGCGAGCGCGACGGCGTCGAGCGCGTGCAAGGGGACGTGGCGCGCCCGGGCGGCCGTCAGGAGCGCGACGGCGTACGGCCGTGCGGGATTGACGGCAAGGACGCCCGCCATGACGTCGCCCGCCGAGGCGGCGTACTTCGTGAGGCTGCAGGCGACGACGTCGGCATGCGGAAGGACGTCAGTGGCGGCGACGCCGGCGGAGCTCGGGTCGACCACCAGCAGCGCTCCGTGCCGTTCGCACAGCGCACGCAACGCGGCGAAGTCGGCGGTCTGCAGCTGCGGATTATTCGGCGCCTCGGCGAGGACGCCGGCCACGTCGCCCGCCGCGAGTAGCCGCTCGACCGCGGCGAGGTCGGTGACGTCTTGGACGAAGCGCCTCTCGACGCCGGGATTCTTCTCCAGCAGGCGGATGGAGTCGACGTACAGCCAGCCGAGCTGAATCCAGGCACGGCGGCCGGCGGGCGATTGCACGACGTCGACGGCATGCAGGGCCGCGTCGACGGCGTTCATGCCCGAGGAGCAGAGGAGCAGGTCCGCGGGCGCGACGCCTTCGAAAAAGGGCGCGAGCGCGGCGCGCACCTCGGCCGAGCCCGTGTCGGAGGCTTCCGGCTCATCGGCGAGCCAAGCCTCGGCTTGGCGGGAGGAAATAAGCGCTCCCGTATGTTGCACGAGCTTGGCCAGCCGGTCCGCAGCGGGGCCTGACTCGACGATGAGCAGGATGCCGGCCCCGCCGACCCCGTAGGCCAGCGTGCGGGCGCCTGCCTGCTCCGCGAGCCGCCGCGCGACATCCTCCCGCGCCAGGGGAAAAAGCGCCCACGGCGGGTCGGGCCAGCCCGGCGGCAGGTACTCCGAGTCCGGCGTGAAAGCGCATCGCCGGGCCAGCTCCTCGGCGGCCGCGGTGACCAGCGCGTTGCGGACGAAGCGCGGATAGCCCGCGTGGATGAGCGACCAGACGCGCGGTTCCTTGCGCTCGTAAGAAATGACGTCGTCCAGCGTCGGGAGGCTGACCACCGTCGCATGGGGCGAGTGCGGGACGGTCTCGCCCAGCGCTGTCGGACGGATCGTCACTTCAGGGCCCCGCGGCGGGCGTCTCGTTCTGCACGACCTGCGCGAGCGTCTGCCGGCGGCGGATGAGGGTCGCGCGCCCGTCACGATTGACGAGCACCTCGGGCGCCTCGGGGAACGAGTTGTAGTTCTTCGTGCTCATGCCCGCGCAGTAGGCGCCAGCGCCGCCGATCACGCATAGGTCGCCCGCGGCCGCCTCGGGGAGACGGCGCGGTGCGAGGGTCTCTGGCTCACCGGGCGCGCAACTGATCAGGTCGCCCGACTCGCAGCAGTGCCCGACCACCACGTACTCCCGCTCCCCGCCACGGGGAGTTTCCGGATACAGGTGCACCGGGTGCTGTGACCCGTAAAGCGAGGGACGGAGGATCTCGGTCATGCCGGAATCAAGCTTGAGGAATTCGCGCGCGCCGGTGGAGACCACGTCCTGGACCTTCGCCAGCACCGCACCAGCGTTGGCAACCAGGAAGGTGCCGGGCTCAATCTCGAGCCGCAGACGGCGGCCGTCGGCCTGGGCGAACTTCTCGAACGCGGCCCGCACCGGCACGCCGATCACGGCGGGGTCGGTGCCCTTCTCGGAGGCCACGCGGGCCACCTTGTAACCTCCGCCTAGATTAAGCGTGGCCACCGTGGGGAAGCGGCCGACAAGCGCGAGGCTGGCCTCCGAGACCTCCTGCCACACCGCGGGATCGCTGCCCGAACCGATGTGGGTGTGGATGCGCACGACCTTGAGCCGGTGCGCTTCGGCGATGTCACGGGCGCGGTCGGCCCATTCATGCCAGATGCCGAAGGAGGAGTCCGGGCCGCCGACGTTCGTCTTGCCCGTGCCGCCCGAGCCGCGGCCGGGATTGAAGCGCAGGCCGACCTCGTGTCCCGGCAGGGCCTTGCCGATGCGTTCCAGCTGGAGGAGCGAACAGGCGTTCACGTGGACGCCCTGACGAAGCAGCTCGACGACGTCGTCCGGCAGCTCCTGGGAGGAAAGGGAGATCCGATCGGCGGGGACGCCGGCGAGCGTCGCGCGCCGCACCTCCCAGCCCGAACTGGCGTCGAAATGCAGCCCCTTCGCCAAGAAGACGCGCAGGATTGCGGCGTTTGGGCACGCCTTCATGGCGAAGCGCACCGTCAATCCGTAGGCGTTCGGGAAGCCCAGCATCGCGTCGGCCTGGGCCTCGAGGACGGCCTGATCGTAGACGTAGCAGGGGGTGCCGTGCTCACGGGCGATGAGCCGGGCCAGGTCGGGCTTGAGGAAACGGTGATGCTCCACGGTCGTGACGTGGGCGGACTCTGCCCTTCCCTTCCGTTCCTTCCAGCCTTTTCCCTGTCATCGGCCGCTTGCGTCCGCATCCGCCGCCCCTTGGGATGACGCCCCCGCATGGACGTCCAGGACACGATCGTCGCCGCCGCGACCCCCGCCGGGAGGTCCGCGCTGGCCGTCGTGCGCATCGACGGACCCCTGGCTTACGAACTGTCCGCGAAGGGTCTCGGCCGGTCCGCCCCCCTGCCGGAGCGCAGGGCCGCCGCGGCCGTATGGCGCGACCTGCGGGGCGAGCCCGTCGACCAAGTGGTGGCGGTGCGCTGGGCCGCCGGACGCTCCTTCACCGGCGGCGACACCCTCGAGCTCACCTGCCACGGCAATCCACTGCTCGTGCGGCGAATCGTCGAAGATCTGCTGGCGCGCGGCGCGCGGATGGCCGAACCCGGCGAGTTCACCCGTCGTGCCTATCTCGCGGGCCGCATGGACCTCACGCAGGCCGAGGGCGTGGCGGACCTCATCCACGCCAACGGCGAACGCGCGCTCGAGGCCGCGCGACGGCTGCTCGCGGGCGAGCTGGGCCGCCTCGTGGCCGCCTGGAGCGAGCGCCTGCTGTCGACCCTCGCCACGCTCGAGGCCCACATCGACTTCCCGGAGGAGGATCTCCCCGCCGAGGATCCGCGCGGCCCCGCGGCAGCGCTGGCCGCGCTGGCCTCGGAACTTTCCGAATACGCCAGGACCGCCCGGCATGACGCGGCCCTGCGGGGCGGCCTGCGCGTGGCTGTGGTCGGCGCGCCCAACGCCGGCAAATCGAGCCTGCTCAACGCGCTGACGGGCGCGGCCCGCGCGCTGGTGAGTCCCGAGGCAGGCACGACGCGCGACTGGATCGAGGCGCCCGTGGGCGGCCTGCCCCTCGCGGTGACGGCGGTGGACACTGCGGGCCTGCGCGAGGGCGGCGGAGCTGTCGAACGCGCCGGCATGGAGCGGTCCCTCGAGCAGGCGGAGTCCGCTCACTTCCTGCTGCTGGTCGTCGACGCCTCGGCGCCGCCGCCCTCCCTCCCCCCGCGCCTGACCACGGCGCTGCGTCCCGGCCGATGCCTCATCGTCGCCAACAAGTCGGACCTGCCGCAGCACCCCGCCCTTCCCTCCTTCATGCCGAACGCGCCCCGCGTGAAGGCCTGCCTGCTTGACAGTCGTGACGGGGAGCGCCTCCGCGCCGCCCTCGCCGCAGCCCTGGTCGACGCCGACCTGGCCCCGGGGGCGGACGAGCTCGTCGTCTCCGTCCGTCATGCGGACGCCCTCCGCCGCGCGGCCGGGGCGCTCGAGGATGCCCGAAGCCTACTGAACGCCCCCGCCCGCACCGAACTCGCCGCCGAACGCTGCCGGGAGGCCCTCGACGCCCTGGGTGAGATCGTGGGCCGCATCGACAACGAGCGGATGCTGGACAAGCTCTTTGCTTCCTTCTGCATAGGTAAGTGATTCCCTCCCCGGCGGGAGGAGTCGCTCACCCATGCCGCCCAGCAAAGAAATCCGCCTGGGGCCCGACCGGCCTTACGACATCATCGTCTGCGGCGCCGGCCATGCGGGCGTCGAGGCGGCGCTCGCCGCGGCCCGCATGGGGGCCGACGTCCTGCTGCTGACCGGCAACGTGGACACCGTCGCCCAGATGAGCTGCAACCCGGCCATCGGGGGCCAGGCCAAGGGACACATCGTCCGGGAGATCGACGCACTGGGCGGCGAAATGGGCCTGACCGCCGACGTGACCGGCATCCAGTTCCGCCTCCTCAACGCCTCGAAGGGCCCGGCCGTCCAAGCCCCCCGGGCCCAGTGCGATAAGAAGGCCTACCAGTTCAGGATGAAGCACCTCTGCGAACTGCAGACCGGGCTCACCATGTTCCAAGCCCAGGTCACCGGCCTGATCTTCAAGGCCGGGGCCGTGACCGGCGTCCGGACCAACCTCGATCTCGACTTTCATGGCAAGGCGGTGGTCGTGACCACAGGCACTTTCCTGCGCGGCCTGATGCACATCGGCTCGAACAAGACCGAAGGAGGAAGACTCGGTGACTTTAGTGCTAAGTCATTGTCCAGCAGCTTCTTGGAAGCAGGCATTGAGCTGCAGCGGCTCAAGACGGGCACCCCTCCGCGCATCTTGGGATCTTCCATCGATTTCACCCAGTGCGAGGAGCAGGCCGGCGACCCCTCCCCCACCCTGTTCGCCTTCCACGATACGCGTCGCCAAGATGATTTGTTCCACGTAGAACAATCAGGCGAACGCCTGTCGGGATGGGTGCCTGGTACAAACCAGGTTTCCTGCTGGATGACGGAGGCGACGGGGACGACGGGAAAGATCGTCCAAGAGAACCTGCATCTCTCACCCCTTTATGCGGGTGAAATAACGGGTGTCGGCCCGCGCTATTGCCCCTCCATTGAGGATAAATTTGTAAAGTTTGCGGATAAGGAGTCCCACAAGCTTTACCTCGAGCCCGAGGGTCGGAACACGAATGAATGGTACATCAACGGCCTTTCGACCTCCCTTCCCTTCCAAGTTCAGCTCGAGATGCTACACTCCATCAAAGGGCTTGAGAAGGCCGTGATGCTCCGGCCGGCCTACGCCGTAGAATACGATTTCGCGCCCCCCACCCAACTCTATCCCACCCTTGAATCCAAAAAGGTAGAGGGGCTGTTCTTTGCTGGGCAAATCAATGGGACCTCAGGCTATGAGGAGGCCGGCTGCCAAGGCCTGGTGGCTGGAATCAATGCCGCCTGCAAAGTCCAAGGCCGCACACCCATGGTGATCGGGCGCGATGAGGCCTACATCGGAGTCCTCATTGACGATTTGGTGACCAAAGGAACCCAGGAACCCTACCGGATGTTCACCAGCCGCGCCGAGTATCGCCTTCTTTTTAATCATGGCAGCGCCGAGCTTCGTTTTTTGCCTCAAATCGAAAGCTTTGGATTAGTGCCAAGAGACAGACTATCAAGGATTAAGGAAAAATCATCCCGAGTTCAGCACTGGATGGAATATTTGGAAAAGCTGGCGATCAACGGCGGCTTAGCCGGCGATGTGATTCGCAAGAATTGGGATACCACGCCTGCGGATCTGCCTCCAAGCTTCCTGGCCGAATCCAAAGAGGTCCAAGCCGAGGCCATGTACCGGGTCAAGTATCGTGGCTACCTGGAACGGGAGACGCGCAACGCCCGCAAGCTGCACGATCTGGAAGCCTTCAAGGTGCCGGCTGGTTTTGATTTCCAAAACTCTCACGGGCTGCGCATTGAGGCGCGGCAGAAATTGCACGCCATTCAACCTCAGACCCTCGGTCAGGCCAGCCGCGTCAGCGGTGTGACGCCGGCGGACATTTCACTTTTGATGGTTCTTTTTCGGTCCAAATCTTGATGGCTCTTCACTGTTCCACGTGGAACAGTGGCTGATGTTAAGATTAGGGAAGGGGAGGGTGACCTTTGTGTTTCGGAATGTTGTAAAACATTGTATATCAATAGTTTATAGTTTTATATTCGTTGTTCTCATCTCTTTCTCATCTGTCACATGCCTCTCGCTCCAGGCGGTCACTGCCGCAGGATGGCTACGTACATGGAACCCGACCTTCTCAAGCGCATCCTCGTCGTGGACGATGAACCGGACGTCACCGAACTGCTGGACTACAAGTTCAAGCAGGCCGGCTACGCGGTGCGCACGCTCAACGATCCGCTGCGGGCGGTGGGGCTGGCGCGGGACTTCCGTCCCGACCTGATCATCCTCGACGTGATGATGCCCGAACTCACGGGAATCCAGCTGCTCAGGATGTTCCGCTCGGACGCCCTGCTGCAGGACGTGCCGGTGATCTTCCTCACGGCCAAGGGCGAGACGGTCGACAAGGTGCGGGGGCTGGAGACGGGCGCGGACGACTACGTGACGAAGCCCTTCGACTCGCGCGAACTGATGCTCCGCGCCCAGGCGCTGCTGCGCCGGGCCAAGTCCGCCGCCGCCGCGCCCTCGACGCGGCTCGCCGCCGGCGCGCTCGTGCTCGACATCGAAAGGCATGAGGTCACGTCGGGCGGCAAGCAGGTCGACCTGACGGCGACCGAGTTCAAGCTGCTGAGGCTGCTGCTCGAACGGAAGGGCAGGGTGCAGTCGCGCGAAGAGCTGCTCTCGGACGTGTGGAACTACTCGCCCGACCTCGAGACGCGCACGGTCGACACGCACGTGCGCCGTCTGCGCGAAAAGCTCGGGCCGGCGGCCGACGTGATCGAGACGGTGCGCGGCGTGGGCTATCGGGTCACGGACTGAGGGGTTTCCTCTCGCCCGGACGGCAGGAGGAGCCAGCATGACGGCGATGTCCTGGCTGCCCTGGGTGCTGCTCGTCGCGCTGACCGTCGTCCTGGGCTGGGCGGCGGGTGAGCTCGGCCGCAGCCTGCGTTGGACGCGACGCGCGCTGCGCGGCGAGCCGGCGGGAAGGCCCCGAGGCGCGCTCATCCGGCTGCTGGCGCTCGACGAGCTCTTTGACGCGGCGGAGAGGAGCGCGGGCGCGGAGGAAGCCGTGCAGGCGGCGGCGCGACGGCGCACGGAGGCGCTGCTCGCGCCGCTCTCCGACGCGGTGCTGGTGGTCGACGCGCAGGAGAGGCTGCGGCTGGCCAATCCTGCGGCGCGGACGCTCTTCGGGCTGGGCGCGACGGACCTGGGAGAATCCGTGGTCCCGCTGGTGCGAAGCGCCGACTTCATCGATCTGGTGAGACGGGCGCGCAAGGAGGGCGGGGCGGAGGCGACGGTGCTCCTCAACCGCGCGCCGCTCTCCGACGTCTGGCTGCGCGCCGCGGGCGCGCGCATGGATCCTGCCGCCTTCGGCGAGGGCGCCTCCATCTTCGTGCTCACGGACGTGACGCAGCTCAAGCGTCTGCAGGCGATGGAAAGGGAGTTCGTCACCAACGTCTCGCATGACCTGCGCACGCCGGTCACGGTGATCCGCGGCTTCGCCGAGACGCTCGCCGACGACCATGCGACGATGGCGGAGGAGGACCGGGGTCGCTTCATCGGCAAGATCGTGTCCGCGGCGGGCCGTCTCCAGTCGCTCGTCGAGGGGCTCCTGGCCCTGGCGAGCCTGGAGTCCGGCGCCGAGGTCGCCCGGGAAAAGGGCGCGGTGCACCGCGCGGCCCGCGAGGTCGCCGAGGAATTCAGGGCCCGGGCCCGGGCCGCGGGCATGGTCATCGAACTCGACCTGCGGGCGCCGGAGGACTCGCCGGCCGACCCGGTGCAGGCGCGACGGTTGGTGCAGAACCTCATCGAGAACGCGCTTTCCCACGCCCTGGGCGCCACGCGGCTGACGGTGGCGACGGTGGCGACGGCCGACGGTTGCACCCTGTCGGTGACGGATGACGGCCCCGGGGTCAGCCAAGCCGACCTGGGCAGGCTCTTCGACCGGTTCTACCGGACGGACCGTTCACGCAAGGCGGGAGGGTCGGGTCTCGGGCTGAGCATCGTCCGGCAGGTGGCCGAACTTCACGGGGGCCAGGCGACGGCGGAAGGGGTCAGGCCCAAGGGACTGAAGATCAGCGTGACCTTGCCGGCCCAAGGGGCCTGAAAATGGAAAACCCGTCGGGGAGGGCGGGTTTGGGCTCCATTGAAAGTGGAGCGCACGACTGGACTTGAACCAGCAACAGCCACCTTGGCAAGGTGGTACTCTACCATTGAGCTACGTGCGCGCTGGAGGAAAAGCAGACCAAGCGGCTCAAGGGGTGTCAAGCCTTAGCAACCAGCGCCGGCGGGCCTCGGCGGGGGCGGGATGGAGTCCGCGCTGCCTCAGGATGTCCGCCGCCTCGTCCGAACAGAGCCAGGAGAGGGCCGGTCGGAGGACGCGGGCGCGATCCTTGCGCACATGCAGCACGATGGGCAGACGCAGAGGGTAGTCGCCCGCATGGACGTTCTCGGGCGTGGGCAGGTAGGCGGACGTCGGACGACCCTCCCGCCCGTCCGCGACGGGCAGGATGCGGCCGACGCCGGCGGGAGGCTGGGCGATGAGCAGGAGGATGTCCGAACGCGAGGCGGCGAGCTGCGAGGCGGCTTCGGGCGTGAGGCCCTGACGCACGTCGGGACGCAAAGGGGATTCCGGGCAGACGAGGCCCGTGAGCAGCTCGCGCACGAAATGCCCCTCGGGAGAACAGAGGGCGGGCGACACGAGTTCGGACCTTCCGCCAGGAAGCCCGCTCCAATGGGTGAGAGGGTCGCGCCGATCGCGGGCGAAGGCGCCCGCCAGCTGAGGAAGGGTCAGCTGCGTCACCGCGTTGGAACGATGGACGACGACGACGGCGGCGGATGAAGCAAGGGTGAAGGGAGGCGGGTCACCCGGCCCGTCCTTGGCCGCCGGACCGCCGGACCGCTCCATCAGCAGGACGGCGCCGAGGCGGCCGTCGGCGTAAGCGCGCGCGGCGGGCAGGGTGCCGGCGAAATCGGAAGTCGCGCCGACCTTCGTGAGTCCGGCGGCGAGCGGAGAGAGAAGGTCGCTGCCGCCGATGTCGGCGGCGTTCAGCGCGAACGCGAGGAGCAGGCCGAAGAAAGGCCTCACGGCGAGGTCTCCGGACCGGGATCGAGCTCGGGCCACTGGAGCAGCTTGCGATGGAGCGTGCGGCGAGAGATGCCCATCAGCTCGGCGGCCTTGGTGCGGTTGCCGCCCGCCGCCGCCAGCGCCTGCTTCAGCAGCTGCTTCTCGTTGTGCGTCCGGTCAAGCAGCTGCGACGCGGGCACGGGGCCGTCGGACGTGAGCGGGACGGCCACCTGCGTGAAGCGGGCGTCGAGATCGGCGGCGGCGACTTCCTTGCCCGCGCGGAGCACGGCCAGGTTCTCGCAGGCGTTGCGGAGCTCGCGGATGTTGCCCGGCCAGGCGTAGCGCACCAGCGTCGCCTCGGCCTCCGATGAAAGCCGGACGGGAGGCAGTCCGTTCTCCTTGGCGAAACGTCCGAGGTAATGGACGAGCAGGAGCGGGATGTCATCCTTGCGCTCACGCAGGGGAGGGAGGCGCAGCGGGACGACCGACAGGCGGTAGAACAGGTCCTCGCGGAACCTGCCTTCCTTCACGAGCTGCTGGAGGTCGCGGTTCGTGGCACAGACGAGCCGGAGGTCGAGCGCGAAGGGGCGGTGCGAACCGAGCCGCTCGACGCTGCGCGTCTCAAGGAACCGCAGCAGCTTCACCTGGGTGGTGGCGTCGACCTCGCCGATCTCGTCGAGGAAGAGCGTGCCGCCGTCGGCCGCCTCGAACCGACCGATGCGACGCTCGTTCGCCCCGGTGAAAGCCCCCTTCTCGTGCCCGAAGAGTTCGGATTCGAGGAGGTTCGCGGGAATGGCCGCGCAGTGCACGGGGACGAAGGGCCCTTTCGCCCGCACGCTCGCCTGATGGATCATCTGGGCGAAGAGTTCCTTGCCCGTGCCGGTCTCGCCGAGCAGCAGTACGGTGGCGTTGGAAGGGGCCACGGTGCGCACCTGCTCGGCCGCGCGCTGGAAGGCCGCGGAGGAACCGACCGCCTCGCCGAGGCTGAATTTCCGGTCGAGGCGCGCGCGCAGCACGTCGACCTCCTTCTCGGCGGAGCGCGCACGAAGGCCGCGCTCCAGGAGAATCTCCACCTGCCGCAGGTCGACCGGCTTCTGCAGGAACCAGTAGGCGCCGCGGCTCATCGCGTTGACGGCGGTCTCCACGTCCCCGTAGGCCGTCATCATGATGCAGACGGGGCGACCGGGCAGCCGGAGGGCGCGCTCGATCACCGCCATGCCGTCCTCGCCGGCCATGCGGAGGTCGGTGAGGACGGCGTCGGGCGGCACGTCCTGCATAAGGCGCGCCGCCTCGGCGGCATCCTTGGCGACGAAGGTTTCATACTTGTCCTCGAAGGTAGCGCGCAGGCCCTCGCGGATGTGCTTCTCGTCGTCGACGATGAGGACGGTCTGCTTCATGGTTCAGGATCCGGCCTGGGGCCGACGGGTGGCGTCGGACCAGGCGCGCGCGGCCTTCTCGTCGAGGGCCGCGCGGGCGCGGTCGACCTCCGAACGGCGGGCGCGGAGATTGGCGTTGGCGACCTCGGCGAGATCGTCGAGGTCACAGAGGTAGGCGCCCTCGGCGCCGCGGGCGGCGGCGGCGAAGTTGCGGGGGACGCCGAGGTCGACGAGCAGCAGGGGGCGGCCCTGCCGTCGTGAAAGCAGGCCGCGGACGGCCTCGGCATCGAGCAATGGACGCTCGACGGCGGCGCAACCGACGATGACGTCGTGCGCATGGGCCTGACGAATGGCGTCGGCGAGCAGCAGGGCGGAGCCGCCCATCTCCTCGGCGAGGGCCCGGGCGTTCTCAAAGGTGCGTGACGCCACGGAAACCTGCGTCGCCCCGCGGGAGACGAGCGCCTTCACCACGCTGCGACCGGCGTCACCCGTGCCGAACACGAGCACGCGGGCGTCATCCAGCGAACCGAAGACGCGGGTGGCGAGATCCACCGCGACGTTGCCGAAGCTGACCTGACCCCGCGAGATGCCGGTGTTGGTGCGCGCCCATGCGGCCGCCTGGAAGGCGCGCTGGAACAGCCGGTTGAGCACGGGACCGGTCATGCCTCGCGCCAGGGCGTCGGCGTAGGCGTCCTTGGTCTGACCGGCGACCTCCGCTTCGCCGACCATCTGGGAGTCGAGACCGGCGACGACGGCGAACAGGTGCTCGACGGCTTGCAGGCCAGGCATGGGACGGAGGTGCGCGTCGACGGCGGAAGCCCCGCCGGCCGCCGCCCTCATCAGGGCGTCGCGCGCATGCAGGGCTGCCGCTTCATCGCCGACGACGTACGCTTCGAGACGGTTGCAGGTGACGAGCAGGACGGCCTCGCTGAGTCCGGCGGCACGGACCGCGGCATAGAAGGTCTCGACGCCTTCCGGACCGACGGCGAAGGACGCGCGCGCGTCGAGGCCGGCGGTATGATGCGTGGCGCTGAGCGCCACGAGATTGGCGGCGGCGCTCATCGGGCGGGCAGGGAGAGCCAGAAGGCGACGGCGGCCGGTACGGCCATACCGAGGGCCGCGGCGGCGAAGGACGCGCCCGACAGGGTGCCGCGACGGCGGCGGACAAGAATCACGAGGCACCAGGTCCAGGTGATCAGCGAGGCGACGAGCTTGGGCAGGCCGACGAGCGCGGGCGTGCGCTGGACCCAGTCGGCCGAACCGATGACGAGCGAGAGGCCGAGCAACCAGACGGCGGCCCCGAGCAGCTGGCTGCCGATGCGGTCCATGGGCACGAGCGCGGGAAGCAGGGAATACAGCCCGCCGAACTTGCGCCGCGCCAGCGCGCGGTCCTGCAGGAGGTAGGCGGCGGAATTGAGCGCTAGGGCCCCGATCACGCAGTACGCCAGGACAGCAGCCCCGACGTGAATGGCGATGAGCGGCTTCTCCTGAGCGTCATGCGGACGGACATCCAGGCCGAGCGCGCCAGCGACGAACATGCAGCCGGAAACGGCCAGGCCGATCGCCCAAGCCGGCAAGCGATGCTCAAACGTCAGGTCAAGGAAGAGGGCGACCCCGGCCAATCCCCACCCGATAGAAAGCAGGAGCTCGGCCCCGGAACCGATGGGGAGCTCGTGCGTTCTCAATCCTTGGAGGGCGAGCAGGGCGGTGAGGAAAACCCAGCCGAACCGGATGGTCCACAGGGCTCCGGCCGACGGAAACCTGAGTCCAAGAGGCTCGAAGCGCGCCGCCAGATCCCAGGCCGCACCGAGCAAAAAGGCCCACCCGCAAAACATCCAAGCACCCCCGCTCAAGGGGTGCCCGGAAAGCTCTGCCGCCAAATACAGCACCCTTGGGAAAATGCTGGGGTGGGACATTTTGGCAAACCATCAAACCCGCCCTATTTCTTGAAAATAGGGAAGGGTGGGGTAGCAATTGAACTTTCTATGGCCTACGACCCTTACGATCTGACCCAACACCCCCCTCGCAGTCCCCGTTGCCGCTTAGGCGGACTGGTCATTCTCCCGCGCATGATCGACAAGTGCCGGGCCGGCTTGCAGGGGAAAAACGGTGAATATACCTACGGCTGTTCCCTGGACCAAAACGTCCTGACCTTCCTAGGAATTGATCAAGAATCTCTTAAATCACAGATTGCCAAGGGTTTAGGTGATGGTGACCTCCTCAAGTGGATTCACTCCAACGCCAAGGCACCCCGTCTGCCTCACGAAATCGAAGCGTTCAGCGCTTTCCATGAGCGCCGGACGGCTTCGGCCGTCGGAGGCCGGGCCAGGATGTCGGAGTATCAGTCTTCGACCCCGGCCGGCGCCCAACGCGAGGATATCGCCTCTTGGTTCGATGTCCTGGATCTGGACGACCACCAGAGCTTTGGCGGCAAGGTCTGACGCGACGGTGGCCGGGCCGCGGAAAATCCTGCTGGTCTGCATGGGCAACATCTGCCGTTCTCCGACGGCTGAAGAAGTTCTGCGCGTGAAGGCCCGGGCGGTCGGGCTGGAGATGCATTTCGATTCGGCCGGCACGGAGGGCTATCACGTCGGCGACCCGCCTGACCCGCGGTCCGTGCGGCACGCTGGTCTCCGCGGCTACGATCTTTCACGACTCCGGGCCCGCCGCGTGACCAACGAAGACTTCACGGAGTTCGACCTCATCCTCGCCGCCGATCACGTCAATCTCCGCGCTCTCCGGACCCGCGGGCCTTCCGAGCATCTCCACAAACTCGCGCTGATGCTCGGCGAGGATGAACTGCCCGACCCCTATTACGGAGAGGCGACCGACTTCGACCTCGTGCTCGATCTCATTGAAAAAAGGGCGGATTCGCTCGTCCGTCTATGGCTTGAGGCCAATTGAATAGTTGCCGCTGGGCGATGCCGGACGTTTTCTCCAGCAAGAATGTATCAGGTCAATTTCAGCGACCAGGCGATGCGCGTGCTTTCGAAGCTGCCCACGCTCGAGCAGCTCGGGGTCGTGGAAGCCTTTTCAGCGCTGACGCCCGAGGCCCTGCTCGAAGGGAGGTCCGACCTCGGCAGCGTGCGCAGGGAAGGGCACACCTATCACCGCCTCAGGGTGGGAGAATACCGCATCTACTTCGAGGCCAAGGAAGGCTCGCTCATGGCCCATTACGTCCTCCATTGCCACACCTTCGCCGACTTCGCCTTCCGCTCCCACCTGCCCTTCGGAAACGATGAGTCGCGCATCGAGCAGGAAGGTGGCTTCTGGAAATACCTCGATGATCCCAAGCGCTGACCATGTCCCACCCTCCTGACAAGAACCGTTACGCCTCGCCCGAGCAGGCCGCGCGTATTTATCTGCTGCCCAATCTCTTCACGGCCGGCAACATGCTCTGCGGCTTCCTCTCGATCAAGAACCTGATCGAGGCGAGGTTCGCCAGCGGCGCCGACAATGCCCTGCAGGCCGACCATTACCTCTGGGCCGTCTGGTTCATCCTCCTGGCCTGCGTCTGCGACCTTTTCGACGGCCGCGTGGCCCGGGCCACGGGACGAGAATCCCTCTTCGGAGCTGAGTTCGACTCCATCGCCGACACGGTGTCCTTCGGCGTGGCCCCCGCGCTCATGGCGTGCTTCCTCATCATCCGGCCCGGTGCCGGGGACAACGTGCAGCTAGCGACGTGGCTGCTGGCCTTCGTCTACCTCCTGTGCGTTGGGGTCAGGCTCGCACGGTTCAACGTGCTGACGAATCCGCTCGTGCCCGGCAACGAGAAGAGAGCAGCCGGCGGCGACTTCGTCGGACTTCCTTCCCCGGTCGCGGCTGGTATGATGGCCTCTCTGGTCCTGGTACTCAGCACAATCATCCGCCGTGCGGACACCGGCAATCCCTTCGAACAGAAGGCCGAAGCGTGGACTTGGAGCCTGCTTCCACTAATGCTCATCATCTCCTACCTAATGATCAGCAACGTGCGGTTCCAGAGTTTCAAGAAGCTCGACTGGACCACCCGTGCCCGCACCCGGGTCTTCATCCTCATCGTCCTGGGTGCCACCGCCTTCATCCGTTTTCCTGAATACAGCTTTCCCCTCCTGTTCCTCAGTTACGTTGTCTGGAACGTCATCCGTCACTTCTTCCTCTTAAAAAAGAGCGAGATTGACCCTGCGCCTGACGATGAGGATGAAGAAGTGGAAACATTGTGAACTTACTGTGGGTGATTCGTGCCCGGACGCGGTTGGTAATAAGTATGGGGTTGTTTACAGGCCTTTCACGAAACGGGTCCACCCTGACCGTGGGTGGAAATCAACGGGTTGCAGAGTTGTCCACGGAGTTCCACTCCCTAATACTACTTCTGGTATCTTCTGAAGAGGATATCTTAAGAGATAGAAGGCCCGGAAACGGGCAATGAGGGGTTGCCTCCCGGCCCCATCTGCCCACAAGTCTGTCCTCATCATGAAGTTTAAGGTCAACCGCAACCACTTCTTCAACGGCTTGGCCAGCGTGACCAACGTGGTCGGTAGCCGCGCGACGATGCCAATCCTCCAGAACGTCCTTATCGAGGCCGAAGGCGACATCGTGACGTTGACGACGACCAATCTCGATCTGGCAATTTGCTGCCGCATCAAGGCATCTGTCTCAACCCCCGGCCGCATCACACTCCCGGTGAAGAGATTGGTCCCGATTACCCGTGCCCTTTCCAGCGCTGAAACGGTGGTCGAGCTCACCGGAAAGGAACGCGTGAAGATTACTTCGGGCAATTCTGTCTTCCAGGTCGCCGGTCTCCCTGCCGATCAGTTCCCACCTGTCTCAAATTTCAGCGGCCAGTCCGAGATCACGTTGAACCAGGACGATCTCGGAGACATGCTGCGCAAAGTCAGCTACGCCCAGTCTTCTGATGAAAACCGCTACATCCTCAACGGCGTCTTCTTCGAATTCAGCGAAGGCAAGTTGACCGTGGTGGCGACCGACGGCCGGCGACTCGCGAAGTGCGAACGTGCCCTGCCCGGTGCTGACAAGCCCCTCGCCTTGATCATTCCCGCCCGGACCATCGTCGAACTCGTCCGGCTGCTCAAGTCGGGCGGCACGGCCCGGGTCTCCCACAATGAACGTCAGGTGGGCTTCACCATCGAAGTGCCCAAGAACGACGAAGGCCTCGTGGACCGAATCCAGCTCGTGTCCAAGGTCGTCGAAGGCAACTATCCCAATTACCGTCAGGTCATCCCCAAGGAGGCCGGTTCGAAGGTGCGCCTTGAGCGCGAGAAGATTTTGGAAAGCGTGAACCGCGCCGCCCTGATGACCGACGACCGCAACAACACGGTCCGTCTTTCCGTCTCCAAGAAGTCCCAGAATCTCGAAGTGTCCGCCAAGTCGGAGAGCGGCGAGGCGCATGAGCCGATCGCCGTCAAGTACGAGGGGCCGGACGTGAACATCGCGTTCAATCCTACCTACGTGATCGAGCCGCTGAAGGCGCTGACCGAGGACGAGATCGACTTTGAGTTCAAGGATGACATGTCCCCGGGTGTGATCCGCGGCCTCAA
The DNA here is from genome assembly GCA_016871415.1 of Verrucomicrobiota bacterium. Classification (GTDB taxonomy): domain Bacteria; phylum Verrucomicrobiota; class Verrucomicrobiia; order Opitutales; family UBA953; genus UBA953. Next base: position 63,196 of record VHDL01000007.1, read on the forward strand.
GGGTGACTTCCTTTGCGTCGTGATGCCGCAGCGAATCTCCTGAAGGGCCTCAGAGTCCGGGGTCCGAACAGTCCTGCAGCGAGGCGATGCGCGTCAAGATGCGGCGTGATGCCTCCAAGAAGCGTTTGGGGTGCTCCCGTCCGGGATCGTAGTCCGTAGCCGGCATCGGCCGACCGAACTGCACGCGGATGCGCGCGGCGCCGGCCGGCACCACCTCGCCTCTCGGAAGCACGTCACGCGCGCCCCGGATGTGGATGGGCACGACGGGGGCGCCCGACTTGCAGGCGAGCAGCCCCACGCCCGCCTCCGCCTCGCCGATGCGTCCGTCCGCGCTGCGCGTACCTTCCGGAAAGATGAGCAGCCCGTGGCCGGCGCCCAGGGCCGCCAGCGCCGCGCGAATCGCCCCGATGTCGGCGTTCTCGCGGTCGATTGGGATGGCGTTGCAGGCGCGGATCAGCGCGCCGAAGACCGGATTGTCGAAGAGCGTGCGCCGGGCCACGAAGGCGATCTCCCGGGGGAGGCATGAGCCGATCAGGGGCGGGTCGAGCATGCTCTGGTGGTTGGAGGCTAGCAGGCAGGCTCCGTCCGGCACGTTCTCCCAACCTTCCACTTCCAACGCCGCAAAGACCTCCATGGCTGAGCGGCAGCCGTGGTAGACCAGGCGGTAGGCCAGGTTCTGCGAAGCGAGGATCATCGCCCCGCCGCGGCCGCGACGAACGCGGCTACCCGGTCGACCACCGCTTCCAATCCGAGCTCTGTGTTGTCGATGCGCACCGCGCCCGGCGTGCACACCATCGGGGAGACCGCGCGGGTGGAGTCCATCCGGTCGCGGTGGCCGATTGGGTCCTGCATCCCTTCCGCGGCGCGGCGCCGCTCCCTAGCCGCGGCGTCCGCTTCCAGGAAGACGCGGACTTCGGCGTCGGGCATGACCACCGAACCGATATCCCGGCCCTCCATCACCAGTCCTGCGAAGCCACCGGCGCGCGCAGCCTCTGCCTGCGCTCGCTGGTGTCCTAGGAGGAAGGCGCGCACCGCGGGATGAGCGGCCACGGAAGAGACGGCGGCGTTGACCTCCGGCGTCCTCAGTTCGGAGTCGGAAGGCGTCACGCCGTCGATGGCCAGCCGGGCCGCGAGGCCTGTGACGGACGATGAGGCGCGCAGCCCCGAGAGCGTGCGCGCGATGCCGGCGTCGTCGTCGGCCCGGGCGCCGCGTTTCAGCAGGGCGAGCGTGAGGGTGCGGTAGTGGGCTCCGGTGTCGACGTGCAGCAGTCCGAGGCGCGCGGCCAAGGCGCGGCTCGTGCTCGACTTACCGGAGGCCGCACCGCCGTCCACCGCCACCCGCACGAACCTGCCCCGCAGGGCGTCGAGCGCGGAGAAGAAGTCGGGAAAGGTCTTCCCCGTGCAGGCCGGGTCCTCGATCTCGATCCAGGGACGCCCGTCGCCGAAGAGGTCGTGGCATCCCAGCATGCCGAAGCTCATCGCCATGCGGTGGTCCTCGTAGGTCCGGATCCGCACGGGACCGGCGGAGGCCACCCGACGCATCGCTTCACGGTCAGGATGGACCGTGAGCTCGGACAGGCATGCGTCGTCCCTAAGAGCGGAGGAGGCCGGAGTGACCTTCAGGCCGATGCGCTCGAGCTCCGTGGCCATCGCCAGGACGCGGTCTGTCTCCTGCTTGCGCGTGTGTCCGATGCCGCGGATGCGGACCGCACCGTCCGCGAGCGCAGCCACCGTCGCCAACGTCAGGAAGGTGTCGGAGAAGGCGTTTAAATCGAAGTCTCCGGACGCGACTTTCGTCCAGCTTTCCACGACCACGCCGGGCCCGTCGGTCCGGATGCGGGCGCCGCAACGTTCGGCCACCCGAGCGAAAGCCGTGTCTCCCTGCAGTCCCCCTTCGGCGTAGCCGCCGATGCGCACGCAGGAGCCCGGCGGCGTCACGGCCGGCAGGCCGATGAAGTAGCTGGCGGCCGTCGCATCCGGCTCCACCGCGTACTCCTTCGCCGCTGCGTAAGGGCCCGGTGCCGGGCATGACCAGGCGCCGTCCGCCGCGTGGGTCAGCGGCCGGCCGAACTGCGCGCACATCCGCATGGTCATCTCCACGAAGGGTTCGGACACTGTCTCGCCGCGCATGCGCACCGAGGAGCCGGGCGACAAAGGCAGAGCCATCAGCAGGGCGGAGAGGAGTTGGGAGGAGGCGGAGGCGTCAACCTCAAGGGCCCCGAGTCTGCCGCTGGTCTCAAGCGTGAAGGGGAAGCCGGTCGCCGGGCCGCCGTCGGGAGCGGTCGCCCGGCAGCCCGCGCCGCGCAGCGCCTCGAGCAGGCCGGCCATGGGACGCGCGCGCATGGCCTCGTCGCCGTCCAGTTCGTAACGGCCGCCGGGAGAGAGCGCCAGGAAGGCCGTCAGGAAGCGTGCGGCGGTGCCGGCGTTGCCGACGTGAATGCTCGCCGTTCGTGCGGGGATCTTTCCTCCGAGACCGCGCACGCGGATCGTCCGGATCCTCTTGTCATCGGACACCTCGAATCCGAGCGACCGCAGAGCCGCGATCAGGATGAGCGTGTCACGGCTGAACAGCGCATCGGTGAGCAGCGTCTCGCCGTCCGCGAGCGCGGCGATTACCAGCGCGCGGTTCGTCACGCTCTTTGAGCCCGGCACGCGGGCCACGCCCCTCGCGGGCAGGAGGAATGGACGGATGACCAGAGGGTCGCTCATGCGGGGCGGTCGAGCGACTGGCGGATGCGGCGGGCCTCGGAAAGAATCCGGCGCACCGCGTCGGCATCGCGCCGTTCCAAGGCCGTGCGCAGGGCGGTCAAACGGGACTCGAGGACCGCGAGGCCGGCGGCCACGCGCCCGGCGTTGTCGAGCAGGATGCCCACCCAGAGGTGCTCCTCTCCCGCGGCGATGCGGGTCGCGTCACGCAGGCCGGAGCCCGCGGCCTCGGCCCGGAATCCCGGGGTGTCGGCCACCGCGAGCATCAGTGCCGCGGCGGCGGCGTGCGGTAGGTGGCTCACGGCCGCGACCACCGCGTCATGGGATTCCGGATCCGTCTCCACGGTCACACAGCCGAGGCTGCGCCAGAAAGCGTGCACCCGTTCCACCGCGCCGCGGCCTTCGGTCCCGGCCGGCGTGACGTAGCAGGTTCGGCGTTCGAACAGGGACGCGTCCGCGTGCCTGGCGCCCGCCTTCTCGGAGCCGGCCATCGGATGCGCGCCGACGAACTTCACCGTGTTGGGCAGCGCGGCGCCGGCCGCCGCCACCACCGCGGCCTTCACGCTTCCCGCGTCCGTCACGAGGCACCCCGGACGCAGATGGGGCGCGAGGGCGCGGAAGGTTGCGGCGGCCGCGTCCACCGGTGTCGCCACCACCACGAGGTCGGCGTCCTGCACGCACTCCGCCTCCGTCGCGCAGACTTCGCCCGCGCCGTACCCGCGTAGCGTCTCGCGCGCGGCCTCGGAGCGGGACCAGGAGCGGAACTCGGCGGCCAGCCGGCGACGGTGCGCGGCCAGCAGCACCGAACCGCCGATGAGTCCGGCGCCGACCACGGCGATTCTCTGGAAATGGGCCATCTGCGGGATTGAACGCCCTTCATTGATGGACAACATTGAACGGCTGATAAAGCAAACAAACCGCGGCCCACGACGACATGACCCCAGGCCAAGATCCCGTTCCGCCGTCCGCGCCGTCCCGCCCCGAGCGGCGCAGCCGCGGCGAAGGCTGGTGGTCCCTCCACGGGGAACGGCTCCGTACGGGCTTCATCCTCCTGACGCTGCTCGCCCTGGCCTTCACGGTCGCCTGGCTGATGACCGCGGGAAAAAGGGCCACCCGGCGCGGAGCGGACGAGCTCCCGCCCGAGGCCGTCGCCGGCCTGCTGGAGAAGTCCAGACGGCTGGAGAGGGAGTTCGAAGAGGCCCGCGTGCGGCGCGCGGTGCCGACGGAGGAGGACGTCGCCCTGCTCGCCGGCGCTCTGGAGGCTCAGGAGGAGTATGTCAGTGCGCGTCGGGCGGTGGGCGCCGACACCTTCCGGACCGAACAGCTGCGCCGTAAGCTGCACCTGCTGCACGCCGACCGGCTCCGCGGGCTGGCCGACCGGGCGGAGGAAAGCGCGCGTCAGGTGATGCGTTCCGACCCGGCCGCCGCGTTCAAGGCCGTTGCCGCCGCGCTCGCCGCGGAGGAGGAGATCTCGGAACGCTGGCATTTCTCCGGACTGGCGGATCCCGGCCGGATCGCGCGCCTCCGCACGCGTCTCCGCACGCTTGAGGCCGAGCCGCTGGCGAAGCGGGGACGCGTGCTCGAGGCCGAGGGCAGGGCGCTGCTCGCCGCCAAGGGCTCCCATGAGGCCGCCGCCGAAAAGTTCTCCGCCGCCCTCGCGCAGGAGCAGGAGCTGGAGGAGCGTTATCGGGACGTGCGCACGCCCGAATACGGCCGCGTGGCCGCGCTTAGGGTCCTGCGGGAGACCGCGCTCGGCCGCCCTCTCGCCGTGGCCGCGGAGGAGGCTGCCGAAGAGGCCCGCCGGGCCGAAAGACTTGGCGACTGGCCCGCGGCCGCCCGCGCCTGGGAGCTCTCCGGGCTGCGCCTTGAAACCCTCCGTTCCGAAAGGCCGCAGAGCGCGGACGCCGACGCAACGCGGCGCGCCGAAGTCGCAAGGCGGGCTTACGCCGCCCGCCATCACGACCGCATCCGTATGGTGCGCGACGGCCTTGCCGCCGTTCGGACTTCGCTCCGGGATTCCAAGGCCGACGACGCCCTGCGGGCGGCCGAGGCGCTCACCGCCGAGATGTCCCGGCTCGCCGAGGCGGGTACCGGCCTCTTCGCCCCGGACGATCCCGAAAGGCAGGAGCTCGAATTCCTGCTGGCCCGCCGCGTCCAGCTAGAGCCTGTCCACCGCCTGCTCTCGGAGTCCTTGCGCGATCTGCCCGGAGCCCGCGGGCGGAGGATGCTCGTCAATGAAGTCCCGCAGGAGCTTCACCTTGCGGTCACCGGAGAGAATCCCAGCGCCCGTCGGACTGCGGGGTCGCCCGTCGATTCCGTCACCTACGGCGAGGCTGAATCTGCCTGCCAACGACTCGGCTGGCTGCTGGGTCGTCGGGTGCGTCTCGCCGGAGCCGACGATTATGCGGCCGCCGCCGGCGATCCGGGCTTCCATGGGACCAAGGACGGACTGGACGAATGGGCGACGCCTTCCGGGCCCGTCCTCGCGGACCGCTTTCCCGTGTTGGGCGGCGCTGCGCCGCACGACGCCCACCGGAGTGAGCGCGCCCGCACCCGCGGATACCGCATCGTGGTTGAACAATAATACGGTCGCGTCAGAGTGTGAGCACCCCGATGTTCCCGCGACCCGTCACACGGCTCCAGCGTGCGGCCTTCTTCACCGCACTCTATGGCGCGCTCGCCTTTCTGTCGCTGTTTTTCGCCTATGAGTTCCGTTTCTCCGGCGCCGCCGAGCTCCAAGGAGGCGACCGTCGCGTCGAGGAGGCCTTCCTGCAGGGACAGCGTCCGTACGCGCTGCTCTGGATGGGCCTGCTGAAGGTCGCCCTGCTCGGCTTCGTCGGACAGTTCAGCGGCGTCTTCTACTACTTCCGCCTCTACGACGCCCTGCGCATGTGCGGGGCGCTTTTCGCCGCCTCCGCGGTCGCTTTGGCTCTGCCCGCCGTTGCCGGTTCCGTCACGCCCGAGTCCGTCTGGTCGCTCCCCCGCGGCGTGGTGCTGATCGACTTCAATCTTTCTTTGGTCCTCTTCGTGGGCTTCCGCGTGGCCATCCGTTCCCTGCGGGAGCGTTTCTGGAGCAAGGAGACGGCCCGGGTCGGTGCCTTCGAGCGCATCGCCATCATCGGAGCCGGCCGCGCCGGCGAGCAGCTCGTCGCCGATCTCCTGGCCCGTCGCGGCCACGGACTCGAGCCGGTCTGCTTCCTCGACGACGACGCCTCCAAGCACGGATTGCTCATCCATGGCGTCCGTGTGCTGGGCGGCTCGGAGCTCGTCCCCGTCCTCGCCGAGCGGCATGGCGTGACCGAGGTCATCCTGGCCCTGCCCAGTACCAGCGCCCGCCGCATGCGTGAGATCAGCGGCGCCGCCTACTCCGCCGGCCTGCGGGTACTCGTCGTCCCTTCGCTGGCCGAACTGGCCGGCGGACGCGTGCGCGCCACCGACCTCCGCCCAGTCTCCGTCGAGGATCTTCTCGGCCGCGTGCCCGCCCAACTCGATGACGTCGCCATCGCCGCCATGGTCTCCGGGCGCACCGTGCTCGTGACCGGCGCCGGCGGCAGCATCGGACTGGAGATCGCGCGCCAGGCCGCCGCCCGCGGCCCCGCGCGGCTCGTGCTCGTTGACCGCTGTGAGGCGCTTCTCTTCCAGGCTGAGCAGGAGCTGCTCGCCGGCCCGGGCGCCACGGCCGTCACGGTCGAGGTGGCCGACGTCACCGACGAGCCGCGCATGCGCGCCCTGTTCGAGCGGCACCGTCCCGCGCTCGTCTTCCACGCCGCGGCCCACAAGCACGTGCCGATGATGGAATCGCAGCCCGGGGAGGCCCTCCGCAACAACGTCCTCGGCACTGCGGTGGTCGCCGGTCTGGCCTCCGAGCACGGCGTGGACCGGTTCGTCCTCATCTCCTCCGACAAGGCCATCCGCCCGACCAACGCCATGGGCGCGAGCAAGCGGCTGGCGGAGCGCGTCGTGCAGGCGGCCCAGGGTCGGCCCGGCAACCGCACGCGATTCGCCGCGGTGCGCTTCGGTAACGTCCTCGGTTCCTCGGGCTCCGTCATCCCGATCTTCCGCCGCCAGATTGCCGCCGGGGGCCCGGTAACCGTGACCCATCCGGAGGTGCGTCGTTTTTTCATGACCATCCCGGAGGCGGTAGGACTCGTCCTCCAGAGCGCGGTGCTCTCCGAGGGCGGTGACATCCTCGTGCTCGAGATGGGCGAGCCGCTCCGCATCCTCGACGTCGCCCGTCAGCTCATCGAGCTCAGCGGCTTTCGCCCCGATGAGGACATCGAAATCCGTATCACCGGCCTGCGCCCCGGCGAGAAGCTCGTTGAGGAGATGCGGCACGCCGGCGAGGAGCATCGTCCCACCGCCCACCCCCGGGTGACGCGCCTCGTCTCCGCCCCGCCGCCGTACGCAGGCCTGGAAGACCTGCTGGGGAGGGTGCGCGCCCTAGTCGGAGCGGGTCCCGAAGCGTGCAAGCGGGGCGTAAGGGAGCTCGTACCTGAATACGAGCCCCGGCTCGGCTGAGACGCTCTCGCTTCGGGCTTCACTCCGGACGCCCGAACCGCACGCTGGCGGACATGGCAAGCAAGAGGAGCGCAAAGCCCGCGGTCGGGATCATCATGGGGTCACAGTCCGACTGGGAGACGATGGCGCACGCCGCCGATACGCTCAAGGCGCTCGGCGTGCCTTTCGAGGCCGAGGTCGTGAGCGCCCATCGCACGCCCTTGAAGCTCAAGGACTATGCCCTCGCCGCCCGTGGACGCGGCCTTAAGGTCATCATCGCTGGAGCTGGCGGCGCCGCCCATCTCCCCGGCATGGCCGCCGCCATGACCTCCCTGCCCGTCATGGGCGTGCCCGTCCAGTCGAAGGCCCTCGACGGCATCGACTCCCTGCTGTCCATCGTGCAGATGCCCGCGGGCATCCCCGTGCACACCTTCGCGATTGGCCGCGCCGGTGCGATCAACGCCGCGCTGGCCGCGGCGGCCGTACTCGCCTTGTCCGAACCGACGCTCGCGGCCCGGCTCGACCGTTACCGCGTGCGGCAGACCAAGGCCGTGCTCGACAACCCGGTTCCCGGCCGGAAGGGCCGCCGTCGCTGAGCATGGAGGCTCCGCTGCTTCCCGGAGGCGTCATCGGCATCCTCGGCGGAGGACAGCTGGGTCGTATGTCCGCCCTGGCCGCGCGCCGCATGGGCTACCGCGTGCGCACCTTCGACCCGTCGCCCGCCGCCTGCGCCGCCGCGGTCGCGGATGAGCACGTGGACGCCGATTGGAACGACCACGAGGCGCTTGCGCGTTTCGCCGCCGGCTGCGGCCGCGTCACGCTCGAATTCGAGAACATCCCGCCTGCGACCGTCGCGTTCATCGCGAAGTCCGTGCCCTGCCATCCCTCCGCCTCCGTCCTTGCCATCTGTCAGAACCGTCGGCGCGAGAAGGAGTTCCTGCGTGACTCCGGCATCCCCTGCGCCGACTTCACCGTCGTTGCCTCGCTTGCCGAGCTGCGAGGCGCGGTCGTCAAGGTCGGCTTCCCGTGCGTGCTCAAGACCGCCGACTTCGGCTATGACGGCAAGGGGCAGGTCAAGCTGCCCGACGCCGGCGCGGACCTCGCGGCCGCTTGGGCGACGATCGGCGGCGGCCTCGGCGTGCTGGAGGCCTGGGTGCCCTTCCAGATGGAGATCTCCGTGCTCGTCGCGCGCACCGTCGACGGCCGCGCCGCCGTTTACGATCCGGCCGAGAACGTGCACCGCAACCACATCCTGCACCTCTCCCTGTCGCCCGCCCGCGTCCCGGAGGCGACCGCTGCGGAGGCGTGCGCCCTCGCCTTGCGCATCGCGGAAAAGATCGGCCTGGTCGGCCTGCTTGCCGTGGAGATGTTCGTGAAGGATGGCCGCATCGTGGTCAATGAGCTCGCCCCGCGTCCGCACAACAGCGGTCACCAGACCTTCGATGCGCATGAGACGTCGCAGTTCGAGCAGCACGTCCGCGCCGTGTGCGGCCTGCCGCTCGGCGGCACGAGGCCCCTCGCGCCCTCGGCGATGGTCAACCTGCTGGGCGACCTCTGGCGTGACGGGCGCGAGCCCGACTGGACGCGGGTCCTCGCGGATCCTTCCGCTAAGCTGCATCTCTACGACAAGGGCAGGGCCGCGCGCGGCCGCAAGATGGGACACGTCACCGTCACCGCGCCCACTGTCGAGGAGGCCGCTCGTCGGGCCGAGGCGATCCACGCCGCGCTCTGATCAGTCGAGCAGCTCCGGCCGCCGCGTGAAGAGCCGCAGCGGGATTTGCCCCAGGCCAAGGAAGAGCATAATCGCCTGCGCGACCGGCATGCGTGCCTTCGCGCCCTTTGCCGCCGCCAGGTAGTTCTTGGCCATCACTTCCGAAATCATCGCTGCCGCGAACAGCAGGGACAGCAGGCAGGTTAGCACGAACGCCGTTCGCCAAAGCCGTTCTGAGGCCGCTTTCTCGGCGGGCCAGAGCAGCACGGCGCCGTAGACGACGAACAGCCAGCCTTCCGCCGCGACGGCGCCCGGATGCGTGACCTCTGCCGGATTCCACCGTGGCATGATGCCGAGCAGCTCATTAGCGCCCAGCGCGACCGTGGCGACGCCGCAGAGGAGGGTGATGAGGCGCCAGAGGCGCGGGGCTTGCGGGTGGGCGGGCATCGGAGGTTTCAGAGAGGTCGGAAGAGGGCCACGTCGCTCCACTCGCCCTGCACCCGTCCGTCCGATCGGACGGCGGGCCCCCAGGCCCCCCGGCATTTGGCCTCGAAGTGCGCGCGCACCTGGTCCTGCTCCTTGGTGAGGATGCCGCTCAGCACGAGCACCCCGCCTGGAGCGACGGAGGCGACGAGGTCGTCGGCGTAGATGCAGAGCACGTCGCTGATGATGTTGGCGAGCACCACCTCGGCCGTGCCCGTGAGCCGGAATCCTTCCTCGAGGCCCGCGTGATGGAATGCGGCGGCCGATTCCGGCAGCCCGTTCTCCTCCCGGTTGGCAACGCTGACCCGCACGGATTCCGGGTCGCGGTCAAAACCTGCGACGCGGCCGCAGCCCAGCCGCGCGGCGGAGAGCGCGAGGATGCCCGAGCCGCAGCCCGCGTCGGTCACCGAGACCTCGGCGGGATTCCTCCCGTCCAGATGGTCAAGCATGCGGATTGCGCACAGGCGTGTGGTCGGATGGTCGCCGGTGCCGAAGGCCAGGCCGGCGTCGAACCAGATCACGGCCGCGTCCGGCGGCGTCGGATGCGTGGCGCGCATCCAGGACGGCACCCAGTGCAGGCGGCCGTGTGACCAGGGACGCAGGTGCTCCTTGTAGGCCTCCTTCCAGTCCTTGTCCTCCAGCGTCGTCCGTTCAAAGGACTCCGGCAGCTTCTTGAAGGCTTTGCGGAGGTCCGACCACGCCGTCTCAGCCTCGGCATCGGTCTCGAAGTAGCCCATGACGTAGTGCGGCTTGCCCGTCCCTTCATTGAAGAGCATCCAGCTTGAGCGGGTCAGCTCGCAGAAGTGGTCCTCCAGCGGCTGCACCAGGTCGGCGTGGATCTCGCGGCGCAGCTCGATCATCGGAAGGGCGGGCGTTCGGCCAGTTCGGCGATCACCTTGGGCAGCAGCGCGTGCTCCGCCGCATGAATCTTCGCTGCGAAGGATTCCTGGGTGTCATCGGGCTCGCGGCGCACGCGGGACTGGCCGAGGTGCGCGCCGCCGTCGACCGCGGCGTTGACCCAGTGCACCGTGCAGCCGCTTTCAGGCGCACCGGCGCGCCAGGCCTGTCCGATGCCGTCGAGACCGGGGAAGGCCGGGAGCAGGCTCGGGTGAAGGTTGATCATGCGGCCGGCGAAGGCCTCCAGCAGGGGCGCCTTCACCACCCGCATGAACCCCGCCAGCACCACGAGGTCGACGCCCGCGTCGCGGAGGGCCGAGGCCCAGGCCGCCTCGCGTTCCGGGGAGAACTTCGTCCGGAAAGGTCCGGGGTCGAGGTACGTCGCCGGCACTCCGAAGCGGGGTCCGAGGGCCAGCATCGGGGCGGTCGGCACGTCGCACCAGACGCCGGCCGCCGTGGCGCGGCCCAGCCGTCCTTCGGCCTGGGCGCGCAGGACCGCTTCGGCGTTGGAGCCGCGGCCTGATCCGAGCAGGGCGACGCGCATGCGGGCAACTTGTGCCGGGCGGCTCCGCCTGCAAACGGAAACCGAGGAAGACGCGGAACAGATTTGAACCTCGGCGACGGGGCGTGAAGATGACCCTGCCCCGCGTCCATGGACCGACGAGACTTCATCCGCGCCTCCGCCCTCTGCGCTTCCGCCGGCGCGCTCGGCGCCGCGCCCGCCGCGGGCGCCCCCGTCCGACTGGGCGTCGACGTCCTCGCCGACTCCGGCTTCGCCATGCTGCAGGGGAGGCGGGTCGGCCTCGTCACGCACCGCGCCGGCGTCAACGGCGCCGGCCGCCGCACGGCCGACGTGCTCGCCCGCGCGCCCGGGGTGAGGCTGCTCAAACTCTTCGGTCCCGAGCACGGTATCGACGGCGCGGCCAAGGCCGACGCCAAGGTGAAGGACATGCGCGACGCGCGCACGGGTCTCCCGGTGTTCTCCCTCTACGGCGCCACCCGCAAGCCGACGCCCGCCATGCTCGAGGGACTCGACGACATCGTCATCGACTTCCAGGACGTCGGCGTCCGCTCCTACACCTACGTCAGCTGCATGCGCCTTGTCATCGAGGCCTGCTTCGCAATGCCGAAGCCCGTGCGCGTGATCGTGCTCGACCGGCCCAACCCGATCGGAGGCGAGAAGGTCGACGGGCCCTTCCTCGACCGGACGTGGCGCAGCTATGTCGGCGCCTATGAGACCCCCTACGTGCACGGCCTCACCATCGGCGAGCTCGCCCGGTGGGCCGTCGCCACCCCCGAAGTGCTCGACGTTTCCGAGGACGTGCGCCGCCGCGGACGTCTGGAGGTCGTCCCGATGACCGGCTGGCGGCGCGCCATGCCCTGGATCTCGACCGGCCTGAACTGGACGCCCACCTCGCCGATGGTCCCCACGCCCCAGGCCGCGCTCGGCTACGCCATGGTCGGCCTCGGCTGCCAGATCGGCGGCTTCAAGCACACCTTCGGCGACCAGATGCATTTCCGGTTCATCAGCCATCAGGGCCGGCGTGCCGATGAGATTGTGAACGCCCTGGGCATGGCCGTGCCCGGACTCGTCGTGCAGCCTCGCGTCATGGGCGACGGCACGCAGGGCGCCTACCTGGCCGTCGGTGACTGGCAGAAGTTCCGGCCCGTCAGAATCTCATCCTTCATGCTTCGGCAGACCTGCGCGTGGCTTTCGACCGGCCTCTTCGCCAAGCACACGCGCAACGACCGCGACCTCTTCATCAAGCACTTCGGCAGCGAGGCCTTCTACGAGGATCTGCGCGTCCGCGGCGCCGCGGTCGACCTCGCCCGGTGGTTCTCCCGGTGGGACGCGCAGGCGGAGTCCTTCCGGACCCGCACCGCGCCCTTCTGCATCTACGCCTGATCAGTAGGAGCGCCCCTCGCGGCGCTCCCAATAGTTGATGTAGGCGCGGTTGACCACGCCGAGGCCGCCTGGCGTCGGGTAGTCGCCTGTGAAGTACCAGTCGCCGCGGCTCGTTGGGCAGGCCTTGTGCAGCGCCTCCACCTTCTGGAAGACCAAGATCAGCTCACCCTTCCAGCCCGACTTGGCCGGGAAGACCAGCTCCGCCGCCTTGGTCGCCACCTCCTCCTCCGTGAATGCGTCGTAGATCCGCCGCACGTGGTTGCGCATCTCGCCGGTCTGGCGTTCGGCCTGCGCCACGCAGTCCTCGTAGACTTCGCGCAGCAGGTCGTGCTTGCCGCGGTCCTTGCACAGCGCGACTGCGGCCTGGAAGGCCAGGAACTTGCCCATCTCCGACATGTCGATGCCGTAGCAGTCGGGGTAGCGGATCTGCGGCGCCGTCGAGGCGATGACGATGCGGCGCGGGCTGGGTCGGGCGAGGATACGCAGGATCGACTGCCGGAGCGTCGTCCCGCGCACGATGGAGTCGTCCACGCAGACCAGCGTGTCGCCCTCCTTCACCGCGCCGTAGGAGATGTCGTAGACGTGCGACGCCATCTGCAGCCGGTTCTTCTCCTGCGAGATGAACGTGCGCAGCTTCACGTCCTTGTGGGCGACCTTCTCGCCCCGGGGCCAGCCGCCGAGCACCACCCGGTCGATGAGCTTTTCGTCCAGCGTACCGTCCTTGAGCGCGCGGCGCAGCGTCTCGCCCACGCTGGCCCGGCGCCGCCGGCGCAGCTCGTCCATTAGCCCGTACCAGGCCACCTCGGCCGTGTTGGGGATGTAGGAGTAGACCGCCCGGTCGTAATCTTCGCCTACGCGGGCCAGGATGTCGTCGGCCAGCGCCGCGCCCAGCGCCTTGCGCTCCGCATAGATCTCCGGGTCGTTGCCGCGCGAGAAGTAGATGCGCTCGAACGAGCAGTGCCGCTTCTCCCGCGGGGTCTGCACCTGTTCGACCTTCGCGGAGCCGTCGGCCTTGATGATGAGGGCGTGGCCCGGAGGCAGCTCCTGCACCTCCTCCTGCGAGGAGCCGACGATGGTCATCAGCGCGACCCGCTCCGAGGCGACCGCGACGAGGTCGTCGGTCCGTACGAACCAGCAGGGGCGGATGCCCGACGGGTCGCGCAGGACAAAGCTGTCGCCGTTGCCGATCAGCCCCGCGATGGCGTAGCCGCCGTCCCAGTGGCGGGCGGCGCGGCGGAGCACCGCACCCACGTCGAGGTGGAGCGAGATCTTCTCCTGCACCGCCATGCCCTCGAACCCCTCCTCGCGGAAGGCGCGGAAGAGGCGGTCGTGCTCCTCATCGAGCCAGAATCCGATCTCCTCGAGGATCGACTGTGTGTCTGTCGAGTAGATCACGTGCGCCCCGCGGTCGGTCAGCGAGGTGTTGAGCTCGGAGGTGTTGGTGAGGTTGAAGTTGCCGGCGACGAGCAGGTTACGGGTGGGCCAGATGGACTTGCGCGCGTAGGGGTGGCAGGAGATGGAGTCGAAGCTGCCCGAGGTGCCGTAGCGCAGGTGGCCCAGCAGCACCTCGCCGCCGAAGTCGAAGTGGCGCTTCACCGTCTCCGGGAACTCGGGCACGATGACCGCCTCCCGCAGCTTGTCGGAGTAGGACTTGATCTGCCGGGTGAAGATCTGGGTCAGCCCCTGGGCGCCAATCTCGCGGTCGCGGAAGAGGAACGCCTCGCCGTTCTCGGCCCCGATCTTGACGCAGCCGATGCCCGCGCCGTCCTGGCCGCGATTGTGCTGCTTCTCCATGAGCAGGAAGAGCTGGTTGAATCCGTGGAGCGGCGTCCCGTGCTTCTCCTGATACCACTTGAGGTCCTTCGTCAGCCGCACCAGGGCGATGCCGCATTCGTGCCGGAGGGAGTCGCTCATCTAGGCCGGAAAGGATGCCCGCCCGGCGCGCGTCCTGTCCAGCGCTTAGTCAGCCTGCGCGCAGGATCCGGTCCAGCCGGGCCAGGCTTTCGCCGATGAGGCCCGCCATGTCGGCGTGCTGCCGGAAGGCCGCGTCCTGGTGGTGCTCGGCGAGCCCTTCTGCCAGCTCCTTCGCCTTATCCGGGGTGGAGAGGGGGGTGGTGCGCATCGCCGCCAGCAGGTCGCGCACCCGGTCGGGCGCCGCCAACAGGCGCCGGTGGATGAGCGACTGCTCCTCCCGGCGGTACTGGAGCGCGGAGGCGGCGTTGATGTGCTGGGCGCAGAGCTGGACGAAGGGCCGGTTCTCCTTGAAGGAGCCCGGGAGGTAGAAGCGGAGGCGTCCGTCGTAGGACTGCTGGTCGAAATCCATCGCGCGCACGCGGATCGACGTCGCGTCGAAGTCCGGCGTCACCGCCACGACGAAGTTGTAGGCGCGCATGTCGCCGAGCAGGCGGACGACGCAGCGTTCCTCGAACTTGATGAGCTCCTTGGCGAGGCGGACCGGGTGGTGGCCGTCGGCGTGCAGCCATTTCTCGGCGAAGATGTCGCCCGGTATGCCGGTGACGTGCTCCTCGACGAGCGTCTCGCCCCAGGTGAGGTAGAGCATGCGGTTAGGCGAGAGCAGGTGCTCGAGCTCCAGCCCGCAGACGCGCGAGGCGTCGCCGACCTTCACGTAGAAGTAGTCGTGGTTCTCATTGTAGGCGTTGACGATGCGGACGCGGAAGGGCTGGGAGTTGCCGAAGGAGCAGAAGTCCACGCGGTCGACGTACACGTGGCTGAACACACTCATGCCGCCCTCGCCCCGCAGCAGGGCGTAGGTCTCGAGCAGTCCGCGCGAGAGGTGCTCCATCTCCTCCGGCGGATACGCCACGGTCTCCCAGAGCGTGTCCTTACCGCGTTCGAGGAGGGGCGTCGCGGCGGTGAAGCCGCGCAGTTGGGCGTAGCTCACGGGCAGGGGCACCTCGCGCCCTTCGCGGGAAAGGTAGGAGCGTAGCTCCTCGCCCACGGGGTAGGTCGGCTTGCGGTTGGTCCGCTTGAATTCAAACTCGGCGCCGGCGGCGTCCATCCGTTTAGGTCCGGGGCGGCCTGGCGTGCGTCTCCTCGACGGTCATGACCAGCGGGCCGTCGGGATGGCACTCCGCGCGGTAGGCGATGAAGCCGCCGCGGTGGCGGTCGTACACCGGCCAGATGAGCGTGCGGTCGCTGTCAGGTACCTCGAGACCGTCGACCTCGGCTCGGGTGAAGAGGCCGAAGGAACCCTCGGCGATGTCCGGCGGCAGCCCGGTCAGCGGCTTCCGGCACTCGAAGAGGAACATGAGCCAGTGCGACTGACCCTCGTAGCCGCGTTCGGTGATCATGCCGAAAAGGTGGAGGTCTTCCGTGCCGATGTGCAGGCCGGTCTCCTCGGCCGTCTCGCGTACGGCGCACTCGAAGGGCGACTCGCCGGCCGCGGTCTCGACCTTGCCGCCCACGGGGCTCCAGCGTCCCAGGTTGGGCGCCTTGTTGCGGCGCATCATCAGCAGCCTTCCGGAGGCGTCGCGCAGGAAGATCAGGGAGCTGAGCTTGAAGGGCAGGGCGGGGCTCATGGCTCAGGTGGCGAGGATCGCGTCGATGCGGCGCAGCTCCTCCGACGTGAAGGGCGCGGAAGAGGCGGCCGCAACGCACTGCTCGAGCTGCGCGACTTTGCTGGCGCCGATGATGGCGCTGGTCACGCGCCGGTCACGGAGGACCCAGGCGACGGCCATGGAGGCGAGGGGCTGGCCGCGTTCCTCGGCAATCACCGCGAGGGCGCGCACCTTGCCGAGCCGCGCGTCGTCGACCTGCTCCGGACGAAGGTAGCCGTGCGCCTTGCCTGCGCGGGCGTCGGCCGGGATGCCGCGGAGGTAACGGTCGGTGAGCATGCCTTGGGCGAGGGGGGAGAAGACCGCGCAGCCGAGGCCTTCTTTTTCCACGACGTCGAGCAGGCCTGACTCGGGCGTGCGTTCGAAGAGGCTGTACTTCGGCTGATGCAGCACGCATGGCGTGCCGAGCTCGCGCAGGATGGCGCAGGCGCGACGGGTGTCCTCGGGGCCGTAGTTCGAAACGCCGGCGTAGAGCGCGCGCCCGGAGCGCACGGCGTGGGCGACCGCGCCCAGGGTCTCCTCCATCGGCGTGTTCGGGTCGCGTCGGTGGCTATAGAAGACGTCGACATACGGCAGCCCCATCCGCTTTAGCGACTGGTCGAGGGAGGACAGCAGGTACTTGCGCGAGCCGAAGTCGCCGTGCGGCCCGGGCCACATGGTGTAGCCGGCCTTGGTGGAGACGATGATCTCGTCGCGGTAGGCGCCGAGGTCCTCCCGCAGCATCCGTCCGAAGTTCTCCTCGGCGCTGCCCGGGACGGGCCCGTAGTTGTTCGCGAGGTCGAAGTGGGTGACGCCCAGGTCGAAGGCGCGCAGGGCGATGGCCCGCGCATTGCCGTAGTCGTCGACGCTCCCGAAGTTGTGCCAGAGGCCCAGGGCCACGCGCGGCAGGTGCAGGCCGGAACGGCCGCAGCGCGCCTGGAAGGCCGGATGGGCATAACGCTCGGGACGGGCTTCGTGCATGCGTCCTCAGGAGTGAAGCCTCGTCGGCGGTGATGACCAGCGAGAAAGGGCGCGGACCCTTGCCAACCGACGCCTCATCCGTCCAGTGAGCGGCATGCCCGAGCTGGCCGAGGTGGAGTATTTCCGGAAGCGCTGGGACCCCGGCCTGGGCCGCAGGGTCACGGAGGTCCGTCTCCCCCGCGCGACCCGCCCGACGCGCGGGCTCACGGCGGCGAAGCTCCACGCGGCCCTGGAGGGACGGCGGCTCCGCGCTTCGTTCGCCGCCGCCAAGCAGATGGCCTTCCGGTTCGAAGGCGGAATCTGGCTCGGCATCCATCTGGGCATGACGGGCCGCACGGAGTGCGTCGGCGCCGAAGGCACGCCGCCCCATGAGGCGCTCTCGTTGCTCATGTCGGGCGGCCGACGGCTGGTGTTCGCCGATCCGCGTCAGTTCGGCCGCGTCCGGCTCTGGATGGGTCCGGGCGAGCCGGACTGGTGGAGCGCGATCGCGCCGGCCGTCCTGTCCGACGCGTTCACCGAGGAGGCGGTGGCGGAATTTCTCCGGCGCCGCGCGCGCTCACCGATCAAGGCGGTGCTGCTCATGCAGGAGCGCTTCCCCGGCGTGGGCAACTGGATGGCCGACGAGGTCCTCTGGCGCGCAGGCTTCCATCCGCGCGCCAAGGCGGGCGCCTTCGGCCCGGTCTCCGTCCGCCGCCTCCATGCGACGCTGCGCGAGGTCTGCGCCGATGCGCTGCGCGTGATCGGCAAGGACTGGTCGGATCCGCCCGACGGCTGGCTCTTCAACCACCGCTGGGAGGACGGCGGCGTCTGTCCTCGCACCCGCGCCCCGCTGCGCCGGGCGGAGGTCGGCGGCCGCACGGCGTGTTGGTCGCCGGCCCGGCAGCGTCTCGGCGCCGAACGCCGTTGACCGAAGGAAGTCGGCGGGCGAAAGTGCGCGCATGCGCGTCACCGGCGGCCGAGCCCGCGGCATCCAGCTCCGCGTGCCGGCCAAGGGCGGCGTGCGGCCGGCCACCGACTATATCCGTGAGGCGGTGTTCAGCTCGCTCGCCGCATCCGTCCCCGACGCGGACGTGCTGGACCTCTTCGCCGGCACGGGCGCCTACGCCCTGGAGGCGCTGAGCCGCGGCGCGGCCCGGGCGACCTGCGTCGACCTGCGCGCCGGTTCCGAGATCGCCGCCAACGCCGCCGCGGTCGCCAAGTCGATGGGGCTCGCGTCGCTGCCGCTCACGGTCGAGACGGGCGATGCGCTCCGCTCACGTGCGTCAGGCCACGACCTTGTCTTCGCCGATCCGCCCTGGGACCTCTGGGAGACGCGCGGCGCGGAGGTCTCGGCCGCGGCCTGCGCCGCGGCGGGTGAAGGCGCGCACGTCCGCGTGGTGCTCGAGGCGCCGGGCGGACAGGCCGTCCCCGTCCCCGAGGGCTGGCGCCTGCGCAAGCTCATCGGCAAGGGCCGCGGGCAGCCCTCGGCGCACGTGCTCTCCCGCGCCTGATCAGCCGTCGAGCGGACGGTGCGCGCGCCATGCGCCGAGCGCCGACAGCATCAGCGCGCCGCCGACGAGCGCCGCGGCCTCGACGCGCAGCACGCGGTCGCCGAGGTGCAGCAGGGTGAAGCCGGCCGCGCGCAGCGCCCTGCGTTCGCCGTCCGACCATCCGCGCTCCGGCCCCACCGCGAGCACGGCCGCTCCGGCGTCACGCGTCTCCGCCGTGAGGGGGCCCTCGGCCTCATAGGGATCCAGCGCGACGCGCAGTCCGCCTTCGGGCAGTCCTGAGAGCGCCTCCGCGAGCGAAGCGTGCACGCCGACCGCGGGCACCAGCGCCGAGCAAGCCTGCTCGGCTCCCTTGCGCGCGTGCTCGCGCCATTCCCCGTCGCGCCAGAGCGAGCTGCCCGCGTACGCGGGGTCGCCTTTGTCCGGCGTGAAGAAGCGGATCTCGCCGACGCCGAGGCTCGCCAGGTCGTGCAGCACCTTGCGCGCCGTCTGCGGCCGCGGCAGCCCGACCAGCGCCGTGAGCGGCAGACGCCGCTGCGGCTCCTTTTCCCATGCGACCGAGAAGCGCAGCGCCGTTCCGCATTCCTTCACCTGCGCGATTCCGCGGAGACCGTTCTCGACCCCCACGTGGAACGTGCCGCCGGGTCGCAGCCCGACCGTCGTGAGGAGGTGGGCGGCCCGCGGGTCCTCGGCGGGGATGCCCGTGGCGACTTCGTCCTCGGTGATCAGCACCAGGTTCACTGCGTCAGAGTGCTCCCGTCGTCGGCACTGGCGAGAGGGAAGGGCGGCCCGGACTTGCCTGCCGGCCCCGGCCCGATAGGTTTGGCGGCCTGATGGACCTCTCGGAACTGCGCAAAGAATATGCGGATCACGGTCTGGACCGCCACGAGCTGCAGGCCGACCCCCTCGAGCAGTTCCGTCACTGGTTCGCCCAGGCGAAGACCGCGGGCATCGTCGAGCCCAACGCGATGGTCCTATCTACGACCGATGCCCAGGGGTGTCCGTCATCCCGCACCGTCCTTCTCAAGGCGGCCGATCCTGACGGATTCTGCTTTTTCACGAATTACGGTAGCCGCAAGGGCGCCCATCTCGCCAAAGACGCCCGGGCCACCCTCCTGTTCCCTTGGTTTTCCCTGGAGCGACAGATTCACATAACTGGCTCTGTGACAAAGACTTCGGAGGAAGAGTCCATCGCTTATTTCGCCCGAAGGCCCTACGGCAGCCAGCTCGGCGCTTTGGTCTCCGAGCAGAGTCAGGTCATTCCCGATCGCCAATACTTGGAGACCCGTCTGGCGGCGCTGCGAGCCCAGCATCCCGAAGGCAAAGTGCCCAAGCCGGCGAACTGGGGAGGGTATAGGCTCAAGCCTGATAGCTTTGAGTTTTGGCAGGGTCGTACCAATCGACTGCACGACCGCTTCCTCTATGTCAGGAAGGCGGCCGGCTGGGAGATAACCCGATTGGCGCCCTGAGGTCACCTGATAAGCATATCTAATGAAGGGTGGGGCGGCGGGCTTACTCCCCCCGACCATTCTGGCGAGGTGTTGACCAGTGGTGGGGCAGGTTGTTCACCAGAACCCTGCATCACCGATGCCTTTCCTGTCACAAGTCCTCTCCGCGGCCCCCTCCGGCCTCCTCGCCGCCTCCGAGGGCGTGAAGCCGAACGCCACCGACCTCTTCCAAATCGGGGGTTACTGGATCTCCAACTCCATCCTCACGACCTGGATCGTCGCCGCCCTCATCATCCTCGCCGTCCGCATCGCGGTCGGCACGCCCAAGCTCATCCCGGGCAAGGGGCAGGCCGTCGTGGAAGGTCTGGCGCAGGGACTGCGCGACGCCCTCGAGCCCATCGTCGGCAAGCAGATGATCGGCCGCGTCTTCCCGCTGCTCTGCGGCTTCTTCGTGTTCATCCTCCTCATGAACTGGAGCGGACTCCTCCCCGGAGTCGGCACCCTGAAGTTCATGCACGAGGGCCACTGGGAGGACGCCATCCGCCCCGCGAACTCCGACCTCAACACCACCCTCGCCCTCTCCGTCGTCTCCTTCGCCGCGTGGACCTACTTCGTGCTGCGCTACGCCGGACTCAAGGTCCTCGTCTTCGACCTCTTCGGCAACAAGGCCGACAAGAAGGAGATTGGCCTGCCCATGTGGCTGATGCTCAGCTTCATCTTCCTCGGCGTCGGCGGCATCGAGGTCGTCTCCATCCTCTTCCGCCTCATCTCCCTTTCGTTCCGTCTCTACGGCAACGTCTTCGGCGGCGAGAACCTCATCCACTCCCTCGGCGGACTCATGCCCTACGTGATTCCCGCCGTCGCCGGTCTGCTCGAAGTGCTGGTCGGCCTCATCCAGGCCTTCGTCTTCACGCTCCTCTCCGCCGTCTACATCGGCCTCATCTGCAACCACGAGGGCGGACATCACGAGGAGGAGGGCCACGCCCACTGAACTTTCGCGGCGCGTGACCTGCCGGGACTTCCCCGGGCGGCGCGCCGAGGACCAAACCAAAAACAAACAACATGATTATCGCTCAAATCACCGGTTCCCTTCCCG
The DNA here is from genome assembly GCA_016871415.1 of Verrucomicrobiota bacterium. Classification (GTDB taxonomy): domain Bacteria; phylum Verrucomicrobiota; class Verrucomicrobiia; order Opitutales; family UBA953; genus UBA953. The sequence goes on from VHDL01000007.1 coordinate 83,962, forward strand.
CCGCCGCCGGCTGCCTCGCCGCCGCCATCGGCGTGGGTCTCGTCGGCGCCAAGGCCGTCGAGTCCGTGGGTCGCAACCCCGAGGCCTCGGGCAAGATCCTCGTCCAGTCCATCCTGGGCATGGCTCTCGCCGAAGCCGTCGCGTTCTACGCGATCTTCCTCGCGAAGTGACCGGAATCGCGGCGTGGCCCCGCAAGGGGCCCGCCGCCCCCCTTTCCCAGCGCTGAAATCTTCCCGATCTCCATGACGACCTTCTCCCTCCTCGCCGCCGCCGATGCCGCCGCCGCCAAGTCCGGCAATCCGGTGGACGACATCATCCGGCTCTTCGGCAGCTTCGGCGTCGACTGGCACCACCTCCTGCCGCAGCTGGTGAACTTCGCCCTGCTGGTCTTCGTCCTCTACCGCTACGCCATCCGTCCCGCCCTCGGCCAGATGGAGGAGCGCAACCGCCTCATCGCCCAGGGACTCGCCGACGCCAAGGCCGCCGAGCAGCGCCTCGCCGACGCCCAGAAGGCGGCCGACGCCAAGCTCAACGCCGCCGCCGACGAATCCGCCCGCGTGCTCGCCGAGGCGCGCGCCTCCGCCGCCAAGACCGTCGAGGCCGCCAAGTCCGAAGCCGCCGCCGCCGCCGCCGAAGTCCTCCGCAAGGGACAGGCCGCGCTCGAGGCCGATCGCGCCCGCATGCTCAACGAAGTGCGCGGGGAACTCGCCCGTCTCGTCGTCGACGCCTCCGGTAAGGTCCTCGGCCAGACCCTGGACGACGCCCAGCGCGCCCGCCTCAACGAGGCCGCCGCCAAGGAGCTCGCCCGCTGAGCGCCATGTCCGCGTCCGTCCGAGCCGAAGCCAGGCGACTCCTCGCGCTCTCCCTCGAGGGAGGCGCCGTCTCGTCCGACCGCGTCGCCGCGATGCTCGCGGCGCTGACCGGCTCGCGCCCCGCCCACACCCTCCGCCCGCTGCTGCGCGCCTACCTCGCCGCCGTGCGCCGCGAGCTCGCCCGGAGCGAGGCCACCATCGAGCACGCCGGACCCCTCTCCCCGGAGCAGGCCGCCGCCGTGGCCGCCCACTTCAGCCGCGCCCTCGGCCGCCCCGTGCGTCCCGTCGCGCGCCGCAATGACTCCCTCCTCGCCGGCTTCCGCGTGCGCGTGGGCGACGACGTGACCGACCTCACCGCCTCCGCGCGCCTCCGCGCGCTCGAGCGATCCCTCTCCGCCTGAACCAACCCCTTCGAATTACCAACATAACATGAGCAACGCGATCGAACAGATCCAGAAAGCCATCGCCGGCCTCGACGCCCGCGCCGGCAAGTCCAACGTCGGCACCATCGTCTCCCTCGCGGACGGCGTCGCCGCCATCGACGGCCTTTCCGGCGTGATGATGAACGAGATGGTCGAGTTCCCCGGAGGCCTGCAGGGCGTCGCCCTCAACCTGGCCGAGGACACCGTCGGCTGCGTCGTCATGGGCGACATCTCCAAGCTCAAGGAAGGCATGGAGGCCAAGACCACCGGCCGCCTCCTCTCCGTCCCCGTCGGCAAGGGTCTGCTCGGACGCGTCGTCGACGCGCTCGGCAATCCCGTGGACGGCAAGGGCCCCCTCCAGTCCACGGAGCGCTACCCCGTCGAGAAGATCGCCCCGGGCATCATGCCCCGCAAGTCCGTCGACCAGCCGATGCAGACCGGCATCATGGCCATCGACGCCATGATCCCGATCGGCCGCGGCCAGCGCGAGCTCATCATCGGCGACCGCGCGACCGGCAAGACCACCATCGCGATCGACACCATCATCAACCAGGCCAACGCCAACCGCGTCGGCCTCGCCTCAGGCGACAAGAACTTCCGCCCCGTCTACTCGATCTACGTCGCCGTCGGTGCCAAGAACTCCTCCATCGCCCGCACCATCGGCACCCTGGAGCGCGCCGGCGCCCTCGAGTTCTGCGTGGTCGTCGCCGCCCCCGCCGCGGACAACGCCGCCAACCAGGTCTTCGCGCCCTTCTCGGGCACGGCCATCGGCGAGTGGTTCATGGAGAACGGTCATGACGCCCTCATCGTCTACGACGACCTCTCCAAGCACGCCGCCGCCTACCGCCAGATCTCCCTGATCCTGAAGCGCCCCTCCGGCCGCGAAGCCTACCCGGGCGACGTGTTCTACCTCCACTCCCGCCTCCTCGAGCGCTCCGCGCGCCTCGCCGGCAAGGGCTCGCTCACCGCGCTGCCCATCATCGAGACGCAGGCCGGCGACGTGTCCGCCTACATCCCGACCAACGTCATCTCGATCACCGACGGCCAGGTCTTCCTCCAGACCGACCTCTTCAACCAGGGCATCCGACCCGCCGTCTCGGTCGGCCTCTCCGTCTCTCGCGTCGGTTCCGCCGCGCAGATCAAGGCCTTCAAGCAGGTCGCCGGCAAGGTGAAGGGCGAGCTCGCCCAGTACCGCGAGCTGGCCGCCTTCGCGCAGTTCGGCTCCGACCTCGATGCGCAGACCAAGGGCGTCCTCGACAAGGGAGACCGCTTCGTCGAGCTCTTCAAGCAGCCCCCGAACGCGCCCAAGTCCGCCGAGATCCAGGTCGCGCTCATCTGGGCCATGCAGAACGGCTTCTTCTCCGACGTCGCCGTGAAGTCCGTCCAGGCCGCCGCCGCCGGACTGCAGACGCATCTCGAGTCCGCCAAGCCCGCCTCCCTCGCCCGCATCCGCGTCGGCGAGAAGATCGACGACGCGATGGCCGCCGAGCTGAAGTCCGCCTGCGACGTCTGGAAGCGCTCCTTCAAGGCCTGATCCCTCCCCGCTGAACGCACGCCATGCCCAAGGGACTCCGCGAGATTCGCAACCGCATCAAGTCGGTCAGGAGCACGGGACAGATCACCCGCGCCATGCAGCTCGTCGCGTCCTCCAAGATGAAGCGTGCGCAGGACGCCGCTAAGGCCAGCCGTGACTACGCCGAGCTCATCGGCGAGATCCTCGACACCGCCGCGGCCAAGGTCGGCGAGCAGACCCACCCGCTGCTGACCCCGCGCCCGGTGCGCGTGCGCGGCATCCTGCTCATCACGCCCGACAAGGGCATGTGCGGCGCCCTCAACAGCAACCTCATCCGCGCCGCCTCCGAGATCCGCGACGCCGCCTTCGTCACCGTCGGCCGCAAGGGCCGCCAGGCCCTCGCCCGCACGGGCCGCGACCTGCTCGCCGACTTCACCGTCAGCGACCGCGCGAACTTCAGCGAGGTCCGCCCCGCCGCCGAATACCTCCTCAAGGCCTTCCTCGACGGCAAGGTCGACACCGTCGAGGTGCTCTACGCCCACTTCAAGAACACCCTCGTGCAGGCCCCGCGTCTGCAGCGCCTCCTGCCCGCCGAGGCCCTGGCCAAGCAGGCCCGTGAGTTCCGCGACCGTCTCGGGCTGCCCGCCGGCCGCGCCGTCGAGGATTCCCGCGACATGATTTTCGAGCCCTCGCCCGCCGAGATCCTCGCCGAGCTGCCCGCGCTGTTCTTCAAGCAGGCCGCCCACCAGGCCGTGCTGGAGTCCAAGGCCTCCGAGCACAGTGCGCGTATGGTCGCGATGAAAGCCGCCACCGACAACTCCAAGAAGATCGCGGCCGCGCTCTCGCTCGAGTACAACAAGGCCCGCCAGGCCGCCATCACCCAGGAGATCCTCGAGCTCACCGCCGGCGCCTCCTCCCAGTAACCCCCTTCCACCTTATCACTATCATGAGCACCACCGGAACGATCACCCAGGTCCTCGGCGCCGTCGTCGACGTCCAATTCCCCGCCGACAAGGTCCCTGAGATCTACAACGCCGTCCAGGTCGACTACAAGGTCGAGGGCCGGCCCACCCGCCTCACGCTCGAGGTGCAGCAGCACCTCGGCTCCGGCCTCGTGCGCACCGTCGCGATGACGACCACCGAAGGCCTCGTGCGCGGCACCTCCGCGCTCGACACCGGCGCGGCCATCACCGTGCCCGTCGGCGAGGGCGTCCTCGGCCGCATCTTCAACGTCACCGGCGACCCCGTGGACGAGCGCGGCGACGTCAAGGCCGCCAAGCGCTACCCCATCCACCGCCAGCCACCGCCCCTCACCGAGCAGAAGACCTCGGCCGAGCTCCTGCCCACCGGCATCAAGGTCATCGACCTCATCTGCCCGTTCGTCAAGGGCGGCAAGGTCGGCGCCTTCGGCGGTGCGGGCGTCGGCAAGACCGTCGTCATCATGGAGCTGATCAACAACATCGCCATGAAGCAGGGCGGCTTCTCCGTCTTCGCTGGCGTCGGTGAGCGCTCCCGCGAAGGCAACGATCTCTACCACGAGATGTCCGAAGCGGGCGTCATCGACCAGAAGGACCTCTCCAAGTCCAAGGTCGCCTTGGTGTACGGCCAGATGAACGAGCCCCCCGGCGCCCGCATGCGCGTCGCCCTCTCGGCCCTCGCGATGGCCGAATTCTTCCGTGACGAGCAGAACCGCGACGTGCTCCTCTTCGTCGACAACGTCTTTCGCTTCTCGCAGGCCGGCTCCGAAGTGTCCGCGCTCCTCGGCCGCTCGCCCTCCGCGGTGGGCTACCAGCCGACGCTCGCCTCCGAAATGGGTAACCTGCAGGAACGCATCACCTCCACCAAGAAGGGCTCGATCACGTCCTTCCAGGCGGTGTACGTCCCGGCGGACGACCTGACCGACCCCGCCCCCGCCAACACCTTCGCGCACCTCGACTCCACCGTCGTGCTCGAGCGCCGCATCGCCGAACTGGGCATCTACCCGGCCGTCGACCCGCTCGCCTCCACCTCGACCGCGCTCGCGCCCGAGGTCGTCGGCGACCGCCACTTCAAGGTGGCCCGCGGCATCCAGGGACTCCTCCAGCGCTACAAGGACCTGCAGGACATCATCGCAATCCTCGGCCTCGACGAGCTCTCCCTCGACGACAAGCTGGTCGTGTTCCGCGCCCGCAAGGTGCAGAAGTTCCTCTCGCAGCCCTTCCACGTGGCCGAGGTCTTCACCGGCTCGCCTGGCAAGTACGTTTCGCTCGAGGACACCATCCGCGGCTTCGAGATGATCCTCTCCGGCGAGCTCGACGCAGTGAATGAGAACGACTTCTACATGAAGGGCGGCATCGACGAGGTGCTCGCCGCCGCCGAGAAGGCGAGGGCCAAGTCCGCCTGAACGCATGCCGCTCATGGTCGAGATCGTCACGCCTGACCGGCGCGCCTTCCAGGGCGAGGCCGCGCTCGTGAACCTGCCCACTTCCATGGGCGGCATCGGCGTCCTGCCCGGACACCAGCCGATCACCACGCTCATCGCTGCCGGGGAGGTCGTGCTCACGCAGGCCGACGGCAAGGTGGTCCGTCTCGCGGTCGACAAGGGCTTCGCCCGCGTCCTCGCCGACAAGGTCTCGGTCGTCACCGAGGCCGCCATCGACGAGGCCAAGATCGACCTCAAGGCGATTGAGACGGCCGAGGAGCGCGCCCGCGCCGCGGTCGCCGCCGCCCGCGGCCAGAAGCACATCGATTCCGCCGAGCTCGCCAAGATGGAGCAGATCCTGCGGTTCGCCGCGGTGCAGCGCCTCATCAAGGGACGCTCCTCGCCGGGCCTGACGGACTGACCAGCCGTTTCTCGGTGCCCGTCCGCCGTTAATCGGCCTACGCGCGCCAAGCGGAACTTGCCCCTCCTCCCGCGCGGGGCATCTTCTGCCGTGTGATTAGATCTGCGGTCACGGTCTCTCTCGTCGCCCAGGCCCGGGGCGGACCGTTCGTCTACTGGGACGGACTGGAGGCCGCCGCCGCGTCCGCCGCCCGCCACGGGTTCGATGCGCTCGAGGTCTTCGCGCCTTCCGCCGCCTCGGTCGACCGTCCGGCGCTGCGGGCCTTGCTCGAGCGCCACGGACTCGCGGCCGCGGCCTTCGGCACCGGCGGCGGCTGGATCGTCCACAGGTGGCACCTGACGCACGCCGACGCCTCCGTCCGCAAGGAGGCCCGGGAGTTCATCCGCGCGGTCATCGACCTGGGCGGGGAATTCAAGGCGCCCGCCATCATCGGCTCGATGCAGGGCAAGGCCGAGGGCGAGGTCTCCCGCGACCGGGCCCTGGACTGGCTGGCGGAAGCCCTCGCGGACCTCGGCGCCCACGCCTCGCGCCACGGCGTGCCGCTCCTCTACGAGCCGCTCAACCGCTACGAGACCAACCTGCTCAACCGCCAGCTCGACGCCGCGCGGTTCTTGGATTCCCGCGGCATCGCCAACGTGAGGCTGCTCTGCGACCTCTTCCACATGAACATCGAGGAAGCCTCGCTTGCCGGAACGCTCCGCGCCTGCGGCCGCCACGTAGGCCATGTCCATTTCGCCGACAGCGACCGCCGGGCGGTCGGCTTCGGCCACACCGATGTCGCGCCGGTCGTCGCCGCGCTGCGCGAGATCGCTTACGAAGGCTATCTTTCCGCCGAGGTCCTGCCCCTGCCCGACTCCGAGGTCGCCTCCGCCCGGACGATGCAGTCCTTCCGCGCCCATCTGCCCCGCTAAGACCATGCTCAAGCACCAGCTCATCCACCCCAAGATCTCCGAGGTGCTCGCCCGCGCCGGACACCACTCGGTCATCCTCATCGCCGACGGCAACTACCCCGCCTGGACCAAGCGCGGACCCAACGCCGAGCTGGTCTCACTCAACCTCTCGCCGGGCATCCCGACCGTCGCGCAGGTGCTGCGCGCGGTGCTCAGCGCCGTGCCCGTCGACGCGGTCAACACGATGGGCATCCCCGCCGACGACGCCTACGCGCAGAAGGGCGAGCCGCCCGTCTGGACTGATTTCCGCAAGGAGATCGCAGCCGCCGGACTCAAGCTGGTGCTGCAGCCAGTCCTAAAGTGGGACTTCTACAAGGCCGTCGAATCCCCCGATCACATCCTAACCGTCCAGACGGGCGACCAGGCCCTCTGGGGCAACGTCCTCCTCACCGTCGGCTGCCGCACCGGCTGAATTTTTTCATGAAGACCCGCCTCCTCGGCCAGACCGGCATCCGCCTTCCCGTCCTCAGCTTCGGCGCCTCGTCGCTCGGGCAGGAGTTCCGCAGCGTGGCGCTCGACGACGCCCTCAAGTCAGTCCAGGTCGCGCTCGACTGCGGCCTCACTTACATCGACACCGCGCCCTTCTACGGACGCGGGATGTCGGAGGTCCTGCTCGGCATCGCGCTCCGCGGCGTCCCCCGCGACCGCTACGTGCTCAGCACCAAGGTCGGCCGCTACGACATCGGCCACTTCGACTTCAGCGCGAAGCGCGTCGCGGAGAGCATCGACGTCTCGTTGCACCGTCTCGGCACCGACCACATCGACATCGCGCTCTGCCACGACATCGAGTTCGTGCCGATGCAGCAGATCGTCGACGAGACCATCCCCGCGCTGCGCAAGGCGAAGCAGGCCGGCAAGATCCGCGCTCTCGGCTTCAGCGGCTACCCCCAGAAGATCTTCCGCTTCATCTGCGACCAGGCCGACGTCGACTGCGTCCTCAGCTATAACCAGTACACGCTGCAGAACACCCGCTTCACCGACGAGACCGTGCCCTACCTCAAGGCCAAGGGCGTGGGCGTCATGAACGCCGGTCCGTTCAGCGCCCGCCTGCTCACCAACGCCCCGCTGCCCGCCTGGCTCAAGGAGCCCGAGGACGTGAAGGCCGCGGCCCGCAAGGCCGCCGCCCACTGCGCCGCCAAGGGGGTCGACATCGCCAAGCTCGCGCTGCAGTTCTGCCTGCAGAACGAGGACATCACGACGACCGTCTCCGGCAGCGCCAACCCCGCCAACATCCGCAACTGGGCCAAATGGGCCGAGGAGCCGATCGACCGCGAGCTGCTCGCCGAGGTCCGGGCGATCTTCGCGCCGGTGCGCAACGTCGGCCACCTCGAGGGGCTGAAGGAGAACAACTGAGCCCATGAAGGCCGTCGTCCTCGAGCGTCCGCAGGAGTTCCGGTTCTTCGACGCTCCCGAGCCGCCCGCGCCCGGTCCGGGCGAGGCCGTCGTGCGCGTGCATCGCGTCGGCATCTGCGGCACGGACTACGGCGGCTACCTGGGCAAGATGCCCTTCTACTCCTACCCCTGCGTCCCCGGTCATGAACTGGGTGTCGAGGTGCTCTCGGTCGGGGCTGGCGTGACGAACGTGAAGCCGGGCGACCGCTGCTCGGTCGAGCCCTACATTAACTGCCAGAGGTGCTACAGCTGCCGACGCGGCTTCACCAACTGCTGCGAGAAGCACCAGACGCTCGGCGTGATGTGCGACGGCGGCATGGCCGAGCGCTTCCTCCTGCCGGCCCGCAAGCTGCACGTCTCGACGAAACTCACCTACGACCAGCTGGCTCTCGTGGAGACGCTCGCCATCGGCTGCCACGCCGTCGACCGCGCCGCTCCGAAGGCCGGGGAGACGGTCCTCGTCATCGGGGCCGGGCCCATCGGGCTCTCCGCCGTCGAGTTCGTTAAGGTCTCTGGCGCGCGCTGCGTGGTCATGGACATGAACGCTGACCGTCTGAAGTTCTGCACGGAAGTGATGAAGGTCGACGGGGTCGTGCTCGCCAAGGGCGACGGCTCGGAGCTCGCCGCACTCGAGGCGCTCACGGACGGCCGCCTGGCCGACGTGGTTATCGACGCCACGGGCAGCAGCCGTTCGATGACGGGGTGCTTCGCTTACGCGGCCTTCGCGGCCCGCGTGGTCTACGTGGGCATCACGCAGCAGGACCTGGTCTTCCCCCATGCGCCGCACCTGCACCGCCGTGAGCTGACGATCCTCGCCAGCCGTAACGCGCTCTCGAAGGACTTCGTCCGCATCATCCGCCTCATCGAGGAGGGCGTCATCGACACACGGCCCTGGATCACGCACCACGCCAAGTTCGACGATCTCATCACGGCCTTCCCGGGCTGGCTGAAGCCGGAGTCGGGCGTGATCAAGGCGATCGTGGACCTGACCTGACGGCATGCGTCTCGACGCCCACCAGCACTTCTGGTCGTACGACGCGGCGCAATACCCGTGGATCCCGCCGGGCTCGCCGCTGCACCGCAGCTGGCTCCCCGACGATCTCGCCGTGTTGCAGAAGCCGCTCGGCTTCGACGGCTCCATCGCCGTGCAGGCGCGCCAGGTCGTCGGCGAATCTGACTGGTTGCTCTCCCTCGCGGACCATCACGCGAACGTGAAGGGCGTCGTCGGTTGGGTCGACCTGCGCTCCGATCGCGTCGAGGCCGACCTCGCCCGCCTCGCCGCTCACCCGAAGTTCGTCGGCGTCCGTCACGTCGTCCAGGAAGAGCCGGACGTGGACTTCATGCTCGGGAAGGATTTCCAGCGCGGCATCTCGAAGCTCCACGCCCGCGGACTGACGTACGATATCCTGATCTACCCGAAGCAGCTCGAGGCCGCAATCCGGCTCGCGGAGAACTTCCCGCTCCAGCCCTTCGTCCTCGATCACATCGCGAAGCCCCACATCAAGGACGGAACCATCGAACCCTGGAGGTCACAGCTCCGGCAGCTGGCGAAGCTCCCCAACGTCCACTGCAAGGTCTCGGGCATGCTCACGGAGGCCGACCACAAGGCGTGGCAGGCCGCGCAGTTCCGTCCGTATCTCGATACCGTCTTCGAGGCTTTCGGTCCGTCCCGCCTGATGTACGGCTCCGACTGGCCGGTCTGCCTCTTCGCCGGCAGCTACGAGCAGGCGTTCCGGCTCGTCGATGACCATGCCCGCGGACTGACCGACGCCGAGCGTGCCGGCCTCTTCGGCGGCAACTGCGCGCGGTTCTATCTGACGGGTGAGCGTTGCCGGTCCTAGGGTAGCCCTTTCACGCGCGGCGACGACACGAGGCTGAGCCCTTTCGTTTACTGCGGTTGATCATCCCCTAGGGAGCGTCAGCGCAGTCCGGCCATCCTGACGGGGGTGAAGATCCACCCTTTGGCCTCCATGTCCACGCCGGGTACGCGGGGGTGGCCGTTCGCGATTTCGGTCGGCAAGGTGCCGGTGGAGAAGCGCAGCAGCTTCATGCCTTCGCCCTTACCGTTCGTCCCGCGCGGCTCGATGCAGAGGAACGCGTAGAACGCTCCCCCGGGAGTCTCGCCGAGCACGATGTCGATAGGTATTTCCTGCCCGGCGGTGATTTCGATCCACGGCCCGCAGCGCATCGGGCGGCCGAGCGTCGAGGGGTGCGTCTCGTCGCACTGCTGCCCCTTGAACTGCGGGTAGACGTTGTTCTTGACGATCGGGTGCTCGAAACCGGAATCCAAGGCGACCTTCCCGTTGAAGCGGATGACCATCCAGTCGTCGCCCGAACCGACGAAGCGGAACTGTCCGGAGCGAGGCACCTTGACCATGCCGCGGTAGTGCGCGATCCAGCGCGAGGGTTTCACCTTCCCCTCGACGCCGTAGGCCTTGGGCGCCTCGGTGGCGAGGCAAGGCGGGATGAAGATCTGTTGGGCGTAGAGCGTGTGCGGGGACCTGAATCGGTCGTTGAGCGCGGTGGGATTGAAATTATTATCGATTAGGAATTCTTTGACTTCCTTCCGGTAGGCGGCGATGGGCTTTTGGTTGACCGGGTCACGGTGGTCTTTCGTCATCACCCCCATCGCGCTCGTTGGTTTGCCCGCCCGGTCCTGCTTGATATCGTAAAGGGTTCCGGAAATGCCAGCATTGAGGCCCGTCCCGCGGGCCCCGAACATCGAGACGAAGTTGCGGCCGCCGCGTCCGGCGCCCATGCCGGCGCCGATGCCGCCGCCCGCACCGCCGCCGAAGCCCTTTGAGCCGGAGCTGGAGAGGAGCCCGCCCGTGAGGGGGCTCATGGGGGTTGGCGGCAGGGCCGCGATGGCCAGGGGGTTGGTCGCGCTCTTGGAGGTGATGCGGGTGGGTGACTTCGTCATCGCCTTCACGTTGCGCGGCTTGGTCTTCTGCCGGTCCTTGGTGTTGCGCTCGCCGCCGTTGCCCCCGCCCGCGCCGGTGGCGAAGGAGTCGGGGTCGCGCTTGGCCGCCGTGGTGACCGTCGCCACGACCCAGAAGGCTGCGAGCAGGATGAGCAGCAGGTGCACCGCGAGCGACACGGTCAGGCCCTCGCCGCCGATCCGGCGCCAGAACCCCTTGCGCGCCCGGGCGGTCAGCACCGGCGGCTCCTCCTGGGTCTTGTCTTGGGGCTCTGACATGGGAAAGGTTACTTAATATTTTATGGAGTGGTTCTCAACCCCAAATGCCGCCCATGAAGGTGAAGGTCCCGGCTTCACCTCCGGCCCCAAAAGGTGAAGATGGTGGAATGGCCCTCCAGCGTGAAGATGTCCGAATGGGCGGGGCGTCCGCCGCCGACAGGGGCGAACTGCAGGCCGGGCTGGCCCGTCGGCTGGCCGTTCGGGACGGGTCCTTCGCGGCGGCCCGCGACCTACGCCGCTGGGTGCGTGACCAAGGCGGCGCCGCCCCGGCCTCGCTTCGCCGAGCCGCCCTGGTCTCCTGGGTGCTCCCCCCCCTGGGCGTGAGCCTTGCCCGTGCAGCGGCGGGTGATCTGGCCGTCGAGACATTCTCTCCGCCCGACCTCGGGTCCGACGTCGGTGCGACCAGCGCGGTCGTGATCACGCCCTCGGCTGACCAGGCGCTCGCCGCCGTCTGCGCAGCCTCGCTTCCTGCGGCGCAGGTGACTTTCGTCGGCGACGTCCGGCCGACCTGCGAGCTCGCCGACGCCCTCGCATCAAGGGCGCCTCATCGCTGCAGCGATCTCCCTTCCTTGGCGTCCCTCGAGCCCGCAGTTGAACGGGCGTCATTCCATGGACTCGACGGGCGCGCGCTGCAGGAGGCGGCGAAGACGTTCGACTCCGTCCCGCGGCTCGACCTCAACGCGCCGCCTTCCGCCGATCTGCCGCCGCCGGCGACGCCCGCTTGCGGCGAATGGACCGAGGCCGGCCTCCGTGCCGCGGTCGCCGCGATTGAGACGCCGGAACCGATGGCCACCCCGGGCCTCTTCGTGCGCAATCCGCGACGTTTCGCCTACGGCCGGGGGCGCTCCTACTTTCGTCTCTCCGCCGGCGCCGATCCGGCCGAGTGCGTCCGCGTCCTCGACGCGCTCGTGGCGATGCGGCATGTCTGGATTGTGAGCGTCGATCCGTCCCATGATCTCCGTCTGATCGAGCGCGTCGCCCGCGACGCCGCCTTCTGCGAGGAGCAGACGGAGGACGTCTTTGCCGAATTCGTGACGGACGGCGACCGTGTGCGCGTAATTGGGAAGTCCATGACGGAGCCGCCACCCGACGCATGCTTCATCACCGGACCTCTCTCGGACTCACCGGAAGCGGAGATTCGCCATCATTATCATCGTCAGCTCCTGCGGGTCGGCCTGCCTTCGGTCATTCCTCCCGATCGGCTCGCCTAGGGTTGCGTCCCGGGCCGTCCGTCCGCAGTCTCGGCGCATGGACCTGAAGCCGCTTGAGGAGAAGATTGCCTTCCTGCAGCGGCACGTCGAGCAGCAGGACCGCGCCATGCTCGAGCTCACGCGCGAGGTCACCCGCATTTCCGAACGTCTCGCCCGCGCCGAGGCGCGTCTCAAGCAGCAGGCCGGCGGCGAGGATTCCGGACCGCCCGCCGATGAGCGCCCGCCGCACTGGTGAGGGCTTGCCTCAACCTTTCCACCCGAGAAACATACCACCATGCAACGCATCCTCGCCCAAGCCGCAGAAGTGAGCACCGAAGTCACCGACCCCCTCAGCTTCTGGGAATACGGCATCTACTTCGTCGTCGCCATCGTCATCACCGTGCTCGTCGGCCGCACCCTCTTCCGCAACGGCCGCACTTTTCTCGTCGACGCCTTCCACGACCGCGAGGAGATGGCCGACTCGGTGAACCACCTGCTCATCGTCGGCTCCTACCTGGTGAACTGCGGATTCATGCTGCTCTTCCTCGCCACCGGATTGCGGCCAGAGCGCCCTCTCGTGGTGGCTGAGCACCTCAGCTGGAAGATTGGCATCGTGGTCGTCGTGCTCGGCGTGATGCACATGCTCAACCTCCTCATCCTGAACGGACTCCGTTCGGGCGGCATGAAGTCCGCGCCTCTGCCCGCCCCCCCCGCGTCACTGAACGGGCCCGGGCGATGTGCGGTCGGGTGACCCAGTTCGGCCGCTGGGCGGAGATCGTCCGGGAGCTCGGCGTCGAGGCCCCCGTGGCCGCGCCGCGCTACAACGTCACGCCTGGCACGCCGGTGGTGACGGTGCGGGCTGAGGACGGCGTGACCTTGGCGGAGTCCGTTCTCTGGGGCTTCCGACCGCGTCGAGCCGTGGGCGGACGGGATGAGGGCCACGCCAACGCCCGGGCTGAAAGCGCCTACGACAAGCCGACCTTCCGTGAGTCCGCCGGGCTGCGCCGTTGCCTCGTGCCCGTCGACGGCTACTATGAATGGAGCGTCGAAGGACGTGCGCGCATCCCCCACTACTTCCGCGCTGCCGACGGCGGACCGCTCGCCCTCGCCGGACTCTGGTCGGTCACGGAGGGCGCTTCGCCCCGCCTCACGTTCTGCGTCGTGACCGTCGCTCCCAATCGTGAGGCCGCCGCGGTCCACTCGCGGATGCCGGTGCTGCTCATGGGCGCGGCCCGGCGCGCCTGGCTTTCCGGGCGGCCGTTCTCGCCGGATGACTTTGCCGCCCTGGCCCGCACCGCGCCCGACGGATCCCTCGCCGTGCATCGCGTCGGCCCCGAGGTCGGCCGGGCCGCCGCCGAGGGACCGGGGCTCATCAGCCCGCTCGGCCGGGCCGCCGGTCAGTCCGACTTCCTTTCTGATTTGCTAGGGTGAGCGCGTTTGGCTGAGTCTCCGTTCCCGATGTCAGGCCCGCTGCACGCACCCAAGACCGTCTCCAAGCCCTGGGGGCGCGAGATCTGGTTCGCCGATCAGCCCGCCTACGCCGGTAAGGTGCTTGAGGTGAAGGCCGGCAAGCGGCTTAGCCTGCAGTATCACGAACGCAAGACCGAGACCCTCTACCTGCTCTCGGGCCGCGTGCGCCTCACCTTCCGTCCGCCCTCCGGTTCCGCCGCGCCCGCGGCGGGCGACGTCGGGCCGGCGGACGAGCACGTCTGGACCCCGGGCCAGTCCGTCCACATCCCCGTCCGCACCATCCACCGCTTCGAGGCGCTGGAGGACAGCGTGCTCATCGAAGTCTCCACGCCCGACCTCACCGACGTTGTGCGTCTTCAGGACGACTTCTCGCGGCCCGCCGGCGACTGACCTTATCCATCATCATGCGCAAAGTACTGGCTTTCGACCTCGGCGGCACGAAGTTCGCCTTCGGCGTCGTCAATGAGGACGGCAGCCTGCTCGGCTCCGGCCGGGTGGAGACCTTCGCTGACAAGGGCCCCGCCCAGGCCTGCGAACGCGTCGCTGAAGCCGCCCACCGCCTCCTCGCCGAGCTCGGGCTCCGCCCCGTCGACTTCGTGGCCATCGGCATCGCCTCGCCCGGCCCGCTCGACATGGCTCGCGGCTGCGTCGACGGTTCGCCTAACCTCCCCGGCTGGACCGGCTTCTCCATCACCGAGTTCCTTAGCAATTCCTTCGGTGGCTTGCCCGCCCGCATCGACAACGACTGCAACGCTGCAGCGCTCGGCGAATACCGCTTCGGCGCCGGCAAGGGCAGGAAGAACGTCGTCTACATCACCGTGTCCACCGGTATCGGCGGCGGCGCGGTCATCGATGGCCGCCTGATGCGCGGCGCCAACGGTAATGCGGCCGAACTCGGCCATATCCCGCTCACAATGGACGGCCCGAGCTGCGGCTGCGGCAACCCGGGCTGCTGGGAAGTCTACGCCTCCGGCACCGCCATCGCGCGACGCACCCGCGAAGCTCTCGCGGCCGGTCGGCCGTCGTCCATCCTCAAGTTCGCCGGCTCGCTCGACCAGGTCACGACCCATCACCTCTTCCAGGCGATGGCGGAGGGCGATGCGCTCGCCAATGAGATTTGGGCGGAGTCCATCAATTACCTCGGACGCGGCCTCGGCGCGGTGATTAACATCTTCAATCCGGACGTGATCGTCGTCGGCGGCGGCGTCACCGCGGCCGGCGACGCGCTTTTCGTCCCGATGCGTAAGAGCGCGGCCCAGTACGCCTTTCCGCGCCTGTCGGCGGTCTGCTCCATCGTCCCCGCCGGTCTCGGCGGCGAAGTCGGCGTCGTTGGTGCGGCCGCTTGCGCGCTGGAGGGTGCTCAGGAGAAATGATGTTCGTCGGCCTCGCCAGCTCGCTACTGATCGCGGCGATACCGCCGGGTCTCGGCGCGTATGCCGAGGCCGGCTATGATTTCGGCGGCGAGCTGCCGAAGGCGCTCGCGCCGGCCGCCTCGGTCACGGACTTCGGCGCCAAGCCGAACGACAAGGTCGACGACACCGACGCGTTCGAGAAGGCGCTGCGCAAAGGAGGGGTCATCGCCGTTCCGGAGGGCGAATTCCTCCTTTCCCGCCGGCTCCATGCACGCAAGCCCGGCACGGTGCTGCTGGGGTCTGGTTCGGCCAAGACCTGCCTGCGTTTCACCCAATCGCTCGAGCAGCTCGATCCGACACCGACCAAGAACGCCGGCGGAATGGCGACGACCCAGTGGTCCTGGATCGGCGGTCTGCTGACTTTCCATGGCGCCAGCAAGAACGGACCCACGCAGGCAGTCTTACCGGCCAAGCGCGGGGATGTGAGCCTGACTTTGGCCAAGGCCGGCCGTCTCAAGGCCGGCCAGGAGGTCGTCCTCTTCTTGAACGGTGGCGGGGACCGTCTGGTCCGCCACCTCTATGCGGGCGAACCGGGCAAGACCTCCAATCTGAAGCCCCCGGCGCGCGTCAAGCTGGCCGCCCGGATCGCCGCCGTCGACGGGCGCATCGTGACCTTGAGCGCGCCCTTGCTCGTCGACCTGCCGGAGGAATTCGCGCCGACCATCGCCCCCGCGGGCGCGCGGGACGACTATGGCCTGCGCGGGATAGGCTTCGTGACGGATGCCAAGGCCTACAAGGGCCATTTCAAGGAGGATGGTTGGAATCCGCTGGAGTTCCATGACGTCCATCATGGGTGGATGGAAGACCTTACTTTCACTGGCGTGGACAGTGGGCCCTTCGTCTCCGGTTCGCATGTCACCCTCCGTCGGATCATGTGCGGAGCCGGCCGGCCGGCCGGCCCCGGTGGTTTCATCGGCCACCACGGCGTCAGCTTGAAAGGCCAGGCTCATCGCCTGGAGGAGTTCGAGTTCAAGGCCCGGTTCTATCACGACGTGACCTTCTGCGATTGGTCGAGCGGCAATGTCGTCCGCGCTGGCTCTGGCGTCGACCTCACGCTGGATTTTCACAAGCGCGGACCGTTCGCCAACCTCGTCACCAGTGTCGTGTCCGCAGACGGCGCCAATTTCTTCACCTGTGGCGGCGGCGAGGGCCTCGGCCGATCCGCCGGGGCGTGGAACATTTTCTGGAATCTGAAGGGACGCAAGGGCATCGACTTTCCGGCGGCGGATTTCTGCCCTGTGGCGACCACTTTCGTCGGCGTCCAGATGAAGGCCCCGCGCGGTTCGCCCATCAAGGTCCAGTCTTTGAAGGTGGGTGACCCCGCCGATTTGTGGCTGGCGCTGCGCGCCAAGCCGCCCGGCAAGTGATGCGCGTGTCGGTCGTCCTTCCGGCTTTCAACGAAGCGAAGCTCCTTCCGGCCGCCCTGGCGGCGGTGAAGGCGGCGGCGGCGGCGTTCGCGGCCCGTGGTTGGGAGTGGGAATGCGTGGTCTGTGATAACAACTCGACCGACGCCACGGCGGCGGTCGCCCGCGCGGCGGGCGCAACGGTGGTCTTCGAGCCGGTCAACCAGATTGGCCGAGCCCGTGACGCGGGGGCGCGTGTCGCGCGCGGCGAATGGCTCGTCTTTATTGACGCGGATTCGACGCCTTCGGCGGAGCTCTTTGCCGCGATCGCCGACCGCATCGCTGAAGGCCGCGCGCTCGGGGGCGGGAGCACGGTCGAGCTTGAGCCGGGCACGCCGCGCTTCGCGCGCATGGTCTGCGGGCTCTGGAATCTCTGGAGCCGCCTGGCGGGCTGGGCCGCGGGATCCTGCGTCTGGGTCGAGGCCGCCGCGTTCCGCGAGGCCGGCGGATTCGGCACGGAGCATTACGCCGGCGAGGAGGTCTTTCTAAGTCGTCGGCTCCAGGCCGTCGCCCGGCACCGCGGCCTGCGGTTCGAGATCCTCTCCGCCCATCCGCTCCTAACCTCCTCGCGCAAGGTGAGGCTGTACACCGTGGGCGAGGCCCTCCGGTTCTTCTTCCGTATGGCGTTCTCCTTCGGCCGCGCCTCGCGGCGCGCCGACGTTTGCCACCTGTGGTATGACGGAAGGCGCTGAGCCCTTCAGAGCCGCCGCCGCTTCCAGGCCGGGATCGGGAACGACGTGAGCCGGTCCGACGCGACCTCGACTGGGTCGCGCGGCCGCAGCGCGCGCGCCTGACGCTCGTCCACGATCGCGTAGTGGCGCGCCGCCGTGATATGGTCCGCCACCTCCCAGCAGTTCTCCGGGCCGTTCACCCACTTCTCCGGCGGCAGCCGGCGAAGGTCGAACGGCGCGGAGTAGCTCCGGAGCGTCTTGCGCGACCCCTTCGCGTATTCGTGGAAGTACGACATCGCAAGCTCGCGCACGCTCCGGTAGACTGGATCCCGCCAGCGGAGGCAGACGTAGTTTGTCTTGGAGACCGCGCCCCAGCGTCCACCCACGCGGAACGGCGCGATCACGTGGTCCATGTCCCGGTGTGCGTTGAAGT
This sequence comes from Verrucomicrobiota bacterium, assembly GCA_016871415.1. GTDB lineage: Bacteria > Verrucomicrobiota > Verrucomicrobiia > Opitutales > UBA953 > UBA953. The sequence goes on from VHDL01000007.1 coordinate 101,648, forward strand.
CCAGCAGCAGCGGCGGGTGCCCCTGCAGCCAGAGCGCGAACGCGGCAATCATCGCGCCCTCGATGCAGTGGGCGCAGTCCGCCTCGAGCGCCCTGAGCACCGGCCTAGCCGTGTCGCCCTGCGGCTCGAAGTTCTGGGGCATCCGGCAGAGAAAGTCTTGCACCGCGCGGGGCGTCCGTAAGCGCGCCAGCGTGCGGGCGTGCGGGCGGGGGAGCCCCCGGCGTTCCGCCAGTCGGATGCGGGCCGCGAGGTCCATGGCGCAGGATGATCGCGCCCGACGGTGCCGACAAGCGGCTTTCGGATTGGATTCCCGCCTCACGGCACGCTAGGTTCCGTCCATGCCACCCTTCGACTTCGTCTGCGCTGACTACGGCAAGGCCAGCGAGGTGCTCGTCCGCGCCGATGAGTGTCCCGTCTGTCCCGACTGCGGCTCCGCCCGTCTCGAGAAGCAGCTTCCCGTGGTCGCGGTGAAGGGCCTGAAATCCGACCACGTGCACACGAATGCCTGCGGCTGCGGCAAGCCCCGGAGCGGCGGCGGCGCCGGCTGAGATGGATCCGGCCCTTTTCGAGCACCTTAGGCAGGGCGTCCTCAGCCTTATCTTAATCATCGTTTCGATTGGGCTTCATGAGTTCGGTCACGCCTGGGTCGCTGACCTCCGCGGCGACCCGCTTCCGCGCGCCCAGGGTCGGGTGTCCCTGAATCCCTTCGTGCACGCCGACCCAATCGGCACAATCCTGATTCCCGCCGTCATGATCTTCCTCAGCCCCGGCGTCGGCCTCATTGGCTGGGGCAAGCCCGTCCAAGTGGCGCTGCTCAACCCGAGGACCCGTCGGGCGGACGACCTGCTCATCACCCTAGCCGGGCCGGGCATGAATCTGCTCCTCTGTCTGGTCATCGCCCTCATCGGCGGCCTCGGCGGCTTCGCCCAGGGCTCCACCAAGGACTTCCTGGAGCGGGGCCTCCTCCTCAACGCCGGCCTGATCGCCTTCAACCTCATCCCCATCCCGCCGCTCGACGGCTCCCGTGTGGCTCTGCGCCTCGGGCTCTTCTCTGAGCAGGCCTTCATGACCCTCGCCCGCTGGGGCTTCATCATCCTGCTGGTGCTCGTCAACCTGCCGCCGTTCCGCATGCTGCTCTGGACGGCCCTGCAGTTCATCGCCACCCCTTGGTACGTCCTCTGGGACTCGCTGCTCTGACGGCCACCGGAGGCTTGCCAATCCGGTCGCGCCGCACGAATCTGACACCATGCAGACCCTCGGCGAAAGACTTCAAGAGGCCCGGCAGCGCCTGGGCGTCACGCTCCGTGAGGCCGCCGAGTTCACCAAGATCCGCACGGACTACCTGCAGGCCATGGAAGCCGGGCAGTTCGAGTCCATCCCGCTCGCCGACGTCTACAAGCGCGGCTTCGTGAAGCTTTACGCCAAGTATCTCCGTCTCGACGAGGAGAAGGCCGCCGCCGACTTCAACGCCCACCATTCGCTCAAAGCCTCCCGCCGTCCGCTCGACGCCGGCGTGGAAGAAGCCGACGGCGAAGGGTTCGCCCTGCCGGTCGGACCTGCCGCCATCGACCGCGACAAGCTCGTCTACTCGATCCTAGCCGTGGGCCTCGTCGCGCTGCTGCTCTGGGCTCTCTTCGGCTGAGGCGGGGCGGTTGACCTCCGGCCGTCCGCGGTTAAGTTGGCTCCGTGTCCATCCGTCCCGAATACAGGATTCTCGTCCTCAACCGTCTCTGGCAGCCAGTCAACATCGTCGGCGTGCTCCGCGCGATGAACCTGCTGTTCCGCGGCCGGGCGAGCGCGGTTCACGCCGAGGGCGACGGGCCCCACCAGGTCTTTCCGGCCGAGGAGTGGCTGCGGCACTCGTTGCAGCATCCGCCGGCCCCAGCCGACGGTGTGAGGTCCGCCTGCCTGCTCATCCGGGTGCCCCGCGTGCTGCTGCTCGGGCTCTACGACCGCGTGCCCCGCCGCGAGATCCGCTTCAGCCGCCGCAACGTCTACCTGCGCGACGACCACGCCTGCCAGTACTGCGGACGCAAATTTCGCGAGGAGGAGCTCAACCTCGACCACGTCGTGCCCCGGGACGTCGGCGGCAAGACGAGCTGGGACAATATCGTCACGGCCTGCGTGCGCTGCAACTCGCGCAAGGCCAACCGCCTGCCTGAGCAGGCCGGCATGACCCTGCGCCGGGCGCCCGCCAAGCCGCGCTGGCGGCTCGTCACGGCCTCGGCGCTCTCCGAGGAGGAGCTCGCCGCCTGGCGGAGTTTTCTCGAGGTCACGCCTGCGGGGCAGCTCCCCTGGCGCAACTGACGGCTGGCTGGTGCGGGTAACCAGATTCGAACTGGTGTCACCACTTTGGAAGAGTGGGGTCCTGCCACTGAACGATACCCGCGCGGCCGGGAGGTGACTATCCATGCCCGGCGGGTCTGGTCAAGCCTGCGTCCCGGGAGCGGGCAACCGGATTCGAACCGGTGTCTCCACTATGGGAAAGTGGGGTCCTGCCACTGAACGATGCCCGCATCTCCCAGAACGTCTTCATTCTGGCCCGGCTCCCGCGGGCGGTCAAGCGATGCGCGGCCCTTTGCGCTTCCCCGCCCGTGCGCTTCGGGCATCTTCCCCTCATGGCCTCCAGACTCTCCGACGTCGCGCGCCCCCGCGACGTGCTCATGATGGCGACGCCCGCGCACAACGCCGAACTGCGCTGGTTCACCGGCTTCCGCGCCTCCGACCCATTCCCGGCCTTCTCCGCCCGCGGCCGCAAGGTCGGCCTGCTTCCACTGCTCGAGGTGGGCCGCGCCCGCGCCGAGTCCGACCTGGATGAGGTCGTCGACCTCTCCGCGCTCATCGCCGACCTGCGCCGTACCAATCCCTCCGCGGGCGTGCCCGACGCGATCGTCTTCGCCGCCCTCGCCCGCGGGGTGAAGCGTTTCACGGTGCCTTCCGACTTTCCGACGGGGCTCTTCCTGCGCCTCCGCGATCTCGGGCTCGACCTCGTGCCGCTCGGCGCGCAGGTCACCGAACGCGGCGCGCCCGAGCTCTTCCCCGCCCGTTGGATCAAGTCCCGCGCCGAGGTCGCTGGCATCCGCGCCGGCAACCGTGCGGCCTGTGCTGGCTTCACCGCGGTCGAACGCGTGCTCGCCGAGGCCGCCGTCGGCCCGCGCGACGCGCTCCGCTGGCGCGGTAAGGCCGTCACCGCCGAGCTGCTCAAGGAGGAGGCGCAGGTCGCCATCCTCCGCGCGGGCGCGCTCTGCGACATCGGGCTGATCATCGCCCCCGGCGACCAGGCCGTGGACTGTCACTGCTCAGGCTTCGGTCCGGTCAGGGCTGGTCAGCTCATCGTCTGCGACATCTATCCCCGTGACACGGAGTCGGGTCAGTACGGCGACATGACGCGCACCTACCTCAAGGGCCGCGCCTCGGCGAAGCAGCGGCGCATGGTCGAGGCGGTCCTGTCCGCGCAGCGTCTGGCCCTCCGCCGGCTGCGTCCTGGGGTCAAGGGCAGCGCGGTGCACGAGGCCGTCATCGCTTACTTCGAGTCCCTCCGCTACCGCACGGGTCTGGTCAAGGGAACCTACGTGGGCTTCTTCCACGGCCTCGGCCACGGCCTCGGCTTCGACATCCACGAGCTTCCCGCGCTTTCTCGTCGCTGGCCCCATCCGCTCAAGCCAGGCCACGCGGTCACCGTGGAGCCCGGGCTGTATTATCCCGGAATCGGCGGCTGCCGTTTCGAGGACGTCGCCCTCATCACCCGTTCCGGTATCGAGATGCTCTCGGAGCATCCGTATGCCTGGGAGATCCCCTGAGCATGCCGACGCGTCGCGGCAGGGCGGGCGCTCACACCACGGTCATCGAGGCCGCGGTACCGGTGGTTCGCTTGCTCGAGGCGCAAGGCCGCGTCTCCCGTGGGATGATCGAGGCCGGAATCGGGGCTCGCGGCCGCTCGGTTAAGGTGCGGCCGCTGCCGGGAGGCCTGCGCGTCACGGTGGTCTCGAAGGGCTCGCGCCAGGAGCTGCACGTCTACGGCATCACCCCGGCGCAGGCCCGCGCTACGCTCACCGCGGCCGCTCTGCCCGGCTACGTCATCAACTTCTCCGATGTCTGAACATGCCGAGCCGGCGGAAGAGCTCCCGCCCGACGGCGACGCGCCCTACGGGGCGCGATTCGCGGGCCGGAAGCGGCCTCACGCCTGGTCGCCCCTGCTCGTCGGTCGATTTCACGCGGTGCTCGAGAGCGGCCCCACGGGCCGTCTCACGGTCGTCGTTCCCGAGGTGCGCGCGGTCCGGCGGCTCGCCGCTGACGGCTCGGCGGACGTACTGGACGACGGCCGGTGGATGCAGCTGCCCGGTCGCGGCGCGGCCGCCTTCCTCGCCGCCCTGCGTTCCGACTTCCCGCCGGCTCCGCAAGGCTGGCCCCGCTTCCGCACGGGTTGGATCCTCGCGCTCGGCTATGAGCTCGGCTGCGATTTCGAACCGGTGCGCCCGGCGCCGGACGACCTCGGACTCCCCCGCGCGGTCCTGTTCGAGGCTGCGGACACGCTGACTTTCGACGCCCGGACGGGCGATCTCTTCGTCGTCTTGCGGCCCCGGGGCGACCTGGAGCGCATGCGTTCCGAGGATCTGACTGACCTGCGCGCCCGCGCCGCCGCGCTCGTCGCCCGCTGGGATGCGGCCTGCGAGGCGCCTCCGCCCGTGCTACGGCCCGCGGGCGATCCCGCGCCGGTCCTCGCCGAGTCGCTCGGCGCCGATGCCTTCGCCCGAGCTGCCCGGCGCGCGCAGGAGCTCATCGCCGCCGGTGACACCTACCAGGTGAATCTCTCCACGCGCCTCGAGCTTCCCGCCGCGGCGGATCCCCTCCTCGCCTACGAGGCCGTGCGCGCCACGAATCCCTCGCCCTACATGTCCTTCCTGCGCGGGCCGGAATTCACCCTCGTTTGCGGATCCCCCGAGCTCCTTGTCGAGGCCGCGGACGGGGTCATCACGTCGCGTCCCATCGCCGGAACCCGACCCCGCACCGGCCTGGCCGACGAGGACGCCGCCTTCGCGCGCGAGCTCGCCGCCGATTCCAAGGAGCGGGCCGAGCACCTCATGCTCGTCGACCTACTGCGCAACGACGTGGGCCGCGTGGCGGCCCCGGGTACGGTGCGCGTGCCCGAGTTCATGGCCGTTGAACGCTATTCGCACGTCATGCACCTCGTGTCGCAGGTCGAGGGCGCGCTGCCTTCGCTCCGCCCCGCGCCTTCCGCCGTCATCCGCGCGCTCTTCCCCGGCGGCACGGTCACGGGCGCGCCCAAGGTGCGCACGATGCAGGTCATCGCGGAGCTGGAGCCGGTAGCCCGCGGCTTCTACACTGGCTCCGTCGGCTGGGCCGACGACTCCGGCGCCCTCTGCCTCAACATCGTAATCCGCACCCTCGTCCAAACGCGGCCGTTCCACGGCCCGCCGCGCTGCTTCGTGCAGGCCGGTGCGGGCGTGGTCGCCGACTCCGTGCCCGGGCGCGAGCACGAGGAGTCGCTCCGCAAGGCGCTCGCCCTCCGCGTGGCCCTGGCCCGCGCGCTCCCCGCATGAGCTGCGTGTGGCGAGACGGAGTCCTCGTCGACGGCGATCCGTCGCCCGGCTCCTTCCCGTTCGGCGCGGCCTTCTTCGAGACCGTCGCGCTCCGCGACGGCTCCGTCGAATGCCTCGACGACCATCTCGCCCGGCTGCGTGGCGGCCTGGAGCTTGCCGGCCTGCCGGCCGGCCCGCTGGCCTCCGGCGACCTCGTGGTCTGGCGCTCCGCGGTCGGCGCGCTCGGCGGCCGCGACGGCGTGCTGCGGCTCGTTGTCGGCCGGGACTTTGAGGAGCTCGGCCTGCGCGCGCTGTTGCCCTCGCCGCCCGTCTTCCGCCTGCGTTCATTGCGCACCGTCCGTGACGCACCCGAATGGCTTCCGCGTCCGAAGTCCGCGCCCTGGGCCAACTCCCTCGCCGCCTCGGTCGAGCTCCGTTCGCACGGCGTCGGCGCCGGCGTCGAGGGCGTGCAGTTCGATGCGCGCGGACACGTCAGCGAGGGCTCGCGTTCCAGCCTCGCCTGGCTGGAGGACGGCGCGCTGCACGTGCCCGCCGTATCGACCGGCCGCCTGCCCGGCACTGCTCTCGCCCAGCTCGTCCGTTGCGCCGGCCTTCCCGTGGTCGAGGCCGAGTCAGCCGTCCCGGTTCGCGCCGAGGCCGTACTCGTACTCCGTTCGACCCTGCCCGGTGGCGGCGCGGGCGTCGACGCCTGGGACGACGCCGAAGGGCGCAGGATCTGGAGCGGCGATCCGGCGGCGGCGCACTCAACGCTCGGCCTTCTCGCCGCGCACCGCGCTCAGCGCGCACTCAGGCTGGCGTAGAGCGGCAGCGCCGTCGCGAGCACCAGCAGCGCAAGGAATGCGACCGAGGTCGCCGCCGAGAAGCACGTCGTGGCGAGTAACGTGCCGAGGCGGAGCTCGGCCGCGTCCTGCCGGCGGTGCGCTCGCACCGCGAACCAGGTGGCCAGCGCCGCGAGCAGCGCGTGCACCGTGAGCACGGCCGTGAAGTGGTTGAAGTAGAGGGCGGTGAGCGGGGGCAGGCGGCCTGGCTCGCCGGTGACCGCCGCGACCAGCACCGGCTGGGCGCGGAAGGCGACCGCGCCCGCGGCCGCGGGCAGGGCGGCGGTGAGGAAGACGGCGAGCGCCGACACCGCCTGGATTTCTCGGGGCTGCATGCGCGTATCCTCTCGGTGCGCTCGCCGCCGGTCAACGCAGGGATTCGCCCTCGCCAAGCGGCCCGCGTGTTCCTAATCCTCCGTCGATGGATTCTTGGACGCTCTGGCCCGCCTTCGCGCTTCTGAACGGTCTCGCCGCCGCCTTCTCGCTCGTCGGCGGCGTCGTCTCCGCCCTCACCCACGCCGAGCTGGAGGACCTGCGCACCCGCGACGCCAAGGCGGCCGTCGCCCTCGATCGGGCCCGTTCCGACCACGGCAACACCCTCGCGGCCTTCGACCTGCTGGTCGTTGCGTTCGTCGGACTCAGCGCCCTGCTGGGGGGCTGCCTCATCGGCGGCACGTTCCTGCCCCGCCTCGGCGACGGCTGGGTCCCGGCCCTGCTGACAGTGCTCGGCGCGGCCGCGGTCTCGCTCTTCCTTGCTTGGCTCGCGGTCATGCTTCCCCGCAAGGTCGGCATGCACTTCAGGCGCGACCTCGCTCCGCGCGTCGCCCCCTTCCTCTCCGTGGCCCGTGCGGCGGCCCGACTGCTCCGTCGCCTTGGCCGGTTGCACGACTCGCTCGCTCCGGCCGAGGAGCCCGGCGTTGACCGCGGCGACGTCGAGATTGGCAGCCTGGCGCGCGCCGCCGCCCGCGAAGGGCGCATCACCCAGGCCGAGAGCAACCTCGTCGCCCACGCCCTGCGCCTCGACGACATCCCGGTCTCTCAGGTGCTCACGCCACGCTCCGTGGTCACCTCGCTCGAGGCCGGACTGACCGTCACCGACGTGCTCCGCATGCATCCCAATGTCCCGCACGGACGCCTGCCCGTCTGGGAAGGCGGCGCCGACCGCATCGTCGGCGTCGTCCGCCGTCGCGACCTGCTCAAGGCCGCGGGCGAGGGCCGGCAGGACGCACGCGTGCGCGACCTCATGGGCAAGGCCCATTTTGTGCCCGAGACCGCGACGCTCTCCGACGCCCTCAACGACCTCGTCCGCGCCCACCAGCACCTCGCCGTGGTCGTCGACGAGTTCGGCGCCTTCTCCGGCGTCATCACGCTCGAGGATGTGTTCGAGTCGCTACTCGGCGTGGAGATTTACGAGAAGGATGACCCACATCCCGACATGCGTGAGCTCGCGCGCCAGCGCGGCCACCGCGTCCTGCGTCGCAAGGACGGCCCCGAGGCGCCCCGTTAGGCATGACCGCCGCGCTCGCCTTCTGGGTGCACGACCTCGACCCGGTCGCCTTCCGCTTCCCCGAGGGCTGGCCGCTGGGCGGCATCCATTGGTATGGAATGGCCTACGCGGCCGGCTTCCTGCTCGCCGCCTGGCTCTTCGGCCGCTGGCGCCGGGCCGGCGTCGCGCCGTTGCGCGACGGCGCCGACGAATCCGCGCTCATGACGGCCCTCATCGTCGGCGTGTTGGGCGGCGGGCGGCTCGGCCACGTCTTGCTCTATGCGCGGGAGGCGTTCGCGGCCGACCCGCTGATGGTCTTCCGCGTCTGGCAGGGCGGCATGGCCAGTCACGGAGGCTTCCTCGGCGTCACGCTCGCCTGCCTCTGGTTCGCGCGCACGCGACGGGCGTCCTTCCTCGCCGTCGGTGACCTCGTCTGCGCGGCCACACCCGCCGGCATCCTCTTCGGCCGCCTGGCGAACTTCGTCAACGCCGAGCTGGTCGGCCGTCCCACTGGCGTGCCGTGGGCGGTCGTCTTCCCGCGGGAAGGGCCGGAGCCCCGGCATCCTTCGCAGCTCTACGAGGCTTTCGGCGAGGGCCTGCTGCCCCTTCTCTGGATGGTCTGGCGTTACCCGCAGCGCCTGCCACCCGGTCGCACCGCGGGCGAGTTCCTCCTCCTTTACTCGGCGGCCCGTATCGTCTGTGAGGCGTTCCGCGCGCCCGAGGACGGACATCTCCTCGGCCTCACCGCGGGGCAGTTCTGGACGCTCCCGCTCGCGGCCGCGGGCGTCTTCCTCGTGCTGCGTTCGCGCCGCCCGGAATGATGTTGCCCGTCTCGGGCTGCGGTGGGAGAAGCGTCCTTGGATGATCACGGTCCCGCTCCTCGACCTCGGCCCGCAGAACCGCGCCCTCGCGCCGGCGCTCGAGCAGGCCTTCCGCGAGGTCGTCGCCTCCAACCAGTTCATCATGGGGCCGCGCCTCGAGGCCTTCGAGAAGGACTGCGCGGCCTTCCTCGGCGTGAAGCACGCGCTCGGTGTCTCCTCCGGCACCGACGCGCTGCTGCTCGCCCTCATGGCGCTCGACGTGGGCGAGGGCGACGAGGTCCTCATCCCGTCGTTTACGTTCTTCGCCACCGCCGGCTCGGTCTCCCGCCTCGGCGCCACCCCGGTCTGGGTCGATGTCGATCCGCATCGCTTCAACATCGACCTGGAGGACGCCGCCCGGAAGGTCGGTCCGCGCACGCGCGCGATCATGCCGGTGCATCTCTTCGGCCAGTCGCTCGACCTCGGCGCCCTCCGCGCCTTCGCCGTCGCCCACGGGATCCGCGTGATCGAGGACGCGGCCCAGTCGATGGGCGCGCGCTGGGAAGGGAGCGCGACGATGTCGGTCGGCGACTTCGGTGCCACGAGCTTCTTCCCCTCCAAGAACCTCGGAGGCATGGGCGACTCCGGCCTCGTCACGACGCAGGACGACGCCCTCGCCGAACGCGCGCGCGTCCTGCGCGTGCACGGCATGCAGCCCAAGTACTACCACCGCGAGGTCGGGGCCAACTTCCGCATGGACCCGCTGCAGGCGGCGATGCTGCACGTGAAGCTGCCGTACCTGCCGGAGTACAACTGCGCCCGCGCTGGCAACGCGCGCTTCTACCGCGAGTCCCTGGTCGGCGTGCCCTGGGTCGCCGAGAACCGCCCCGGGGCCGACGACGGCGCGAAGGTCCTCCTGCCCGTCGACTTCTCCGGCCAGGGCATCTGGAACCAGTTCACGCTCCGCGTCCCGGGAGGCCGCCGCGACGAACTCAAGGCCTTCCTCACGGCGCGGAAGATTGGCTGCGAGATCTACTACCCGGTCCCGCTCCATCGCCAGGAATGCTTCCGTGGCGTGGGCCGCGGGGCTGAGACCTGCGCGGCCTCGGAGCGCCTCGCCGCCGAGGTCCTCAGCGTCCCGGTCTTTCCGGAGCTGACGGCGGAACAGCGCCAGTGGGTCGCCGATTCGCTCGCCGACTTCGCCGCTGGCCGTCCGGCCTGACGCTTCAGAAGAAGCGGATGCCCTTCACCTTCATCTGCGCGTGCTGCTCGTCTGAGCAGGCCGCGTCGGTGGGGGCCGTGGGCGCGACGTCGTTCGGCTTCACCAGCCCGTTGGCGAGCAGGTATTGCTCGACCTCGGCGCCGGAGACGTCGGGGAGCAGCACCCCGTCGATCTCGACGCACGGCGAGAGCCGCTGTCCGGAACGCTCGACCATCTCGGCGTAGTTGGCGGGGTTGCCGATGATGTCTATGTCCTCGTAGGCGAGACCGTACTTCTGCATGATTGCCCTGACGCCGTTGCTCCAGCCGCAGCTGGGCTTGAGGTAGCACTTGATTTTCATCGTTTCCATAATGTGCGGACTTCCGACCGGAATCAAGCCGGGCGGCGCGGTCTCCGATCCTCGGCCGGCCCTTTGGGCGCCTCTTCGGCCGGCTCATACCAGTAGCCGATGCCATGGATTGTGCGCAGGCACTCCAGCCCCCGGTCCAGCCGGCCGAAGGCCGTCCGCAGCTTCGCCACGTACTGGTCCAGCGAGCGGCTGCGCACGTCGGCATGCACCCCCCACACCGCGTGGATTAGGCCGTGGCGGCTGACAATCACGCCTGGATTGGCGTGCAGGTGGCAGAGGATGCCGATCTCTTTGCGTCCGACCTTGGAGGAGCGGCCCGCCGCCGTGATCTCGAGGCGTTCGGGATGCACCTCGACGCCGTTGAAGCGGAACACGCCGGTCGCCAGGGCGGCGTTGCTGGTGAGACGGTTGTCGCCCGAGGTCTCGGTGCGGCGCAGCACGGCGCGCATGCGGGCCGCCAGCTCCTCCGCTTCATGGGGCAGGCAGACGTAGTCGTCGGCTCCGGCGTTGAGCGCCCGCGCGATGTTGGCCGAGCCCCTAGCACCGGAGATCATGATGACGGCCGGCCCCACGGAGCTGCGCCGGAGGCGCGCGAGCACCTCGAATCCGCCCACGTCCTGCAGGAACGGCTCCATCAGGACGAGGTGCACGTGGTGCTCCTCCAGGAAGCGTAGTGCAGTGGCTCCCTTGTGGAAGGTCTGGTGTGAGAACCCGGCTTCGTCCATCTGCCCCGCCAGCTCCGCGCAGAGGGCCCGGTCATCGGCGACGATGGCCACGAGGGGCTTCTGCTTGGCTCTCACAGAAATGGGGGGTTGGGCCGTCCGGGCTGGGACGAGGGGTGTTTACACATCTGTAAAAACGCACCGTGTTGCCAAGAGCGTATTCACCCCAATCATGCGGGCATGAAGGGTCCCGACGCGCCCAAGCCCACCTCGAGGTTCAAGTTCCTGCTGTTCCTGCTGATCTTCATCGGCACCGCGGCCTGGGGCGGCTACGTTCTGGCCAAATACGCTCACCTGCGGGGCCCCCGCCCGACCAACCCGATCGAGGACCGGAGCCTCTTCGGGCGTTGACCCCTAAAAACTTGACCCGAGGGCAGGGGCTTATTTCTCTTCCGCTTCCGCCGACCGCCCCCTTCGTCTAGCCCGGTCCAGGACACCTCGTTTTCACTGAGGTAACTGGGGTTCGAATCCCCAAGGGGGCGCCAGGCGAAAAGCTTTCCCACCCGACTCAGTCCGGCAGGGCAGGGCTGTGGAGGGAAAAAGGGCTTGTCTTGGTTCAAAAAAAACTGAAGTATGGCTGACCCTCGTCCCTCCGGTACCCTCCCGCATGACGCCCCCTTCTTCCAGGAGCGCCCGTCGCCGTCGCCGTCCCCGCCCGGCCGACCTCAAGCCCCACGAGGCTGAGTTGGCCCAATTTTTCGTCAGAATGGCCGGAATCCTCGGGGTGCCAAGGTCGATCGCCGAGATCTACGCCCTCCTTTACGGGTCGTCTCAGCCGCTGGACTTTGACCGCATCCAGGCCCGGTTGGGGATGAGCAAAGGCTCGGTCAGCCAAGGGCTCCGTTTTCTTCGCGACCATGGCATGATCCTTTCGGTCCGGGTCGCCGAATCCCGCCGTGAACGCTGGCAGCCCACCCCGTCGCTCGCGACTTCACTCGTCAATCTGTTGCGTAGCCAGGTCCTGCCCGCCTTGGAGCAGTCGACCCCCTCGCTCCGCCGCATCCAAGACGCCGCCGCCGCCGAGGGCGCCACGCCCGAGGTCCTCGAACGCCTCGGTCGGCTCAACCGCTGGAACGGCCGCGCCCTCGAGCTCGCGCCGCTCCTCCTGCCTCCTCCGGAGGCCTGACTCCCGATTTCCGCCGGCCCAGCCGGTGACAGTCCTTCCGCTTCCACGCGTGCCGTCGCACTCCCCGGCACGGGCGGCAGCCTGCGCAGTTCTCCCGCGCCGACTTACGAAACCATGAAGATCGCCATCACATCGGGCTATTTCGATCCGCTTCACCGCGGGCATCTCGAGCTCTTCGCGCTGTCAAGACGGCAGGGCGACGCCCTGTGGGTGATTGTCAACAACGACGCCCAGGCCGCGCTCAAGAAGGGACGAGCCTTCATCGATCAGGAGACCCGTCTGGCGGTGGTGGCGGCTCTCCGTGACGTGGACCGCGCGGTGCTCGCCGTCGACTCGGACGGCTCCGTCTGCGCCACGCTCGACCTGCTGCTCGCCGAAGCCGCCCGCCTCGGCCACCGGGCCGTCTTCTGCAAGGGCGGCGACCGTCACGCCGGCAACATCCCGGAGACGGAGGCCCTCCGCCGCCACGGCGCCGACCTGGTCGACGGCCTCGGCGCCAAGGTCGACAGCAGCTCCCGCATCATCGCGGGCGGTGAAAAGCCTTCCGTCTGACTCCTCCGCCCCTTAGTTCGCTTTCCATGAAAAGACGCGCTCTCATCACTGGCATCACCGGCCAGGACGGCTCCTACCTCGCAGAGTTCCTGCTCGCCAAGGGCTATGAGATTCATGGCGTCATGCGCCGATCATCCTCGTTCAACACGGGTCGCATCGAGCACCTTTACATAGAGGATATGGTGAGGGACATCCACACCAAGAAGATTCAGCTTCACTACGGCGATCTCGGCGATTCCACCAATCTAATCCGCCTAATCGGAGATGTTCAGCCGGATGAAATCTACAACCTCGGCGCCATGTCCCACGTCAAGGTCTCCTTTGATGTACCTGAGTATACCGCCGACACCGACGGCATCGGCACCCTGCGGCTGCTGGAGGCGCTCAGGATTCTCAAAGTCGAGAAGAAGGTCCGCGTCTACCAGGCTTCAACCTCCGAGCTTTATGGTAAGGTTGTCGAAGTCCCTCAGTCGGAGACCACCCCGTTCTACCCGAGGAGCCCCTACGGTGTCGCGAAAATCTACGCCTACTGGATCACCCGCAACTACCGGGAGGCCTACGGCATGTTCGCTTCAAATGGCATCCTCTTCAACCACGAGTCCGAACGCCGCGGCGAGACGTTTGTCACGCGCAAGATATCTCTGGCGGTCGCCAATATTGCGCATGGCCGCCAAGATTGCCTCTATCTGGGCAATCTTTCCGCCCAGCGCGACTGGGGCTACGCCCCCGACTTCGTTCAGTGCATGTGGCTGATCCTGCAGCATCGGCAGCCGGATGACTTCGTCATCGCCACGGGCAAGATGCACGCCGTCCGCGATTTTTGCACGCACGCCTTCCGCCGTGCCGGCATCGAGCTCGATTGGCGAGGCGCGGGAGCTGAGGAGAAGGGCGTCGACCTCAAGACGGGGCGCACCCTTGTCGCCGTCGACCCACGTTACTTCCGGCCGACTGAAGTGGAGCAGCTGCTGGGTAATCCCGCCAAGGCCGTCCGGGAGCTCGGCTGGAATCCGCAGCAGACTTCTTTCGAGCAGTTGGTGCATAAGATGGTCGATCACGACCTGAAGATGGTGGCCCACGCGAATCGCTGATGGACCCGGCTGCGAAGATTTATGTCGCCGGTCACCGCGGCATGGTCGGCTCGGCCGTCGTCCGGGCGCTGCGCTCCGCAGGCCATGGCTCCCCGCTCACACGCACGTCGGCGGAGCTCGACTTGCGCGATGGTGAGGCGACCAAGGCCTTCCTCGTCTCGGAACGGCCTGATGTCGTCGTCATGACGGCCGCGCGCGTCGGCGGCATCAAGGCCAATTCGGACCGGCCCTATGACTTCCTGCATGACAACCTCGTCATGGCTGCGAACGTGATAGAAGGCGCCCGCCTGTCCGGAGTCCGCAAGCTGCTCTTCCTGGGGTCCAGTTGCATTTATCCAAAGTACGCCCCGCAGCCGCTTCGTGAAGACGCCCTGCTTACCGGGCCGCTCGAAAAGACCAATGAAGGCTATGCGCTGGCCAAGATCGCAGGCATCAAGCTCTGCGAACACACGCGGTCCCAGCATGGCTGCGACTTCGTAAGCGCGATGCCCTGCAATCTTTACGGCCCTGGCGACAACTTTTCGTTGGAAAATTCGCACGTGCTACCGGCGATGATCCGTAAGATGCACGAAGCGAAGCTGCGAGGAGACCGACATGTCCGTCTTTGGGGCACCGGCGCACCTCTTCGCGAATTCCTCCATGTCGATGATCTGGCCGAGGCTTGCCTCCTACTCATCGACCGGTACTCCGGGCCAGGTCCGATCAACGTTGGCTCCGGCGAGGAGCTTTCAATCCGCGAGCTGGCCGGCGTCGTCGCGCAGGCGGTGGGCTTCACCGGCCGCGTGGAGTTCGACCCGTCCATGCCCGACGGCACGCCGCGCAAGCTCATGGACGTCTCGCGCATCCGCGCCCTCGGCTGGAGGCATCGCATCCCGCTTGATCGCGGCGTCAGCGAGGCCTACGCCTGGTACCTCGCGTACGCCGCCGAAGCGCGGCGCTGAGCGCAGCTGCTTGGTGCAAAAGTATTTTCAGGGGCAGGGGCAGGGGCAGGGACAGGGGCAGAGATGCAACTTCGGCATCTCAATCTGAGCGAACCATCCTAGGAGCCGGCCGCCCAAATCCGAGATTCGCAATTCAGGATATTTTCCTGTCCCCGCCCCTGTCCCTGCCCCTGTACCTGTCCCTAATCTAACCTTTGCACTTTTGCACAGGAGCTCCGTTCCGGTTTGCACCTTTGCACTGCCTCCCCACCGCCTCCCCCTGAGCCTTCGCGCCTCCCCCTCGCCCACGTGCCAGCTTGTCCCCTGAACTGAAATGCCCTCCGTCACCCTCTGCATCCCCGCGCGTCTCGCCTCGACGCGCCTTCCGCGCAAAGTCCTGCTCGACCTCGGCGGCAAGCCCGTCGTCCAGCATGTCTGGGAGCGCGCCAAGCAGGCCCGCCAGGCCGACCGCGTCGTGCTGCTGACCGACTCCGAGGAGGTCGCCGGCGTCGCCCGCGGCTTCGGTGCGGAGGTCATGATGACCGATCCGGCCTGTCCCTCGGGCACGGCCCGCATGGCCAGCGTGATCGACCGTCTGTCCGGCGATTTCTTCCTCAATGTGCAGGGCGACGAGCCGTTCATCGAGCCCGCGCTGCTCGACGGACTCATCAGCCGCTGGAAGGAGACCGGGTGCCGCCTGGTCACCGCGGTCTCCCGCATCGCGTCCGCCGAGCGCCTCCTCGCCGCCAGCGTGGTCAAGGTCGTCCGGGCGGAGGACGGCACGGCCCTCTACTTCTCCCGCAGCCCCGTCCCGCACCTGCGCGGCGTCGATTTGGCGGAATGGACCGCGCGGCGCGATTACTGGGCGCACATCGGCATCTACGGCTACGACCGCGCTACCCTCGCCGCCTATCCCGGCCTCGGGGCCACCGAGCTCGAGACAGCCGAGTCGCTCGAGCAGCTCCGCTTCCTCGCGCACGGCATGACCTTCCAGACCGTTATCACCGGCTACCATCCCGTGGCCATCGACACCCCCGCCGACCTCGAGGCCGCGCGGAAGATGGTGTGACGCGTGCCACGTGCCAAGCGCCGCGGTGTAAAAGTGTTTTAAGGGACAGGGGCAGGGACAGGGGCAGGGACAGGCATGCGACTTCAGTATCTGAATCTGAGCGAACTGGACCAGGAACCACTCGCCTAAATCCGAGATGCGCAATTCGGGATGTTTCCCCGCCCCTGTCCCTGCCCCTAATCTCACCTTTGCACTGCTTCTAATCAACTCCTCCTCCCCCTTCTAAACCCATACGCTCGCCCATCATGCCCACCCCCCTCGAATCCGCCCGTGCGCTGCTCGCCGCCGAGGCCGCCGCGCTTTCCGAACTCGCCGCCCGCATCGGCGCGCCCTTTGAGCGCGCCGTCGAAAGCATCGCCGCCCATCGCGGCAAGGTCGTCGTCTGCGGCGTTGGCAAGTCCGGCCTCATCGGCCAGAAGGTCGCCGCGACGCTCTGCAGCACCGGCACGCCCGCCATCTTCCTCCACGCCGCCGACGCGGTCCATGGCGACCTGGGCATCCTGCAGCCCGGCGATCCGGTCATCCTCGTCTCCCGCTCCGGCACCACCGCCGAGCTGGTGCGCCTCATCCCGGTCCTGCGCGGCTTCGGCTCCCCGCTCATCGCCATCGTCGGCAATCTCTCCTCGCCGCTCGCGGAGCAGTCCGACGTGGTCCTCGACATCGGCGCCCGCCCCGAGGCCGATCCGCTCGGGCTGGTCCCGACCACCAGCGCGCTGCTGACCCTCGCGCTCGGCGACGCGCTCGCGGCGGCGCTCATGACGAAGCGCGGCTTCGGTCCGTCCGACTTCGCCCGGTTCCATCCCGCCGGCCAGCTCGGCCGCAACCTCACCCTCACGGTCGGTGAGGCGCTCCAGCCGCTCGAACGCTGCGCCTGCGCACGCCCGGGCGACTCCCTGCGCGACACGGTCATCGCCATGACGCGCCACCCGCACGGCGCCGCCTGCGTGCTCGGCGCGGACGGCACGCTCGCCGGCCTGATCACCGACGGCGACCTGCGTCGCGCGCTCGGCCGCGGCGTCGACCTCAACGCCGCCCGCGCGGGCGACATCATGACGGCCAATCCCATCCGCGCCCACGGCCCGATGTCCCTCGCCGAGGCCGCCCGCCTGATGGAGGACCGCCCCTCGCAGATCTCCGTGCTGCCCGTGACCGACGCCGCGACGAACCGTTGCCTCGGCCTCATCCGCATCCACGACATCTACCAGGCCGGTCTGGTCTGACCCGCATGCGCACGAAGTCCGCCCATCATCGCGATTCCTCGCTCACCCCGCGCGAGCGCGCCGTGCTCGTCGTCGCCGCGGCGGTGCTCGCGCTCGTGCCGTGGTCCTGGGGCGGCTCCGTGCCTTGGACGGTCTTCGCCGGCTGCGGCTTCTCCCTGGCCGCGCTCCTCGCCGCGGTCGGCACCCTCGGCGGTCAGCGCGTTGCCCTCCTCGTCTGGGGCGTCCTGCTCGGGACCTCCTTCGCCTTCGTGCCTGCCGACGTTCCCGCGTGGTCGCACGCGTGGCTGGACTGGACCGCCTTCCCGATGTGCGGCCTCGCCGGCTCCGCCTTCGCCGCCTGGTCCATGCGCGCGGACCTCCGTTCACGCACCTCGGCGGAGTCCTGCGCGGACCTCTGCCAGTTCGTGCCTTTTTGGGCCGGCCTCGCCTTCGCCGCCTACGTGACCGTGCAGGCCCTCAACCCGTGGGTACGCGTCGATGACGTCGAGGGGTTCTGGAAGGCGCAGGGCCTCGCGTTGCCCAAGGGTGAGGCGACTCACGTGCTCCGATCCCTCGACCACGTCGCCTGGCTGCCCTCGGGCGTCGAGGCTCCGTTCTCCGGCGGCAACCGCCTCTGGTTCGGCATGAATGCCTGGCGCGTGCTCGTCACCCTCGCCGGCCCCTGGATGCTCTTCTGCGCGCTGGCGGTCGGCCTGCCGCGCCGTCGCGGCTACGTGACGCTCGGCTGGATCTCGGTGCTGTCCGCCGTCGTCGTCGGCGCCTTCGGACTCGTCAACCAACTTTCGCGCGGGACTTTGCTGGGCGTGAGTGTCCCTACGGACACGACCACATTTGGAACCTTTTTCGCACGCACGCACGCTGCGGTCTACCTCTACTTGCACGTTGCTCTGGCGCTCGCGCTGGGCCTCTGGCATCTCCGCCGCTTGGCGGAGCACGCCTCGCTCGGCGGCCCCCACCTTCTGGCCGGGTTCGCCGCGCTCACGCTCGCGGCCGTCGCGGCCATGGTCAACAGCATGGGGGCCGTCGCGGTCATTGCGCTGCTCTTCCTCGTCGTGCTGCCCCTCGCCTGGAAGGTCGGGCTCCGCTCGGCGGGCTTCGACGTGAAGGACGGCGCGTTCTACGCCGCCGTCGCATCGCTCTTCGCGGCCCTCGCGCTGCTCTCCGTGGCCGATTTCGGCCAGCTCGAGAAGAAGCTCCACTCCAAGATCGCGGCTTTCAGCGCGTCCGGCGCCGATGACCGCGCGCCCTACCGCCGGGCCACCTGGGCGATGGCCACCGAAGGCGGGCTCACGGGCCGGGTCTGGTGCGGCTGGGGCGCGGGCTCCTACCGCTGGATTTCGCCGCCCTACCAGGCGGCGCAGCCGGAGCTGCTCCGTCAGAACGGCTCCATGCGCTACCGGGCCCACTACGCTCACAACGACTGGCTGCAGCTGCTGGCCGAGGTCGGCATCCTCGGCTGCCTGCCCGTGCTCGTGGCCCTCGGCTGGCTCTTGCGTCGGTTGCGTCTGGCGTTCGTCCCCGGCCGTCCCGAGGCGCTCGTGCTCGGCGGCGCGCTCCTCCTCTTCGGTCTGCACGCGTGGTTCGACCTGCTGGTCTGGTTCACGCCGGTCCTCTACGCGCTCGCGTTGGTCACGTCGGCCCTGCTCGCCTTCCTGGCCCGTTCCTCCTCCGCGCCGGAGGCCTGACCCTTGCTGCAGCTCTTCCAGCGTCTCGACTCGGGAGTCACCGAGCTCGTCGAGGTGCCCGCTCCGGGTCCCGCGCGCGGTCGCGTGCTCGTGCGCACGACACGCTCGCTGGTCTCGCCCGGGACGGAGCGGATGCTGGTCGCGTTCGGTCGCGCGGGCTGGATCGGCAAGGCGCTCGCGCAGCCGGAGCGTCTCCGCGCGCTTCTCGCCCGCGCCCGCGCCGAGGGCTTCGGCGAGGCCTTCGCTGCGGTGCGCCGACGGCTGGCCGAGCCGGTCGCGCTCGGCTACTGTCAGACGGGCGTGGTGCTCGACGGCGGCGGCACGGACTTCACGCCCGGCGAACGCGTCGTGACCAACGGGCCTCACGCGGGCGTGGTCTCTTCGCCCGTCGCCCTCACCGTCCGGGTGCCGGCCGGGGTCACGGACGAACAGGCGGCCTTCGCCCCGCTCGCCGCGGTCGCGTTGGAAGGCCTCGCCCTGCTCGCCCCGGCCCCGGGAGACCGGGTGGCGGTCATGGGCCTCGGGTTGGTCGGGCAGCTGACCGCCCAGCTGCTCCGCGCCATGGGCTGCGTGCCTCTCGGCTTCGATCCTGATTCCTCCGCCCGGGCCCTTGCCCGCCGTCACGGCGTCGAGGTCTGCGAGGAGGGCGATCCGGTCGCCGCCGTCATGCGCTGGACGGAAGGGAAGGGCGTGGCCGGCGTGATCATCACGGCCAGCACCGCCTCGCACGCCCCCGTCAACGACGCGGCGCGCATGTGTCGTTTCCGCGGCGCCGTGGTGCTGGTCGGCGTCGTCGGCCTCCGTCTCGACCGCGCCGCGTTCTACGCGAACGAAGTTTCGTTCCGCGTCTCGAACTCCTATGGGCCCCGCGACCGCACGGGCCCCGGTTCGGCGTCCGACCACTTCGCCCGCGCGCTCGTCTGGATCGCCTCCGGCGACCTGCAGGTCGGCTCGCTCACCGCGGGCCGCGTGCCTCTCCAGGACGCGCCCGCGCTCTACGCGGACCTCGGCGCCTCGGGCGGGCTCGGCCGGCTGCTGGTGCATCCGGAGCCGGTGCTCGCGCGCACGGTGCCGCTCGGACCTCCCAAGTCCGCAGGCACGGGCGTCGCCGTCCTCGGCGCCGGCGTCTTCGCCCGGGCCGCGCTGCTTCCCGCGCTCGCCTCCTGCGGCGAGCCCGTCTCGCTCCGCCATGTCGTCTCCGCGCGCGGCGCCTCGGCCCGCTTCCTCGGCGCGGCGCATGGCGCGGCCTTCGTCGGGACCGACGTGACCGCGGCGCTCGCCGACCCCGCGGTCACTGCCGTGTTCGTCGCGATGCGCCACGCCGACCACGCGGAGACCGCCCTCGCCGCGCTGCGCGCGGGCCGGCACGTGTGGGTCGAGAAGCCGCTGGCGTTGGGCGCCATGGATGTCGACGCGGTCATCGACGAGGCCGCCGGCCGCGGCCTCACGCTCATGGTCGGCTTCAACCGCCGCTTCGCCCCGCTCGCTGTCCGTCTCCATGAGGCGATCCGTGACGCCGCCGGCCAGAGGCATTTCCGCATCGACGTCGCCGCCGGCCGGCTGCCCGCAGGTCATTGGGCCCTCGACCGTGCCGAGGGCGGCGGCCGCATCGTCGGCGAAGCCTGCCACTTCGTCGACCTGCTCCGCTTCCTTGCCGGTGCCCCCGTGAAGTCGTGGTCCGTCGTCTCCCGCGGGCGCGACGGGCAGGACGGCGGCAGGTTCTCCTTCGAGTTCGCCAATGGCGACCGCGGCATCCTCAACTACCTCACTGATGCTCCGGAGGGCGCCCCCAAGGAGACCGTCCGCGCCGAAGGTCCGGGCTGGAGCGCCGGGATTGTCGGCTGGCGGTCGCTGCGTTGTGAGGGCCTGTCCGTTCGTGGCGTCCGGGCCATGCCCTGGACGCGGGCCGACAAGGGCCATGCCGCGGCCGTCGCCGCCTTCCTCCGCGCCGTCCGCACCGGAGGCCCCGCCCCGATTCCCGCCGAAGAGCTCCGCGAAGTCTCGCGTCTCGCGGTGGCGATGCAGGGCTGAACCGACCTTTCCATCTTCATGCGCAACGTCTGCGTCCTGGGCCTCGGGTATATCGGCCTGCCCACCGCCTC
The DNA here is from genome assembly GCA_016871415.1 of Verrucomicrobiota bacterium. GTDB lineage: Bacteria > Verrucomicrobiota > Verrucomicrobiia > Opitutales > UBA953 > UBA953. Next base: position 122,368 of record VHDL01000007.1, read on the forward strand.
CGTCCTCGCCACGCGCGGCTGCTCCGTGCTCGGCGTCGACGTCTCGCCGCAGGTCCTCGCCGTGGTCGGCTCGGGCCGCGCCCACGTCGCCGAGCCCGACCTCGACGTGCTTGTGCGTGCGGCAGTGGGCTCCGGCAATCTCCGCGTCGCCCCGACGCCCGCCCCGGCGGAGGTCTTCATCATCGCCGTGCCGACGCCGTTCCGCGATGGACCCGGCGGGTCCCGCACCCCCGACCTCTCCTTCGTCGAGGCGGCGGCGCGTTCGCTCGCTTCCGTCGTCGCCGACGGCAACCTCGTCATCCTGGAGTCCACCTCCCCCGTCGGCACCACGGAGAAGGTGCGCGCCTGGGTCGAGGAAGGCCTGGCCGCCGCCGGCCGCCGCGTCTCCGGACTGCTCTACGCCCATTGTCCGGAGCGCGTGCTGCCCGGCCAGGTGCTCCGCGAGCTGGTGACGAACGACCGCATCTGCGGCGGGCTCACCCCGGAGGCGTCGGCGCGCGCCCGCGACCTCTACGCCGGCTTCTGCACCGCCCGCATCTTCCTGACCGACGCCCGCACGGCCGAGCTGGCCAAGCTCGCCGAGAACGCCTACCGCGACGTCAACATCGCCTACGCCAACGAGCTCGCGGCGGTCTGCGAGCGGGTGGGCGTCGACGTCTGGGAGCTCATCGCCCTGGCCAACCGCCATCCGCGTGTGAACATCCTGCGGCCCGGTCCCGGCGTCGGCGGCCACTGCGTCGCGGTCGACCCGTGGTTCATCGTCGACGCGGCGCCGGACCGCACCCCGCTGATCCGCGCCGCCCGCGCGGTCAACGACGGCCGCCCCGCCGCGGTGGCTTCGCGCGTGCTCGAGGGGCTCGCCCCCGGCGCGACGGTCGCCTGCCTCGGCCTCGCCTTCAAGCCGGACGTCGACGACCTCCGCGAGTCTCCCGCCGTGATCGTGGCCGCGCGTCTCGCTGACGCCGGCTGCCGCGTGCTCGCCGTGGAGCCGCATGCGCGCGAACTGCCCGAAGTCCTCCGCGGGCGCGCCGAGCTCGTCAAGCTCGAGGACGCGCTCGCCCGGGCCGACGCGTTCGCGCTCCTCGTCGACCACCGTGCGTTCGCCGGCCTGCGTCTCTCTGACCTCCGCGGCCGGCCGTTCACGGATACGCGCGGGATGGTCCGCTCCTGAAGTCCGCCGTGCTGGTCGACCTGCTCCGCCATCTCGGTCCCTCGTGGCTTGTCCGTCGGGGGTGGCACGCCTTCGCCCGCCGATCGGGTCTTCTCGCGCTGCGCATGCCCGCCCGCCCGTGGCCGGCCTGGGGTCCTTCCGGTGCCGAAGGCAACGCCTTCGTGTGCGAGTGGCTCGCCGCATCGCCCCGCCTGCCCGTATGCCTGCAGCGACGTGAAGCCCTCGCACCGTTGCTTGAGGCGTGGTCTGTCGAGGCGGGCCATCCTCTCGCCGCGGAAGCCTCCGCCCTGGCGCACGGCCGGTTCCGGGTCTTCTCCGACCGACTCGTCGACCTCGGCTCGCCGCCCCGCTGGTCGCAGGACGTGCTCGACGGCGCCGACCACGCCTCGACGCGCCACGCGTCGCGGCTCGGCGACGCCGGAGCGCATGACGTGAAGGCCGCATGGGAAGTCTCGCGCTTCACCTGGTCCGCCACGTTGGTCCGGGCCCGCCTGCTGGATGGCGATGAGCGGCATGCCGAGCTCTTCTGGCGGCTGCTCGAGGACTGGGCTAAGGCCAATCCCCCGAACGTCGGCCGGCAGTGGATGTGCGCGCAGGAGGCCTCGTTGCGTCTCATCGCGGTCGCTTTCGCCACGCAGGCCTTCCGCGACTCGCCCGCCTCGACGCCCCCGCGCCTCCGCCTGGCGGCCCGCCTCGCCGACGTCACCGCGCGGCGGATCCTCGCGGACTTCGACTACGTGCTTTCGCAGTACAATAACCACGGCCTCTCCGGCGCCGTGGGCCTGCTCACCGCGGGAACCCTCTGGCCCGGCCTGCGTGAAGCCGCCCGCTGGCGACGCCTCGGACTGGAGACCCTTTGCCGTGAGACCCTATCGCTCGTCGCGCCGGACGGCGGCTTCAGCCAGCATTCCTCCAACTACCACCGCCTGCTACTCCGCCTCCTCAGCTGGGCCGAGGTGATGGAGCGCGCCGCCGGACGCACCCTACCGCCGCCGGTCCGTCGCCGCGCGCTCGCCGCCACGCGGTTCCTGCGGGCGCTCATGGAGCCGGACGGCACGGCGCACCGTTACGGCGCCGACGATGGCGCGGAGCTCCTGCCGCTCTCCGGCTGCCGCTACGAGGACTTCCGTCCCGCGGTCGGCACGGCCCTCGCGCTCTTTGCGGGCGAACGTCTGCCCGCCGGTCCGTGGGATGAGGACGCACTCCTGCTCGCCGGTCCGTGCCCGCCCCGCGCGCCGTCGCTCGTCCCGTTCGAGGCCGACTTCCCCGTGTCCGGCGTCACCGTCCTGCGCAACGCCCGCGGAGCCGCCTCCTTCCGCGCTCCCACGCGCTTCGGCCACCGTCCCTCGCAGGCCGACCAGTTGCACGTATCAATCCGTTCGGACGGCGAATGGATCACCGATGACGTCGGCAGCGGATCCTATTGCGCCGGCCATCCTCATGGCGCGCTTGCGCACGCCCGTCATCACTCCTCGCTCACGGTCGACGGCGCGGATCCGATGCGTCGCGTCGGCCGCTTCCTCTGGCTGCCCTGGACGCCGTGCGTGCGGAGCGACGCCGACGGTGCCGTCGCCGCGTGGTGGAGCGACCCCTCCGGCTTCCGTTGCGAGCGTCGTCTGGTGCGCCTTCCGCAGGGCTTCGTGGTGATCGACCGCGTGCGTGGCCCGCGTGATGCCGAGATCGCCCTGCGCTGGCAGGGACGGAGCCGCAAAGGGCTGTCCAGGCTCCGCCTCGTCTGTTCGCTGCCTTCGCAGGAGAGTTGGGTGACCGGTTCGGAAGGCGACGGGGAAGGGTGGAGGTCCGACCGCTATGGCAGCTTCACCCGTTCCTGGGTGCGTCGGTTGACCGTCCGCGGCCGGGACGCGGTCTTCGTCACCGCCGTCGGCTGCGACGTCGAGCTCCTCGAGGACGCGGCGCTCATCGACGGCGTGCGCCATCCCCTGCCTCCCGCCCGATGAGGATCGTCGCGCTCATTCTCGGCACCCGTCCCGAAGCGGTGAAGCTGGCGCCCGTCCATGCGGCGCTCGCCGCGTCGAAGCGTCTCCGGCCCCTGCTCGTCTCCACCGGTCAGCATCGCGAGATGCTCGCCCAGGCCCTCGGCGCCTTCAGCCTGACCGCCGGCGTCGACCTCGGCCTGATGCGTCCCGGCCAGTCCCTTGCGGAACTCGCCGCCCGCGTGACCACCGGCGTCGGCGCCTGGCTCGACGAAGCCCGGCCCGACGCCGTGCTCGTCCAGGGAGACACCACCTCCGTGCTCGGCGCTGCCGTCGCCTGCGCGCATCGCCGCGTCCCCCTCGGCCATGTCGAAGCTGGCCTCCGTACCGGCGACTTCGCCTCGCCCTGGCCCGAGGAGATGAACCGCCGCGTGACGTCCGTCCTGGCCCGCTGGCATTTCTGCCCCACCGCGGACGCGGCCGCGAACCTGCATCGCGAAGGCATCCCGGCGGATCGCGTGCATGTCACCGGCAACACCGTCGTCGACGCCCTGCTCGCTTCCCTGCCGCGCGCGCGCGCGATCACGCCGGAAGCGCTGGTCGCGCGCGCCGGCGTGCCCGCCGCTTTCGCCGGCCGCCACCTCCTCTGTGACGGCGCCCCGTGGGCCCTTGTCACGGGGCATCGCCGCGAGTCCTTCGGAGAAGGCTTCGAGCGCATCTGTCGCGGTCTGCTCGCCCTGCTTGAGGCGCGTCCTGAGCTCGGGCTCCTCTATCCCGTTCACCTCAACCCCGCCGTTCAGGAGCCCGTGCGCCGTCTGCTCGGCGGCCATCCACGCATCGCGCTCATCCCGCCCGCGGAGTATCTGGACTTCATCTGGCTGATGGACCGGTGCGCCTTCGTCCTCACGGATTCCGGCGGCGTGCAGGAGGAGGCCCCTTCGCTCGGCAAGCCCGTCCTCGTCCTGCGCGAGGTCACCGAACGTCCCGAAGGCATGCGCGCCGGCACCAGCGTCCTCGTCGGTACCGATTCCACGCGCATCGTCGCGGAATCCGGCCGCCTAATCGACGACCCCGCCGAGCTCGCGCGTCGTTCCCGCCTCCCCAACCCCTTCGGCGACGGCGCCGCCGCGGCGAGGATTGCGGCGGTGATGGAGGAGGCGCTGTAAGCGTAGGATAAGTGCAAAAGTATTTCCAGGGACAGGGACAGGGGCAGGGGCAGGCATGCAACTTCAGTATCTGAATCTGAGCGAACTGAACCAGGAACCACTCGCCTAAATCCGGGATGCGCAATTCGGGATGTTTTCCCTGCCCCTGTCCCTGCCACTAATCTCACCTTTGCACGGCCTTCAGTCCTCAACGCTTCGCATCAGTGCGTCTCCTCTACTTCCATCAGCATTTCACGACGCCGGCGGGTTCCTCGGGTACGCGGTCGTATGAGTTCGCGCGGGCGCTGGTGCGGCGCGGGCATCGGGTGACGGTGGTCTGCGGCGCGCACGCGTTTTCCGGGCTCGATCTGCCGCAGGACGCCGCACGCGGGTGGGCGCGCGGCACGGTCGACGGCATCGACGTTATCTCGCTGCCGCTGCCCTATTCCAACCGCGACTCCCTCCTGCGTCGCGCCTTCGTCTTCACGCGGTTCGCCCTACGTTCCGCGCGCATCGCGCTCACCGAGGACGTCGACCTGGTCTTCGCGACCTCGACTCCAGTCTCCGCGGCCATCCCTGGGCTCGCCGCCAAGTGGTTTCGCGGCATCCCGTTCGTATTCGAGGTCCGCGACCTCTGGCCGGACCTCCCCCGGGCGCTCGGCGTACGCAACCCTTTCGTGCTCGGCCTGATGACCCTGCTCGAGCGCCTCGCCTACCGTTCGGCTGACGCCGTGATCGGCCTTGCGCCCGGCATCGTTGACGCCGTCCGGGAGCGCTCCAGCCAAGGACTCCCGGTGGAGCTCATACCCAACGGCTGCGACCTCGAGACCTTCAGCCCAGCGCGTCGCGGACCCTGTCGCCTGCCCGGCGTCGGCCCGGATGATTTCGTCGCCGGCTTCACCGGCTCCCATGGTCCGGCCAACGGCCTCAACGCCGTGCTCGCCGCCGCGCGCGAGCTGAAGCGACGCGGCGACCGGCGCGTGAAGCTCGTCTTCCTCGGCGACGGACGGGAGAAGGGCCGCCTCGCCGCCGTCGCGCGTGCCGAGGGCCTGGACAACTGCCTGTTCCTGCCGCCCGTGTCCAAGGTCGCCCTCGGCGACGTCACCGCTTCCTTCGGCTGCGGCCTCATGGTGCTCCGTGACGTCCCCGAGTTCCGTCACGGCACCTCGCCCAACAAGTTCTTCGACTACCTTTCCGCCGGCGTGCCCGTCCTGAACAATTATCCCGGCTGGGTCGCCGACCTGATCGATGGCCGCCGCTGCGGCGTCGTCGTCCCGCCCGGCGATTCCGCGGCCTTCGCCGACGCCCTGCAGCGTCTCGCTTCCGATCCCGCGACCTGCGCCGCGATGGGCGCCGCCGCCCGCCGCCTCGCCGAGGAACGTTTCGCCCGCGACGACCTCGCCGAGACCTTCTGTGTCGTCCTTGAGCGCGCCGCCCGCTGACCTCTCCCCATGACCCAGGAAGAAGCCCTCCGTCTCGTCCTCCGCCGTCTCGCCGCCCTCGGCCGTGAGCTCGGCCGTCCCGAACTCGAGACGGCCGACGCCACCACCCGGCTCTTCGGCGAGAACGCCTCCCTCGACAGCATCGGCCTCGTGACCCTCATCGCCGACCTCGAGGAGGACGTGCGCGTCGCCGTCGGCGTCACCGTGAACCTCGCCGATGAGAAGGCCATGAGCCGTCTCACCTCGCCCTTCCGCCGCGCCGACCTCCTCGCCGCGCACCTGGCCGAACTCGTGCGCGCCGCCCGACCCTGAAATGCCCGTCGCCGTCGTCACCGGATCCTCCCGAGGCCTCGGCCTCGCCGTCGTCCGCCGCCTCCTTGCTGACGGCTGGACCGTCCATGGTCTCGCCCGCGGAGAGCAGCCGGCCGCCCCCGGCTTCACCCCGCATGTCGTCGACGTCACCGATCCGGCCGCCGTGCAGGCCGCCGCGTCCGCCATCACCGCCGCCGGACGCGTCGACCTCCTCGTCAACAACGCCGGCGCCGCCTCCATGAACGCGCTGCTCCTCACCCCGGTCGCCGTGGCCGAGCGTCTCATGCGCGTGAACTACCTCGGCTCCTTCCATTGCCTGCAGGCCTTCGGCAAGGCCATGGTGCGCCAGCGCGCGGGCCGCATCGTTAACGTCACCACCGTGGCCGTGCCGCTCTCGCTCGAAGGCGAGGCCGCCTACGTGGCGAGCAAGGCCGCAGTCGATGCCCTCACTCGTGTCGCCGCGCGCGAGCTCGCCTCCTCCGGCGTCATCGTGAGTGCCGTCGGATTCGGCCCTGTCGACACCGCCCTCACCCGCGGCGTTCCTCGCGCGCAGCTGGACCGTATCAACGCTCGCATCGGCCTCTCCGCTTCGCCGTCGCCCGAAGCCGCAGCCGATTTCCTTCTCGCCCATGCACGATCCGCCGCATCCGGCCACGTCGAGTATCTCGGGCAGGTCGCATGAATTGCAAAAGTGCAAACCGACCTGCGGTCTGTGCAAAGGTGCAAAAGTGAAACCAGAGCAAGGGGTGTCGATGAAGTGATTGTTTCGGGTAGGGTTGGCGCCCTCGCTCAACCGCGGCTAACCGAGGCGGTCAGCCCTACCTGCCCCTGCCCCTGCCCCTGTCCCTGCCCCTAATCTCACCTTTGCCCTGCCTCCCTTGTCCACGGGTCAACTTGTCCACTGGCCAGCTAGTTCGCCTCTTCTGAGCCCGATGTCCATCCTCTCCCGCTTCGCCGCCTACTCCGACAAGCCCGCCTTGATCGGCGTCTGGGGCGCGTGCACCTATGGTCGTCTCGCCGGACTTGTGGAAGAGGCCGGCCGCGCGCTCGCGGACCTACGGCTGCCAGGACCCGCCGCGGTCGCGGTCGTCGGCGGCCATGGTCCCGCGGCGGCCGCCTGGCTCCTCGCCCTAGAAGCAACCGGTCATTTCGCCGTGCCCCTTTCGGGCAATCCGGCCGAGCATCCCGCGCGTCTCGCGCAGGTGAACGCCCAGTGGGTGGTGACGGCCGACGGCCTCAGCTGGAGCCTACTTCCGCGCATCGACGAGGCCTCGGCGCACCCGCTCTTCCTCCGCCTCAAAGAGCGCGGATCCGCCGGACTTGTGCTCTTCACGAGCGGTACCAGCGGCCGTCCCAAGGCCATGGTGCAGGACTTCCGCCGACTGCTGGCTTCCTATGAGGGCAGGCACGCCTCGCGCCTGCCCGTGCTCGCCCTCCTGGGCTTCGACCACATCGGCGGGCTCAACACGCTCTTTGGCTGCCTCGCTTCCGGCTCCCCCCTCGTCGTCTCCGCGTCCCTCACGCCGTCCGACGTCGCCGCCGCCATCGCCCTGCATCGGGTCGCCGTCCTGCCCGCCTCGCCCACCTTCCTGAATCTCCTGCTGGTCTCCGGCGAGGCCGAGACCCGTGACCTGTCCTCCCTGCGCGTAATCACCTACGGCACCGAGCCGATGCCGGAGAGCCTGCTTGCGCGCCTGCGCGCCGCTTTTCCGCGGGCGCGCTTCATCCAGACCTTCGGTACCAGCGAGACCGGCATCACCCGGGCCGAGAGCCCCTCGCAGGACTCCACCTTCATCCGCTTCGACGACCCTGCTTTGGAGTGGAAGGTCGTCGACGACGAACTGTGGCTGCGCAGCCGCACCCAGATCGACGGCTACCTTGACGCGGACAATTCCCGCTTCACGCCCGACGGCTGGTTCCGGACCGGCGACCGCGTCGAACTCGGGCCCGAGGGCACCTTGCGCGTCCTCGGCCGCATGGGCGAGCTCATCAACGTCGGCGGCGAGAAGCTCATGCCCGCCGAGGTCGAGTCCGTCGTCCTCGCCGTGAAGGGCGTCCGCGACTGCCGTGTCCGGGGCGAGCCGCACGCCCTCACCGGCCAGACCGTCGTGGCGGACGTCGTCGCCGCGTCCTCGGCCGACCAGGAGGCCCTGCGCGCCGCCGTGCGCAACGCCTGTCGCGCCCGTCTCGCCCGGCACAAAGTCCCCACCCGCGTCACCTTCGTCCCCGCCGTCAGCGGCGAACGACTGAAGAAGGTGAGGTAGGGATGCGACTACCGTCGCATCCGTTTGAGACCGCAGTCGCGAAGTCTTCAGATCTCAGCCAAGTCTCTCCAATCCAAAGGTCGCCCAGCGAACGGACGTGATGGCAATCACGTCCCTACCTGTTGCGTCACTCTTGCCAGCTAGCCGACCGTTCAACGGATCCACCAATCAACCCATCCCCTTCGCTTGGATTCACTCCTTCCATACGCCCTGATTGACACGGTGCTGTTCATCTTGGCGGGACTGCTCGTTGTGAAGCGCGGCGCCTTCTGGCACCCCATTACGATGTATCTGGTATTCCACGGCTACACCGTGACCTGGCGCATTTGGGAGCTAGCCCTGGGCTTGTCTCTGCCGATGTATGCCAATCAGGTCGGGCGCGATTCCATCACGCTCGACGAAATAGCGAGGGGCATGATCATGGCCGACGCCAGCCTCGTGATTTTCTGCCTCGGCTGCTGGCTGGCCTACAATCGTTTTCACTCAGCAATCCCTGTCCCCGTGTTGCGGCGGCCCATAAGCGCCACCATTGTCACAGGCGTCTGCATTTTCTGCCTGCCTCTCGGGGCCTACGCCTTGATTTCATTCCAAGGAGGCAACTTCGCTGACAACTTCTTCACACGGACGAACTATTTCCAAGTGATGACGATGTGGCCCATCGGTTGCCTGAGCATGCTGGTATTCGTCCACGGCTTCAGGACGATTCTCCTCGTCCCGATTGCAGCCTATCTGCTGATGGCCGGCACCCAGGGCTACCATAGGTTCATGCTCATCTTGCCCGTGCTTTTTTTCACTTTCTTATACCTTCAGCGATCTGGGCGCCGCTGGCCCGGAGTGGTTTTTCTTGTCCCCCTTTTCCTGCTGTTCACCGTCTTCCCCGTCCTGAAATATGTCGGTCGAGCTGTTCAGAACGGGGACAACCAGGAGGCCGCGAGGCTGATCGCGGCTTCATTTTCAGGAAAGGACGGCTTTGAAGAGCTGTCCAAAAATGAAGCGTTCCTGGATCAGTTTTCGGGCGCGCTGTCCTTGGTCGATGATACGGGGAAGAAGTTCAAGGGCGGCACTTACGTCGCCATCATCACCCTCCCGGTTCCCCGTACGCTCTGGCCGGGCAAGCCCGGCCTCGCCGATCACTTGGCAGACATTTCCACCACGGTCCGGCCTTATCAGCAGGAGGGCCGGGTCATCACCTACATTGGCGAGAGCTATCTCAATTTCCGACATGCCGGAGTCATCATCGTGCCTTTCCTCTTGGGTCTTTGGCTCACTTCGTGGTGCATGCGGGCGACCGCCGGACCCTTCCCCCGCTTCGAGCGATACCTCTACTGCGTTTTCTCAATTTCCTTTCTGCAGCTTTACAGGGACGGGATGACGTCATTGGTAGTTTTCACGATTTGCCACAATTTACCGATGGTTTTCGTCTGGTTCCTGCACTCCGTCCCCGGCTTTGCTCCCAAGGTTCTCGATGCCCCGGGAGATCAGGTCGCAATGACGGGAAGGCCCGACTTGTCCCCTAATTCTTAAGCTTAAGCCCATCCTGCGAACAGCACTAAGATAATTTATTCGTGCATTCCGCTCTCTCCCATTTCCGCATCGCCGGCGTGGCCGTGACCACCGGCTCCGTCGAGCGCGACTTCATCGCCGACGGACTTGCCGCCGGGATCGATCGCGCCCAGCTGGAACGCGTCTCCGCCGCCGTCGGACTGCGCAAGCGTCTCGTGGCCCCCGCCGGCGTCACCGCCTTGGATCTCTGCGAGGACGCCGCGCGACGCCTTCTTTCCGCCCTGGACGTCGATCCTTCGTCTATCGACGCCGTCGTCTTCGTCACCCAGACCCCGGACCATCCGCAGCCCAATGACGCCTCCCTCCTGCACGGCCGCCTCGGCCTGTCCAAGGCCGCGATGGCCTTCGACCTTTCCCACGGATGCTCCGGCTGGGTCTACGGCCTCCATCAGGCGGCCCTCCTTTGCGCGCATGGCGGCGCCGCCCGCGTCCTTCTCTGCGCCGGCGACACCCTCAGCCGCCTCACCCATCCTGCGGACCGTTCCGTCGACCCCATCTTCGGCGACGCTGGTTCCGCGGCCCTCGTCGAGCGTACCGGCGTCGACGCCCCCTGGCATTTCATCTTCGGGACGGACGGCTCGGCCGCCGACGTCATCGCCGTGCCCGCGGGAGGGGCCCGTTCGCCCGCCTCCGAATCGACCAAGGTTGTCAAACGCGACGCCGAGGGCCATGGGCGTTGCGAGGAGAACCTGCGCATGGACGGCGCCGCCGTCATGAGCTTCACCCTTCGCGAAGTGCCCGGCGCGGTGAAGGCCGCCCTGACCGCCGCCGGCTGGAAGGCTCCGGAGGCCTGCGCCTTCCATCAGGCGAACCGATTCGTCCTTTCCGTCCTCGCCAAGGCGTGCGGCCTCGATCCCGCGAGCGTGCCCATGGACCTCACCGAGCGTTTCGGAAACCTCAGTTCCGCTTCCGTCCCCGCCGTGCTCGCCCACGCCTACGGCGCCGCCCTTTCAACCGCTTCGCTTCGCCTGCTGGCCTGCGGCTATGGGGTGGGACTTTCCTGGGCCGCCGCCGCCGGCCCGATCGGCCCCTGCGTGTGCCTGCCCATGCTGCCTCTGCGCCGATGAACGAAGCCGCCCGACTCTCCGCTCTGCGCAAGGCCGTCGACGTCCTGACCGACGCCTCGCCCGATGACCGTCTTGCGGCCCGGCCCAACTGGGACTCCCTCGCCGTGCTGCTGGTCGTCACCCATTTCGAACACGACTACGGCGTGACCGTCACCGGCGCCCAGGTGCGCGCCTGCGCCACCGTGCGTGACCTCCTCGCCTTGCTGCCTTCCTCTCAGCCATGAAGAAACTCCTCATCGTCGGGGCCGGCGGCTTCGGCCGCGAAATGCACGCCTGGTGCCGCCAGCATCCGGATCACGGCCGCGCCTGGGCCTTCGAGGCCTTCCTCGATGACAACCCCGAGGCCCTGGTGCCCTTCGGCTCCTTCGCGCCCGTCCGTCCGTTGTCCTCGCATCTTCCCGCGACCGATGAAGTCTTCGTGTGCGGCCTCGGGTTGCCGGCCGTCAAGGAACGCCTGGTCCGCCCCCTCCTCGCGCGGGGAGCCGAGTTCCTCGCCTTCGTCCATCCCGCCGTCATCTTGGGTGAGCGCGTCGCGCTGGGCCGCGGCGTCGTCCTGTGCCCCGGCGCCGTCCTTTCGGCCGACATCGTTCTCGGCGAGTTCGCGATGGTGAACCTGAATTCCACCGTCGGGCACGACGCGCGCATCGGCGCCTGGAGCACCCTCAGCGCGCAGTGCGACGTCACCGGCCATGTGCGGCTCGGCGACCGCGTGTTAATGGGCAGCAAGTCGACCGTGATTCCGCGTCGCGTCGTCGGTGACGGCGTGACCATCGGGGCCGGCGCCGTCGTCATCGCGGACGTGCCCGCGTCCGTCACCGTGGTCGGCAATCCCGCCCGCGTCCTCTGAACGTGCGCAAGGCCCTGCTCATCTTCGGGCTCGTCCTGATGCTCGGCCTGCTGGCCTTGGTCGTCGCCGTCTCTCTCGCCGACGTCCCCAGGCGCTTCACCGACCGTCTGACCGACGCTCTGCCTCGTGAGGCCGCGGGCTGGGTGCGTCGCGACGTGCCTATTGCCGGCACCTCGGCCGGCGCCGCGAACGTCCTCGGCATCCTGAACTTCAGCCAGGCCGAGCAGGCGTTTTATGAAAAGGACGGACGGCGCGTGCTCGTCTACGTCGCCTACTGGGAGCCCGGCAAAGTCTCCGTCGTCGACGCCGGCTCTCACAATCCCGACTCCTGCTGGGTGAACGCCGGATGCGTGCGCACCGAACGCCGTCACGCCGTCCCCGGCCTTCTGGCCGGACGCGTCCTGCGTCCCTATGAATATGGACAGTATCTCGTGCCGGGCGGCGGTCGTCAGAACGTCGTCTTCTGGCATCTCGTGAATGGCTTGCCCAACCGCTATGAGGAGCAGGAGTCCGGATGGCGCGACGGACTCATCGGCCGCCTCGAGCGGCTCCCCCTTCTCCTCAAGGACATCCGCGACTACGGCCTCAACCAGAAGAGCGAGCAGATGTTCGTCCGCATCAGCTTCACCCCGGCCCTGGCGGACGCCATGGCCGATCCTGATTTCGCCCGCCTCCTCCAGTCCCTCTCCTCCCTCGGTGTTTTCGAGGACCAGGGTTGGAAGTGAGAGGTAGGGACGTGATTGCCATCACGTCCCTGCCTCCGGCCTCTGCCTCAGGTAGGGTTGAGCGCCCTCGCTCAACCGCGGCTGACCGAGGCGGTCAGCCCTACCTTTCTTGCCCTCGTGCCGGCCTGTCTCCTGCGACTCCGTCGCACCACTTTTGCACGGTCTTTAGCCAGTCCTCCGGTCAACTGGCCAACCGATCAACTCATTAACCGACCAACCAATCAAAATGCCCCGCCTCTACCTATCTCCTCCTGACGTCGGTCAGGCCGAGGTCGAGCACGTGCTCGATGCGCTCCAGTCCAATTGGATCGCACCCGTCGGCCCCAAGCTCGACCAGTTCGAGCAGGAGTTCGCCACCGCGGTCGGCTCGCGTCACGCTGTCGCCGTCTCGTCCGGCACCGCCGCGCTGCATCTCGCCCTGCGTCTGGCCGGAGTCGGCGCCGGCGACGAGGTCCTTTGTTCCTCCCTCACCTTCGTCGCTTCCGCCGCCCCGATCGCCTATCTCGGCGCCCGGCCCGTCTTCATCGACTCCGAGGAGCTGAGCTGGAACATGGATCCCGCCCTCGCCTGCGAAGTCATCGAGCGCAAGGCCGCCGCGGGTAGGACGCCCAAGGCTCTCGTACTCGTGCACCTCTACGGCCAGTCCGCCGACATCACCCCGATCCTCCGTTGCTGCGAGAAGCATGGCGTGAAGCTGATCGAGGATGCCGCCGAGGCCCTCGGCGCCACCTATGGTGACCGTTGTCCTGGGTCCTTCGGCCTGGCCGGCATCCACTCCTTCAACGGCAACAAGATTATCACCACCTCCGGTGGCGGCATGCTCGTCACCGAGGACGCGGAACTCGCACGGCAGGCGCGTTTCCTCGCCAGCCAGGCGCGCGATCCCGCGCCCCACTACCAGCATTCCGTCCTCGGCTACAATTATCGCCTCAGCAACGTCAGCGCCGCCATCGGACTCGGTCAGCTGGCCCGCCTTTCCGCCAAGGTCACCTGCCGCCGCGGGCATTTCAGGGAATATGCGCGGGCCCTTTCGGACCTGCCCGGCCTCGTCATGCAGCCCGAGGCCGCCTGGGGTCAGTCGACCCGTTGGCTTACCTGCCTCACCGTCGACCCCGAAGCGGCGGGCGTCACCCGCGAAGACCTGCGTCTCGCCCTTGAGGCGGAGGACATCGAGTCCCGCCCCATCTGGAAGCCCCTGCATCTCCAGCCCGTCTTCGCCGCCGCCGAGCATCATGGCCGGGGCGTCAGCGACCGACTCTTCGAGTGCGGCCTCTGCCTGCCTTCCGGCGCGGCCATGAGCCGTGAGGACCGCGACCGCGTCATCTCAATCATCCGCCGTGCCCTCTCCCGCTGACACCCGCTGCGGCGTGCTGGTCGTCGTGCCGGCCAAGAATGAGGCGGCGCGCATCGGACCTGCATTGGAGGCCTATCTCGTCGAGGCGGCCCTTCGACCTCAAATGGGCGCCAAGTTCCTCGTCGTCCTCAACGGATGCACCGACCGCACCCAGGATGTCGTCGAAACCCTCACCCGGCGGCATCGGAACCTGAATTGGGTCCGATACGATGACCCGATAGGGAAGGGTGGCGCCGTGCTTGCGGGATTCAGGGAGCCGTCGGACGAGCCTTGGCTGGCATTCGTCGATGCTGACGGCGCCACCCCTCCCGCTGATCTTTTCCGGCTCTTGGAACGTGCGCAGGGCTTCAACGCCGCCATCGCCGTGCGAGACATGTCCTCCCGCCCGCTTGGCCGGAGAATCCCCAGCTTCATCTTCAACCTCTGGGTCAGGTTTCTCTTTTGGTTGCCCTTTGCCGACACCCAATGCGGAGCCAAGGTGTTTTGTCGTCATCTCATCGCCGCGATTCTTCCCCGCATGCGGCTCAGTGGCATGGCCTTCGATGTGGAACTTCTGGTGAGAGCTCGAGCACTCGGGGCTAAATTCCATCAAGAGCCCATAGCTTGGAGCGATCGCAGTGGCTCCGGAGTGCGTATTTTCAGCACGGGCGGAAGGATGTTCATGGACCTCTTCCGTCTCCGTCTCGGATTGACCGGTCGACCGGTGCTGGAACGCCTGCCTGCGCAACCCGATGCCCGCCATGTCTCCTGAGCTCCATCGTCGGCTCCTGCGCTTCACCCTCGCCGGGCTGCTCATCACCGGCGTCGACTACGCCGCCTTCCGAGCCCTGCTTCTGGCCGGTCTGGATCCCACCTACGCCAGGCCCGCCGCCTTCGCCGCCGCCTTCGTCTTCTCCTTCGGCCTGCACCGCGTTTGGACCTTTGGCTCCGACCGCTCCTGGGGCGCCGACTTCCTCCGTTACCTTCCGGCCCGCGCGATCGGCTTCCTGCTCGCCTACCTCGTGTTCCTGCTCGCTCATGACGTCCTGCGGCTCGGCCCGGACCTTTCATTCCTGATTCAGGCCCCCGTGCAGCCCGTCGCCAATTTCCTCTTCGCCCACCGCTGGGTCTTCCCCGCGCAGGCCTCCTGATCCATGTCCGACTCCGTGATCATCACCGGCGGCGCCGGTTTCATCGGCTCCTCCCTCGTGCGTCATGCGCTACAGGACGGCCTGCGCGTGGTCGTCGTCGACAAGCTGACCTATGCGGGAAACCTCGCCTCCCTGGCCGAGGTGGCCGCTCACCCCGGGTTCACCTTCGTGCAGGCCGACATCTGCGATGCTGCGGCCCTGCGACGCATCTTCGCCGAGCATCAGCCCGGCGGCGTGCTGCATCTCGCCGCCGAATCTCACGTCGACCGCTCCATCGACGCGCCTGGCGCGTTCATCGAGACCAACGTCACCGGCACCTATCAGCTCCTGCAGGCCGCTCTGGGGCATTGGCGCGGTCTGTCCGATTCCGCCCGCCGTGCGTTCCGCTTCGTCCATGTCTCGACCGACGAAGTGTTCGGCTCACTCGGGCCGGAGGCCCGGCCCTTCGACGAGAGCACCCCTTACGATCCGCATTCTCCTTACAGCGCCAGCAAGGCCGCCAGCGACCATCTCGCCCGCGCCTGGCATGACACGTACGGCCTGCCCGTCATCGTCACCAACTGTTCCAATAATTACGGCCCGCGGCAGTTTCCCGAAAAGCTTGTGCCGGTCGTCATCCAGAAAT